>QFZU02000001.1 GCA_003260025.2 Microbispora triticiradicis | reverse complement strand
CCCCGGGAGGCGGCCCTCACCGCGCCCGCGCCCCAGCCGGCCCCCGAGCCGCCGCCCGCGGCGTCGCCGGCGTCGTCGTCGGCGTTCATCGCCCGCGAGCAGGAGCTCGCCCGTCTCGGCGAGCGGCTCGGCGGCGTACGGCGGGGCCGCGGCGGCGTGCTGCTGGTGACCGGTGAGGCGGGCATCGGCAAGACCAGGCTCGCCCAGCTCGCCGCCGAGGAGGCCGAGGCACGCGGCGTCGCGGTCGTCTGGGGCCGTTGCGTGGAGGCCGAGGCCGCCCCGCCGTTCTGGCCGTGGCTGCAGGCGCTGCGCGAGCTGGGGGAGCGGGGCCGGGCCGCGGCGCGGCTCCTCGCGGGCGAGGGCGCCGACGCCCCGGCCGACCCCGAGGCCGCGCTCTTCGAGCTGTACGAGGGCGTGCTGGCCGCACTGGCGCGGTCCGGCACGCCGACGCTGGTGGTGCTGGACGACCTCCACGCGGCCGACGCGGCCTCGCTGCGGCTGCTCGGCTTCCTCGCCGCCGAGCTGCACCGCAGGCCCGTGCTGGTGCTGGCCACCGTACGGCCGGAGCCGGGCAGGGAGCCCGAGCGGCTGCGTGACGCGCTGGCCGCCCTCACCCGCGAGCCCGGAGCGGAACGCCTCACCCTCAGGCCGTTCACCGCCGAGGACGTCGCGGCGTTCCTGCGGCGGCACGACCTGACCGACCCCGCGCTCGCCGGCCTGCTCTACCGGCGCACCGGCGGCAACCCCTTCTACCTCGGGGAGCTGCTGCGGCTGCTCGGCAGCGAGCACCGGCTCGACGCCGCCTCGCTGGGCGTGCCGGAAGGCGTCATGGAGGTCATCGGGCGGAGGGTCGCGCGGCTGCCCGGGCCCACCACGGAACTGCTGCGCCGAGCCGCCGTCCTGGGCCGCGACGTCAGCCTCGACGTGCTGGAGGCGCTCACGCGGACCCCCGCGGAAGAGGTGATGTCGCTGCTGGAGCCCGCCGTCGCCGTCGGCATCCTGGCCGAGGCGCCGGACGGCTTCGACTACCGCTTCTCGCACGCGCTGGTGCGCGACGCGCTCTACGCCGGGCTCGGCCGTCTCGACAAGGCCCGGCTCCACCTGCACGTGGCGGAGGCCCTGGAGTCCCTGCCGTCGGCGCTCCCCGGCGGCGACGGGACGGCGCGCCTGCCCGTCCTCGCCCACCACTTCGCCATGGCGGCGCGCGTCGGCGGAGCCGACAAGGCCGTCGGCTACGCCGCCCGGGCGGCCAGGCAGGCCACCGCGCAGCGGGCGTACGACGAGGCGGTGGAGCTGTGGGAGAAGGCGCTGCTCGCCCTCGGCAGGCGCGACCCGGCCCGGCGGTGCCGCCTGCTGATCGAGCTCGGCCGGTCGCTGCGGGTGGTCGGGGACGTCGCGCGGGCCCGGGCGGCGCTGGAGGAGGCCATCGCGCTGGCGGAGGACACCGGCGACCGGGAGGCCCTGGTGGAGGCCGTCGCGGTGTTCGGCACCCTCAGCGTCTGGAACTGGCGGTCGTACGGCGTGGTCGACGACCACACGGTCGCCCTGCTCGAAAAGCTGCTGGCGGGCCCGCTGGACGACGCCCGCCGGGCCGCGCTGCTCGGCACCCTCGGCATCGAGCTCAACTACGGGCCGCGCCGGGCCGAGGGCGAGGCGATGGTGGTGGAGGCCCTGGGGATCGCCCGGAGGACGGGCGACTCCGCCCTGCTCCTCCAGGTGCTCAACAACTACATGATCGCGTCCTGGGTGCCGGAGCGGGAGGACGAGCGCCGCCGCGCCGCCGAGGAGATGCTCGCGGTGCCCGGCCTGCCCGCCACGGCCGAGATCGTGGCCCGGGTGCACCGGATGGCGTGCCTGTTCAGGGCGGGCGAACTGGCCGAGTGGGACCGCGATCTGGCCCGCGCCGAGCACCTGCTGCAGGAGGTCAGGAGCGCCGAGCTGACGGCGATGGTGCGGATCGCCCAGGCGGCGCGGCTGACCCTGGAGGGCCGCTGGGACGAGGTCGAGCGCATCGCCGGTGAACTCGGCGAGGTCTTCGGCGACAGCAGCATGTGGGGCCTCGGCAACGTGCGGCCGACCATGCTCTACACCTGCCGGCGGGGACAGGGCAGGGTCGCCGAGATCCTCGACGAGATCGTCACGGCGGCGGCGCAGCCGCACAACGACCCGCTGCGTCCCATAGCCGTGCTCGCCGCGCTCGACGTGGGCGACCGCGAGCTGGCCGCGAGCCTGGTCGCCCGATGGGGCACCGGAATCCCCGACGACTGGTCGGGGGAGTTCGTCGCCGTCGTCTGGTCGTACGTCACGGCCCAGCTCGGCGTCCCCGATCCCTCGGGCCTGTACGAAAGGCTCGCGCCGTACGGAGACCGGCTGGCCCTGCACGGCAGCGGCACGGCCGGCTGGGGCTCCATCCACCAGGCGCTGGCGCTGCTGGCGGAGGCGACGGGCGACCGGGAACGGGCCCTGGACCATGCGCGCCGGGCCCACGAGACCCACGTCCGCCTGGGACTGGACTACTGGGCCGGGCAGAGCGCGCGACTCCTGGACCGGCTCCGGGCATAAGGGAGTGCGTCACTCCGGGACCTCGTGTCACCATCGACAGAAGACGTCCGTGCGGGAAGGCATCGGGGCGTCCGACTGTTCTGTCTAGTAGAGATGACATATATGCGATACGAGCCCGAAGACCTCGCCGTGGGCGACTACGACCTGGAAGAGCGCCAGGCGCTGCGTCGCGTAGTGGGTCTGTCGACAGAGCTCGAAGACATCACCGAAGTCGAATACCGCCAGCTCCGGCTGGAGCGCGTCGTGCTGGTGGGCGTCTGGGCCGGCGGCACGGCCGCGGACGCGGAGAACTCGCTGCAGGAGCTGAAGCTCCTCGCCGAGACCGCCGGATCACAGGTGCTGGAGGGTCTGATCCAGCGCCGTGACCGGCCCGACCCCGCCACCTACATCGGTTCCGGCAAGGCGGTCGAGCTGCGTGACATCGTGGCCGCCAGCGGGGCCGACACCGTGATCTGCGACGGCGAGCTGACCCCCGGTCAGCTCCGCCAGCTCGAAGAGGTCGTCAAGGTCAAGGTCATCGACCGGACCGCGCTGATCCTCGACATCTTCGCGCAGCACGCCAAGAGCCGCGAGGGCAAGGCCCAGGTCGAGCTGGCGCAGCTGCAGTACCTGCTGCCGCGCCTGCGCGGCTGGGGCGGCAACCTGTCACGTCAGGTCGGCGGCCGGGCCGCCGGCGGCGTCGGCATCGGCGGCCGCGGCCCCGGTGAGACCAAGATCGAGCTGGACCGGCGGCGGATCCGCGAGCGCATGGCCAAGCTGCGGCGGCAGATCAAGGAGATGTCCACCGCCCGGCAGACCATGCGGCACCGCAGGCAGGCCCGCGAGGTGCCCGGGGTGGCGATCGCCGGATACACCAACGCCGGCAAGTCGTCGCTGCTCAACCGGCTGACCGGCGCGGGAGTGCTGGTCGAGGACGCGTTGTTCGCGACCCTCGACCCCACCGTGCGGAGGGCCCGCACGCCCGAGGGCCGGCTGTTCACGCTCGCCGACACCGTCGGGTTCGTACGGCACCTGCCCCACCAGCTCGTCGAGGCGTTCCGCTCGACGCTGGAGGAGGTGGCCGACGCCGACCTGATCCTGCACGTGGTGGACGGATCGCACCCCGACCCCGAGTCGCAGATCGCCGCCGTCCGCGAGGTGCTGGCGGAGATCGAGGGCGCGCGGGACATCCCGGAGATCATCGTTGTCAACAAGGCCGACGCCGCCGACCCGGTCGTGCTGACCCGGCTGACCATGAAGGAACGGCACAGCATCGTCGTCTCCGCCCGGACCGGGTCCGGGATCGGCGAGCTGATGGCGATGATCGAGCGCGAGCTCCCCCGCCTCGACCACGAGGTCAGGATGCTGGTGCCGTACGACAGGGGCGACCTCGTCGCGCGGGCGCACAGCGAGGGCGAGGTGCTGTCGCTGGAGCACACCGGCGACGGCACGATCCTGCACGCGCGGGTCTTCGCCGACCTTTACGCGGAGCTCGACAGGGTGGCGAAGCCCGTCGAAACCGTCTGATCCGGTCCGGACCGCTCTGGTCCGGACCGTCTGATCCGCTGGATCCGCGCCCTTCCCGGCGGGCCGCCTCGGCGTGTCGGTGGCCCGTCAAGGCATGCCCTTGGTATGATAAGGAAAGCCCAATGGGACCTTATGGCGTGGGTGGAATATGTCTCCAGGCAGCGTGGTCACCCTTCCGCAGGCGCTCGCGGACACCGGGTCGGAGCTGGGCGTCCGAACCTCGCCACGGCGCGTGAAACAACTGGTAAGTCTCGGTGCTGGCGAGGCTGACGTGGGTTCTTGTCGATAACCCTGTACATCGAACCCACCCGTGAAATACCGTAACTGAACTGAATCGCCCGGGTTCGACACCCCGGCGGTAGGGTCATCGCACAACAACCCCGTGCGCGATGAGGCAGGAGACCCCCAATGACGTCCGAATACGAAGCGGACACGGCGGGCCCGGAGCCCACCGGCTGGGGCCGCTCGACGTCCAGGGGTGACCGGCAGGTGGTCGGATGACCGTTCGCCTTCTCACCAACATCGGCCGCCTGTGGACCGGGCACGATGTGTGCAGCAACGCCGCGATCCTGGTGCACAACGACCGCATCGCCTGGGTGGGCCGCGCCGCGGACCTCCCGCAGAGCGTTCCGGGGGTCGTCGACGACATCGTCGACGTCGACCACGTGGAGAACCTCGGCGGAGCGCTCGTCACGCCCGGCCTCATCGACGCGCACACCCATCCCGTGTACGCCGGCAACCGGTACGCCGAGATGGCGATGCGCTCTGGTGGCTCCAGCTCCTCGGCCATCGCGGCGGCGGGCGGCGGCATCGGCTCGACCGTCACGGTGACCCGCGGCACCGACCCCTGGACCCTTTGCAACGGGGTGCGGGAGCGGCTGCGCGAGTGGCTGCTCAGCGGCACCACCACCGTCGAGGCCAAGACCGGCTACCACCTGACCCGCGACGGCGAGCTCGCCGACGTGCGGCTCCTGCGCGAGCTCGAGAAAGAGCCGATGATGCCGCGGGTCCACGTCACGTTCCTGGCCGCCCACGTGGTGCCGCCCGAGTACTTCGGCCGCCAGCGCGACTACGTCGAGGCGGTCGCCTCCTGGTGCGCTGACGCCGCCGGAGCCGGGGCCGACAGCGTCGACGTCTACTGCGACGACGGCCACTTCACCGCCGAGGAGGCCCGCTGGGTGCTGGCCTCCGGCCGCAACGTCGGGCTCCTGCCGCGGGTCCACGCCGGCGCGTACAACCGCCGCGGCGCCGTCCAGCTCGCCGCCGAGATGGGCTGCGCCTCCGCCGACCTGCTCCACCACGCCTCCGACGAGGACATCGCCCTCATGGCGAGGTACGGCGTGCCCGCGGTCGTCTGCCCGGGCGCGGCGCTCCAGGTGGGGCATCTCCCGCCGGTGCGCCGGATGCTGGCCCAGGGCGTGCCCGTGGCGCTCGGCAGCGACCACAACCCCGGCCACTGCGGCATAACCTCCATGTCCCTGGTGATCAGCCTGGCCGTGGCGGCGTTCGGGATGAGCGTCGGTGACGCGCTGCGGGCGGCCACGCTGGGCGGCGCCCAGGTTCTCGGCGCGCCGGACCGCGGCATCCTCGCCCCCGGCCGTCTCGCCGACATCGTGCAGTGGGACGCCGACCACGAGGGCGCCTTCGCCTGGTCGTTCGGCCTGAAGCCGCGGCGCGTCTGGCGGGGCGGCGTCCCCGTACAGTGAGCCCTGCGCACTGAGTTCTGTGCGTTGAGTTCTGCGCGCGTAGCGTCCTGCGCATTGAGTTCTGTGCATTGAGTTTCGCGCGGTAAGGCCCGGGCTGTGAGCCGGCTGCGGGCGGCGCCGGCGCACCCGGCCCGGCCGGGGAGGCGCTGCGCCACCGGCACGCCGAGTCCTCCGGCGGCGCCCGCGATGAGAGTTTCACGGAAAGCGGTTCCCGGACTACCGGCGGACGGTCCCCGCCGCCACGTCGAAGAGCACGGGAAACGCACATTTCAGAGGGGCCGAAGACCCCGCTCCGGCACCCCGTGGACACGCTCCCGTACCCCGAGAGAGCGCTTTCTTCTATCCTTGTCCAATGGAACTCGCCGAGATCCGCACTTACCCCATCAAGTCCGGCAAAGGCATTCCCCGCCTCTCTGCCAAGGTCTTGCCCTGGGGTCTGGAAGGCGACCGCCGCTGGGGTGTGGTCGACCCGATGGGCGAACTGATCTGGGTGGGCGAACACCCCCGGCTCCTCTCGGTCTCGGCCGTGGAGACGCCCGAAGGCGGCCTCCACCTGTCGGCGAAGGACATGGGCGAACTCAAGGTTCCCCCGGCCGCCGGCGACACGATCTCGCTGAGCTGCTCCACCCTCGACCGAGCCGTGCTCGCCCACGCCGACGCCCACGAATGGTTCACCCGCCTGCTCGGCAAGCCCGCCCGCCTCGTCTGGCTGGACGAACCCGAACGCCGGACCCTCGCCGCACACACCGGCGGCCTCTGGGACGGGCCCCTCCATCTCGTCTCCAGGAGTTCGCTCCGGCGCCTGGACGACTGGATCGCCGAAGGCGCGATGGAACGCCAGGAGCCTCCCCCGCACCCCCTCGACGTCGCCCGCTTCAGGCCCAACCTCATCGTCGAGGGCGCGGAACCCTTCGCGGAGGACGTCTGGACGTCGGTCCGCATCGGCGAGATCGACTGCCGCGTCTCGATGCTGTGCGACCGCTGCGCCGCCACCATCTGGGACCCGACCACTCAGGAGCGCGGCAAGGAGCCCCTGCGCACCCTGGCCAAACACCGCCGCTGGGACGGAAACACCTGGTTCGGCGTCCGCCTGGTGCCCACGAATCTCGGCGAGTTGCGAGTAGGAGACGAAGTTCAGCCAGGCTAGGGCGATCACCGCCGGGTAATCTCGCGATATGTCACCATCCGTCGCGGTCGTCACAGACTCCACGGCGTATCTCGGCGCAGAGGCGACCGGCAGATGGAACGTGACCGTCGTACCGGTTCAGGTGATCCTCGGGGATCACGAGATCGACGACGTGACCCCGTTCGACGCCGGGCTTCTCGCGCACGCCCTGCAGGGCCGCTCGCCGATCGTCACCTCCCGCCCGTCTCCCGAGCGGTTCACCGAGGCGTACGAGCGGGCGGCCGCCGCAGGCGCCACCGAGATCGTCTCCGTCCATCTGTCCGGTGCGCTGTCCGGCACCGTCGACTCCGCCCGCCTCGCCGCCCGGGAGGCGCCCGTACCGGTCCAGGTGGTCGACAGCCGGTCGATCGCGATGGGACTGGGGTTCGCGGTTCTCGCCGCCGCCCGGGCGGCCGGAGCGGGAGCCCCCGCCGCCGAGGTGGCCGCGGTGGCGAGTGGCAGGGCCGCCGCCTCCGAGACGGTCTTCTACGTCGACACACTCGAATATCTCCGTCGTGGCGGACGCATCGGCCGCGTGGCCAACCTCCTGGGCTCGGCGTTGTCGATCAAGCCGCTGCTGCGTCTCGCCGACGGCGAGATCACCGTGCTGGAGAAGGTCCGCACCGCGAGCCGCGCCCTCGCCCGCCTGGAGGACCTGGTGGTGGAGGAGGCCGGCGAACGGCCGGTCGACGTCGCGGTGCAGCACCTGATGGCGGCCGAGCGGGCCGAGGCGCTCATGAAGGGCCTGACGGCGCGGCTGCCCAGGTTGGTACGGATGTGGGTGGTCGAGATCGGGCCGGTCCTCGGCGCCCACACCGGGCCCGGAGTGCTCGGCGTCACCATCGCCCCCGGCGTCGCGGACTGATCCACGCTGTACGCGCGGTCGCCGCCGCCCTCGCACGTCGCGTGCGGCGCGTGTCCGTAGTGCAGGGGCGTCGCGTCGCGTGGGCGGCGCTTTTCGCGGTGCCGGTGCGGGTCCGATGGTTGTCCACAGAACCGCGTTCGGGAGCCGCCGGGCGTACGCCGCGTGTCTACCGTCCATGGCGTGCTGAGCAAGGAGTTCCGCGGAGCCGTACGCGATGTCGCCGTCGGTGAGTCTCGCCTGCTTGGGCTGCTGCGACCGGCGGATCCGGTCCCGCCGTCCGCGCGCCTGCGATCGGTGCCGTCCCCGCCCGGCCCGCCGCCGTCGTTCGGCGCCCCTCATCCGGCGGGAGAGACCCGCGAGCGTGATGACCACGATCACCGGGGGACGGTCCTGCCGCCGGAAGAGGAGGACGGCGAGCCGTTCGCGCAACCCGTGCTGGAGCGGGCGTCGCTGGGCCGGGCCCTGGCGCGGATGGATCCAGGGGTGCCAGGTCTGCGGGTGCTGGTGGCCGCCGGTCTGCTCGCCGTCGTCGTCACCGGGGTGGTCGTGTGGCGGTCACGGGCGGTGGCCGAACCCGTCGCACCTCCGCTCCCGGCCGCCGCCAACCTGAAACCTGGCCCAGGCCAGCCTCCTGCGACATCTGCGACCACGGAAACGGGCCCGGGCCGGGATCCGGCATCGGAGCAGACCGGAGACCAGCGCGCGACGGCCTACACGCCGGGGGCCGGTGGATCCGGCGGTCCGTCCTCCGGGCCGGCGGCGCGGGTCGTGGTCTACGTGACCGGCAAGGTCCGCAGGCCAGGGGTGTTCGTCCTTCCGCCGGGCGCGCGGGTGGCGGACGCGATCGAGGCGGCGGGAGGCGTCCGCAAAGGAGCGAGCCCGGGCGGCGTCAACCTCGCCCGGCACGTGGTGGACGGCGAGCAGATCACCGTGGGGAGCCCGGCCCAGTCCGGCACGGCGGCCGGCCCGGACGCCCCGCCGGGAGGGGTGGAAACGCCGGGAGGCGCAGTCGTCAACCTCAACACCGCCACCGCCGCGCAACTCGACGCGCTGCCCGGGGTCGGGGGTGTGATCGCGCAACGCATCGTCGACTACCGCGACGCCCGCGGGGGCTTCCAGAGCGTCGACCAGTTGAAGGACATCCCCGGCATCGGGGAGCGGAAGTTCGCCGAGCTCCGCGACAAGGTCACCGTCTGATGCCCGCCGAGCCTTTCCGCCGTCTCTCCACCGCCCTTCCGGCCGTCTTCGGTGAGACGCCCTCCCACAGGGCGTCGTCCTCGGGGGACGGCGGAGGCGAGCCCGGCCTGCCCAGGGCCGAGGCCGGTGGCCGTGCCGACCGGAGCAGCCCGGCAAGTACCGGTCCGGCAAGTACCGGTCCGGCAGGCACGGTTCCAGTGGGCTCGGGTCCAGGAGGTTCGGGTCTGGTGGGCTCGGCTCCGGGAGGCGCGGGTCCGGTGGCTCTGGTGGCTCCGGCGCTGGCCTCGTGGCTCGCGGCGGTCGTGCTGCTGACCTGCCCGGTCGCGGCCGGGGTGGCGGTGGCGCTGACCGCCGCCGTCGCGGCCGCCGTCCTCCGGACGACGGCGTCCCGGCGACGACGGCGGGCGGGAGGGCCGGGCACCGCCGCGCGGGCCGGGCTCGCCGTGCTCGCGTCCGTGGCGGTGACCGCGACCGTGGTGGCGTTCAGGGTGTACGGGGTGACGACCGGGCCGGTGCCGGATCTGGCCCGGCGTGAGGCGGTGGTCTCCGTGGAGGCGGAGATCACCGACGACCCGCGCATCCGGCCGCACCCGGGTGGCGTGACCCGCCGCGACACGGCCGTGGTGCGGGCGAGGCTCCTGCTCGTGTCGGCCCTTCGGGAGCGGTACGCCGTGGACGTCCCCGTCGTGCTGCTGGGTCCCGCCGCCGGATGGCGCGCACTGCTGCCGAGCCAGCGGGTCCGGCTACGCGGAAGGCTGAGCCCGGCGCGACCGGGCGAGCCGGTCGCCGCGGTGCTGCTCGTCCGCGGGCCGCCCGAGCCGATCGGCGTCCCGTCCGCCGTGCAGCGTGCGGCCGAGGTGCTGCGCGCGGGTCTGCGCGAGGCGAGCGACGTGCTGCCGGACGATCAGCGCGGCCTGCTGCCGGGACTGGTCGTCGGCGACGTGTCCCGCATGGACGAGGAGGTGCGCCTCGACATGACGACCGCGGGCCTCAGCCACCTGACCGCGGTGTCCGGGACCAATCTGGCCATCGTGGCGGGCGCGGTGCTCGCACTGAGCCGCCTCGCCGGGCTGCCCCTCGCCGTCCGGGCGGTCGTCGCGGTCATCGCGATGATCGCCTTCTCGATCGTGGCCAGGCCGTCGCCGAGCGTGCTACGAGCTCTCGCCATGGGGATGGTCGCCGCCGTCGCCCTCGGCACGGGCCGTACGAGGGACGGTCTGGCCGCCCTGTCCGCGACCGTGCTCGGGCTGCTGGTGTTCGATCCCGGGCTGGCCCGTGAGTGGGGGTTCGCGCTGTCGGTCGTCGCCACGGGCGGCATCCTCGTCCTCGCGCCGCGCTGGCGGGATCGTCTGGAGCGCCGCATGCCCCGTATGCCCCGTCTGCTCGCCGAGGCGCTGGCCGTGACGGTCGCGGCGCAGGTGGCGGTCACGCCGCTGCTGGTGCTGATGTCCGGGCGGCTCGACCTGGCCGCGGTCCCGGCCAACCTGCTCGCCGAACCCGCCGTCGCCCCGGCGACCGTGCTGGGGTTCGCCGCCGCGGTGACCGCCCCGATCAGCATGGACCTGGCCCGGCTACTGGTGCGTCCGGCCGGATGGGCCGTCGGCTGGATCATCGCGGTGGCGCGGCGGGCCGCCGACCTTCCCTTCGCCACCGCCGAGTGGCCGGGGGAGCCCCGGGCCTGGCCGGGCTGGCGGCGGTGGCGCTGGTGGGCTGGGTCGTTCTTCGGGGCCGCGCGCGAAGGCGCTTCGCGGCCGCGCTCGCGGCGGGGGCGCTGCTCACCGCTCTCGTGGCCGTGCCGGTGGTCTCGCCGTGGCCGCCGCCCGGATGGTTGCTCGTCGCCTGCGACGTGGGGCAGGGAGACGCCCTGGTGCTGGCCGCCGGTCCCGGCCGGGCGGTGGTGGTGGACGCGGGACCGGCGCCCGGCCCCGCCAACCGCTGCCTGCGTGCCCTCGGCGTGCGGCAGGTGCCGCTCGTCATCCTCACGCATCCGCACCTCGACCATGTCGGCGGGCTCCCGGGCGTGCTGCGGGGCCGGGCGGTCGGCGCGGTGGTGGTCAGCCCGGGCCGGGTGCCCGAAGGGGAGGCGGGCCGGGTCTCCCGGCAACTCCAGGCGGCCCGGATCCCGGAGTGGCAGGCCGTGCGCGGTATGCGGTGGCGGTTCGGGCCCACCGAGATCACCGTGCTGGCGCCGGAGCCCGGCACCGCGCCCCAAGGCACCGGAGAGGGCTCGATCGCCAACAACGCCAGCGTCGTGCTGCTCGTGCGCTGGTCAGGCGCGCCGCGAACGGCCACAGCCCACACGGGCAGAGAGCCTGAGGGCCCCTCGGGGGAGCCAGGAGCCTTGGCCACCCCTGCGACGGAGGGGGCACAGGCAGGCGGCGCACAGGCAGGCGGCGCACAGGCAGGTGAGGCACAGGAAGGCGCGGTGCAGGAAGGCGCGGTGCAGGAGGCGGAGGGCGCACCGGAGAGGCGAGAGGACCAGGGAGCGCCCCTGGGCGCGGCTCTGCTCGCCGGGGATCTGGAGACGGAGGCGCAGGAGGCCCTGCTGCGCAGTGGCGTCCCCCGGGTGGACGTGCTGAAGGTGCCCCACCACGGATCGTCCCGGCAGGCGCCGGCGTTCCTCGCCGCCACTGGTGCCCGGGCCGCCCTCGTCAGCGTCGGCGCGGTCAACGACTACGGGCACCCCGCCCAGGTGACGCTCCGCCGCCTGCGCGGCCTCGGCATGCGCCCCTATCGCACGGATCTGTCGGGAGACATCGCGGTCGTCGCCGACCACGGTCGTCTCGCCGTGGTCGTACGCGGCAGATGACCCCCGCTGCCGACTGGACATCGGCTGTGCCGCGGCGGCGCGCCGGCAACGGAAGCCGTTCGTCGGCCACAGCTCGGGGGTACGTCCTCCAGCTCCCGCAGGGCCGCGCCGTACAGGGGGCGGTCGGTGGCCTGGGCCGCGCTGTTCGCCGCGGAGATGTCCGGTGGCGGGACAGGGTACCCAGGCTGTGGAACTCCTCGATCCTGTGGGCCGGACCTGCGAGACTCACCGCGATGCGTCTCGGTTCCAGAGTGAGTGCGGGGGCCTTCGACGCCGCTCTTTGATCCGCGCTTGCTTTCCTGCCCGGTGTCCTTGGGACGAGTGCGGGGATGGTGCCGGTGTGCGCTCGCCTGTCGGGGAGCGGGCGCGCACTCCAGGCATGACCCCGGCGGCGGAACCCGGAGAGCACCGGCCCGTTCCGCCTGCCGATGAGGACGTGCCGTTCCTCCCCTGACCAAGACAGACGGAACCGAGCAGCCTCGCCAGAGCGACCTTAACGGAGAGTGACCAAGTGACGACACCGGTCAAGAGGATCACGATGTCCAAGCCATTCTGCGCCCTCGCCGGCGTGGGCCCCTACGCCATCGCCAAAGCCAACGAGGTCTACGAGGACATGGCTCTTCGCGGCCGCAGGCTCGTCGGCAGGATGACGAGGGAGGCCGCGCAGGAGTTCCAGGAGACCGCGCACGAGCTGGAGGACCTCTCCAGGACAGCTCGCCGGACGCAGGAGATGGAGGAGCGGGAGAAGGCGAGGGAGACCGCCGCCCAGACGCCGGCCCAGACGCCGGCCGGCCAGGCCCGGAGCCGCGCTGCGTCCACCCGGGCCTAGCATCAAGCATCTCGGCGGGCGGACCCGGCCATGCCGGCGGTGACGTCGATGGGGGGCCTCCGGTGACGGCCGCGGCGGGGCGCTCGTCACCCGGCCGCCCGGCTCGCTCCCATCGGGCGTGAGCCGGACGGCCGATGCGGGGCCGCGACGAGCGCGCCGGGCGCCGGGTGTGCCACCGGACGGCGGATGGAGCCGCGAACGCGCTGGGCGCCGGGTGTGCCGCCGCCGGGCCGGCGTGGCATGCTGCGTGCCATGGCGAACGCAGCACCCGTGACCCTGGTCGTCGGCGACGAGGAGTTCCTGGCCGATCGGGCGGTCCGGGCCGTCGTGGCGGCGGTCCGCGCCGAGGACCCGGGGGCGGAGGTGCACGACCTCCAGGGGGGCAAGGTGGAGCCCGGGGAGCTGACCGGGCTCACCTCGCCCTCGCTGTTCGGCGACAGGTCGATCATCGTGATCCGCGCCGCGCAGGACCTGCCCAAGGACGTCGTCGCCGAGGTGGTGAAGTACGCCGCGCGCCCGGCCGACGAGGCGGTGCTGGTGCTGGCCCATCCCGGCGGGGTCAAGGGAAAGGCGCTGGTCGACGGGGTGAAGAAGGCGGGCGCCGACGTCGTGACCGTGGCCAAGCCGACCAAGGCGGGGGAGCGGCTCGACTTCATCAAGGCCGAGGTCCGCAGGGAGGGCCGCACGATCTCGCCCGCCGCCGCGCAGGCGCTGCTCGACGCGGTGGGCAGTGACCTGCGGGAGCTCTCGGCGGCCTGCGGCCAGCTCGCGTTCGACACGCAGGGCAAGAACATCGACGAGGCGGCGGTCGCGAAGTACTACCGGGGGCGGGCCGAGGTCAGCGGTTTCACGATCGCGGATCTGGCCGTGGAAGGCCGGTTGGGTGAGGCGCTGGAGCAGGTCCGCTGGGCCCTGGCGACGGGCGTGGCTCCGGTGCTGATCGTCAGCGCCCTGGCGGGGGGCCTGCGCTCGCTCGCCAAGGTGGGAGGCGCGCCCCGCAACCTCCGCGGCGGCCAGCTCGCGAGTCACGTGGGCATGCCGCCGTGGAAGATCGACCGGGTGAAGCGCCAGCTCGGCGGCTGGGGCCCTGACGGCATCTCCGCCGCCCTCCAGGCGGTCGCCGTCGCGGACGAGCAGGTCAAGGGTGGCGGCGCCGATCCGGGGTACGCGCTGGAGAAAGCCATCCACACGATCGTCGCCAGCCGCACCGCCCGCTGACGGACTCGCGGGCAGAGCCGATCGAGCGACCCCCGCCCCAGCGCGACGCCGACGTCACCGCGTACAGAGGGCAGGGGCGGGCGTCGGAAACGCGAAAACGCCGCATCTCCCGATCAGGGAAGATGCGGCGTGCGCTCGGTGCGGAACTACTTGGCGCCCTGCAGAGCCGCGGCGCGCTTGGCGATCGCGGACTTGCGGTTGGCGGCCTGGTTCTTGTGAATCACGCCCTTGCTGACGGCCTTGTCGAGCTGCCGGGACGCGGCCTGGAGCGCGACGAGGGCGTCGTCCACGTTGCCCTGGTCGGCGGCCTCGCGGAACTTGCGGACCGCGGTCTTCAGGGACGACTTGACGGCCTTGTTGCGCAGCCGGCGCTTCTCGTTCTGCCGGTTCCGCTTGATCTGGGACTTGATGTTCGCCACGAAGAAAGCCTCAGTGTTAAGTCTTGGTCGGATGGGGCGCGCGGGCTCGTGAGAGGGCGCGCCACACGCAGTTGGACAGGATACCAACAGCCCGGGCCATCGCTCAAATCCGCGACGACGGGCCGCCCTGTGTTCATGCTATCGCGGCACGACGGCCGTGGTCCGCACATCGGCCCGCCCGAGCGACTCGGCGGACCCTCCTCCGGCTCGTCCGCGCACCCAGGCGGTCTCGTACTCCCTCCAGTCCTCCTCCGTGGCCGCGAAGTCGACGTACAGGGCCAGGCCGAACTCGGTGCGGGGCCCGTGCTCGCCGAGCGCCAGCCGGGCGCCCTCGGCCGCCGCCTCGACGCTCTCGGCGTAGTCGAGGTACGCGATGCCGTGGTCGTGGTAGGCCGGAGCCCCGATGAGGAGGGTCTTGTCCTCGGGCACGAGATCGAGGGCGAGCGAGGTCTGCCGCGCGACGTAGCCGCCGTACAGGGACGGCAGGGGCGTCCCGGAGTCATACGTCATGATCGCGACTTGGTCGGTCAGGCCCACGACCTGCCGGAAGTAGTCCGGCGTCCAGTACTTGTCGTGTCCGATCGCCAGCGCGGTGGGGGCGCGCATGCCGGTCAGCGGCTCGATCTGCTGGGTGGCGACCGACAGGAGCCGGGCGCCGATGGCCTGCCGCGTCTCCCGCAGCACGCCGAGGAACGGCCCGTCCCCGTCGGAGACCGGTTCGAAGTCGTAGTGGATCCCGTCGAAGCCGAGGGTGACAAGGTCACGGGCGCCCGCCACGATCCGGGCCCGCGCCGCCGCGTCGGCCAGGCTCAGGTGGGCCTTCCCGTTGTCGTTGACCGTCTGGCCGAGCCAGGCCGACACCCGGACACCGGGCAGATTCTTGCGCCACCATTTCAGGAAATTTCCGGCGTTGGCGTAGCGGTCGGGCGGCAGGGTCCCGTCGTACTTGAACGGCCCGCTGTGGACGTACACGTCCCTGATCCCGCTCGCGCGCAGCCGTACGGCGAGGGCTCGCACGTCGGCCTCCGTGCGGCGGCCGTCCACCCAGGCGTGGCCCATCCACAGGGCGTCGTGCCCGGTGGTCCGCGTCCAGGCGGCGGGTGTCCCGGCGAACTGGACGCGCAGCGCGGCCGCCGCCGCGAGGCCGAGCGCGAGCGGAACGGCCGCGACGAGGGCGGTCCAGCGGAGAACGCGTCTGATGGTCCGTCTGGTGGTCAAGGCAAGCACCCGGACATGCCACCATGGAGGGTGGCTGGTCCGCCAGCCGAGAGAGGGCCCGCCGAGCGCGAGGCGAGGGCGGCCCGATCGATCAGCAGTCACTCGAAACCTGTATGACCACACCCTGTTGAAACGGACTCCGGTGCGCACTCAGCCTGGCCAGACCGACCCCGCGTTGATCCGCAACTTCTGCATCATCGCGCACATCGACCATGGCAAGTCGACACTCGCCGACCGCATGCTGCAGCTCACCGGCGTCGTGGACGACAGGTCGATGCGTGCGCAGTACCTCGACCGCATGGACATCGAGCGGGAGCGGGGCATCACGATCAAGTCGCAGGCCGTGCGGCTGCCCTGGAACGGCCACGTCCTCAACATGATCGACACGCCCGGCCACGTCGACTTCACCTACGAGGTGTCGCGCTCGCTGGAGGCATGCGAGGGCGCGATCCTCCTCGTGGACGCGGCGCAGGGCATCGAGGCCCAGACGCTGGCCAACCTCTACCTGGCCATGAACGCCGACCTGCACATCATCCCGGTGCTCAACAAGATCGACCTGCCCGCCGCGCAGCCCGACAAGTACGCCGAGGAGATCGCGGGCCTCATCGGCTGCGACCCCGGCGACGTGATGCGCGTGTCCGGCAAGACCGGTGCGGGCGTCAAGGAGCTGCTCGACCACGTCGTGGAGCACGTCCCGGCGCCCGTCGGCAACCCGGACGTCCCCGCCCGCGCGCTGATCTTCGACTCCGTGTACGACACCTACCGGGGTGTGGTGACGTACGTCAGGGTGGTGGACGGGCACCTGTCCAAGCGCGAGCGCGTGCTGATGATGTCGACGGTCGCCCAGCACGAGCTGCTGGAGATCGGCGTCATCTCGCCGGAGCCCATGCCGTCCGACCGGGGCCTCGGCGTCGGCGAGGTGGGCTACCTGATCACCGGCGTGAAGGACGTGCGCCAGTCGCGGGTCGGCGACACGGTCACCAACGCGGTCAAGCCCGCCGCGGAGGCGCTGGGCGGCTACGAGCATCCCAAGCCGATGGTCTACTCGGGGCTCTATCCGATCGACGGCGACGACTATCCCGAGCTGCGCGAGGCCCTCGACAAGCTGCGGCTGAACGACGCCGCGCTCGTGTACGAGCCGGAGACGTCGGCGGCGCTCGGCTTCGGCTTCCGCTGCGGCTTCCTCGGCCTGCTGCACATGGAGATCGTGCGGGAGCGGCTGGAGCGCGAGTTCAACCTGTCGCTGATCTCGACCTCGCCCAACGTCATCTATCGGGTGATCATGGAGGACGGCAACGAGCACGTCGTCACCAACCCCTCGGAGTTCCCGGCCGGCAAGATCGGCGAGATCTACGAGCCGGTGGTGAAGGCCACGGTGCTCGCGCCGGCCGAGTTCATCGGCGCGATCATGGAGCTGTGCCAGGGCCGCCGCGGGCAGCTCCAGGGCATGGACTACCTGTCGGAGGACCGGGTCGAGATCCGCTACACACTGCCGCTCGGTGAGATCATCTTCGACTTCTTCGACCAGCTCAAGTCGAAGACCCGGGGGTACGCCTCGCTCGACTACGAGCCGTCGGGCGAGCAGGCGGCCGACCTGGTCAAGGTGGACATCCTGCTCCAGGGCGAGACCGTCGACGCGTTCAGCGCCATCGTCCACCGCGACAAGGCGTACGCCTACGGCGTGGAGATGGCCAAGAAGCTCAAGGAGCTGATCCCGCGGCAGCAGTTCGAGGTCCCGATCCAGGCCGCGATCGGCGCCCGCGTCATCGCCCGTGAGAACATCCGCGCGATCCGCAAGGACGTCCTCGCCAAGTGCTACGGCGGTGACATCAGCCGGAAGCGCAAGCTGCTGGAGAAGCAGAAGGAGGGCAAGAAGCGGATGAAGATGGTCGGCCGCGTGGAGGTCCCCCAGGAGGCCTTCGTCGCCGCCCTCTCCTCCGAGGCCCCGGACAAGACCAAGAAGTAACTCCCTGTCTGGTTTCATGACAACTTAATGGGATCGCGCGGAAACATGACCATCCGTTAACGTTTGGCCATGCGTATCCTCTCTGTGAACGTGGGCCGGGCCGTCGACGCGGAATGGGCCGGCGACCTCCGGCGTACCGCCATCGACAAGCGCCGCGCCGAGGGGCGAGTCGCCGTGCACGGGAACGGCCTGGCCGGGGACGAGCGCGCCGACACCGCCAACCACGGGCACCGGGACCAGGCGGTGTACGCGTACGCCCGGGAGGACTACGACTGGTGGGAGCCCCGGATGGGCCGGGACCTGCGCGACGGCCGGTTCGGGGAGAACCTCACGACATCGGGGGCCGACCTGACCGGGGCGCTCCTCGGCGAGCGCTGGCGGGTCGGCACCGCCGTCCTGGAGGTCACCTATCCCCGCATCCCCTGCGTCGTGTTCCGGAACTGGCTCGACGAGCGCGGCTGGGTCAGGCGCTTCACCGAGGCGGGCCGCACGGGAGCGTACTTCCGCGTGATCGAGGAGGGCGAACTCGGCGCCGGCGACGAGATCGAGGTGCTGGACCGGCCCGCGGACGGCGTGACCATCGGCGAGGCGTTCCGGGCCTACCACGGCGACGGGGACCTGCTGCGGCGGATCCTCGTCCAGCCCGGCCGCAGCGAGAAGTGGGACAGGGTCGCCCAGCGCGTGCTCGGAAGCCGCACCGAGGCCCCCGCTTCCTGATCTCCATCGTGCGCGTCGGCGCCTGCTCGCCTACCTCGGCCGTACGGTGTGACGGCGGGCGCGCGAGCACGTGAACCGGTCACCTCTCGCCGGACGGGCGGGAGGTGAAAGTTACAGCCGGTGCTCCACGGCCGGGCGGCCCGCCTGGGGCTCCCGCGCCCAGATCAGGCCGGTGCGGCCCGGCTCGTGCCCCGGCGTCGCGCACACGGGTGTCTTGACCGTTGCCCGCGCATGGGATTGGCTCCGCGCCGTGGCGCCGTCCGCGGTCGCCACCGGACCTTCGCCAATGGGATACGCAATGGCCAGCACGTGATCGGCGACGATCACGGGCGGTTGTTAACGCTAACATCCCCGTCAGTTGAAGCGCACCCGCTGAGGAGCGATGCCGATGGACAGGAAACGCATCCGCACGACGCTGGTCCCCGCCGTCACGGCGGCGCTGGCCCTCGCGTCGGGCGCCGTGGCGCTCACCACCGTGAGCCCGGCGCAGGCACTGGAGAACGGGGTGGCCAGGACCCCGCCGATGGGCTGGAACAGCTGGAACACCTTCGGCTGCAACATCAACGAGTCGCTGATCAGGCAGATGGCCGACGCCATCGTCAACAGCGGCCTGCGCGACCTCGGCTACCAGTACGTGGTGGTCGACGACTGCTGGTTCAACCCCAACCGCGACTCGTCGGGCAACATCCAGGGCGACCCCTCCCGCTTCCCCAGCGGGATGAAGGCGCTCGGCGACTACCTGCACAACAAGGGCCTGAAGTTCGGCATCTACCAGGTGCCCGTGGACAAGACCTGCGCGCAGTACTTCAACAGCTACCCCGGCGCGACCGGCAGCCAGGGCCACGAGGCGCAGGACGCCCGGCAGTTCGCCGCGTGGGGCGTCGACTACCTCAAGTACGACTGGTGCTCCCCGAACGGCACGATCAACGACCAGGTCGCCACGTTCGCCAAGATGCGCGACGCGCTGAAGGCGACCGGCCGGCCGATCGTCTACAGCATCAACCCCAACAGCATCCACTCGAAGACCGGCCCCCAGCGCAACTGGGGCGACGTCGCGAACATGTGGCGCACCACCGAGGACATCACGAACAAGTGGGACACGGGCCAGACCAACGGCTATCCCATGGGCATCCAGAACATCGTGAACGTCACCGTCCCGCTCGCCTCGTACGCCGGTCCCGGGCACTTCAACGACCCGGACATGATGGAGATCGGCCGGGGCGGCATGAACGACACCGAGATGCGCAGCCACTTCGCGCTCTGGGCGATGATGGCCTCCCCGCTGATCGCGGGCAACGACATCCGCTCCATGGACTCGGCGACGCAGACGATCCTCAAGAACAAGAACCTCATCGCGATCAACCAGGACTCGCTGGGCCTGCAGGCCACCCAGGTGTCCAACGACGGCACCCGGCGCGTGCTCGCCAAGAAGCTCGCCAACGGCGACGTCGCGGTCGCCCTGTTCAACCAGGGCGGGTCGACCACCACGGTCTCGACGACCACCTCCGCCATCGGCAAGTCCGGCGGCACGGTGACGCTGACGGACGCCTGGACCAACGCGACCAGCACCACGAGCGGCACGATCTCCGCCAGCGTTCCGGCGCATGGCACCGTGGTCTACCGGGTCAGCAGCCCCGGGAGCAGCCCCAGCGCCAGCCCGAGTGCCAGCCCCAGCGTCAGCCCGAGTGTCAGTCCCAGCGCGAGCCCGAGTGCGAGTCCCAGCGCGAGCCCGTCGGCCTCGCCGTCGACGTCCCCGGTTCCCGGCGGATGCTCGGCGACGATCAAGACGATCAACAGCTGGGGCGGCGGCTTCCAGTCCGAGGTGACGGTGCAGGCGGGCAGCTCGGCGGTCAACGGCTGGACCGTGAAGTGGACCTGGCCGGGCGGCCAGACCATCAGCAGCCTGTGGAACGGCCGGCAGAGTTCGTCCGGTTCCTCGGTGACGGTCACCAACGAGTCCTACAACGGCTCTATCGCGGCGGGCGCGTCCACGACGTTCGGCTTCACCGCCAACGGCAGCGCGGCCACCCCCACCGCCACCTGCACCAGCCCCTGACCTCCTGACGTCACGGCTTGGGGAGGGGGTGGCCCCCTCCCCAGGCCGGATCACCTCAGGACGGAGTAGAGGGCGGAGGTGAGGGAGGCTTTGGCGTCGTCCTGGTCGATGGACCACAGCATCGAGCCGCCGAGGCCCTTGAGGCGGATGTACGCGGCCTTCCGCAGCATGACGGCGGGGTCGTCGTAGGACCAGAACTCGTTGCCGTCGTAGAGCCACAGGGCGCCGGTGAGCAGGTCGCGGTAGCGCCTGCCGGGCTTGCCGACGAGGTTCTTGTAGTCGTCGCTGCCGGCGGCCCAGGTGCCGGGTGCGGGGCCGGCGGCGGTGGCGTAGCGGCCGTCGCCGCCGGAGGCGACCCCGGTCCAGCCCTGCCCGTACGCGGGGACGCCGACGACGATCTTGCGGGCGGGCGCCCCGCGGCCGACGTAGTCGCGTACGGTCTGGTCGACGCTGTACTTGACCGGGCCGGGGTCGCGGCGGTCGGTGAGCAGGTTGGCCTGGTGCCCGGTGCGGTTCTCCCACGGCCCGTGCAGGTCGTAGCCCTGGACGGTGGCGAAGTCGAGCAGGCCGAAGACCTTCTTCACCTCGAAACCGGCGTCGATCTTGGCGGCGGCGGCCGGGAGGAAGGCGGTGAGTTCGGCGCGCCGGTCGTGGGCCCGCATCTGGCGGCGCAGTTCGGCCAGGAACAGGGTGAAGTTCTGCTTGTCCTCGGCCCGGATGACGTTGCCGTCGTTTCCGGAGGAGCCGGGCCATTCCCAGTCGAGGTCGATGCCGTCGAACACGCCGGCGGCGGCGCCGCTGGGCAGGCCGGGCAGGTCGCCCTTGAGCCACAGGTCGACGCACGAGGCGGCGAGCCGGGCCCGGGAGGCGGGGGTGAGAACGGCGTCGGAGAAGTACTTCGATCCGGTCCAGCCGCCGATGGAGATGAGGACCTTGAGGCCGGGGTGGCGGGCCTTGAGCTTCCTGAGCTGGCCGAGGTTGCCCTTGAGCGGCTGGTCGTCGGCGTCGGCCACACCGTCGACGCTCTGCTCGGCGGGCACCGGCCGCTGCCAGTCGGCCCAGGGGTCGGCCGAGTAGCAGGTGCCCTCGGGGCCGACGAAGCCGAAGGCGTAGTTGAGATGGGTCAGCTTCGCCGCCGCGCCGCTGGCGTCCACGTCGCGCACGTGGAAATTCCGGCCGTAGATCCCCCACTGGATGAAGTAGGCCACCCGTTTGTAGCGGTCCCCGCCCGTCGTGGCCTGGGCCTGGGCGGGCGCGAGCCCGGCGGCCAGGGTGGCGGCGACCGCCACGGCGAGGGTCCTTCTCATGAGCACGCCGGCCTCCCGGGATAACTTATAGGAAAGTTTCCTGTAAATTGCGCCGATCGTAGACCCCTCTGATCACCCCGTCAACGGCACCGCGCGAGTGACGGCAGACTGGAGGCGTGCCTTCCGTGCTTCCCGACGGCGATCCCGTCCCCGCGAGCGGCGCGCTGCCGCCCGGAGCCCTCGACGGGCTCGGCTCCCGTCCGTTCGGCTTCTACGTGCACGTGCCGTTCTGCGCGACGCGCTGCGGCTACTGCGACTTCAACACCTACACGGCCGCGGAGCTGGGGCCGGGCGCCGCGCAGCGCGACTACGCCGCCACCGCGATCGAGGAGGTGCGGCTGGCCCGGCGCGTGCTCGGGGACGCCGCGCCGCCGGTCGAGACCGTCTTCTTCGGCGGAGGCACGCCGACCCTGCTGCCCGCCGCCGACCTCGTACGGATCCTGGACGCCGTCGGCGAGGAGTTCGGCCTGCGGCCGGGCGCCGAGGTGACGACCGAGGCCAACCCCGAGTCCGTCGACCCGGCCTACCTGAAGGAGCTGCGGGAGGGCGGCTTCACCCGGATGAGCTTCGGCATGCAGAGCGCGGGTGAGCACGTCCTCACCGTCCTCGACCGGCGGCACACCCCCGGCCGGCCCGCCGAGGCCGTACGGGAGGCCCGCGCGGCCGGGTTCGAGCACGTCAACCTCGACCTGATCTACGGCACGCCGGGGGAGAGCGACGACGACTGGCGGGCCTCGCTCAAGGCCGCTCTGGCGGCCGGTCCCGACCACGTCTCGGCGTACTCCCTGATCGTGGAGGACGGCACCCGGCTCGCCGCCCGCATCCGGCGCGGCGAGCTGCCGATGCCCGAGGACGACGTGGCCGCCGACCGCTATCTCATCGCCGAGGAGACCCTGACGGCCGAGGGCCTGAGCTGGTACGAGATCTCCAACTGGGCGGCGGGGGACGAGGCCCGCTGCCGCCACAACCTGCTCTACTGGACCGGCGGCGACTGGTGGGGGGTGGGCCCGGGGGCGCACAGCCACGTCGGCGGCACCCGCTGGTGGAACGTGAAGCACCCCGCCGCGTACGCCGCCCGCCTGGCGGACGGGACCTCCCCGGCGCACGCCCGGGAGGTGCTGACGGCGGAGGACAGGGCCGTCGAGCGCGTCATGCTGGAGCTGCGCCTCGCCTCGGGCTTCCCGCTCGCCGACCTCGCCCCCGAGGCGCGTACGGCCTGCGCGCGGGCGCTGGGGGACGGGCTGCTGGAGACCGAGGCGTTCAAGGCGGGCCGGGCCGTCCTCACGCTGCGCGGCCGGCTCCTCGCCGACGCCGTCGTACGCGACCTGACCCCTTGATCCGTCTGACCCCTCAGTCCGACTGATCGGGGGCGGTGACGAAGTCGATGAGCTCCTCGACGCGGCCGAGCAGTTCGGGCTCCAGGTCGGCGTAGGTCGTGACCCGGCCGAGGATGTGCCGCCACGCCTCCTGGGGGTCCATCCGCCAGCCCAGCGCGGCGATCACGCCCTCCTTCCAGGGCACGCCGCGCGGCACGTCCGGCCACGCCTGGATGCCGAGCGCCCGGGGCTTGACCGCCTGCCAGATGTCCACGAAGGGGTGCCCCACGACGAGCACGTCCGCGCCGGAGACCCGGGCGGCGATGCGGCTCTCCTTGGAGCCGGGCACCAGGTGGTCGACGAGCACGCCCAGCCGCCTGCCCGGCTCCGGGCCGAACTCCCCGACGATCGCGGGCAGGTCGTCGACGCCCTCCAGGAACTCGACGACGACCCCCTCGACGCGCAGGTCGTGTCCCCAGATCTTCTCGACCAGCGCGGCGTCGTGGACGCCCTCGACGTAGATGCGGCTCTCCTTGGCGACCTGGGCGCGCAGCCCCTCGACCGCGATCGACCCGGAGGCGCTCCGCAACGGGCCGGACGGCCGGGCCTGGGGACGGACCAGCGTCACCGGCCTGCCGTCGAGGAGGAACCCGGCGGGGGTCAGCGGGAACACCCGCCGCCGCCCGAAGCGGTCCTCCAGCGTCACGGCCTCCTTGTCGCAGTCCACCACCGCGCCGCAGAAACGGCCCTCGGCGTCCTCGACCACGAGATCGGGCTCGGCCGGGATCTCGGGGATCTGCCCCCGCCGTGGCCGCCGCCAGTCTCCGGAAAGCACGTCCCGCCCGTACATGCGGGGAACGCTAGCAAATCCCGGGCCGCCGGCCCGCCGGTTGCGCCCGGATTCACGGCGTGTTGCCCCTGATCGTCTGCTCGTTATCGCACGCCGAGCGGTGGTAGCCGTACACTTGGCACTCGGGAACACAGAGTGCCAGAGTCGGTGTTTCCAGGGCACAGGGAGGTGACACATTGCTCGACGACCGCAAGCTCGCCGTCCTGCGCGCCATCGTCGAGGACTACGTGTCCACCAACGAGCCGGTGGGGTCCAAGGCCCTGGCGGACAGGCACAACCTCGGCGTCTCCCCGGCGACCATCCGCAACGACATGGCGGCGCTGGAGGAGCAGGGCTACATCACGCAGCCGCACACCAGCGCCGGGCGGGTCCCGACCGACAAGGGATACCGCCTGTTCGTGGACCGGCTGTCGCAGATCAAGCCGTTGTCGGGGGCGGAGCGCAGGGCCATCGAGACGTTCCTCGCCGGGGCGGTCGACCTCGACGAGATCGTCATGCGCACGGTACGGCTGCTCGCGCAGCTCACCCGGCAGGTGGCCGTCGTGCAGTATCCCTCGCTCACCAGGTCGTCGGTCCGCCACGTGGAGATCGTCCCGCTGGCGGAGCGCCGGGTCATGCTGGTGCTGATCACGAACACCGGGCGGGTCGAGCAGCGGGTGGTCGATCTGCCCGAGGCGCTCGCCGAGGACCGGATCGCGAACCTGCGCTCCGTGCTGAACGGCTGCCTCGACGGGTGCTGGCTCTCGCAGGTGCCCGAGACCGTGGCCGGCATCCCCGAACGGCTGCCGCCGGAGGAGAGGCCGGTGGTGGCGACCATCATGTCCGTGCTCCTGGAGACGCTCGTCGAGCGGCACGAGGAGAAGATCGTCTTCGGCGGTACGGCCAATCTGGCGGGCGCCGACTTCAGCGTCGGCCTGCGTGACGTGCTTGAGGCGCTGGAGGAGCAGGTCGTGCTCATGCGCCTGCTGGGCGAGACCGGCGGGCTGTCCGAACTCACCGTCAGAATCGGATCCGAGAATCCCTACAGCGGGCTGCGCGGCACCTCTATCGTGGCCGCCGGATACGGTTCGGGCGACAAGGAACTGGCCCGGCTTGGAGTGCTGGGCCCGACACGAATGGACTATCCGGTGACGATGGGTGCGGTGCGCGCGGTGGCGCGGTACGTGGGCCAGATCCTGGCGGGGTCATAAGTGTCCAACGACTACTACGCGACCCTTGGCGTCCGGCGCGACGCCAGCCAGGAAGAGATCAAGAAGGCGTATCGCCGTCTCGCCCGTGAGCTGCATCCGGACGTCAACCCCGATCCGGAGACCCAGGAGCGGTTCAAGGAGATCAACCAGGCGTACGAGGTGCTGTCCGACGCGGGCAAGCGCCGCATGTACGACATGGGCGCCGATCCGTTCGCGAGTGGCGGCGGGCCGGCCGGGGCGGGCGGCTTCGGCGGGGGCTTCCCGTTCAGCGACATCATGGACGCCTTCTTCGGTTCCGCCGGCGCCGCGCGGGGTCCCCGCTCGCGTGCCCGCCGAGGCCGCAACGCCACCATCCGGGTCGAACTGGACCTGGCGGAGTCCGCCTTCGGCACCACCCGAGAGATCGTGGTCGACACGGCCGTGGTCTGCGACGTCTGCCAGGGCTCCGGGGCGGCGTCCGGCACCCACCCCGACACCTGCGACATGTGTCACGGGCGGGGCGAGGTCTCCCAGGTCACCCGCTCGTTCCTGGGCCAGGTCATGACGTCGCGTCCCTGCCCCCAGTGCGGCGGGTACGGCAGCGTCATCCGGCACCCCTGCATGGAGTGCTCGGGCGAGGGACGGGTCAGGACCCGGCGCACGATCAAGGTGCGGATCCCGGCCGGCGTCGAGGACGGCACGCACATCCAGCTCGCGGGCGAGGGCGAGGTCGGGCCGGGCGGAGGCCCTCCGGGCGACCTGTTCCTGGAGATCGTCGAGCGGCCGCACCAGATCTTCGAACGCCGGGGCGACGACCTGCACTGCACCGTCCAGATCCCGATGACCGCCGCCGCGCTCGGCACCGTCCTGTCGATCGACACCCTCGACGGCGCGGAGGCCATCGACGTGCGGCCCGGCACCCAGGCCGGTCAGGTCATCCCCCTGTACGGCAAGGGCATCCAGCGGCTCAACGAGACCGGCCGGGGCGACCTGCTGATCCATGTGAACGTCGAGACGCCGACCAAGCTCGACCCGCAGCAGGAGGAACTCCTGCGGGAGCTGTCGAAGCTGCGCGGGGAGGAACGGCCGCCCGGCAAGTTCTCCCCGGGCCAGCAGGGCTTCTTCTCCCGCCTGCGGGACGCCTTCAACGGCCGGTGAGGTCGTGAGCGTTCCCGTGTTCCTGTCGGAGGCGGCCGGTGAGACCGGGGACACGATCGTCCTCGACGGGCCCGAGGGGCGGCACGCCGCGTCGGTGCGCCGCCTGCGGGCGGGGGAGCGGGTCGACCTCACCGACGGCGCGGGCCGGGTGGCCGAGTGCACGGTGACATCGGCCGGCAAGGACGCGCTGACCGCCGCGGTGCTGCGCCGCTACGAGGTGCCGCCCCCGCGGCCGAGGCTGGTGGTCGTGCAGGGGCTGCCCAAGGGCGACCGGGGCGAGCTCGCGGTCGAGATGATGACCGAGGCCGGGGTGGACGTGATCGTCCCCTGGGCCGCCGCCCGCTGCGTCACGCAGTGGAAGGGCGACCGGGCCGGCAAGTCGCTCGCGCGCTGGCGGAGCACGGCGCGCGAGGCGGCCAAGCAGGCCCGCCGCTTCCACCTGCCGGAGGTGACCGAGCAGGCCGCGACCGCACGGGTCTGCTCGCTCGTCTCGGCGGCGGCGCTCGCGGTCGTGCTGCACGAGGAGGCCGCCGAGCCGCTGAGCCGCCTCACGCTGCCGGACGTCCCCGGCGACATCCTGGTGATCGTCGGCCCGGAGGGCGGCGTCACCGACGAGGAGATCGCCGGGTTCCGCACGGCGGGAGCCGTACCGGCCCTGCTCGGCCCCACCGTGCTGCGCACCTCGACGGCGGGCGTGGCCGCGGCGGCCGTCCTGCTGGCCCGTTGCGGCCGCTGGTGAGGACCGCGATCGTCAGCAGGGGCCGTCAGGGGGTGGGGGTCTCGGCCGAGTAGGGCGTGGCCGCCTCCGTGGGCGAGGCACTGGGGGTGGCCGAGGGCGTGACGGTCACCGTGGGCGGAGCCGACGAGGGGGCGGCGGTGTGCGTGGCCGGCGGCGGCGTGGGCCGGGTCGTCCGGGTGGGCGGGCACGTCGCGGGCAGGGTCGGGTCGGGGTCGACCACTCCGGCCCGCGCCGGGGGCGACGCGCAGGGGTCGGACGGAGACGGCGACGGCTTGGTGGCCGGGCCCGGCCGGTGCGTCGGGGACGGGCTGGTCCGCCCGTGTGACGGGCTCGGGCTGGTGGTGACGATGATCACCACTCCGGGCCGCGAGGCGGTCCCGCCGGCGGGCGGCCGCGTCCAGGTCGAGCTCTGCGGCTCCTGCTCACGGGTGTCACCCACATCCGCGATACCGGTGCGGTCGGCGACCTGCTCGCGCAGGCCGGGGACGAGCATCACGACCGCGCCCGCCGCGAGGACGGCTCCGGCGGCCGCGGCGCCCACCCGCAGCCACAGCACGTTCCGCAGGCCGCGCAGGCCGCGCTGGTCGATGCGCCGGCGGATGATGTCGAGTCCTTCGGGAGACGGCACGACCGAGTCCGCCTCCGCGCGCAGGGCACGGCGGAGCGACTCGCCGTACTCGTCGTCGGGCGGGAAGGTCATGAGAACTGCTCCAGTGCCATGCGTAGTGCGGCCATGCCGCGGGCCGTGTGACTCTTCACCGCGCCCTTGCTGATGCCCATAGCGTGCGCGATCTCGGCCTCCGACAGGTCGCCGTAGTATCGCAGCACCAGCGCCTCGCGCTGCCGGGTGGGCAGGCCGCGGAGCGCCTCGATGACGGCCGAGCGTTCGAGCTCGCCGATCGCGCCGTTCTCGGCGCTCGGGGCGTCCGGCAGGCCCTTCGGGGCGTACTTCTCGACGACCGCGCGGTGCCGCAGCACCGAACGCGAGCGGTTCACGACCGATTGGCGAAGGTAGGCCAGTGCCTTGTCGGTGTCCCTCAGGCGCCGCCACGCTCCATGGAGAGCGACGAAGGCGTCCTGAACGACCTCTTCCGCGCTGGCCACGTCACGGACCAGCAGCACCGCGAGACGCACCAGTGACCGATAGTGAGCGCTGTAGAGCGCCGTCACGGCCATGTCGGCATCCCACCCGACGGGCACCGTCCCCAACGACCTGTCGGCCACGAGGGTCTCGGTGGTCACGTCAATAGGACGCTCGTCATCCCCGGGGGGTTTACGTTCTTCCGAATCATTAGAGGGCATGGCCCAGCGGTGTCCTCGCGCGACACTAGGGGGGTTGTCTGGTGAAGTCTCGCACAACCACAGTAGCCGCGAGGATCATTGCCGTCATCAATCGTCGTCGGCGACCGTTAGGGTGAGGCGCGTGACCGACTGCCTATTCTGCAAGATCGTGGCCAGGCAGATCCCGGCGGACATCGTCCTGGAGACCGGGCGGGCGCTCGCCTTCCGCGACGTCAACCCGCAGGCCCCGACACACGTCCTCGTCGTGCCCAAGGCCCATCACGAGAACGCCGCCGCCCTGGCCGCGGCCGACGACGGCCTCGCGGACGACCTGCTCACGGCCTGCCACGCGGTGGCCGTCCAGGAGGGTGTGGCCGAGCCGGGCTACCGAGTGGTGTTCAACACCGGGACCGGCGCCGGGCAGACGGTCTTCCACGTGCACGCGCACGTGCTCGGCGGCCGGAGCCTCACCTGGCCCCCGGGCTAGGGACGCCCTAGTAGCATGAGAGGGAACCGAGGAGGCGATCAGGGCCGCAAGGGCCGCCCATGTCCGAGTCACAGCACATCAGCCAGACCCAGGCCAAGGTAGTCATCCCCGAGGGGCAGCCGATGGTCAGCCTCCTCGGGTCGGGTGACGAGCTGCTGCGGGTCATCGAGGGCGCATTCAGCGCCGACATCCACGTACGGGGCAACGAGATCACCATCACCGGCAGTCCCGAGGAGAGCGGCGTCGTCGTCCGCCTCTTCGAGGAGCTGACGGAGCTGATCCGCTCGGGTGCCGAGCTGTCCCCCGACGCCGTCGAACGAAGCATCCACATGCTGCGGATGGCCACCGACCGCCCGGCCGAGGTCCTGTCCCTGGACATCCTGTCCTCCCGGGGCCGGACCATCCGCCCGAAGACGGTCAACCAGAAGCGGTACGTCGACGCGATCGACAGTCACACCATCGTCTTCGGCATCGGCCCCGCCGGCACCGGCAAGACGTACCTGGCGATGGCGAAGGCCGTGAAGGCCCTGCAGAACAAGCGGGTCAACCGGATCATCCTCACCCGCCCCGCCGTCGAGGCGGGGGAGCGGCTCGGGTTCCTGCCCGGCACGCTCTACGAGAAGATCGACCCCTACCTGCGGCCGTTGTACGACGCGCTGCACGACATGCTGGACCCCGACTCGATCCCCCGTCTCATGGCGGCCGGGACGATCGAGGTCGCGCCGCTCGCCTACATGCGCGGGCGCACGCTGAACGACGCCTTCATCATCCTGGACGAGGCGCAGAACACCTCGCCCGAGCAGATGAAGATGTTCCTGACCCGGCTCGGGTTCAACTCGAAGATCGTGGTCACCGGCGACGTGACCCAGATCGACCTGCCCGGCGGTCAGGACAGCGGCCTCAAGGTCGTCCAGCAGATCCTCGAAGGCATCGAGGACATCCATTTCAGCAGGTTGACCAGCGCGGACGTGGTCCGGCACAAGCTGGTGAGCGACATCGTCGACGCCTACGGCCGATACGACGCCGCGGTGGCCTCCGAGCCACGGGCGATCAACAAGCGGCCGCGGAACAACCGGCGGTGAGCACGACCATGGCGGGTGAGGAGACCCTGTGAGCATCGAGGTGGCCAACGAGTCCGGCGTCGAGGTCGACGAGACGGCACTCGTCGAGCTCGCCGGGCACGTCCTGGGCCGGATGGGGATCAACCCGCTGGCCGAGCTGTCGATCCTGGTGATCGACGCGGGGGCGATGGCCGAGCTGCACGAGCAGTGGATGGGGGAGCCGGGCCCGACCGACGTGCTGGCCTTCCCGATGGACGAGCTGCGCCCCAACACCGGGCGGGACGAGGACGCGTCCCCCGACCCCGCGCTGCTGGGCGACGTGGTGCTGTGCCCGCAGGTGGCCGAGAAGCAGGCCGCCGAGGCCGGGCACAGCGCCCAGGACGAGCTGGAGCTGCTGTGCACGCACGGCATCCTCCACCTGCTGGGCTACGACCACGCGGAGCCCGAGGAGCACGCCGAGATGTTCGGGCTGCAGGACGAGCTCCTCGGTGCCTGGCGGGAGGTGCGGCGGAAGCCGTGAACAACGGCTGGCTGGTCTCGGCCGTCGTCCTCATCGTGGTCGGCGGCCTTCTCGCGAGCGCCGAGACCGCGCTGACCCGCATCTCCCGCGTACGGGCCGAGGAGTTCGTCAAGGAGGCGCGGCGCGGCGCGGTGCGGTTGCAGACGATCGTCGCCGATCCCCCGCGTTACCTCAACCTGGTGCTCCTGCTGCGGCTGAGCTGCGAGCTCGTCGCCACGGTGATCGCGACGCTGCTGTTCATCGACTGGCTCGGCGACCGCGGCCAGGCGTACGCCGGGGCGGCCGTGGCCATGATCCTGGTGAGCTACGTGATCGTCGGGGTCATGCCGCGTACGCTCGGCCGCCAGCACGCCGAGCCCGTCGCCCTGGCGAGCGCGCCGGTCGTGTACGGCCTGACCAAGATCTTCGGACCGCTGCCCGAGCTGCTGATCCTGCTGGGCAACGCGCTCACCCCCGGCAAGGGCTTCCGGGAGGGGCCGTTCACCTCCGAGGCGGAGCTGCGCGACCTGGTCGACCTCGCCGAGCAGCGCAGGGTCATCGAGCCCGACGAGCGCGAGATGATCCACTCGGTCTTCGAGCTGGGCGACACGCTGGTGCGCGAGGTCATGGTCCCGCGCACCGACATGGTCTTCATCGAGCGGGGCAAGACGCTGAGCCAGGCGCTCTCGCTGGCGCTGCGCAGCGGCTTCTCCCGCGTCCCCGTCGTCGGGGAGAACGAGGACGACGTGGTGGGCATCGCCTACCTGAAGGACATCGTCCGCCGCATACAGGACACCGGCGACGACGGCGTCCGGGTGGACGAGCTCATGCGCCCCGCGACGTACGTGCCGGAGAGCAAGCCCATCGACGAGCTGCTGCGCGAGATGCAGGCGCGGCAGATCCACCTCGCCATCGTCATCGACGAGTACGGCGGCACCGCCGGTCTCGTCACGATCGAGGACGTGATCGAGGAGATCGTCGGGGAGATCGCCGACGAGTACGACCAGGAGACCCCGCGGATCGAGTGGCTCGACGACGGCGCCGCCCGGGTGACCGCGCGGCTCCCGGCGGGCGAGCTGGGCGAGCTGTTCGGCACCGAGATCGAGGTCGAGGACGTCGACACGGTCGGCGGCCTGCTGGCGCACGCCCTGGGCCGGGTGCCGATCGCGGGCTCCGAGGCCGTGATCGGCAACCTGCGCCTGACCGCCGAGAACCTCGCGGGACGCCGCAACCGGATCAGCACCGTCGTCGTACGCCGTGAGGAGCCCGCTCCCGGCGACGAGGTCGTGGCCGCGAGCGCCGACCACGAGTGAATCTGGTCTGGACATATCCGGCCTTGTAATGTGCCCCCCATGGCGGTCTTCTCCGTACTTGGAGCGCTTCAAGCCATCGGCGAAGACGGGCCGATCGAGTTCGGCGGCCCTCGTCAGCGCTCGGTGCTCGGGCGCCTTCTGGTCGCCCGGGGCCAGGTCGTGCCCGTCGGGCGGCTGATCAGCGACCTGTGGCGAGACCAGCCGCCCCCGGGCGCCGCCGGTTCCATCCAGACGTACGTCTCCCACCTGCGCCGGGCCCTGGAGCCGCGGCGGACGATCCGCACGCCCGCCAGGCTCCTGGTGACCGTGCCCCCGGGGTACGCCCTGCGCGCCGAGCACGTGGACGCCTGGCGGTTCGAGGAACTGGTGCGGCAGGGCAGCCGGCGGCTGCTCGACGGCGATGCCGCCGCAGCGGTCGCCGCGCTGGAGGAGGCGCTCGCCCTGTGGAAGGGCCCGGCGTACCTGGAGTTCGCGTCGGCGGACTGGGCGCTCAACGAGATCGCCCGGCTCGACGAGCTTCGGGCGACGGCCGTGGAGCAGCGGGCGTCGGCGGTGATGACGCTCGGCACGCCCGGCTCGGTGATCGCGGATCTGCGCGCCCACCTCGCCGAGCACCCGCTGCGCGAGGAGGGCTGGCGGCTGCTCGCCACCGCGCTCTACCGGCAGGGCAGGCAGGGCGACGCGCTCGCCGCGCTCCGCGAGGCCCGCCGCATGCTCGTGGCGGAGCTCGGCGTCGATCCCGGTCCCGCGCTGCGCCGCCTGGAGGCCGGCATCCTCGCCCATTCCCCCGAGCTGGACCTGCCCGGCCCGGCTCGTACGGCCGGCTGGGACGACCAGGCGGCACGCCCCCGTCGCCCACGCGACCTACCCGTGGGCGACATCCCCGTCCGCGGCATCGCGACGCGCGAAACCGGGCCGCGCGGCACCCCCGCGGAGCCCGGCGCGGTGCCGCCGGCGACGTCCACGGAACCGCCCGGAGCGGCCTCCGCGGCGGCAGCGCCGCGAGCGGTCCCCACGGTGGCCGATGGAGCGGTTCTCCTAAGAATCTCCACAGCGGGCCCCGCGACGGCTCTCACGGCGGCGCCCGGAGGCGGGGAGGGCCGCGTCCGGCTCTTCGGGCGGCGGAGCGAGCTGTCGCTTCTGCTGGACCGGTCCGAGGGCGTCGCGCTCGTCAGCGGCGAGGCGGGCATGGGCAAGACCGCGCTCGTCGAGGAGGCCGCCGCCGTCCGGGCGGGGCAGGGCGCGCGGGTCGCGATCGGGCGCTGCCCGGCGACCCGGGGCGCGCCGCCCGGCTGGGCCTGGACCGAGATCCTCCGTACGCTCACGACGGCCGTGCCGTTCGGCGATCACGGGGCCGGGAGCGTGCGGGCCGGGAGCGTGCGGGGCGAGGGGTTCCACAGGCGGCGGGCGGTCGCGGCCCACCTGCGCGCCGCGGCCGCCGAGGCGCCGATCATGCTCGTCGTCGAGGATCTGCACCGGGCCGACCGCGAGACGCTGGACACCCTCGAGGAGGTCGTCGCGGAGACGGCCGGCGCGGCCGTCACCGTCGTCTGCACCTTCAGGCAGGAGGAGGCGGGCCGGCTGGCCGGGACGATGGCGGCGCTCGCCCGGCGCGAACCGCTCCGGATCGCCCTGCGCGGCCTGCGGCCCGGCGCCGCCGCCGGCCTCGTGACCGCCGTCGCCAACGTGCCGGTCACCCGCCCGGCCCTGACCGCGGTCGCCGCACGGACCGGGGGCAATCCCTTCTTCCTCCGGGAGACCGCGCGCCTGATCGCGGCCGAGGGCGAGGCGGCGGCCCTGACGACCGTTCCCGCCGGAGTTCGCGACGTGCTCGCGGCGCGCCTCGCCGTCCTGCCCGCCCGGGTGCGTACGGTGCTGGGCGAGGCGGCGGTGCTCGACGCCGAGGTCCCGGGGACCCACGCCGGGGGCGTGGACCTCGACGTGCTTGTGGCCGTCCACGGCGGCGGTGAGGACGCTGTGATGGATGCGGCCGAGGCGGCGCTCCTGGCCGGGGTGCTGGTCGAACCCGGCGGCGGCGGGCTTCGCTTCGCCAGCCCGGTCCTCCGTGACACCGTGTACGGCGCGATGCCACGGCTGCGCCGCGCCCGCACGCACGCCCGGGTGGCGGCGGCGCTCGAACGGCTGCGCCCGGACGAGGCGGCGGCGCTCGCGCACCACCACGCGCTGGGCGGTGATCCGGTGCGGGCGGCGCGGTACGCCCTGACCGCCGCCGAGCGGGCCGACCTCCGCTACGCGCGGCGGGAGAGCGGGCTCGGGCGGGGCCAGGGGGCGCGGCCCGCCAGAGACTACGCCTCGGTGGCCCGTGACCGGCTGCGGGAGACGCAGAGCCCGCCGACGGGTGCAAGCCTTCTTTAAGCGGCTTGCAAGTGCGCCCTGCCATTGTTGTCCCAGGCGCCCAGAAGGGGTTCGGGGCGCCTCATAGGGAGACCGGCGCTCCGGGAGGGGTTCGCGGCGCACCGGCAACTCTCGTGGGGGATCCGTAAGCGGTGCGGGGCTTTCACCTTCCGAGGTGGAAGCCCCGTATCGGTTACGCAAAGTGATTACCCGCTTCCGGTCCGGGGAAGGACAACCTCCGGCAACGCGCCCGAGCGGCGGGGAGGCGGACATGCGGATCGTCCACGCGGCAGTCGCGGGCCTCCTGGCCCTCGCCACCGGGCCCAGCGTCGCGGCATACACCACCTCGCGGGCCACCGGCGATTCTCCTCGGACGACCGGCGCCCTCGCCACGAACGGTGCGGGCGCGCGAGCCACGTCGGACGCAGGCGCGACCCGGGACGCCCGTGCGACCCAGGACGCCCGTGCCACCCGGGGCGCGGGCGCGCCGGCGACCCGGGGCACGGGTGTGCGGGCCACGCGGGACGCCATGGCGGCGCGGAGCACGGGGCGTCTGAGGGGCGTGCTGGGGACGATGCGGGATCTTCCCGAGGGCTTCTTCAGCCACGCGCGGGCGCCCTGGCGGGCGCCGTTCCGCCCCCGCGCGAGCGCCTGCCGCGCCCTCTTCGACGCCGCGGCGGGCAGGCCTCCGCGTGACGGCCTCGGTGGCGCCGCAGCCGTGACCGCGGCCACGTACGACGGGCCGCACCTCGGCGAACTGGCCGGCGTCGGGCTCGCCGTCTACGACGGGAACGAGGCGGCACAACACCTCGACGTGCTGCGCGCCGCCCTGATCCGCTGCGCCACCGCCGACGCGGGCACGCCGTACGACCGCCTGAAGGCCTCGCCGGTGCCGCTGCCGGGCATCGGCGGTCCCGACGCCGCCGCCCGCGGGCTGACAGGCAGGGCCGGCGGCTACCCCTACCGCATGCACCTGGTCGTCGCCCGCTCCGGCCACACGCTGATCACGCTCGTGCACGCGGGGCTGACCCCGCCCGACCCGGCCCGTACGGCCGAACTGGCCCGGTTGCTCGTCCGGGAGGTCGGTACGCTTGACGGGTGACAGAGACGCTGGACCCCGAGGACACCAAAATCATCACGCTGGCCAGGTCGGCGCGGGCACGCGCGGGCGTCCCGGAGGGCGCCGCGGTGCGTGACGAGACGGGCCGCACGTACGCCGCGACGACGGTGACGCTGCCCTCGCTCCGCCTCTCGGCCCTCCAGGTGGCCGTGGCCATGGCCGTGTCCAGCGGCGCGAAGTCGCTGGAGGCGGCGGCGATCGTCAGCGAGGCCGACGAACCCGGCGAGCAGGACGTCTCCATCGTCGAGGACATGGGCAACGGCACGCTGTTCCTGGCCGCCCCGGACGGCTCGCTGAAGGGCCGGTACATCTGACGTGAACGCCGAACCCAGCGGTTTCCGCGCGGGCTTCGCCTGCTTCGTCGGCCGGCCCAATGTCGGCAAGTCGACGCTGATGAACGCACTGGTCGGCACCAAGGTGGCGATCACGTCGTCGAAGCCGCAGACCACGCGGCGGGCCATCCGCGGCATCGTCCACCGGCCGGACGCCCAGCTGGTGATCGTCGACACCCCCGGCTTCCACCGTCCGCGCACCCTGCTGGGTGAGCGGCTCGACAGCCTGGTGCTGTCCACGCTCACCGAGGTCGACGTCATCGGGTTCTGCGTCCCGGCCAACGAGGCCATCGGCAAGGGCGACCGCTTCATCGTCGAGAAGCTCGCCGCGGTCAAGAAGACCCCGGTCGTGGCCGTCGTGACCAAGTGCGACCTCGCCACCCGCGAGCAGATCGCGCACCAGCTTCTCGCGGTGTCCGCGCTGGCCGAGTTCGCCGAGATCGTCCCGGTGTCCGGGCAGAGCGGCGAGCAGCTCGGCGTCCTCGCCGACGTGCTGATCGAGCGGCTGCCCGAGTCGCCCCCGCTGTACGTCGGCGGCGAGCTGACCGACGAACCGGAGCAGGTGCTCGTCGCCGAGCTGATCCGCGAGGCGGCGCTGGAGGGCGTGCGGGACGAGCTGCCCCACTCGATCGCCGTCATGGTGGAGGAGATGAACCCCCGGGAGGGCCGCGACGACCTGCTCGACGTGTACGCCCACATGTTCGTCGAGCGGCAGTCCCAGAAGGCGATCGTCATCGGCCCGGGCGGCGCCCGGCTCAAGGACGTGGGCACCCGCGCCCGGCAGCAGATCGAGGCCCTGCTCGGCACCCGGGTCTACCTCGACCTCCGGGTCAAGGTGGCCAAGGAGTGGCAGCGCGACCCCAAGCAGCTGCGCCGGCTCGGCTTCTACGACTGACCCCGCTGCCCGCGGCGGTGGTCCGGCGGCATGGTCGGCGGCGTGGTCAGCGGCGGCGGAGCAGCGCGGCGCAGGCCAGCACGGCCAGCGCGACGGAGGCCAGCAGGCCGGCGAACCAGCCGTACTGGACCGTCGGGTGCACCCGGAGCAGTCCGGAGACCTGGAAGTCGAGCCGGCTCACCAGGTCGCGCGGATCGGCGAGGAACATCGCCAGCGCGAACGCCGCGACCGCGCCCGGCAGGATCGCCAGCCCGGTGAAAAGCCAGTTACGCATCGCGCCGAGGACGCCGAGGAGCATCGCGGCGATCCCGGCGCCCAGGACCACCCACCCGGGGCCCTCGTCGACGCCGCGTACGGCGGTGAGCGACGCGTCGATCACGCCGAACTCGGCCGTGAGCCCGGCCCACGGGAGCAGTGCGGCGACGGCCAGCACGAATCCCGCGGCGATCACTCCGGCGGCCCGCAGGGCGCCGGCCACGCTCGTGCGGTGCGGTCGGGGGGCGGAATGCGGCGTGGGTTCCGGCACGATCACCAGGCTACGGCCCGGCGCCGCCCGATGCGGAGATCGGGTGCGGTCCCGGGCGGAGATTCGGCGGGGACGGGGTGGCCGGGGGCACGCTTCAGCTGTGGGCAGGGTCCATCGGCACGGTTCAGTTGTGGGCACGGTTCAGTTGTGGGCACGGTTCAGTTGTGGGCAGGGTCCATGGCACGGTTCAGCTGTCGGCACGGTTCAGCCGGTCGCGTGTGACGCGGCGGCGTCCTCGCCGTGTTCGAGCCGCCGCCTGAGCTGCACCGCGTCCGCGCCCAGGGCGGAGACCAGCACGCCGGGACCGGCGAGCGGGAGCGCGGCCCAGCCCTCTCCGACCACCGCCCGCCGCTCCCGCTTGTCCCCGGCCGAGGGCCGCCAGGCGGGGCCCGCGACCAGGGTGGAGCCGACGCACCGGGCGTCCCCGTAGACGGCCGGGCTGCCGTCCACGGTCTCCTCGCCGATCACGAGGTTCTGCCGGAGCAGGGGACGTCCGGCGACGGTGGCGTCGAACCTCGCGTGGCAGCGGCCCGGCCGCTCCCCGTGCCGCCCGAACACGATCTCCTCGCGCCACAGGACGGTCGCGTCCTCCGCCAGCGAGAGCCGTACGACGAGGCGGTGGGAGCACCCGGCGGCGAGCACCGTCGGCTCGGGGGAGAAGCGCAGCGTCGCGCCGGCCCCCACCCGCGCCCGCACCAGCATGACCGAGGGGGCCTCCGCGAGGCCCGGCAGCACCAGCGTGGCGGCGACCGAGCACACCTCCAGCGACGTGCCCGGCGCGACGTCCACGCCGAGATCGAGGTGGTCGCCCCGCAGGGGACCGGCGCCCGTCGAGACCAGATGCACCCGGCGCGGGCCGGTCCGGCGCAGGGTCAGCGGCGGGTCCGACCGGAGGGTCTCCAGCCGGGTGCCGCCGCCGTCGGCCATGCTCGTCCTGATCAGCGCCCGCGCGGTGACCGCCGCCGTGCTCACGGCGCGGTGACGGGACGCGACTGCTGCTCCCCGTGCTCCTTCCGCTCCGGCGCGACGTCGTCCGCGGTGACCCCGTCGACGGATATCCCGTCTGCGGCGACCCCATCGGGGGAGACGTCTTCCGGGACACGCCGCGCGGAGGAACCGTGCGCGGAGAGGCCGTGGTGGTGGGCGACGCCGTGGTCGTGACGCCAGACGTCGACCATGTCGGTCACCCACTGCGCGACCATGTGCGCGCTCCTGTCCTCCCTGATCGAGGTGAACAGCACCGGCCTGCCCTCCCGTACGGCCGCCGCGTCGCGGGACATCACGGTCAGGTCGGCGCCGACCATCGGCGCGAGGTCGGTCTTGTTGATCACCAGCAGGTCGGCCGTCGTCACCCCCGGCCCGCCCTTGCGCGGCACCTTGTCGCCGCCGGACACGTCCAGCACGAAGATCTGCCGGTCGGCCAGGCCGCGGCTGAAGGTCGCGGTGAGGTTGTCGCCGCCGCTTTCCACGATCACCAGGTCGAGCGGCCCGAACCGCTCCTCCAGCGTCTCGACCGCGTCGATGTTGGCCGCGATGTCGTCGCGGATCGCGGTGTGGGGGCAGCAGCCGGTCTGCACCGCCTGGATCCGCTCGGGGTCGATCACCCCCGCCCGGCGCAGGAAGTCGGCGTCCTCGGTGGTGTAGATGTCGTTGGTCACGACCCCGAGCCGCAGGGAGGGCCCGAGGCTGCGGCACAACGCCGCCACCAGGGCCGTCTTGCCGCTGCCGACCGGGCCGCCGATGCCGAGGCGGAGCGCCCGCCCGTCCGGCTCGGCCGCGTCGTGGAGGTCGTCGTGGTAGGCGCCCATGATCTGGACCCTTCTGCTCGTGAGCCGCGGCGTGGGTCGCGGCCCGGTCGGCGACGTCGGGGACGTCTCGGGAGGTGTCAGGAGACGAAGAGCTTCATCGGGTTGGCCAGGTGTCCTTCGGCGAGGAGGTCGAGGGCCGGCGCGCTGTGCCCGGGCAGCCCCGCCCAGCCTCCCCGCCATCCCGTCTGGTCGGGTCCGGGCGCGTCGCCCGGCGGAGGACCGGCGCTGCCAGGCGGGGTGTCCATACCCGCCGGGCCGCTCGAAGCCGGGTCGCTCAGAGCCGGGCCGCTCGAAGCCGGGTCGCTCAGAGCCGGGTCGCTCGAAGCCGGGCCGCTCAGAGCCGGGCCGCTCAGAGCCGGGCCCGCCGGTGTCGTGTCCGTGAGTGCCGCGTCGTCGAGTGCCGGGTCCGCGAGCGTCGTGTCAGTGAGCGTCGTGTCTGTCAGGACCGTGTCCATGAGGGACGCGCAGGCGGCGTGGGCCGCGTCGTTGAGCGCCGGCGCGAGGTCGGCGAGCAGCCGGTGGACGGTGACCGGATCGAGGCCGAGGAGCCGCACCGCGGCCGTGGCCGGGCCCGTCACCGAGGTGTAGGCGGCGGCCAGCGCGGCCTGCTGGGGCTCGCAGCCCGCGGACGCCGCGGCGGCGCCCAGCGCGATCGGGTGATGCGGACCTTCCGGGATGGCCCGCGCCAGCGTCTCCAGGGCCGGCGACGGCCACAACCGGCGGGCGGTGCGCAGCAGGAGCCGCCCTTGGGTCCGTGCGGCCTCCCGCTGGGCGGGCGACGCGGTCCGCGCGTCGGCCTCGTCGTCCAGCCGCCGCCACAGCCGCCGGCGGAGGTCCTCCGCCGCCGCACCCGGCCCGCAGTTTCCGTTTGTCCGCCACGACGCGTCCATGGCGTACGGCCGGACGGGCGGGGCCGGCGAACCGGCCGCGGCCGTCCCACCGGCCCCCCCGACGACGTCCGGTTCGCCGGCCGCGAGTTCGCAGGCGGCGGCGGACAGGGCCGCGGTCACGAGGCCGGCGGTGGCGAGCCTGCCGCGCAGGAACCGCGCGAGGTCGTCGACGTCGGTGACCGTGCCGAGCCGCACGGCCTCCTCCACCCCGCCCGAATGGGCGTGCCCGCCCGCGGGCAGCCGGGAGTCGGCCAGCAGCAACAGTGCCGCCGGGTCTCCGCGCATGCCGTCCATCGCACCTCTCAGAAGAGGAAGTAGCGCTGCGCCATCGGCAGCGTCTCGGCCGGGGCGGGCTCGATGAGCTCGCCGTCCACGTGTACGGCGAACGTGTCGGGGTCCACCCGGATGTCCGGCAGAGCGTCGTTGAGTGGCATCGCGTCCTTGCGCCGGGAGCGGACGTCGGCCACCGGGGCCAGCCGCCTCCGGACGGCCAGCCGGTCGGCGAGGCCGTCCTCTAGCGCGAGCGGCGCGACGAAGTGCAGCGACGTCGCCGCGGCGGTGGCCGGGGCCGCGCCGAACATCGGGCGGGGCAGCACCGGCTGCGGCGTCGGGATCGACGCGTTCGCGTCGCCCATCTGCGCGTACGCGATGACCCCACCCTTGATCACGAGATCGGGCTTGACCCCGAAGAAGGCCGGGGTCCACAGGACGAGGTCCGCGAGCTTGCCGGGCTCGACCGAGCCGATCTCCGCGTCGAGCCCGTGGGCGACGGCCGGATTGATCGTGTACTTCGCGACGTACCGGCGGGCGCGCAGGTTGTCGGCCGGCCCGTCGCCGGGCAGCGCGCCCCGGCGGCGCTTCATCACGTGCGCCGTCTGCCAGGTGCGGATGACCGTCTCGCCCACGCGCCCCATCGCCTGCGAGTCCGAGCCGATCATCGAGATCGCGCCGATGTCGTGCAGCACGTCCTCGGCCGCCATCGTCGACGGCCGGATCCGCGACTCGGCGAAGGCCAGGTCCTCCGGGATGGAGGGATTGAGGTGGTGGCACACCATGAGCATGTCTAGGTGCTCGTGGTGGGTGTTGACCGTGTGCGGCCGGGTCGGGTTCGTGGACGACGGCAGCACGTTGGCGTGGGAGGCCACCGTGATGATGTCCGGCGCGTGCCCGCCCCCGGCGCCCTCGGTGTGGTAGGCGTGGATCCCGCGGCCGGCGATGGCGCCCAGGGTCGACTCCACGAACCCCGCCTCGTTCAGGGTGTCGGTGTGGATGGCGACCTGCACGCCCGTCGCGTCGCACACCCGCAGGCACGCGTCGATGGCGGAGGGGGTGGTGCCCCAGTCCTCGTGCAGCTTGAAGCCCGAGGCGCCGGCCCTGAGCTGTTCGAGCAGCCCCTCCTCGCTGACCGTGTTGCCCTTGCCGAGCAGGGCCACGTTGACCGGGTACGCGTCCAGCGACTCCAGCATCCGGCCGAGGTACCAGGCGCCGGTCACGGTGGTGGCCTTGGTGCCCTCGGCGGGCCCGGTGCCGCCGCCGACGATCGTGGTCACGCCCGAGGCGAGCGCCTCGTCGAGGATCTGCGGGCAGATCAGGTGGACGTGCGAGTCGACCGCGCCCGCGGTGACGATCTTGCCGTTGGCCGCGAGGATCTCGGTGGACGGGCCGATGACCAGATCGGGGTGGACGCCGTCCATCGTGTCGGGGTTGCCGGCCTTGCCGATGGCGACGATGCGGCCGTCGCGCACGCCGATGTCGGCCTTGACGACCCCCCAGTGGTCCAGGATCACCGCGCCGGTGATGACGAGGTCGGCCGCGCCCTCGGCTCTGGTGGCGCGCGCCTGTCCCATCGACTCGCGGATGACCTTGCCGCCGCCGAACACGGCCTCGTCGCCGGCCCCGGCGGGCCCCATCGAGAGGTCCTCGGTCACCTCGACGTACAGGCCGGTGTCGGCCAGTCGCACCCGGTCGCCGGTGGTCGGCCCGTACAGCGCGGCGTAGCGGGAGCGCTCGATACTAGGCACCCATCGTCCTTTCGGTACCCGTCGGTCTTTCGGTCCCCGCCGGTCTTCCGTCCAGAGGCCCGGCCCACTCGGGGCGCAGGCCGGGCACCACCCGCGCGCCCGCGAGCGGAACCAGCGTCACGTCGCGCTCCACGCCGGGCTCGAACCTGACGGCGGTGCCCGCGGGGATGTCGAGGCGGTGGCCCCAGGCCGCCTCCCGGTCGAACCCCAGACCGGGGTTGGCGGCGGCGAAGTGGTAGTGCGACCCGACCTGCACCGGCCGGTCCGCCGTGTTGACGACCCTCAGGGTGATCCGCTCCCTGCCGGGGTTCAGCGGCACGTCGCCCTCGCCGTACAGGATCTCGCCCGGCGCGCCCGCGCCGCTCGCCGAGCTCATGAGATCGGCTGGTGGACGGTGACGAGCTTGGTGCCGTCGGGGAAGGTGGCCTCGATCTGGACGGACTCCAGCATCTCGGGCACCCCGTCCATGACGTCCTCGCGCCGCAGCACCCTGCGGCCGGCGTCCATCAGGTCGGCGACGCTCCGGCCGTCCCGGGCGCCCTCCAGGAGGAAGGACGCGATGAGGGCCGTCGCCTCCGGATGGTTGAGGCGAAGGCCGCGCTCCTTGCGGTCGCGGGCCACGCCCGCGGCGACGTGGATGAGGAGCCGTTCCTGTTCGTGTGGAGTGAGCCGCATGGCGGGACGATAGGTACCCGCGGTTTCTCCCGCGTTACCCAGGCATTTCGTATGCGTATCCGGAAGGCGGTGAGGCTTCGCTAATGAGTTGTTAACCGTCGTGATTTCGACGGGAAATAGCGCGCGCTCACCTTTGCGGCAGACGGATCGGCGCGGGGGCCGTAGGCGGCAAGGAGAGGCACTTGCGTAACTCATTATGGCGTACCGGGGCGGTCATCGCTCTCTCGACGGTGACGCTCGCGGCATGCGCTGGACAATCTGGAAAAAGTGATACATCGGCCTCGTCCGGGGGCGGAAACACCATCAAGGTCGGCATCCTGCACTCCCTGAGCGGCACCATGGCCATCAGCGAGGTCACGGTCAGGGACGCCGAGCTGCTCGCCATCGATGAGATCAACGCGGCGGGCGGGGTGCTGGGCAAGAAACTGGAGCCCGTCGTGGAGGACGGCGCCTCCGACTGGCCGACGTTCGCGGAGAAGGCCACCAAGCTGATCGCGCAGGACAAGGTCGCCACCGTCTTCGGCGGCTGGACGTCGGCGAGCCGCAAGGCGATGCTCCCCGTCTTCGAGAAGCGCAAGGCGCTGCTGTGGTATCCGGTCCAGTACGAGGGACTGGAGAGCTCCCCCTACATCTTCTACACGGGAGCCACGACCAACCAGCAGATCGTCCCCGGGCTCGACTACCTGAAGGAGAAGGGCAAGAAGAAGCTCTTCCTCGTCGGCAGCGACTACGTCTTCCCGAGAACCGCGAACAAGATCATCAAGGCGTACGCCGCGGCGAACGGCATGGAGGTCCTCGGCGAGGAGTACACCCCGCTCGGGCACACCGAGTACAGCACGCTGGTCAACAAGATCACCGAGGCGAAGCCGGACGCGGTGTTCAACACCCTGAACGGCGACAGCAACGTCGCGTTCTTCAAGCAGCTCAAGAGCGCCGGGGTCAGCGCCGAGCAGATGCCGGTCATGTCGGTGTCGGTGGCCGAGGAGGAGGTCAAGGGCATCGGCGTCGACAACGTCGCCGGGCAGCTCGTGGCCTGGAACTACTACCAGACGACCGACACCCCGGCGAACCAGAAGTTCGTCGCCGCCTTCAAGGCCAAGTACGGCGCGGACAAGGTGACCTCCGACCCCATGGAGGCCGGATACAACGCCGTCTACCTGTGGGCCGAGGCCGCCAAGAAGGCCGGGAGCACCGACGTCGAGGCCGTGAAGAAGGCGGCCGGCGGCGTCTCGCTCGACCGCCCCGAGGGCAAGGTCACGATCGACGGCGACAACCAGCACGTGTACAAGACGGCGCGCATCGGCGTCGTCCAGCCGGACGGCCAGATCAAGGAGGTCTGGAACTCCGGTGAGCCGATCAAGCCGGACCCCTACCTCAAGACGTACTCCTGGGCCGGCGGCCTGGTCTGACCGCCGCCGATGACCGTACACAGCCGCGACCGGGGCGCGCCGCGCCCCGGCGCGGGACAACGTCGGGAGGTGACGTGGAAGGGGTGCTGAACCAGCTGCCGATCGGACTGTCGATCGGAGCGGTCCTGCTGCTCATCGCTCTCGGGCTGACCTTCACGTTCGGGCAGATGGGCGTGATCAACATGGCCCACGGAGAGTTCATCATGGCGGGGGCCTACACGGCCTACCTGCTGCAGGGCGTGGGCTTCCTGGTCGCCCTGCCGGCGGCCTTCGTGGTCGCCGGGCTCATGGGCCTGGTGCTGGAGCGCACGCTGATCCGGCGCTTCTACGGCCGCCCGCTGGACACGCTGCTGCTCACCTGGGGAGTCAGCCTGATGCTCCAGCAACTGGCCCGGGACCTGTTCGGGGCGCCCAACGTGCAGGTCGTCTCACCGGCCTGGCTGCGCGGGGGCCTCGGCATCCTGCCGTACAACCGGCTGTTCATCATGGCCCTCGCCGTGCTGTCGGTGCTCGCCATCTGGGCGTACATGCACAAGACCGGCCAGGGGCGGCGGATGCGGGCGGTGATGCAGAACCGCAGGCTCGCGGCCACCAGCGGCATCGACACCGGGCGCGTCGACCAGCGGACGTTCTTCATCGGCTCCGGCCTGGCCGGGGTGGCGGGGGTCGCCCTCACGCTGATCGGCCCGGTCGGGCCGACGCTCGGCACGTACTACATCGTCGACGCGTTCCTGGTGGTCGTGGCGGGCGGTCTCGGGCAGTTGCGCGGCGCGGTGCTGGCCGCGATCGGCCTCGGCCTGCTGAACTCCTACGCCGAGTTCTGGAGCGACGCCAGCCTGGCCAAGGTGATCGTGTTCGTGGCGATCATCGGGTTCCTGCAGATCCGGCCGCAGGGGCTGTTCTTCGTCCGATCGCGGGCGCTGACGTGACGGCCGTCGAGGCGCCCGCCGAGGCGCCGCCCGTCGTACGGCGGGAGCCGCGCCGGTGGCAGGGCCCGGCGGCCTTCGCGGCGGTGGCGCTGCTCGCCCTGGTCGTGGCGCCGCTGCTGCTGGAGCCGTTCCGGCTCGGCCTGCTGGCCAAGTATCTGTGCTACGCGATCGTGGCGCTGGGCATCGGCCTCGCGTGGGGGCAGGGCGGCATGCTGACGCTCGGGCAGGGGGTGTTCTTCGGCCTCGGCGGCTACGCGATGGGCATGTATCTCAAGCTCCACGACGCGGGCGGGGACCTGCCCGACTTCATGGTCTGGAGCGGGGTGGAGAAGCTCCCGGCGCTGTGGACACCGTTCGGCAACCCGGTCTTCGCGCTCGCCATGGCCGTCGTGGTGCCCGTCGTGGTCGCGCTGCTGCTCGGCGCGCTGGTGTTCCGCCAGCGCGTGCGCGGGGCGTACTTCGCGATCCTCACCCAGGCCCTGGCCGCGGCCCTGGTGATCCTGCTGGTGGGGCAGCAGGGACTGACCGGCGGCACGAACGGGCTGACCAACTTCTTCGACTTCTTCGGACAGGACCTCGCCGCCGACGAGACGCAGCGCGGGCTCTACCTGACGGTGGCGGTCGTGCTGGGAGTGCTCTACCTCGGCGCCCGGCAGCTCGTCCGCAGCCGGTTCGGGCGGCTGCTGCTGGCGGTCAGGGACGGCGAGGACCGGGTGCGCTTCCTCGGGTACAACCCGGCCACCGTGAAGACGCTGACCTTCGCCGTCTCGGCGGGCATGGCCGGCATCGCGGGAGCGCTGTTCGTGCCGGTGGTCGGGATCATCTCGCCGGCGCTGCTGGGGGTCGTCCCCTCGCTGGAGCTCGTCGTCGGGGTGGCCGTCGGCGGCCGCTTCGCCCTCGCGGGCGCGCTGCTCGGCGCGGTCGTCATGGGCTACGCCCGGACGTACTTCAGCGAGGAGCTTCCGGCCGCCTGGCTGTACCTGCAGGGAGCCCTGTTCGTCCTCGTCATGACGCTCGCGCCCCGGGGCATCGCCGGCCTGGCCGCCGGGCTCGTACGCAGGAGAAGGGAGGCCGGGACGTGAGCGAGGCCCCGGCGGAGACCACGTCTCCGGAGACGGCGTTACTTGAGATCAGAGGGCTGCAGGTCGCGTTCGGCGGCTTCCGGGCCATCGACGGCGTGGACCTGACGGTCGGGCGCGGCGAACTGCGGTTCCTCATCGGGCCGAACGGCGCGGGCAAGACCACGCTCATCGACGTGATCACCGGCCTGACCAGGCCCACCGCGGGATCGGTGCGGTTCGAGGGCCGGGATCTCGCGGGCCGCAGGGAGCACGAGATCGTCCGGCTCGGCGTAGGCCGCACCTTCCAGACCTCCGTGGTCTTCGAGGAGCTCACGGTGCTGGAGAACCTCGACCTCGCCGCGTCGTTCCGCCGTCCCCTGTGGTCGCTGCTGCGCCGCGGGCGCGGGGTGTCGGAGGAGGTCGCGGCGGCACTGGAGACGATCGGCCTGACCCCGCTGGCGCATAGCAGGGCCGGGGTGCTGTCCCACGGGCAGCGGCAGTGGCTGGAGATCGGCATGCTGATCGTCCAGCGGCCCCGGCTGCTGCTGCTCGACGAGCCGGTCGCGGGCATGGCGTCCGACGAGCGCGAGCGCACCGGCGAACTGCTCACCGAGATCGCCCGCGACCACACCGTGATCGTGGTCGAGCACGACATGGATTTCCTGCGCCGGTACGCCTCCCAGGTGACCGTCCTGCACGAGGGCAAGGTGCTGATGGAGGGCTCGGTGGACGAGGTGCGGGCCGATCCGCACGTGCAGGAGATCTACTTGGGACGCGCGCGGGAGGGTGCCGAGGATGCTGTCCGTTGAGGGACTCGAAGCGGGGTACGGCCGGGCCCGGGTGCTCTTCGGAGTCTCGCTGGAGGTGCCCCCCGGCCGCCTCGTCTGCGTGATGGGCCGCAACGGGGTCGGCAAGACGACCCTGCTCAACACCGTCATGGGCGTGCTCCCGGCGACCGGCGGGAAGGTGACGTTCGAGGGCAGGGACGTCACCCGCCTGCGCCCCGACCAGCGCGTACGACTCGGCATGGGCTACGTGCCGCAGGGACACGAGACGTTCGCGCAGCTCAGCGTGATGGACAACCTGCTGGTCACGCTGGAGGCGTCCGCGCACCGCGACCAGGCAGCCGTGGAGGAGGCCCTGGAGGTCTTCCCCCGGCTCAAGCCGCTGCTCAAACGGCCGGCGGGCTTCCTGTCCGGCGGCCAGCAGCAGCAGCTCGCGATGGCCCGCGCCCTGGTCACCCGGCCGAAGCTGCTGATCCTGGACGAGCCGACCGAGGGCATCCAGCCCTCGATCATCCTGGAGATCGAGGAGGCGGTCGAGCGCCTGCACGCGACCGGGCTCGCGATCCTGCTGGTGGAGCAGTATCTGGACCTCGCGCTGCGGCTGGCCGACGCCTTCCTGATCCTCGACGCGGGGCGGGTCGTGCGCTCCGGCGCGGCGCGGGACCTCCAGGACGAGGAGGTCCACCGCCTGTTGTCCGTCTGAGCCCTGTCGCCGGTCGCGGCCATGCCCTTACCCTGGAAGGGAGGAAGCGATCGCGCGTGTGAACGCCTTTGGCCGCGCCGCGGGCTCCGCACCCTTCGGGGTGGGGGCCGTACGGACCCGGCACTGCGCACGGCCCGACCGCTTCCTCCGTCGTCTCCGGCACCGCCGCCCGGAGACGGGGCAGGATGGGCCGATGGGTGAGGAAACGGTCGGCCGGACGGGGGAGTCCGGCGCCGGACTGCTGGCCGCGGCCCGCTCGGGTGACGGCGACGCCTTCGGGCGCCTGGTCGGGCCGCTGCGGGACGAGCTGCGCGCCCACTGCTACCGGATGCTGGGGTCGGTCCACGACGCGGAGGACGTCGTCCAGGAGACGCTGGACCGGGCCTGGCGTGCCCTGCCGCGGTTCGAGGCCACTGGACCTGCCGATGACCGGGGCTCCCTACGGCCATGGCTGTACGCGATCGCGACGAACAGGTCGCTGACGCTCATCGAACGGCGCGGACGGCGTGAGCTGCCCGCCGATCTGAGCCCTGAAGGCGCGCCGGCGGCCGAGGCGGCGTGGGTGGAGCCCTTCCCCGACCGGTTCACGAGCTGGACGGAGGAGCTGGGCCCGGAGGCGCGCGCCGTGGCGCGGGAGAGCGTGGAGCTGGCCTTCGTCGCCGCGCTACAGTACCTGCCGGCTCGGCAGCGGGCCGTGCTGCTGCTGCGCGACGTCCTCGGCTACGGCGCAGGCGAGGTCGCCGGTCTGCTGGAGACGACCGTCGCCGCGGTCAACAGCGCGCTGCAGCGGGCCCGCGCCACGCTCGGCCGCCTGGTCCCGCCGGTCACCCAGCGGCGCACCCTCGGCCTGCTGGGCGAGCCGGCGTGGCGGGAGACGGCCCGGCGGTACGCCGCCGCATGGGAGGCCGCGGACGTGGACGCCATCGTGGCGATGCTGACCCATGACGCGAAGTACTCGATGCCGCCGCTGACGGCCTGGTTTCACGGTCACGAGGGCATCCGCGGCTTCCTGCTGGAGACCGCCGCGAACCGTCGCTGGCGCTTCCTGCCGGCGCGGGCGAACGGGCAGGTCGCGTTCGGGACGTACCTCTGGAACGCCGACCGCGGCGTCTACACCGCTGCGGGCCTGGACCTGCTCGCCCTGCGCGGACCGTTGATCGCCGAGGTGGTCTCGTTCCTGGACGCCGACCTGCCGGCGTTCGGCCTGCCGGAGGAACTGATGCCCTCGCAGAGCGATGAGTCCGGCGGTCGCCGCGGGTTGTAGACGCTGACAGGAACCATCAGCGACAACCCGGAAGGACCGAGCCGGATGACCGACGACTACGAGCGGATCCGCGACCTGATCGAGCGCTGGGCCGAGGCGGTCCACCGCGGCGACATCGACGGGGTGGTCGCCGGCCACGCCGACGACATCGTGATGTTCGACGTGCCGCCGCCGTACGAGGGCGTGCGAGGCCTGGACGCCTACCGCGAGACGTGGCCGCCCTTCTTCGCCTGGCAGGTGCGGGGCGCCTGCTTCGAGATCGAGTCGCTGGACGTGACCGCGGGGGAGGACGTCGCGTTCGCCCACGCCCTGTTGCGCTGCGGCAGCCCGGAAGAGCTCGCGGCGAATCCGCGGATGCGCCTGCGGCTGACGCTCGGCCTGCGCAGGCAGGACGACCGATGGGTGATCGCCCACGAGCACCACTCGTTCCCGTACGTCGAGCCCGACGCCGATTCCGGAACGGCGGCCGAGAAGGAGGTGAGGGAACTGCACCGCCGGTGGTTCGCCCGCACCGCCGCCGGGGACCTGGAAGGCCTCATGACCGGCGTCGCCGACGACGTCGTCTCCTACGAGCACGACGGGCCGCTGCGACTTCGTGGCGTCGAGGCGGTGCGCGAGGTCTGCGCGCGTGGCCTCGACGCCGCCGAGGGCGGCGTGAGCTGGGACGTCCCCGACCTCAAGATCCTGGTCAGGCAGGACCTGGCGGTCGCGTGGGGGCTCAACAACATCCGGGTCGAGCAGGCCGGCGGAGAGAGCGCCGAGACGTGGTCACGCGGAACCCGCGTGTTCGAGAGGCGAGACGGCGCGTGGGTGATGATCCATCAGCATCTCTCCTTTCCGTACGATCCGGTCACCGGCGAGGCCAGGACCGGCCTGAGCCCGTAGCCGGACGTCGGGCTGTCACGGCGGATCGACCGCGATCAGACGGCGAGCTGCAGGCCGTTCCAGGTGTCGAAGACCGTGAAGCCGATCGCCTCGTTGATCGCCAGCATGTGCGGGTTCTCGACGGAGTTCCACGTGATCACACGCTCGGCCGAGGGTTCGCAGGCCCGCAGCCACATGAGGTTGGCGAGCTTGAGCACCAGACCGAGCCGCCGGCCGCGGTGTGCCTTGAGCACCGCCGTGGAGGACTGGCGGACCCATCCCTCCGGCTGCTCGGCGTCCATGACGAGCTGGGTGTATCCCGCCGGATCTCCACCGCTCAGGTGGCGGGCGATCACGGTGTAGGTCCGCTGGCCCGCCCGGGAGAGCATCTCGTCGCGGGCGCGCACACGCTCCGCGTTCCACCGCTGGTCCTCCATCGCGAGGTCGCCGAGCGGCTCGTCGTTCATGCCCTCGTTCAGCCGCGCCATGTCGTCGAGCAGGTCGGCGGGGGTCGGCCCGGCCCACCGTTCGAGCGAGTATCCGGTGGCGTGCCGTACGGCGCGGGCCCGCAGGAGTTCGAGGCCGGACCAGTCCGCCGCGGGCAGGTCGAGTACCAGCCGGGTCTCGGTGGTGGCGCGGGAGAAACCGCGGGCGTCGGCGAAGGCCGAGCCCGGGCCGTCCGCGGGGGCCTCGCCGACCAGCACGCTCCGGCCCTCCGCGTGAGCCCGCGCGGAGGCGTGATCGAGCAGCGCTCCGCCGATGCCCTCGCGCCGGCGGCCGGGATGGGTCATCACCTGGAGCAGGGCGAGGTGGGTGTTGTCGTGCGCCGGCAGGCGGAGGATGAGGCCGCCCACCACCTCGCCACCGTCACGCGCCACCCAGGTCTCCGTACGCTCTCCGGAGGACCCGCTCGCGGCGCTCGCGGCGAAGTGCCGCCACGACATGGCCGGGCCGGGCCGGGCGCAGACCCGGGCGATCTCGTACAGGCCGCCCAGACCTGCCGGGCCGTCCTCCGGGCCGTCCTTCGGGCCGATCTCGTGCTCCGCGGCGGCGACGCGCTCGATGTGCATGCCGACAGGAAACCGCACCGCCTTTTCGCGGCGCGAACCATTTTGTCGCGGCGAGGTGGCGGGGTGGTTGTGGCGCGGGGGCGCGGCCTCCGCCGTGGCCGGGCAGGTTCCGGCCCGACGGAGCGGCGCGGGTCCGTGGCGCCGTAGCGGACCCTTACTGCAGGTAGTTCTCCACCTCGCTGACGGGGCGCGGAGCGGCGTTGTCGGGGTCCTCGCCCATCTCGCGCCGGGCCCGGCGCTGCCGGAGCAGGTCCCAGCAGCGGTCGAGCTGCTCCTCCAGCGAGGCGATCCTGGCGTGTTCCTCCTCCGAGGTCAGCTCACCCGCGACGAGCCGTTCGCGCAGCGAGTGCTCCTCCTCGACGAGGTCCTTGATCTGCCCCAGGATCTGGTTGTCCTCCATCTGACCCCTCCTTCGTCCACGGCACACCCTAACCCGCCCCCGTTCCGTGGCCCGTCTCGCCATCTGATCGCATGTCTCGTCCCACCGAGGCGTCTGCTAGTCTGCTTGACATGCTGCGCGGACTTCTTCTTCTTATCCGCCGCGGCGAGGGCCTGTAAGAGGCCGGCTCCCTCGCCGCGGTGGCGAGAGTCATGCGCGTCGGCCGCCCTGGTTCATCCCTCGGCGCCCCCCTACCCATCGTGACGACGTGATCGTCGTGTGCACACGGGCAGAAGACGGGGCCGCCGCGCGTCCGACGAGGAGCATCATGACCAACGAACAGCAGCCCAGCCCCATGCCCTTCCATCGCTACACGCCGTACGAGCCCGTACGGCTGACCGACCGCACCTGGCCCGACAAGGTCATCACCAAGGCGCCGCGGTGGTGTGCGGTGGACCTGCGCGACGGCAACCAGGCGCTGATCGACCCGATGGACGCCGACCGCAAGCTGAAGATGTTCGACCTGCTGGTACGCATGGGCTACAAGGAGATCGAGGTCGGCTTCCCGGCGGCGTCGCAGACCGACTTCGACTTCATCCGCCAGATCATCGAAGAGGACCGGATCCCCTCCGACGTGGTGATCCAGGTGCTGACGCAGGCCAGGCCCGAGCTGATCGAGCGGACCTTCGAGTCGCTGCGCGGCGCCCGCCAGGCGATCGTCCACCTGTACAACTCCACCTCCACGCTGCAGCGCCGGGTCGTCTTCGGCCAGGACAGGGACGGCATCACCGCGATCGCCGTCGAGGGCGCCAAGCTGTGCAAGAAGCTGGCGGCCACGATGGAGGGCACCGAGATCTACTTCCAGTACTCGCCGGAGTCCTTCACCGGCACCGAGCTGGAGTACGCCGTCGAGGTCTGCAACGCCGTCAACGACGTGTGGCAGCCCACGCCCGACCGCAAGGTGATCCTGAACCTGCCGGCGACGGTCGAGATGGCCACCCCCAATGTTTACGCCGACCAGATCGAGTGGATGCACCGCCACCTGGCCTACCGCGACTCGGTCGTGCTGTCGCTGCACCCGCACAACGACCGCGGCACCGCGGTGGCCGCCGCCGAGCTGGGCTACATGGCCGGCGCCGACCGCATCGAGGGCTGCCTGTTCGGCAACGGCGAGCGGACCGGCAACGTCTGCCTGGTCACGCTGGGGATGAACATGTTCTCCCAGGGCATCGACCCCGAGATCGACTTCTCCGACATGGACGAGCTCCGGCGGGTCGTCGAGCACTGCAACCAGCTGCCCGTGCACCCGCGCCACCCCTGGGGCGGCGAGCTGGTCTACACCGCCTTCTCCGGCTCCCACCAGGACGCCATCAAGAAGGGCTTCGACCACCTGGAGCGCGACGCGGCGGCGGCCGGGGTGCCGGTCGACCAGTTCACCTGGGCCGTGCCGTACCTGCCGATCGACCCCAAGGACATCGGCCGCTCGTACGAGGCGGTCATCCGGGTCAACAGCCAGTCGGGCAAGGGCGGCGTCGCCTACATCATGAAGGCCGACCACCAGCTCGACCTGCCGCGACGCCTGCAGATCGAGTTCTCCCGCGTCATCCAGGCCCGTACGGACGCCGAGGGCGGCGAGGTCACCGCCGCCGAGATGTGGGAGCGGTTCTCCGACGAGTACCTGCCCAACCCGGCCAGCCCCTGGGGCCGCATCGGCCTGCTGGCCCACCGGCACACCTCCGCCGTGGACGACAAGGACGCGATCAACGCCGACGTGCGGATCGACGGCCAGATCCGGGAGATCGAGGGCGTCGGCAACGGCCCCATCTCGGCCTTCTGCGACGCGTTGGAGAGCGTGGGAGTGCGGGTGCGCGTCCTCGACTACACCGAGCACGCGATGAGCGCGGGCGCCGACGCCAAGGCCGCGTCGTACGTGGAGTGCGAGGTCGGCGACGCCAACGGCACGCAGGTCCTGTGGGGCGTCGGCATCGACGCCAACACGACGACCGCCTCTCTCAAGGCCATCATCTCCGCCGTCAACCGCGCCACCCGCTGAAGACGGCCGGACAGCACCCGTAGATCTTCCCTGATCCGCGGGTGCTCCCCAAGACCGGGCGCGACCGGCACGATCTGCCGGCGCGCCGGGGCGTAGGGACGGCATCCCGGTCCCGACGTCGAATCCTCGACCGCGCACACCGCATACCCCGCGGCAGCGCGGTCGAGTCGTTTCCAGGCTCGGGAAAGGGAGAAGCTCGGATAACTACAGTTGACTGGCAGAACTCAGGGCGGAAGAACGGTGATTCACCGGGACTCCTCGGCACTGGTGGAGCCGGTCCTGCAGGAGGAGGCGGCGCTGGTCAGCCCTGGACAAGGCCCGAATCCTCGGCGCGACGCGGTTCATGGCGACGAGTTGTGGCTCAGTTCCACGTCAGCGTCAGCGGATCCCATGTTCCCGAAGTGAGCCTTCCGGCCAGAACGGGATCGACCAGCGCTTTGGCCACAACCAGCGCCTCGTTGAGCGACCGTTCAGCGATCCAGGGAAGGTCCGCGACCACGGTGGCGTACCCGGCTGTCCACATCGCTTCATTAGGCACGTACAGCCCGGCCTCGTGAAGCAGTTCGCGGCGGTGTGCCTCAGAGGCATCGGTGGGTCAGGTGCGCCAGGAACTCCTGACCGGTCGCGTCGGGCAGTCCGTAGGCCGCGGCGTAGGGTGCCAGGGCTGCGGCGAGGTCGTCGGGCCGGGCCAGTTTCCGATCCAGCATGTCCGCCGCGACGAGGCTCAGATGACCTCCGTCAAAGCGGACGTTCGCCAGATCGGTGACCGTCCGCTGCGGGGTGGTCACGAGGAGTCCGTCGACCCATTCGACATCATCGGGCCTGAGCGGCGCTTGGTGAATGGCCACATCCTGTCGCCGGGTCCGGAAACGACGGGGCGGCGGGATGACGAATTCCCACCGCTGGGGTGAGAGAAGTCCTACCTCGTATACAAGAGCCGCACTGCTGTGTGAGACGACTCCGTGAGCGGCTCCTCGCCGGTCCGTCTGGAGTTCGGGGGCGAGCTGGAGCCATGCGGCCCGCAGTTCCTCCAGTTCCGGGCGGGGAGCACCGGCCACCCGGTAGACGCCGTGGGCCACGTGTTCGAGAACCCCGGCCCGGACCAGGCGGCTGAGGTCACGGCGGTGCGCGCCCCGGCAGGTCGCCTGCCGGGCCGTGACCAGGCCGTGCTGGGTCTCGGCGATGGGCGAGAGACTGCTCATCGCACTGACTAGGCTCATGGCACGACTGTCTCATAGTTGAGACAGACGTGCCAGCGGCGGTTGTGATCGGAAAGGCCCGTCTGTCGGGCTGTGAACGACGCGGAGCGGGGGCCGCGTCGAGTGGGGGAACGTGTGAGAGGCGGCGCCCCCGTCGTTTACGTGCCGCCTCTCACGTTCTTCAGCGCCGAGGGTGCGTCACTTCCGGTAGTTCCGGCCGGGGGCCTCACCGGGGATCGGCCGGGCGATGAGGGCGACGGGGATGAAGAAGCAGATCTGGCCGATCGCGATCGTGAGCGTCCAGAGGGCCTTCTCGTCGTACTGCGCGGCGGCCCTGGCGTACAGCTCGTCGGGCACGCGCTCCCCGGACGGGTTGGGAGTGAGCACGGCCTCCACGAGCTCCAGGGCGATCCGTTCCGCGTCCGTGAAGTAGGGGGCGTCCCGCCAGGTCGCCACGGCGGTGATGCGCTCCTCGGTCTCCCCGGCCTTGCGGAGCTCGCCCGTCTGCCGGATGGTGTGGTAGGTGCTGCCGACGATCTGCCCGGCGCGGAGTTGCACCAGGCTGATGGTGGTCTGCGGGATCGAGCCGTTCCGGGTGGCCTTGAGCATGGCCCCGGCGAGCGCGGCCACCTCTTCCGGGAAGAACTGGACGGGGTCGGGCAGCCGCGACTGGAGACTGTCTTCCCTGGTTGCTGTGGGAGTGGTCGTCATGGGGTCATTCCTCCTGAGTTTCAGCGGTCCTACGAGGGCCGGCGCGGGTTCCGTGTGTACGGCGTCCCGGTTGTCCGACGACGCGGCCGCCGGGAATGTGAGGCGACGCGCCGGCCTCACATTCCCGGCGGTCGTCTCGTCGTACTGGTGAAGGCGGACGAGACCGAGGGGATCGGCGAGAACATGACCATCCAGTCCGAGCCGGCGGACGGCCCGATCGACCCGGGCCTGAGCGCGATCGTGAGCGAGCGGCGTCGGCTGATCAATCTCGCGTACCGGCTCCTCGGCTCCCTGGCGGAGGCGGAGGACGTCGTGCAGGAGACGTACGCCCGCTGGTACGCCATGTCCCCCTCGCGGCGGGAGGCCGTCGAGTCCCCGGGCGCCTGGCTGACGAAGGTGGCCGGTCGCATCTGCCTGGACCTGCTGGGCTCGGCGCGGGCCCGGCGCGAGCGGTACGTCGGCGAGTGGATCCCCGAGCCGCTGCCCGACCGCGCGGAGTGGGCCGCCGGGCAGGAGGCCGACCCGGCCGACCGGGTCACTCTCGACGAGTCGGTCAGCATGGCCTTCCTCGTCGTGCTCGAATCGATGACCCCGGCCGAGCGCGTCGCGTTCGTCCTGCACGACGTCTTCTGCCACTCCTTCGCGGAGGTGGCCGAGATCGTCGGCCGTACGCCGGGGGCGTGCCGCCAGCTGGCCTCCTCTGCGCGCCGCCGCGTCCGCGCGTCGCGTCCCGCCACGGCTCCGACGGCCCGGCAGGCCGGTGTCGTCAGGAACTTCAAGCAGGCATGGGAGGCCGGGGACATCGACGCCCTCATCGGCCTGCTCGACCCCGCCGCCACCGTGATCGCCGACGGCGGCGGGGTGGTCGACGCCCTGCTGCTCCCGCTGGAAGGCGCCGAGGAGGTCGCGCGCTACGCCGTCGCCCTGATCGGCAAGGCCGGCGGCCTGACGCTCCTGGAGCGTACGGTCAACGGCCAGCCGGGCCTGGTCGGGCAGCGAGACGGCGTCACGGAGGTCGTGATGGCCTTCGACGTCGTGGACGATCGGGTCCGGCACGTCTGGGCGGTCCGCAACCCCGAGAAGCTCCAGCCGTGGCGAGGGGAGTCACAGCGCTGACGGCCCCTGAACCCCCGGCCTCGCTTCTCGGAATCTCGGGTCCGCCCTTCACCGTTCGACAGGAACACTAAACGGTCAATTGCCCTAATGGTCATATAGATATCAGAAGTAAACCTGCTTCTCATCCATGCGTCCTCTTTTCGGTTGTCCCACCCGAGTGGAGGAGCGGTTTTGCGCGTTCGTTCTCTGTTATTCGCCGTAGCTGTGGCTATCGGCCTGTTTGTACCGATTCAGACTCAATCGGCCGTGGCTGCGTCCGCGTCCGTCGCAAGTTGTTACCGCCAGGTCGGGGACCACTGGGAATGCGTCACTCCTGGTGCCTTCTGCCCTGCCGCCGCCCACGGCCTGTACGGATATTCCGAGAGCGGCGGTAAATACCAGTGCGTCCAGGACGGCTCCTACTGGAGATGGAAGCCAGCCGGTTCCTCGTCGGGCCAGAGCTCCCAGCCGAGCCCCAAGCCGACTCCCAAGGCGACCCCGACTCCCAAGCCGAGCCCCAAGCCGACGACCAAGCCAGCCAGGGCGAAGTGCTCGCGGGCCTACCTGCCCCTGCCCGATCCCCGCTGCCAGCCGGGCACGCGCAACCCCGCCGTCACCCAGGCGACCATCGGCACGACGATCTGCAGGCCCGGCTTCACCGCGAAGGTGCGGCCCGTGGCGAGCTACCTGAGCGCGCTGAAGGTCAGGCAGATCGCCGAGTACGGCTACCCGGACCGCAGGCCGGCCCGCTACGAGGAGGACCACGTCATTCCGCTGCTCCTCGGCGGATCGCCCAAGAGTGTGAAGAACCTCTGGCCGGAGCCCGTGTGGAAGGTCAGGGGCAGGAGCGCGGCGGACAAGAACGCCGTGGAACGCCGTCTGTGGAAGGCCGTCTGCGCCGGTGACGTGCCGCTGGCCCGCGCGCAGAAGGCCATCGCGAAGGACTGGCGCACCGCGGTCAGGCAGGCGGGGCTGTAACAGAGGTAAGGCGGCCGAGAATCCCTCGGCCGCCTTACGGAGGAGCGCTATTCGGAGAAACCGAGCAGGTGGGCCAGGCAGGTCATGTTGTGGTCGAACAGCTCGGCCCGGTGCTCGACCACGCCGTTGAACTGGCCGAACAGTTCGAAGCTGACCATTCCGAAGAGCCCGGTCCAGGCGATCACCGCTCGCGCGACCACGTCGTCGGACACGCCCGGCATCACCGCGCGCACGGCCTCCGCGTCCTGCGACAGGATCGGGGGCGGCGGCGGGCACATCGGCGGAGGGGCGAGGCGGCCGGCCCGCTGGGCGTCCGCCAGTATGCGGCCGTACACGATCGTGCCCCGTGACGCCGGGCCGATCGTGTCCTCCGGGGCGCGGTAACCCGGCACCGGCGAGCCGTACAGCAGGGCGTACTCGTGGGGGTGGGCCAGGGCCCACTCGCGGACGGCGTGGCAGGCGGCGAGCCAGCGCCCGGTGAAGTCGTCACGCGGGCGGGTGGCGTCGGCGCGCTCGACGGCCTCGCCGATCGCGTTGTACGCGTCGACGATCAGCACGGTGAGCAGGTCGTCGCGGCTGGGGAAGTAGCGGTAGATGGCGGAGGAGACCATCCCCATCTCCCGGGCCACCGCGCGCAGGGACAGGCCCGGGGCGCCGTCGGTGGCGAGATGACGCCGCGCGATGTCGGTGATCTCCCTGATGAGTTCCGCCCTGACCCGCTCCCGTGCGGTACGGCTCGCGTTCATGGCCTGATGTTATCAGAGCACTGATTCGAGAGCGCTGCTCTTGACGACTCGCGCTCTCATGAGAGAGCATTGCTCTCATAACGGAGCGACGAACGCAAGGAGTGCCGATGCTCACGATGGTCAAGGGGGCGGCCGCCGCCCTCATGTTCTTCCTGGAGCTCGGCGTTCTGATCGCGCTGGCCCGCTGGGGTTTCACCCGCGAGGCGAACATCGTGGTCAGGATCCTGCTGGGGCTCGGCACACCGGCCGCCTTCGCGACACTCTGGGGACTGTTCATGGCCGGCGGCAAGGCGCCGTACCAGCTGCACGGATTCGCCCGGGGAGCCTTCGAGGTCGTGTGGTTCGGCGCCGGAGCGGCCGCGCTGGCGGCCTCCGGGCTGGTGACCGCGGGTGTGGTGTTCGCGGTGGTGTACGTGGCCGACGCCGCGCTGCGGCTGCTGACGAATCAGGTATGAAGGAGAGATCATGGGCAGGCATGTCGTGGTGGGAGCGGGACAGGTCGGCGGCGCGCTCGCCGAGAAGCTGGCCGAGCGGGGGCACGAGGTGACCGTCGTCACCCGTTCGGGCTCGGGCCCGAGGCGCGCGGGGGTGTCGCCGGTCGCGGCCGACGCGGGTGACGCCGCCGTGATGCGGCGGCTCGCGGAAGGGGCCGACGCGATCTACAACTGCGTCAACCCGCCCTACCACCGCTGGCAGGAGGACTGGCCGCCGGTCGCGGTCTCGCTCCTGGCCGCCGCCGAGTCGTCCGGGGCGGTGCTGGTCACGCTGGGCAACCTCTACGGGTACGGCCCGGTGGACGGCCCGATGACCGAGGACCTGCCGCTCGCCGCGACGGGCACCAAGGGCAGGGTCAGGGCGCGGATGTGGGAGGAGATGCGGGCGGCCCACGAGGCGGGCAGGGTCCGGGTGACCGAGGTGCGCGGCTCGGACTACTACGGTCCGGGCTCGTCCGACCAGTCCTACCTGGGGCCGCGGCTCCTGGAACCGCTGCTCCGCGGCAAGCCCGCCACCGTCGTGAGCGACCCCGACATCCCGCACAGCTGGACGTACCTGCCCGACGTCGTGCGGGCCCTGGTGGCGGCGGCCGAGGAGAAGCGGGCGTGGGGCAGGCCGTGGCACGTCCCGACCGCCCCGCCCGTGACGATGCGGGCGTACGCCGAGATGGTGTGCGAGGCCGGGGGAGTCCGGGCGCCGCGACTGCGGCGGCTGCCGGCGGTGCTGCTCAAGGCGGGCGGCCTCGTCGTGCCGTTCCTGCGGGAGCTGGGGGAGACCCGTTACCAGTTCGACCGGCCGTACGTGCTCGACTCGTCGGCCTCGCAGCAGGTCCTCGGCTTCGCGCCGACGCCGGTCGAGGACGGGGTGAAGGAGACGGTCGCGTGGTGGCGATCGCGCTGAGGAGCGCATAAGTCACGACATTTGACCCTTGCGCTGGGGATCCCGGCTGGCCATGCTGATTCGAAGATCTTTGAATGATCCCGCCCTCGCCGGCGCTCGGTCCTGGAGACCCCTGTCGGCTCCCGGGCGGGCGGTCGCGCCGGCCGGCGACGGCAGGCGCGGCCTCGCCTCGTGGTTCCGCACTCACGCGCTCCTACGGCACGCGTTCCACGCCCCGGCAGCACGGGAGCCGCCGGGGCGACGTCCGGGGGGACGACGTGACAGGGGAGTGGCGGTGGAGTTTCGGCTGCTGGGGCCGGTCGAGGTGTCGGTCGGTGGGGTTCCGGTCCCGCTGGGGGGAGTCAAACCGAAGACGCTGCTCGCAGCGCTGCTCCTGGAGCGGGGGCACGTCCTGCCCATGCACCGCCTCATCGACATCCTCTGGCCGGACGGGCCGCCGGAGACCGCCAAAGCGGCGATACAGACCTATGTCAAGACGTTGCGCCAGGCGCTGACCCGTGCCGGGGCCCCGGACGTGATCGTCACCCGCGCACCCGGCTACCTGGCGCGGGTCCCCGCCGGGTCGCTGGACGCCGACCTGTTCGAACGGCTCCTCACCGACGCGCGCGGCGCGGCCACGCCCGAGGAGGCCTCCGGGCTGCTCGACTCCGCGCTGGAGTTGTGGCGCGGGCCCGCCCTGGCCGGACTGGGCGACTCGCCGCTGGCTGGGGAGGCCGCACGGCTGGAACAGCTGCGGCTGACCGCCACCGAGGAACGCGTCGCCGCCGGTCTGGCGCTGGGCCGGCACGGCCGGCTGGTGGGGGAACTGGCCGCGCTGGTCGGGCGCCATCCGCTCAACGAGCGGCTGCGCGGCCAGTACATGACCGTTCTGTACCGGCTCGGCCGGCAGTCCGACGCGCTGGCCGCGTTCCGGGAGGGCCGCCGGATCCTGGCCGAGGACCTCGGGGTGGACCCGGGGCCCGAACTGACCGCCCTCCACCACGCCATCCTGCGCGGCGACCCCGCACTGCTGGCGCCGCCGTCCGGGGAGACGGTCCGCCTCGCCGTACCCGCCCAGTTGCCGCTGGCGCCGGCTGACTTCACCGGCCGTTCCGCGCAGAGCGCGGCCCTGGTGACGGCGCTGACCTCGGGAGAAGCCCCGATGATCCAGGTCGTCACGGGTCGTGCCGGCAGCGGCAAGTCGGCCCTGGCGATCCACGTCGCCCATCAGGTCGCGGACGCCTTCCCTGACGGCAGGCTGTACGCCGAGCTGCGCGGAATGAGCGAGGCTCCCGCCGATCCGGGCGAGGTGCTGGGGAGGTTCCTCAAGGCGCTCGGGGTGCGTCAGGATGCTCTTCCCTCCGCAACCGCCGAGCGGGCCGAGCTCTATCGGAGCCTGCTGGCCGGACGCCGGGTGCTGGTGGTGCTCGACGACGCCGCCGGGGAGCCGCAGGTACGCCCGCTGCTGCCGGGTGGCGCCGGCGGCGTACTGATCACCTCACGCGACCGGCTCGGAGGACTCAGCGGTGCGCGCCGTACGGACCTGGACGTCCTCGAACCGGTTGAGGCCGTCGAGTTGCTCGCCCGGATCGTGGGACCCGAGCGGGTGGCCGCCGAGGAGGCGGTGGCCCACGACATCGTCGACCTGTGCGGCCGGCTGCCGCTGGCGATCCGCATCGCCGGGGCCCGGCTGGCCACCAGGCAGCGATGGCCGCTGCGGTTGCTCGCCGACCGGCTGACCGACGAGCGGCGCAGGCTGGACGAGCTGGCGATCGCCGACCTGGAGGTGCGGGCCGGCTTCGAGCTGAGCTACCGGGGGCTGGACGACGACGAACGGCGGGCGCTGCGGCGGCTCGGGCACTTGGGGGTTCCGGAGTTCTCCCCGTGGATCGCCGCCTGGCTGTGCGACATCGACGACAAGCTCGCTGAAGACATCGTGGAACGCCTGGTCGACGCCCAGATGGTGGACTTCAGCCGAGTCGACGACCTGGGTGCGCTCCGCTACCGGATCCACGACCTGGTGCGCATCTACGGACGCGAGCGCGCCGAGGCGGAGGAGCCGTACGAACGGCTCACGGCGGCCGCGGGCCGGGTGCTCGGGGGTTGGCTCGCCCTGGCCGACCAGGTGGCGGCCGACGCCCCGCCTGATGAGATCGACTGGAAGCACCCTGTCGCGGCCGCCCCGGCCATCCCGGACGAGCTGACCGCGCGGATGCTGGCGGCCCCGCACGACTGGTTCGAGATCGAACAGCCCGCGCTGGTCGTCGGCCTGGAGCGCGCAGCCGTGCTGGGCCTGCACGACATGGTCTGCAAATTCGCCTCCGCGCGGCTCGGTCCGTCGTTCCTCGGCGTCAACAGGTTCGAGTCACGGGAGCGGATCAACCATGCGGCGCTGGCCGCGGCCCGCCGGGCGGGCGACCGGCACGGCGAGGCGACCATGCTGGCCGAACTGGGCCACCTGCGCTATCTCCAGGACCGGTTCCCGGAGGCGCGCCGGCTTCTGGGCCACGCGCTCGCCGCCTTCCGGGAGATGGGTGACGCGCGCGGCCAGGCCGTGGCGCTGGCCGGGCTCGGCGTGACCTGCCGGGAGGCGAGCCGCCTGGTCGAGGCGCTGCATTTCCTGGACCAGGCCGACCTCATGCTCACCGGCCTCGGCGACGATCTCGGCGTCACGTACCTGCGGCGGCTGGCCGCCTCGGTGCGACTGGAGCGTGGGGACTATCCGGCCGCCTGGTCCGGTCTGGAGGAGTCCATGGCCGGCTACCGCCGCCTCGGCAGCCGCCGCGGCGAGGCGGTGACCCTGCGCACCATGAGCCTGTTCCACCGGGCGGTCGGCGACTACGATGCGGCCATCCAGACCGCCGAGGCCGCTACGGAGATCTTCGTCCAGCTCGGCGATCGGTTGCTGGAGGCGTATTCCGTCCGTACGTGCGCCAAGGCCCGGCTCCGCCTGGGCCAGACGCGGCAGGTCCTGACCCCGTTGGAAGGCGCGCTGTCCATCTGTCAGGCGATGGGAGACCGGTGGGGGCTCGGCATCGCTTTGCGGACCCTGGGCGAGCTGCACCTCGCCGACGGCAACCTGACGGACTCGGCCGCGTGCCTGACCTTCGCCATCGGGGTGTGGGAGGGCATGGAGGCTCCGCTCTGGCAGGCACGTACGGAGCACACGCTGGCCCTCCTGCACGAGGCGAGGGGTGACGTCGAGACGGCGGCGGCGATCCGGGCGCGGGTGCTGACGGTCTTCCGCGACCACGGCGCCCGCGAGTACGGCGAGCTCACCGGCGCCTCCGCTCCCTGAAACGCCCGCTGCTAACCGCTGAAAACCATCCTCCACGGAGTTTCACCGTATTTTCAGCGCCTTGCTCGAGTCTTCCGGTGCAAGAGGACGAACACCACCTCTCCACCGGAAGGCCCCATGAAACTCAACCGCCTTATCGCGGGCACGCTCAGCATGGTGGCGGCGGCTTCCCTCGGCTTCGCGGGAGCCGCGGTTACCAGCCTCACCACCGCCACGCCGGCCGCGGCCGCCTCCGTCGCCGACGGCCAGATCACCCGCTCCGAGGTGCTCGCCCGCGCCCAGAACTGGGTCGACCGCGGGGTCAAGTACAACCAGAGCCGCAGCGCGAGCAGCCTCTACACCGACGTGGACGGAGGGCACAAGTACGGCCCCGACTGTTCCGGCCTGGTCTCCATGGCGTGGCACATCACCGCGAACTCCGGCAAGGGCGGCAACAGCACCTACGACTTCGCGTCCTGGAGCGGAAAGGAGTATCTGGGCAGCCTGCACGATCTGAAGCCCGGAGACGCGATCCTCAAATCGAGCCACATCGAACTGTTCGCCCGCTGGAAGGACTCCGCCGACCACACAAAGGGCGCGTGGACCTACTCCCTCAACGGCACGGGCAGTCCCGACGTCAACGGCTGGGAGCAGGACTGGGCCAAGGGGCCGACGGCGAACTCCCACGGCCAGGTGGGCGACGAGTCGTGGTCGAGCATGCAGAACTTCCGCCCGATCCGTTACAAGAACATCGTCGACGACACGCAGTCGCCGCCTCCGGCACCCCAGTATCAGACGCTCGGTGATTTCGACGGTGACGGGAGGAAGGACATCGCGGGGGTCGCGGGCGGTGATCTGTGGATTCACCGGAACACGAGTTCGCCGGGCGATTTCTCGACGGCGGGTGTGTTCGTGTCGAGCGAAGTTCATGGCGGGGGACTTCGACGGTGACGGCAAGGACGACATCATCGGTTTCAACGGTGGTGACGAGCTGTTGATCTGGAGGAGTACGAGTACCGCGACCGCGTTCAGTTTTCTTCTTCCGTTGGCTGATTATGACGGTGACGGGAAGAAGGACATCGCGGGGGTCGCGGGCAGTGATCTGTGGATTCACCGCAATACCAGCACGCCGGGCGACTTCTCCACCGCTGGTGTGTTCGTGTCGTCCGGGTGGCGTACGGTGTCGAAGTTCATGGCGGGGGACTTCGACGGTGACGGCAAGGACGACATCAT
>QFZU02000285.1 GCA_003260025.2 Microbispora triticiradicis | reverse complement strand
TTGCCGGCGACGATGCGCGGCAGGCCCGCGCTCTTGAGGTTGCGGGCGGCGTTGCCCGCCCGGCGCTCGGCGCGCTCGCGGGCGTCCGCACGGTCCGGCGGACCGCGGCGTGAAGAAGGCGAGGAAGCGGCCGTGCACGCCGCGCGGCGCACGCGCGACGAACGGTGCAGGCGCACGGGGAGGGGCCGGCGCCGTGACCGCCGCACCGCCCTGGTCCTGGGACGACGCGGCCGGAGGAGACGGCCCCGCGGCCGCTTCGCGGCCCGCGCCTTCGGGTGGGGCGGGGGCCGTTTCGGGTGGGACGGGGGCCGCCGCGCCGGCCCGGCCGGCCGGACCGGCGGGAGTCGTGCCCCTGTGGGACGACGACGGCGGGTCCCGAGACTCGGGCCGCGCCATCCGGCCGTTGCCGTCCGCGCCGCCCTGGCTGTCGGGAGCGGGCGGCCCCGCCGGTCCGTTCGTCCCGTTCGCCCTGTCCGCCCCGTCCGGCTCGTCCGGGGAGCGGGGCGCGGCCGCACCCGCGGGAGAGACCGGCGAGCGGGGGCCGCAGGGACCACCCGGGCCGGAAGGCCCCATGGGGCCCGAAGGGCCCGAAGGACCGGAAGGGCCCGAAGGACCGGAAGGACCCGCAGGACCGGAAGGAGCCGAAGGACCCGCGGGACCGGAGGGGAAGGCCGGCCCGGAAGGACCGCCCGGGCCCGCCGGAGCGCGGGGACCGGCCGGACCGGAGGGGAAGGCGGGTCCGCAAGGGCCGCCCGGGCCCGCCGGACCCACGACGAGCGTGGACTCGACCTCGTTCGTCGGCAATCCCGGGTCGCTCCTCACGTTCCTCGGCCGGGTGCCCGGCGACGGCCGGACGCTGGTCCGGGATCCACGCACGAACACCTGGTACGACCTGTCCCACGTCGCGGGCTACCCCGCCGGCGTGCTGGCCGCCTCGGTGGACGCCGAGCTGGCGGGCACGGGCAACGACCTGTACGTGACCGTGGCCACCGCCGATCAGGTGGCGCAGACCCGGTGCACCGTCTTCCCGGCCCCGGGCACCGGCGGCGTCCCCGCCTGGCCGGGCAACTGCCGTCCGTTCGCCGTCGTGTCCTGACCGTCCGGGGCCGGGCGGAGTTCCCGCCCGGCCCACCGCCCGGCCCACCGCCCGGCCCACCCCCGGCTCTACCGCACGGCCGACGGCAGGGCGGCCGGAAACGCCCGGCGCAAAAGCCGCATCGCGTATCTGGAAATGCGATGAAAGCGGAGCCGGGCGTAGCAAAAGGAGTGGACCGTATGGAAACTCCGAAGGCCCGGGAGTACCATCCAACCCGAGTGGTCATTTCGTAGATCTTCTTCATCCGCATATAGATCCTGTTTATCGGCACGGCAATCATCCATTCCGTGGCGACCTTCCTCGCGTCATCGTTTGCGCGTCGCATCTCTCGGCTCCGTGAGCCGGTTCGTATAGAAAGTCCCACTGCGACGCGCAGGGTCATGTGGCATTCGCCCGATTATGCGAGAAAGGTCAGGAAATGGATGGAAATGCGATGAAACGCGGGCGGGAGCCCGCCGTACGGACATCGGGTCGCGGACGCCGTCCCGGCGCGGGCGGAACCGTACGGCGCCGCCTCTCGGCCGTCCTCACGGCTCTGTTCGCCATGCTCGCACCGGGGGTCGCGATCCCCGGCGGCGCGAGCGCCGACCCGTCCCTGACGCTCGGCGACGCGGACACGTACGCGGTGCTGGCGGGGACGTCGGTGACGAACACCAACCTCACCTCGATCACCGGGGATCTCGGGGTGAGCCCGGGGACCACGGTGACCGGCTTCCCGCCGGGCACCGTGAGCGGCTCCATCCGGACCGGCGCCGCGGCCGCCGGCGCGAAGGCCGACGTGGTCGCCGCGTACAACGCCATCACGGCCATGTCGCCGAACGCCACGATCCCACCCGCCCTCGGCGGAACGACCAGGACCCCCGGCGTCTACGACTCCACCACCGGCCCCTTCACCGTCAACGGCACACTCACGCTCGACGCGCAGGCCGACCCCGACGCCGTCTTCGTCTTCCGGGGCACCACCCTCACCGCCGGCGGCGTGAGCAACATCGCCCTGGTGAACGGTGCCCAGGAGGACAACGTGTACTGGCAGCTCAGCGGCACCGCGTCGCTGGGCACGTTCTGCACCTTCCGCGGGAACGTGCTCGCCTCCGGCGCGGTGTCGGTGAGCTCGGGCGCCGCGGTGTACGGACGGCTGTTCTCGCTGAACAACACGATCGGCCTGCAGGGCACCACGAGCCCCCCGGCCACCCGCGTGACGGTGCCGAACAACCCGCCCACGACCACGAGCCTGACCTCCTCGCTCAACCCGTCCGACACCGGGGACGCGGTGACCTTCACGGCCAACGTCCAGGCGCAGTCGGGGTCGATCGTCCCCGCGGGCTACGTGGCGTTCAAGGACGGGACGACGGTCATCGGCACTGACTACCACGACGACGGGCATCCCGCCAGGCTCACCACGTCGAGCCTCAGCGCCGGGCAGCACCGCATCACGGCCGTCTACCTCGGCGGCGACACCTTCGACGGCGAGGCGGTCATCCACTTCGCCCCGAGCACCTCGCCGGAGCTGGTGCAGAGCGTGTCGAGCGTCAGCCTGTGGAGCGACTCCGTGACCCCGGACCAGGCGTCACGGAACGACCCGCAGGCCGTGGTGCTCGGCGTGAAGTTCCAGGCGGCGGTGGACGGCGTCGTCACCGGCATCAAGTTCTACAAGGGCTCGCAGAACACCGGGACCCACACCGGCAGCTTATGGACGTCCGACGGCCAGAAGCTCGCCACCGTCACCTTCACGAACGAGACCGCGACCGGATGGCAGCGGATGGACTTCCCCAACCCCGTCGCCATCAGCTCCGGCACCACGTACATCGCCTCGTACCACACCACGTCCGGTTTCTACGCGATGAACCGGCCCTACTTCGCCTCGGCGTACACCAACGGCCCCCTCACCGCGCCCTCCGACGGCGCGTCGGGCGGCAACGGGGTCTTCACCTACAGCGCCAGCGACACCTTCCCGACCAGCAGCTACCGGGCGTCGAACTACTGGGTCGACGTCATGTTCACCCCCTCACAGACGCTCTGGGACAACACCACGACCCCCGCCGTCGTCAACCAGCCCGACGACCAGGACGCGGTGCTCGGCGTGAAGTTCACCTCCGCGACCGGCGGCATGGTCACCGGGGTCCGCTTCTACAAGGGCCCGCTGAACACCGGGACCCACATCGGCAGCCTGTGGACCTCCGGCGGCACACAGCTGGCGACCGCGACCTTCACGAACGAGACCGCCTCCGGATGGCAGCAGGTCGACTTCCCCGACCCCGTCCCCGTCACCGCGGGCACCACCTATGTCGCCTCGTACCACACCTCGGGGCGTTACTCGGTGACCAGGCCGTACTTCACCTCGCCGCGCACCAACGGGCCACTGACCGCGCCCGCCGACGGCGCGTCGGGCGGCAACGGGGTGTACGCCTACAGCGCCAGCGACACCTTCCCGTCCAGCACCTTCCGCTCGTCGAACTACTGGGTCGACGTCGTGTTCCAGCAGAGCTGAACGAACGGCCGGCACCGGGCAAAGAACGGGCAACGAAACGCCCCGGCCCGGTGTCCGGCCGTGTCCCTGCCGGTCCCTTACCCAATGCTTACGCGCGGGCAGGCCACCGCGCCGATCGTCCCGTCCGGGACGGCCACGCGGCAGGGCCGGATCCCCGAGAAGGAGGAGTCCTCTCATGGCGGCAGTCGCCGGTCACCGCCGGTTTCTCCCACGCGGTGCCACCGCGGTGTGGTTGTACGCGGCCCTTGCCGGGGTCCTCGTCGCGGCCCTGGTAGCGGGCGTCCTCGTCGTGACGGACGGCCGCGCGAGCGCGGACCAGCCCCCGGTGGACCTCGGCGCCGCCGAGCACACGGCGGTGCTCGCGGCGGGCACGGTCATCAGCACGAACATGACCCTGATAACCGGGGACGTCGACGTCAGCCCCGGCACCGCCGTCACCGGTTTCCCGCCGGGGGTGGTCGAGGGGGACGTCCACGCCGGTGACGCCGAGGCGGCGCAGGTGATGGCCGACGCCACCGCCGCGTACGACGACATCTCGGCTCGGGGCCCCGCCGTCACCGTGCCCGCCGAGCTCGGCGGCACCCGCAGGACCCCCGGCGTCTACGACTCGGCGGACGGGACGTTCCGCATCGACGGCACGCTCGTCATCGACGCCGGAGGGAACCCGGACGCGGTCTTCGTCTTCCGCGCGGCCACGCTGACCACGGCCAGGGTCAGCAACGTCACGCTGACGGGCGGAGCGCAGGCGGACAACGTCTTCTGGCAGGCCACCGAGGGCGCCGTCCTCGGGACGTACTCCACCTTCCGCGGCACCGTCCTGGCCCGCGGCTCGATCAAGGTCGCGGAGGGCGCCGTCGTCGACGGACGGACCCTCCTCCTCGACAACACGGTCACGATCGAGGGCACCACCGAGGCCGACAACGTGGGTGACGGCGCGAACGAGATCAACGCCGTCGTTCCGCCGCCGACCCGTGTCATGCTGCCGTTCGACCCCGGCACCACGACCCAGCTGACCTCCTCGCCCAACCCCTCCCAGGCGAAGTTCCCGGTCACGTTCACCGCGCGGGTCCGCCCCCGCAGCGGCACGCTGGCACCCGCCGGGAGGGTGCTCTTCAAGGACGACGGCGTCGTCATCGGCACGGGCATGCAGACCGGCGCCGACACGCCCGCCACGTTCACGACCTCGGCGCTGTCGGTGGGGGAGCACCACATCACCGCCGTCTACCTCGGCGGTCTCACGGCGCAGGCCGAGGCGTGGGTGCGCTTCGCGCCCAGCACCTCCAACGAGGTGGTGCAGGTCGTCAACGCGCGGTAGGCCGGCCGATCCCCGGCCCCGCCCCCGCCGCCGTAAGGGTTGCGCCATGTTTCGCCAACCACGCGCGGCGGCGGCGGTGGGGGGACGCGGGGCCGTTGTTCACTACGGCGGTGAGCACAACCAGCCCGAAGGCCGTCCCCTTCAACCGGACCCACGTGGCGGACAACGAGCTCGCCTACCTCTCGGAGGCGGTACGTCAGGGGTTCACCTGCGGGGACGGGCCGTTCACCGAGCGGGCCGGCCGGCTCCTGTGCGAACTGACCGGCGCCGGCCGCGCCCTGCTGACGACCTCGTGCACGCACGCCCTGGAGATGTCGGCGATCCTGCTGGACCTGCGGCCCGGCGACGAGGTCCTCATGCCGTCGTTCACGTTCGTGTCGACCGCCAACGCCTACGCACTGCGCGGGGCGGTGCCGGTGTTCGTGGACTGCAGGCCGGACACCCTGAACATCGACGAACGCCTGATCGAGGCCGCGATCACCGAGCGGACCAGGGCCGTCGTGGTCGTCCACTACGCCGGGGTGGGCTGCGAGATGGACGCGATCGGCGCGGTGACGCGACGCCACGGCCTGGCCCTGATCGAGGACAACGCGCACGGACTGGGCGGACTCTACCGGGGCCGGCCCCTCGGGTCGTTCGGGCTCATGGCGACGCAGAGCTTCCACGCGACGAAGAACGTGCAGTGCGGGGAGGGGGGCGCCCTGCTCGTCAACGACGCCGCCCTCGCCGCGCGCGCCGAGATCATCCGTGAGAAGGGCACCGACCGCAGCCGGTTCTTCCGGGGACAGGTCGACAAGTACCAGTGGGTCGACATCGGGTCGAGCTATCTGCCCTCGGACGTCCTCGCCGCCATGCTGACCGCCCAGCTGGAGTCGTTCGACGCGATCCAGCGGCTGCGCCAGGCGGTGTGGCAGGACTATCACGAGGGCCTGGCGGAGTGGGCGGCCGAGAACGGGGTGACGCAGCCGGCGGTCCCCGGCGACCGCGCGCATCCGGCGCACCTCTACCACCTGCTCCTGCCCGACCTGCGCAACCGGCAGGCGTTCATCGCCCACCTCGCGGCGCACGGCGTGCAGGCGGCTTTCCACTACCAGCCGCTGCACAGCTCCCCGGCCGGTCCGCGGCACGGCAGGGCGGCCCCCGGCGGCTGCCCGGTCACCGAGAACGTCGCGGACCGGCTCGTACGGCTGCCGCTGTTCGCGGGGCTCGGCGAGGCCGGCGCGGCTCGTGTCGTCGACGCGGTGCGCCGCTACGAGGTGTGCTGACGGTGTGCCGGAACACGGCCGGGTTCGCGCCGGGATCCGCTCCGGGACCCGCCCGAAGTCCCGGTCGGGGTCACGCTCCCCGGCCGGCCGCGGCCTCCGGCGGCGGGCCCGCGAAGCGCGGTCACCTCGCGCGGCGGGTCCTGTCCGCGGCGCTCGACCGGCGGCGCGTGCTCTACCTGGGCAGCGGCGCGTTGTCGGCCGTGGTGTACTACGCGATCCTCGGCGGTCAACTGGCCGCCCTCGGGCATCGGGTCCCGTACCTCCTCCTGATCGTGACCAGCCAGTTCGTCGCCTCGGTCGTCGTCTATCCGTGGTATCGGCTGATGGTCTTCCGCGTGTCCGGATCGTCCTGGGTGCTGGGCCACCTGCGGTTCTACGCCGTCGGGCTGGGCTTCCTGGCGGCGTCGGTCACCGGCGTTCCACTCCTGGTGGAGCTCGCCGGGATTCCGATCATGGTGGCGCAGGCGCTGGTCATCGTCGTGAACGTGCCGCTGGGCTACCTGGCGCACAGACTCTGGACGTTTCCGTCCCGCCGTAAGAACTGATCACTAGAAAGGCTGCTCATGGAGGCCACTGACATCCGCCGTACGGTCGAGCTGGAGGACCGGCACTGGTGGTATCGGGAGCGGCGCGTCATGCTCGCCCGGGAGCTGCGGCGGCTCGGGCCGCCCGGCAGGGCGCTCGACATCGGCGCCGCGGGCGGCGGCAACACCCGCGTGCTGGTCGAGCACGGGTGGGACGCGCTGGCGGCCGACTACTCCGAGACCGCGGTCGAGCTGGCCGTACGGCGGGGTCTGCGGGCGATCCACGCCGACGCGTGCGACCTGCCGCTGCCCGGCGAGTCCTTCGACCTCGTGCTCGCGTTCGACGTGCTGGAGCACATCGAGGACGACCACACGGCCGCCCGCGAGCTGGTGCGCGTGCTGCGGCCGGGTGGCCGGGCGCTGGTCACGGTCCCGTGCGACATGGCCTTGTGGTCGGCGCACGACGTGGCGTCCTTCCACTTCCGCCGCTACGCCCGGGAGGAGCTGGCCGCGCTGCTGCGCGGGGCCGGGCTGGTCGTCGACCGCATGTGGAGCTGGAACGTGCTGATGCGGCCGATCGTGGCCTGGCGCAGGAAGCGCATCGGCGGCTCCGACGTCACGGACGTGCCGCGCCTGGTGAACCTGGGACTGGGCGCCGTGGTCGCGGCCGAGAGATATCTGCCCGTCAAATCGCTTCCGGGGGTCACCCTGGTCGTGCGGGCGCACCGTCCCGCGTCTTTCTGAGGGCGATTCCCGATTCCCGCATTGTCCGGCCGTAGCGCGGGATGCCGCAAAGGAATGTCAAGGACTCCGCCCGGAACGAGGTCGCGGGCGAATACGCACTGCCGCCGCCGCGAGAATCGCACGCATGGCTGACACCTCGCCTCGGGAAATCCCTGCGACGGGCCCGTCCCTTTCGGATGAGAGAACGCTGGTCCATTCGGCTGCGGGAGGCGCGGCCGGGGGAGGTCCGCGGACCCGGAGCCCGCTCAGATCGCCGCGGGAATTCATGGCCGCCGCGCCGGCGGACGGCGCACCGGCGCGGCGGACGCGGCGAACGCGGCGGACGCTGGTGAGATGGGCGCCGGCCGTCGTGGTGCTCGCGCTGACGGCGGCCGCGCTGAGCCGCTACGGCGTCCGCGTCTCCGACACGGCACGTTTCTGCGGCTACGTCGTCGTCTGCCTCGCGGCCCCGGGAACGCTGCTGGTCCGGGCCCTCTACCGGGGTGACCGCTCCCGGGGCGAGGAGGTCGCGCTCGGGCTGGCCCTCGGATACGCGCTGGAGGTGTTCGCCTACGTAGCGGCCAGGGCCGTGGGGGCGCCGCTGCTCGTCCTCGCCTGGCCGGTCGCGACGTACGCGGCCTTCCTCCTCGTGCCCCGCCTGCGGCGCCACTGGAGAAGCGCCCAGGCCGCGGCCCGGTCGCCGATCTGGTGGTCCTGGTCGCTGGCCCTCGTCGTCGCCTACCTGGTGGTCTGGAGCGCGGTCAACTTCTTCCGCACGCAGGCCCTCGCCTGGCCGGCGCTCGGGGCGTCGTACCCCGACATGCCCCTCCACCTGGCGTTCATCGGCGAGCTGCGGCACCACGTGCCCCCGACGATGCCGATCGTCGCCGGGGAGCCCCTGCCGTACCACTGGTTCGTCTACGCCCACTACGCGGCGGCGAGCTGGGTGACCGGCGTGGAGCCGCTGGTCCTGCTGTTCCGCCTCGGCATGCTGCCGATGATCGCGGCGCTCGTCGTCCTGCTGGGCCTGGCCGCCCGGCGCGTGATCAGGTCGCGGGCCGGAGCTCTGGCCGCCCTGGCCGCCGTCTTCCTCGTCGCGGCGCCGAACCTCTACATCGGCCCGGTCGGCGGGGCGCTGGTCTGGAAACCGGTCCAGTCCTGGTCGAGCCCCACGCAGACCTTCGGCGCGCTGCTGTTCGTCCCGGTCTTCCTCCTGCTGAGCGATCTGCTGGAGAACCGGCGGCTGCTGGAGAACCGGCGGCGGAACCCGCGCGAGTGGCTCCTGCTCGGGATCTTCCTGGCCGCCGTCATGGGGGCCAAGGCGACGTACCTGCCCCTGCTCACGGCGGGCCTGGCGGCGGTGGCCGTCGCCGGGACGGTGCGGCGCCGACGCCCGGACGGCCCGGCCCTGGTCGCGCTGGGCATGAGCGCGGCCTGCCTGCTCTTCGCCCAGTTCGTCCTGTACGGCGGGGTACGCGGGGGAACGACGGCCGCCCCGCTGTCCCTGATGCGCGTGACGTGGGGCGGCGTGACCGGCGACGGGAAGCCGCTCGCGGGGCCGGCGGCCACGGTCCTCGGGCTCACCCTCCTGTGCGTCCTGTCCGGAGCCGTCGCCTGGTGCGGGACGCTCGGCCTGCTCACCCGGCCCCGGGCGCTCGCCCGGCCCGCCGTCGTGCTGACCCTCGGCATGAGTCTGGCCGGGCTGGGCGTGGCGCTCTGCTTCGGGCATCCCGGCCTGTCGGAGATCTACTTCCTCCAGGCGCCCTATCCCTATCTGGCGATCGTCTCGGTCTACGGGCTCGTCACCGTCCTGCGCGGGTCGGGGACGTCGCCGCTGTCCGTCCTGTGCGCCGCCGTCGCCGGAGCCGTCGCCGCCTACTGCATCCGGATCCTGTGCGACGTGCGGGTCCCGCTGCCCGACGGCGAGCCGCTCGGCGTTCTCGCCCTGCCGTACGCCGCCCTGCTGGTCTTCGTGGTGCTGACGGCGGTCGCGCTGGCCGCCGCGCGGCGCGGCGCGCTGCCCCCGTTCGCTCTCACACTCGTGGTGACCTCGGCGTTCGCCGCGCCGGCCGCCTGGTTCACCCGGGTCCTTCCGGTGACGTACAAGGCTCCGGTGGTCGCGGCGGAGGACGCCGACCGGGCGGCACAGGCCCAGGCGATGCCGCGGGGCGTCGTCACCGCCGCGCGGTGGCTGCGCGACCATTCCCGCCCCGGCGACGTCGTCGCGACGAACCTGCACTGCCGTCTCGGCGTCGACGGCCCCTGCGACAGCCGCGCGGCCTGGGTGTCGGCGCTGACCGAGCGGCGGGTGCTCGTCGAGGGATGGGCCTACGCGACGGCGAACCTGGACCGGTGGAGTCCGGGCCAGGTGCTCTGGTATCTGCCGTTCTGGGACCGCGAGCGGCTCCGGGCGAACGAGGCGCTGTTCGCCGCGCCCTCGTGGCGGGCGGCCCGGTCGCTGCGGGACCGTCACGGGGTGCGCTGGCTGTTCGCGGACGAGCGGCTGACGGTCCCCGGCGCGAGGCTCGGAGACGTCGCCGCCACGCGGTTCCGCTCCGGGGACTTCGCCGTCTACGAGATCGCCGGCCCGGCCGCGGGGCACTGAGCATTCTCGAGATGCCGGGCGCTCTTGAGATACCGGGCGGCGGTGGGCCCGGTGTTGAAGATCAGGTCGAGCACGCTGACGTGGTGGTCGAACGGCGGGTGCGCCTGCGGATACTCCGGATAGCCGGAGTAGTCGAACCACCGGACCCCGATCCCGGCCCGGTCGAAGAGGCTCTCGTCCAGGTAGGCGCGGGCGGCCGGGCCGGTGAGGTACTCGTCGGCGCCCGCCTTGCGGCACAGGTCCACGAGCCGCTCGGTCCTGGCGCCCGTCGCGGCGTAGTCCTCGGCCCGGGTCAGGTGCGCCGGGATGCCGAGCACGTCCAGCAGCCCTTCGAGGAAGTGCCGGTTGATGTCCGACAGCCGGTCGTGGCGGCAGCCGAGGTAGAGCCGTTCGATCGCCGGCGCGACCGCCTCGAAGCAGGGGGCCTTACGGTAGGTCTGCGCGAGCAGGAGCCAGTGCGCGCGGGGCCAGTCCGGGTCGCTCGCGACCACTTCGTTGATCAGGCGGCCCCGCGGGCCCCGCCGTACCGGGACGGACAGCCACTTCGGACCGGCGGCCGTCTTGACCAGGTTGCGGTTGCGCCAGTCCCTGTCGGTGTACTGCACGTCGTCGAACAGGATGAACTCGTCGACGTGGGCGATCAGGTCGAAGTACCCCTTCCAGGGGATGTAGTTCGACTGCACGACGGCGACCCGCTTCACGCGCTCCACCCCTCCGGGCCGCCCGTCACCGTCATCGGCTGCGCCGCACCGCTCTCGGCCCGGCTGCGGACGATGTAGGTGGGGCGTCCCATCCTCTCGACGTGGATCCTGCCGAGATACTCCCCGATGATGCCGAGCGCGATCATCTGGGCGGACGCGAACAACGCGATCATCGACGCGGTCGAGGTGAAGCCCTTGACGGTGCTGTCGCCCGACCAGTACGTGAAAAGGAAGACCGTCAGCAGGACAATGCCGAACGCTCCGGTCAGCAGGCCGAAATAGGTCACCAGGCGCAGCGGGAGCGTGCTGTAGCCGACGAACACGCCGATCGCGTGGCGGACGAGCATCGCGGGCGTGTAGTTGGAGCGGCCAGCGTGCCGGCTGTCCATCCGCACCTGTACGGTGCCGACCCGGGTGGTCGCCCACGAGAAGGCGATGTCGATCTGCGTGTGCGGACCCCCGACGCCGTCCAGCGACTCCCGCAGAAAGCTCCGGAAGGCGCGGAACGCGGAGATGTCCGCGCCGTTTTCCGCGCCGAATCGCCCGGAAAGCCCGCACTTCAGGGATTTGGAGGCGAAATCGCGAATTCGCCCGTGCGTCCCGCCGCTCGGCACGCCGTACACGATGTCGAGGCCGGGCTCCAGGCCCGCCAGGAGCCGGGGGATCTCCTCCGGCGGATGCTGCAGGTCGTCGTCCATCGTCACCATGACCTCGTAGCGCGCGCAGCGTATGCCCGCCACCAGGGCGTTGTGCTGCCCGTAGTTGCGGGCCAGCAGCACGGCGCGGACGCTGCCGTGCCGCTCGGCGAGGCCCTGGGCCACCTCCCACGTGTCGTCGGGCGAGCCGTCCACGACGAGCACGACCTCGAAGAGGTCCGCGGCGGCGGGCAGAACGGCGAGAAGGCGTTCCACCAGGGCCGGCAGCGTCCGGGCGGATCGGTAGCAGGGAATCACAACGGATACGTTGGTCATGGCGTCATTGTGATGAGCGGCTGCCGGCCTCCTCGTGCCGCACATCCGAATTTGCGGGATATTGAGAAATCCGATCCGCACCTTTCACGCTCGTTCGCAATGTGGCCCGCCGGCTTCGCGCGGGTCCGCGCATAGCATTGGCGACTGGCAGGAGGCCGGATGCAATTCCCGCGGCCCCGCCCGGGAGAAAAGGCGCCGGACATTCCGTTCCTTCCGCGCGGCTCCCGTATGTGAGGGGAGATCATGGACGTCACACTGAGGCCGGTCCGCGAGGCGGATCTCGACGTTTTCGAAGCGGAACGGGCGACGCCCGAGGCGCGGGGCGAATTCCAGTGGTACGGATACCGCCACTCGGGCGCGCTGCGCCGGCGCTTCGCGGACGACGGCCTGCTCGGCGACGACTACGGGCGGCTCGCCGTCGACTCCGGCGGGGACACCGCCGGGTGGGTGGCCTGGTGGAAGACGGCCTGGGGACCCGAGACGACGTGCTGGTGCTGGACGATCGGGATCTGCGTCTTCACCGGCTACCGCAACCGCGGCATCGGCACCGAGGCGCAGCGCCTGCTGGCGGACTACCTGTTCGCGCACACCCGGGCCGAGCGCCTCCAGTGCTTCGCCGACGTCGAGAACATCGGCGAGCAGCGCGCGGTGGAGAAGATCGGGTTCACGCGTGAGGGCGTCCTGCGGCGGGCCCAGTGGCGTGACGGCGGCTGGCACGACCAGGTCCTCTACTCGCTGCTCCGCGGTGAGCCGAGATGAGCCGCCCACGGGGTGTCGCGAAAGGACGCGGACAGCGGTGAAGGCACTCGTCCTGGCGGGCGGCAAGGGCACGAGGCTGCGCCCGCTGACCCACACCTCCGCCAAGCAGCTCGTCCCCGTCGCCAACAAGCCGGTGCTCTTCTACGGACTGGAGGCGATCAGGGACGCCGGCATCACCGACGTGGGGATCATCGTCGGCGACACGGGCCGGGAGGTCCGCGCGGCCGTCGGCGACGGCTCCGCGTTCGGGCTCGACGTCACCTACATCCCCCAGGAGGCGCCGCTCGGGCTGGCGCACTGCGTCCTCGTCGCGCGGGAGTTCCTGGCCGGCGAGCCGTTCGTCATGTACCTGGGCGACAACTTCCTGGTCGGCGGCATCCGCGGCCTGGTCGACGCCTTCCGCGCCGAGGAGTGCGACGCCCGCATCCTGCTCACCCGGGTGGCCGAGCCGCAGTTCTACGGAGTGGCCGAACTCGGCCCGCACGGGGAGATCGTCGCGCTGGAGGAGAAGCCCGAGCACCCGCGCAGCGACCTCGCGATCGTCGGGGTCTACACGTTCTCGCCCGCGATCCACGAGGCCGTACGCGCGATCGGGCCGTCCGCGCGGGGCGAGCTGGAGATCACGGACGCGATCAAGTGGCTCATCGACAGCGGGCACCGCGTGCGGTCCCACTTCGTCACCGGCTACTGGCGCGACACCGGCCGCCTGCAGGACATGCTGGAGTGCAACCGCATCGTGCTGGAGGCGGTCGAGCCCGGCGTCGCGGGGACCGTGGACGGGCTGTCGGAGGTGACCGGGCGGGTGGTGATCGCCCCCGGCGCCGTGGTGGAGGGCTCGGTCATCCGCGGCCCGGTGGTGATCGGCGCCGACACCAAGATCATCGGCTCGTACGTCGGGCCGTACACCTCGATCGGCGAGGGGTGCGTGATCGAGGACGCCGAGGTGGACTACAGCATCGTGCTGGCCGACTCGGCCATCCGGGGCGTCCGGGGCATGACCCACTCGCTGATCGGCCGCAACGCGGAGGTCACGAAGGCGACCGGGGTGCCCAACGCCTACCAGCTCATGATCGGAGACCACAGCAAGGTGCAGGTGCGCGCGTGAAGATCCTCGTCGCCGGCGCGGCCGGCTTCATCGGCTCCCACTACGTCCGCTCGCTGCTGTCGGGCGCCTACCCCGGGTACGAGGACGCCCGGGTCACGGTGCTGGACAAGCTCACCTACGCCGGCAACCCGGCCAACCTCGCCCCGGTGGAGACCCGCCCCGCCTTCACGTTCGCGCGCGGCGACGTCTGCGACGCGGCGCTGCTGCGCGAGCTGGTCCCCGGGCACGACGTGGTCGTGAACTTCGCCGCCGAGACCCACGTCGACCGGTCGATCAGCGGCGCGGGCGACTTCGTGACGACCAACGTGCTGGGCACGCAGCGGCTGTTGCAGGCCGCCCTGGAGGCGGGCGTGCGCACGTTCGTCCAGGTGTCCACCGACGAGGTGTACGGCTCGGCCGACGAGGGGACGTGGACGGAGGCGGAGCCGCTGCTGCCGAACTCGCCCTACTCGGCCGCCAAGGCCGGAGCCGACCTGCTCTGCCGCGCCTACCACCGCACGTACGGGATGGACGTCCGGGTGACCAGGTGCTCCAACAACTACGGGCCGTACCAGTATCCGGAGAAGGTCGTCCCGCTGTTCGTCACCAACCTGATCGACGGGCGTCCCGTGCCGTTGTACGGCGACGGCGGCAACGTGCGGGAGTGGCTGCACGTGGACGACCACTGCCGGGGCGTCCAGCTCGTGCTGGACAAGGGGGAGCCCGGCGAGGTCTACAACATCGGCGGCGGCGTCGAGCTGAGCAACCTCGATCTCACCCGCCGGATCCTCGACGCCTTCGGCGCCGGATGGGAGATGGTCGAGCGCGTACCCGACCGGCCGGGGCACGACCGGCGGTACGCGCTGGACAGCGGAAAGATCCGGGCCATCGGCTACGAGCCCCTGACGGGGTTCGACGAGGGGCTCGCGGACGTCGTGCGCTGGTATCGGGACCACCAGGACTGGTGGCGCCCGCTCGTGGACCGCCGCGGCTGAGACATCGTAACTGCCAGGGGACGGGGGTCCTTGATGGAGAAACTGGTCGTGGTGGGGCAGGGGTACGTCGGCCTGCCGCTGGCGGTCCGCGCGGTGCGGGCCGGGTTCGACGTGGTGGGCGTCGAGGTGGACGAGCTGCGGGTCAAGCGGCTCAACGCCGGTCAGTCGTACGTCGAGGACGTCGGCGACGACGCGCTCGCCGCCGCCCACGGGACGGGCCGCTACCGGGCCAGCGCGGACTACGCCGACGCCGATGGCTTCGACGTCTGTGTGATCACCGTGCCGACGCCGCTGACCGACGGCGTGCCCGATCTCAGCCACATCGCGTCGGCCGGCCGGTCGCTCGCCCCATATCTGCGGCCGGGCGCGACCGTGGTGCTGGAGTCGACCACCTATCCGGGGACGACGGAGGAGTACCTGCGCCCGATCCTGGAGGAGGGGTCGGGCCTGAGCGCTCCCGGCGACTTCCACCTCGGCTACAGCCCGGAGCGGATCGACCCCGGCAACGCGCGGTGGCGCCTGGAGAACACGCCGAAGGTCGTCTCCGGCCTCGACGACGCCGCCCTCGCGCGGGTGCGCGCCTTCTACGAGACCGTCGTCGAGCGCGTCGTCCCCGTGTCCTCGCCGCAGGTGGCCGAGTTGTGCAAGCTCCTGGAGAACACCTTCAGGCACGTCAACATCGCCCTGGTCAACGAGCTGTCGGTCTTCGCCAGGCAGCTCGGCATCGACGTGTGGGAGGCCATCGACGCCGCCTCGTCCAAGCCGTTCGGCTACATGCGCTTCACCCCGGGGCCGGGGGTCGGCGGCCACTGCCTGCCGATCGACCCGTCGTACCTGTCCTGGAAGGTCAAGCGCAGTCTGGGGCACAACTTCCGGTTCGTGGAGCTGGCCAACGACGTCAACGACCACATGCCCGCGCACGTCGTCGACCGGCTGGTGCTGGCGCTGAACGACCGGCGCAAGGCCGTGAACGGCAGCCGCGTCCTCCTGCTCGGCCTGTCGTACAAGAAGAACACCGGCGACTGCCGCGAGTCTCCCGCGCTGGAGGTGGCGAGGCTCCTGCGCAGGCTGGGCGCGCGGGTGTACGCGGCGGATCCGCACGTCGACCTCGCGTTCGTGGCCGAGGGGGTGGGGATCGCCGAGCCGTCGGCGCGGGAGGCGGCCGCGGCCGACGCCGTCGTGATCCTCACCGACCACGACTGCTTCGACTACGAGATGATCCGGCGCGAGAGCGCCTTCGTCCTCGACACCCGCAACCGCTGCCGGGGACCCAACGTCGAGCGGCTCTGACGCGGCGCCTCCGCTCCCGGCCCGCCGCCACGAGGGCGGGCCGGGAGGCCGGGGCGGCGGCGCCGGTCAGAGGACGCGGGGGTGCCGGGTCAGGTCGTGCGGGCCGACCGCCGGGCCGTGCTCGAACGGCAGGTCGCCGACGAGCGCCACACCCTCGCCGTGGCCGTCGGGGGAGCCGTCCGGCAGCGCCGGCCACGGCGGCGCGGCAGCGAGGCGGCGGGGCGCCCGGCCGCCCAGACGGCGCGCCACGTCGGCCCGAAGCTGCGGCAGGTACGCGTAGAGGCGGTCGCCCGGGCAGGCGGTCCGGTTGAGGTCGCGGTGGCCGACGATGGCCACGCGCGGGTCGAGCTCGTACGCGTCGCACAGCCACGCCAGCAGCGAGGTAAGCGCGGCCAGCTGCCGGGCGGGCGGCAGGCAGGAGGTGTAGGTTCCCTCCGTCTCGACGCCCAGCGTGTGGTCGTTGTGGTCGGCCGCCTGCGCCCCCAGCACGTGCCTGCCCGCCTCTACGGCCGGCAGCGAGCGGTTGCGGCCCTCCATGACGTAGCCGCCCCGGCTGACCGTGAACTGCTCGCCGATGTCCTCCCAGCCGTTGCGCCGCATGTGGTAGCGCTGGATCGCCCGGGACAGCCGGAAGGCCGCCTCCAGGTCGGCCGCGCCGGTGTTCGCCGTCGCCGTGTGGTGGACGACGAGCCGGTCGGGGCCCCGGTCGAGCACATCGGCCTTGCTCGCGGGCGGGTCGGCCCGCCACTCCGAGCGGGTGTACACGCGCGGGCGCCGGGGGCCGCGGGCCGCCAGGGCGGGCCCGGCCAGTGAGGTGATCCCGCCCTGGGCGGACAGCAGCGCCACGGACAGGTACGCCGACGACAGGAACGCGCGACGCGAGATCGCTGGCATCCGTCCTCCCGGGTGGGCGCGGGCCCACGCGGGCCCGCATCAGGCGGGAGGCGGCTTCGGTATCCCCGTCCACCACCGCGGATATTCCTGCCGCCGGGAAACCGGTCACATGTCAACCGAAATGTCTGTGCCATCCCGGTGGCGGAAACGGCGCACCCCGGTCACGAAACGGCAGTCCCGTGATCACGGGAATGTCGTGAAATGACCACACGAGGTGCTCGGTCGCGGGAGCGCTGACCTTCGTGACGGCGTGCGACCGGCCCGCGCGCGGAGCCGGGCGGCACGGGTGCGGGCGGCGACACGCGGCCTTAACGCGGACTCCCGCGCGGGCGACCGGTTGTTAACGCGGTGTTGCGTCCGTTATGCCTGTGGATTGCATGTTTCCGGGGTGCGGCACATGTAACGACCGCACGATCACACATCGTCAAGGTGCGTAACGACCCCTTCCTAGCGTCGGTACCGGTTCCCAGCTGAGAAAGACGCCCCCAGCTGACACGAGACGCAGGAGGAACGATGACCGTGACGCAGGCGGCGAACACGGCTACCGGCGAGCCCGGGAAGGGCCGGTGGATCGGTGACTGGCGACCGGACGATCCCGCGTTCTGGGAGGGCACCGGGAAGAAGACGGCCCGGCGCAATCTGGTGTTCTCGATCCTGGCCGAGCACCTGGGCTTCACGCTGTGGACCGTCTGGAGCATCGTCGCCGTCAAGCTCGGCGCCTACAAGTTCTCCACCGACCAGCTGTTCTGGATCGTCTCCCTGCCCAACCTCGTCGGCTCCGCGCTGCGCATCCCTTACACCTTCGCCCCCGCGCGGTTCGGCGGGCGCAACTGGACGGTGGTCAGCGCGCTGCTGCTGCTGGTGCCGGCGGTGCTGCTGGCGGTCGCGGTGAACGACCCGGGCACGCCCTACTGGGCGTTCCTCGCCATCGCGGCGACGGCCGGGCTCGGCGGCGGCAACTTCGCCTCCAGCATGGCCAACATCACCTACTTCTACCCGCAGAGCAGGCAGGGTGCGGCCCTCGGCCTGAACGCCGCGGGCGGCAACATCGGCGTCAGCTCGGTGCAGCTGCTGATGCCGCTGGTCATCGGGGGCTTCGGGCTCGCCGCCGCCGGACTGTTCTGGGTGCCGTTCATCCTGCTCGCCGCCGCCGGCGCGTACTTCTTCATGAACAACCTCACCTCCGCCAAGGCCGAGCCGAGGGAGATGGTCAAGGCGGCCGGCCGGGCCCAGACGTGGATCATGGCGCTCCTCTACATCGGCACGTTCGGCTCGTTCATCGGCTACTCGACGGCCTTCCCGCTGCTGATCAAGTCGCAGTTCGCCGAGCACGCCTCGATGGTCTCGCTGGCGTTCCTCGGCCCGCTGATCGGCTCGGTCATCCGGCCCGCCGGCGGCTGGCTGTCGGACCGCCTCGGCGGGGCCGCGGTCACGTTCTGGAACTTCGCCGCGATGATCGGCGCGGTGCTCCTCGTGTGGCAGGCCATGTCCGCCCACAACTTCGCGCTGTTCTTCGTGGCCTTCATGCTGCTGATCGGCACCGCCGGCGTCGGCAACGGCTCCACGTACCGGATGATCCCGGCCATCTTCCGCGCCAAGGCCGTCGCGGGCGTCGAGCCCGGCACGCCCGAGTTCGAGGAGGCGCTGCGCACCGGCAAGCGCGACGCGTCGGCGGCCATCGGCTTCATCTCCGCGATCGGCGCGTTCGGCGGCTTCTTCATCAACCGCGGGTTCGGCAGCTCCATCGCCGCCACCGGCGGTGCGGGAGCGGCGCTGGCGGCCTTCGCCGCCTTCTACGCCCTGTGCTTCGCCGTCACCTGGTTCTGCTACATGCGGACCCTCGGCGCGAAGGCGGCCCCCAGCCTGGCGGCGGCCCGCGTCTGAGCCGGCCGGTCCGAGCGGGCCGATCCGAGCGGGCCTGTTTGAGCAGGGTCCGGACCCCACCCCCGCGGGCGCCCGTGCGGCGCCCGCTCTTTTCCGCCGTACGTCTCACCGGCGGCGACAGCACAAGTGAGCTCCGGAGACGACGAGGTCTCTCACCACGCCGCGATCGCCGAAGTTAGCGCGGTTGGCGCCTTGTAGCACAGCGGTAACAGAAGGGACCCAGCGGTGAAACCGCCTGTACCCACCATCGGATCCATGCCGATCTCACTGCACGCTCCAGGTCCTGTGATGTCACAGGTCCACGGGGACACCACAGTGGGCTCGGCCACGCACTGCCCCTACTGCGCCCTGCAGTGCGGCATGTACGTCGCCAACGGCGAGATCACCCCGAGAGAGGACATCCCGGCCAACGCCGGCGGCCTGTGCCAGAAGGGCTGGACGGCGGCCGAACTGCTGACCTCACCCGAACGGATCACCACCCCGCTGCTCCACGGGAAGCCGGTGACCTGGGAGGAGGCGCTCGACTACACCGCCGGCCGCCTCCGGGCCATCCGGGCCGAGCACGGGCCGGACGCCGTGGCGGTCTTCGGCGGCGGCGGGCTGACCAACGAGAAGGCCTACCAGCTCGGCAAGTTCGCCCGGGTGGCGCTGCGGACCAGCCAGATCGACTACAACGGCAGGTTCTGCATGTCCTCGGCGGCGGCCGCCGTCAACCGCGCCTTCGGGATGGACCGCGGCCTGCCGTTCCCCATCACCGACATCGGCCGGGCGGACGCGGTGCTGCTCGCCGGGGGGAACGTCGCCGAGACCATGCCCCCCTTCGTGCGGCACCTGACCGCGATGCGGTCCCGGGGCGGCCGGCTCGTCGTGATCGACCCCCGCCTCACGCAGACCGCCCGGCTGGCCGACCTGCACCTGCAGGCCACCCCCGGCACCGACCTCGCGCTGGCGCTGGGCCTGCTGCACATCGCGGTCGCCGAGGGCCACGCCGACCTCGGCTACCTCGCCGCGCGCACCACCGGCTTCGAGGCCGTGCGCGCCTCCGTGTCGGCCTGGTGGCCCGAGCGGGTGGAGCGCGTCACCGGCGTCCCCGTCGCCCAGATGCGCGAGGCCGTACGCATCCTCGGCGAGGCCGGGCGCGCGATGATCCTGACCGGCCGGGGCGCGGAACAGCACGCCAAGGGCACCGACACCGTCACCGCGTTCGTCAACCTGGCGCTCACCCTCGGCCTGCCGGGCCGGGAGGGCTCCGGGTACGGCTGCGTGACCGGTCAGGGCAACGGCCAGGGCGGCCGGGAGCACGGCCAGAAGGCCGACCAGCTCCCCGGCTACCGGAAGATCGACGACCCGGCGGCGCGGGCGCACGTCGCGGCCGTGTGGGGGGTCGACCCCGCCGACCTGCCCGGACCCGGCAGGTCGGCGTACGAACTGCTCGACGCGCTCGGCACTCCGGAGGGGCCGAGGGCGCTGCTGCTGTTCGGCTCCAACCCCGTCGTCTCCGCGCCGCGCGCCGGGCACGTGACGGAGCGGCTGGCCGCGCTGGACCTGCTCGTCGTCGCCGACTTCGTGCTGTCGGAGACCGCGGCGATGGCCGACGTCGTGCTCCCCACGACCCAGTGGGCCGAGGAGTCGGGCACGATGACCAACCTGGAGGGCCGGGTGCTGCTGCGCCGCCAGGCCGCGGCGCCGCCGCCGGGCGCGCGCAGCGACCTGCGGATCCTCGGCGGGCTCGCCGAGCGGCTCGGCTGCGGCGAGAAGTTCCCCGCCGACCCGCGCACGGTCTTCGACGAGCTGCGCCGGGCCTCCGCCGGAGGTATCGCCGACTACTCCGGCATCACCTACGAGCGGATCGCGGCCGAGACCGGCGTGTTCTGGCCCTGCCCCGCCACCGAGACCGCGCCCGAGGCCGGGCCCCACCCGGGGACGCCGCGGCCCTTCCTGGACCGCTTCGCCACCCCGGACGGACGGGCCCGCATGGTGCCGGTGGACCACCGCCCGCCCGCCGAGGACGTGGACGAGGAGTTCCCCCTCTACCTGACCTCCGGGCGGGTGCTCGCCCACTACCAGTCGGGGGCGCAGACGCGCCGCATCCGGTCGCTCAACCAGGTCGCGTCGGAGGTCTTCGTGGAGGTGCACCCCGACCTCGCCGAACGGCTGAACGTCGCACCGGGCGACCGCGTGCGGGTGCGCAGCCGCCGGGGCGCCGCCGAGGCGGTGGCCCGCGTCAACGCCTCGATCCGGCCCGACACCGTGTTCATGCCGTTCCACTGGGAGGGCGTCAACCTGCTCACCAACCCGGCGCTCGACCCGATGTCGCGGATGCCGGAGTTCAAGGTCTGCGCCGCCGCTCTCGAACGGTGCACCGGCGAGGACATGGAGCGTGACGCGTGAGGCTCGTCGTGGTGGGGAACGGCATGGCCGGCGCGCGTCTCGTGAGCGAGGTGCGCGCCCGGGACCGGGACGTCAAGATCACCGTGTTCGGCGCCGAGGCCTGGCAGCCGTACAACCGGGTGCTGCTGTCGAACGTGGTGGCGGGCACGTCGCGGCCGGACCAGGTCCGGCTGCTCGGCCCCCGCTGGCACGCCGAGCACAACGTGACCGCGCACCTCGGCGTCGAGGTCACCGCGATCGACCGGGACGCCCGGACCGTCGTCGCGGCCGACGGGACGCGCGAGCCGTACGACGTGCTCGTGCTGGCCACGGGCAGCGAGCCGGTGATCCCGGCGATCCCCGGCGTGGAGCGGGCGACCGCGTTCCGCACGCTGGACGACTGCGACCGCATCAGGGAGGCCGCCGCGAGCGCGCGCAGCGCGGTCGTCATCGGCGGCGGGCTGCTCGGCATCGAGGCCGCGCGCGGGCTGGCCGGCCGGGGTGTCCCGGTGACGCTGCTGCACGTGCGTGACCACCTGATGGAGCGCCAGCTCGACGCGGAGGCCGGACTCATCCTCCGCGAGACGCTCGGCTCGCTCGGCGTCGCCATCCGCACCGGCGTCACCGTGACCGCTGTGCGGGAGCGGCACGTGGAGCTGGCGGGAGAGGAACTGGTCGACGCCGACCTGGTGGTGGTCGCCTGCGGCGTGCGCCCGGTCGTCGGCCTCGCCCGCGACGCGGGGCTGGAGGTCGAGCGCGGCGTCGTCGTCGACGACGAGCTGCGCACGGACGACCCGTCGATCTTCGCCATCGGCGAGTGCGCGCAGCACGCGGGCCGGGTCTACGGCCTGGTGGCGCCGGCCTGGGAGCAGGCGTCGGTGCTCGCCGACCTGCTGACCGGGGCCGACAAGGGCGCCCGCTACCGGGGCTCGCGGCTGGTCACCCGGCTGAAGGCCAAGAGCGTCGAGCTCGCGGCGATGGGGGAGACCCACCTGACCGACGAGGAGGCGGAGATCGTCCGCTTCTCCCACCGGCACAAGGGCACCTACCGCAAGCTCGTCATCCGCGACGGCCGGCTGGTCGGCGCGATCCTGCTGGGCGAGACCTCCGCCGTGGGCACGCTCACCCAGCTGTTCGACCGGGGCGGGCCGCTCCCGGGCGACCGGACCGGCCTGCTGTTCCCCGGCGTGGGCGCCGCGGCGACGGCCGACAACCCGACCCGGATGCCGGACTCGGCCCGGGTCTGCCAGTGCAACAACGTGACGAAGGGCCAGATCAGGGCGTGCTGGGAGTCCGGCGCGCGTGACGTGGAGGCCGTAGCCGCCGCGACGAGGGCCACCACCGGGTGCGGCGGCTGCCGCGACGCGGTCGAGGGCATCGTCGGCTGGTTGTGTGAGCAGGAAGGCGTGAGCGCATGAAGGTACGTCAGCGCATGAGAATCGTCGTGGCGGGACACGGACCGACCGCACACCGCCTGATCGAGACACTCGTGGAGCGGGGCTTCGACGGGACGATCACGGTGTTCGGGGAGGAGCCCCGCCCGGCCTACGACCGGGTCGCGCTCACCTCCTATCTCAGCGGCAAGAGCGTGGACGACCTCACGTACCGGGTGCCGGACGGTGTGAGCGTGCGGACCGGCGTGAAGGTGGTCGGCGTCGACCGCGCCGCCCGCACCGTCGCCACCGACGCCGGCTACTCCGAGCCGTACGACGTGCTGGTGCTGGCCACCGGGTCGGCGCCGTTCGTGCCGCCGGTGCCGGGCAGGGACCTGCCGGGCTGCTTCGTCTACCGCACCATCGACGACCTGGACGCCATCAGGGAGGCGTCGCGGGACGCCCGCGCCGGCGTGGTCATCGGCGGCGGCCTGCTCGGCCTGGAGGCGGCCGACGCCCTGCGCGGGCTCGGGCTGGAGACGCACGTCGTCGAGATGAGCGGCTGGCTGATGCCCCGCCAGGTGGACGAGGGCGGCGGCTCGGTGCTGCGTAACCACATCGAGGCGCTCGGGCTCACCGTCCACACCGGCGCCGGGGTCCGGTCTATCGAGGCCGGGCCGGACGGCCGGGTGGCCGCGCTGGTCAGGCCGGACGGCGAGGCCGTCGACGCCCAGGTCGTCGTCTTCTCCGCCGGGGTGCGGCCGCGCGACGAGCTCGCGCGGGACTGCGGCCTGGAGGTCGGCGAGCGCGGCGGCATCGTGGTGGACGAGGGCATGCGCACCTCCGACGAGCACATCTACGCGATCGGCGAGTGCGCGCTGGCCGCCGGGATGGTCTACGGCCTGGTCGCGCCGTGCTTCGCCCAGGCCGAGGTGGCCGCCGACCGGATCCTGCTCGGCTCGGCCGCCTTCACCGGCGCCGACATGTCCACCAAGCTCAAGCTGCTCGGCGTCGAGGTGGCGCAGTTCGGGGCCATGTCGGGCGCGCTCGACGTCACCTACATGGACCCGGTCGCCGGCGTCTACAAGCGCCTGTTCGTCAGCGACGACGCCACGACCCTGCTCGGCGGCATCTGCGTCGGCGACGCCGGGCCGTACAACGCGCTGCGGCCCTTCGTCGGCAGGCCGCTGCCCGGCGCGCCGAGCGACCTGCTGTTCGCGGGCGCGGGCACCACGTCGACGGACCTGCCGGACGACGCCCAGGTCTGCTCCTGCAACAACGTCACCAAGGGGAGGATCTGCGCGGCCATCGCCGACAAGGGCCTGACCGACGTGCAGGGCATCAAGGACTGCACCCGGGCCGGCACCACCTGCGGCAGCTGCGTGCCGATGCTCAAGCAGATCCTGGTGAAGTCGGGCGTCGACGTCGGCAAGGCGCTGTGCGAGCACTTCACCCACAGCCGGGCCGAGCTGTTCGACATCGTGAGCGTGCGGGGGATCACCACGTTCTCACAGCTCATCGCCGAACACGGGACGGGCCGCGGCTGCGACATCTGCAAGCCGGTGGTCGCCTCGATCCTCGCGTCCCTCGGCCGCGGCCACATCCTCGACGGCGAGCAGGCCACGCTGCAGGACACCAACGACCACTTCCTCGCCAACATCCAGAAGAACGGGACCTACTCGGTGGTCCCGCGCATCCCGGGCGGCGAGATCACTCCGGACAAGCTCATCGTGATCGGCGAGGTGGCCCGCGACTTCGGGCTCTACACGAAGATCACCGGCGGGCAGCGCATCGACCTGCTCGGGGCCCGGGTCGAGCAGCTGCCCGCCATCTGGCGCCGTCTCGTGGAAGCCGGCTTCGAGTCCGGGCACGCGTACGGCAAGGCCCTGCGCACGGTGAAGTCGTGCGTCGGGTCCACCTGGTGCCGGTACGGCGTGCAGGACTCGGTCGGCCTGGCCATCGCGCTGGAGCTGCGCTACCGCGGGCTGCGCTCGCCGCACAAGCTCAAGTCGGCCGTCTCCGGATGCGCCCGCGAGTGCGCCGAGGCCAGGTCGAAGGACTTCGGCGTCATCGCCACCGAGCAGGGCTGGAACCTGTACGTCGGCGGCAACGGCGGCTTCAAGCCCCGCCACGCCGACCTGCTGGCCGCCGACCTGTCGACCGACGACCTGGTCAGGACCATCGACCGGTTCCTGATGTTCTACATCCGCACCGCCGACCGGCTGCAGCGCACCGCCGCGTGGCTGGAGGGCCTGGACGGCGGTCTCGGCTACCTCCGTGAGGTGATCATGGAGGACTCGCTCGGCATCTGCGCCGACCTCGACGCGCAGATGGAGCGGCACGTGGCCACGTACGTCGACGAGTGGCGCGCCGCCATCGAGGACCCCGACAAGCTGCGGCGCTTCGTCAGCTTCGTGAACGCCCCGGGCATCCCCGACCCCTCGATCTCCTTCGAGACCGAACGCGACCAGATCAAACCGGTGCTGATTCCTCTGGAGGCAGTGCGCTCATGACCATCCTCAACGAGACGGCGACCCGTACCGACCGATGGACCCCGGTCTGCTCCTACACCGACCTGCTCCCCGAGCGCGGCGCGGCCGTGCTGGTCGGCACCCGGCAGGTCGCGGTGTTCCGCACGTTCGACGGAGCCCTGTACGCCCTGGGCAACTTCGACCCCTTCAGCGGGGCGTACGTGCTGAGCCGGGGCATCGTCGGCACCAGGGGCGGCGAGCCGACCGTGGCCTCGCCCATGCACAAGCAGGTGTTCTCACTGGTCACCGGCGTGTGCGTGGACGACCCGGGCGTCGCCGTGCCGACCTATCCCATTCGTGTGACGGACGGAACCGTGGAGGTGAGCGTGGTATGACCACGCTGCTTGAGGAGGCCCCGATGACCCTGGAGACGGCGCCGGACGCGCTGGCCGGGTTCACGATCGGGGTGACGGCGACCCGCCGCAGCGAGGAGCTCTCGGCGCTCCTGGAACGGCGGGGCGCCCGGGTGGTGCGGGCGCCCGCGATCCGCATCGTGCCGCTGGCGGAGGACACCGGACTGCTCGCCGCGACCAGGGCCTGCCTGGAGGCGCCGGTCGACGACGTGGTCGTCACCACGGGCGTGGGGTTCCGCGGCTGGATGGCGGCGGCGGAGGGCTGGGGGCTGTCCACCGACCTCAACGCCCACCTGGCCGGCGCCCGGCTGCTGGCCCGCGGCCCCAAGGCGAGGGGAGCGGTGCGGGCGGCCGGGCTGGCGGACTACTGGACGCCGGGCACCGAGTCGTGCGAGGAGGTCAAGGAGTACCTGCTCGCGCAGGACCTGCAGGGGCGCCGCATCGCCGTGCAGTTGCACGGCGAGCCGCTGGACGGCTTCGTCGCCGCGCTGCGCGAGGCGGGGGCGGACGTCATCGAGGTGCCCGTCTACCGCTGGCTGCCCTACCGCGACACCTCACCGCTGCGCCGCCTGATCAGCCAGGCCATCACCGGCTCGGTGGACGCGGTCGCCTTCACCAGCGCGCCCGCCGTGCTGGCCATGCTGGGCGCCGCCCGCGCCGACGGGCTGGAGGACGCCCTGCTCGCCGCGTTCGACACCCGGGTGGTCGCGGCCTGCGTCGGCCCGGTCACGGCCGGGCCGCTGACCCAGCGGGGCGTACGGGCCGTCCAGCCCGATCGGGCCCGCCTGGGCGCGCTCGCCCGGACCCTCGCCCGGCACCTGCCGGAGAGCGGGGTCACCCGGCTCGTCGCCGGCGGCCACGAGCTGGAGATCCGCGGCCACGCCGTGGTGGTCGACGGCAACCTCAAGCCGCTGCCGCCCGCCCCGATGGCCGTGCTCAAGCGGCTCGCCGAGCGCCCCGGGCACGTGGTGGGCCGCGCCGACCTGCGGGTGGTGCTGCCCGGCGGGCCCTCCCGCGACTCGGCCGAGCACGCCGTCGAGATGGCGATCACCCGGCTGCGCCGGGCGCTCGGCCCCTCCGGCATCGTCGAGACCGTCGTCAAGCGCGGCTACCGCCTCGCCTGCGGCCGCGACGACCGGTGACGCCGCCCATGCGGTGAGACGGCCCGTGTGAGGCGGCTCGCGAGATGAGGCGGCTCGGTGGCGGGAACGACGACGGAGGCTCTCGGGGCCTCGGGGCGGAGGAGTGCGAGATGGAGACCCCAACCCTGGTGATGGCGGCGCACGGGGCGCGCAGCGGGCACTGGGAGTCGGTGATGGAGTCGCTCGCTGCGCGGGTGCGCCGGGCCCGGCCCGGCGCGGGGGTGGAGCTGGCGTTCCTGGAGATCAGCTCGCCGCTGCTCGCCGACGTGCTGGCGGGGACGCCGGGACCGGTCGTCGTGGTCCCGATGCTCCTCGCCGGGGGATACCACGCCCACATCGACCTGCCGGCCGTCGTCGCCCGCACCCGGCCCGACGCGGTCGTCGCCGGGCAGCTCGGCCCGCACCCGCTGCTGACCTCGGTGCTGGCGCGGCGCCTGGCCGCCGCCGGCCTGCGGCCCTGCGACGCCGTCATCCTGGGCGCGGCCGGGTCGTCCGACCCCGCCGCCCTGGACGACGTCCGCGCCGCCGCGCGCCTGCTGTCCGTACGGCTGTCGCGTCCCGTCACCGCCGCCTTCGCCTCGTCCGGCACCCCCACGGTCGCCGAGGCGATGGAACGGGCCAGGTCGGGCCTCGCGCCCCGGGTCGCCGTCGCGTCCTACCTGCTCGCGCCCGGCTTCTTCCACGACCGCCTGACCGGCGCCGGGGCCGACCTGGTCAGCGCGCCCCTCGGCGTGGACGACGACCTCGCCGCCCTGGTCTGGACCCGCTTCGACGAGGCCCTCGCCCGCCGCCACCCCACCGGCCTGCCCGCCCTCGCGGGCTAGGGTCCGGGCGTACGTCAGGCGGCGTGGTCGCGAAGGTAGCGGGCGAAGGCCTCGCGGGCCAGTTGAGACACGGTCTTTCCCTCCCGTTCTGCCAGCTCTCTGGCGGCGGCCTTCTCCTCGGGACTGAGACGGAACGTCACCTGCGGCGAACGCGTTCCAGGGGCCGTGAGAGACGGGCGACCCACCGTACGCCGCACATGCTCCACCGCGGCGTCCACGGACGCCTGGTCGATCCGGTTGCCTCGCCGGTCGTAGACCTCCTCGGCCTGGAGGTCGACGTCCGACTCGTCGTCCAGGCTGAGCTCGATGTCGTCCGTGGGCCAGGGGCCGTTGTACTCGGTCACGGCTTTCTCCTCAGTGCGGCCAGCATCGCATGCTGGATTATGCCATGCACAATTGGATTTCGTGTGCATATGGCGATGGTTCAATTACTTTTCGTTGTGTGGGTCCTCAATTGCGGTCGGAGCGGCCGTGGGATCAGGAGTACTTCCCGATCGCGGGCGGCTTGGCTGGCGTGCGGTATGAGCTGGTCTTTCAACCGGGTGGTTGACGGACGTCTCCTGCGTGGCCTAGGGTTCTTTCAACCAGCGGGTTGAAAGAGGGTGATGGCTACGGACGCGCTGTCCCGGGTCTTCGCGGCCCTCGCGGATCCGACTCGGCGCGACATGGTCGCCCGGCTCTCGGAGGGCGACGCGACCGTGAGCCGCCTGGCCGAGCCGTACGGGATGACGCTGCAGGCCGTCTACAAGCACCTGCGGGTGCTGGAGGACGCCGGGCTCGTCAGCCGTCCGCGCGGGCCGCAACCCCGGCCGGTACGCCTGGAGGCCCACGCCTTCGAACTGATGGGCATCTGGATCGAGCGCCACCGGGAGCGCGTCGAGCGGCGCTACCGCCGCCTCGACGCGGTTCTGGCGGAGATGGACGGAGACGAGAATGGACAGGATCACGGAGACGATCATCGAGGCCGACGCGAGTGTGCCGGTGATCCGGATGACTCGTGACTTCGCGGCGACGCCCGAGCGGCTGTTCCGCGCGCACACCGATCCCGTGTTGTTCGCCCGGTGGGTGGGGCCCGACACCACCGTCACCCGGATCGAGCACTGGGACGCGCGTACCGGCGGGAGCTGGCGGTACGTCTCGGCGCACGACGGCACGGAGTACGTCTTCCGCGGCTGCTTCCACGAGGTACGGCCGGACCGTATCGTGCAGACCTTCACGTTCGAGGGCGATCCCGACGGGGTCGCGCTGGAGACGCTGTGGTTCGAGGACCTGGGCGACGGCCGCACGCGGCTGCGGACGCAGTCGCTGACCGAAAGCTTCGAGAGCCGCGACGCGTGGCTGCGCAGCGGCATGGAGGTCGGTGTCGACGACGGATACGCGAAGCTGGACAGGATGCTCGCCGATGACGCTGTCTGACCGCCCCGCCGAGCGGCACCGCCAGATCGCCGGGCTGTTCACCGACCGGGTCCGCGGCGCCCGGTCCTGGGACGCGCCGTCCCCGGTCGCCGGCTGGGCCGCCCGCGACGTCGTGCGGCACCTGACCGGATGGCTCCCCGGGTTTCTCGCCTCGGGCGCAGGCGTCGAACTGCCCCACGGGCCGTCCGTGGACGAGGACCCGGTCGCCGCGTGGCAGGTGCACTGCGACGGTGTGCAGGCGGTGCTGGACGATCCGGAGACGGCGCACCGGGTACTCGCCAACCCCCACGTCGGCAGCCTGCCTCTCGGCGCCGCGATCGACCGGTTCTACACCGCTGACGTGTTCATGCACACCTGGGATCTCTCCAGGGCCACGGGCCAGGACGACCGGCTGGACCCCGGCTTCTGCGCCCTGCTCCTCGCCGGGATGGAGGGGATGGAGGAGGTCATGCGCTCCTCCGGCCAGTTCGGCGCGCGGGTCGAGGTGCCCGGCGACGCGGACGCCCAGACCAGGCTGCTGGGATTCATCGGCAGGGACCCGTTCTGGCGGGGCGCCGGGCCGGACGTCCCCTGACGGCGGAGAACGGCCCCGCCGCTCTCGACGCGGGCGCCTGACGCCGCCGGATCAGCGGTCGGTGCCGCGGTCGCGGCGGCGCAGGTAGCGCTCGAACTCGGCGGCGATCGCGTCCCCGCTGGCCTCGGGGAGCTCGGCGGCGTCCTTGCGCTCCTCCAGCTCCTTGACGTACTCGGCGACCTCGGTGTCCTGCGCGGCGAGCTCGTCCACGCCGTGCTCCCAGGCCCGCGCCTCCTCGGCCAGGTCGCCGTACGGCATGGGGATGTCGAGCATGTCCTCGATGCGGCGCAGCAGCGCCAGCGTCGCCTTGGGGTTGGGCGGCTGGGCGACGTAGTGGGGGACCGACGCCCACAGGGACACGGTCTCCAGCCCGGCCGTGCCCAGGGTGTGCTGGAGCACGCCGACGATTCCGGTCGGGCCCTCGTACTTGTTCAGCTCCAGGTTCAGCGCGCGGGCCAGGCCGAGGTCGCTGACCGAGCCGGTGATCGGCACCGGGCGGGTGTGCGGCGAGTCGTTGAGCAGCGCGCCGAGCAGGATCGCCAGCTCGACCCCGAGGTCGTGGCAGAGCCCCACGAGCTCCGCGCAGAACGAGCGCCACCGCATGTTGGGCTCGATGCCGCGCAGCAGCACCACGTCGCGCTTGGCGCCCGGCGGGCGGGCCAGCAGCAGCCGGGTGGTCGGCCAGACGACGGAGCGGGTGAGGCCGTCGCCGAGCTCGATCACCGGCCGCGTCACCTGGAAGTCGTAGTAGTCCTCGGGGTCCAGCTCCACGAGTGGCGTGGCCTTCCACTCGGCCTCGAGGTGCGCGAGCACGCCGCTGGACGCCTCGCCGGCGTCGTTCCACCCCTCGAACGCGGCGATCAGCACCGGGTCGACGAGCTCGGGGAGCCCTTCGAACTCGATCACGCGCCGCCTCCCTCACTGGCCCTATGCAGTATGGCTCACTCCAAGACTATTCGGTGAGGGGCCCCGCCCGTCACCTTCGCCGGGCACACCCGCCCGTGGCGCGGCCCCGACCTGCGGCGATGTCAGAGGGTGCGGAAAGGCCCGCCCCTCCTCCACCGGTCCTCCCCTTTCGGTGCGCGGAATCGGTGATCCGCCCGGCGGGCCGATAGTCTTGCTCCATGACCAGCAGACCGTCCTTCCGTACCGTGCTGTCCGAGCGAGTTCTGATCGCCGACGGGGCCATGGGGACGATGCTGCAGTCCTACGACCCCACCCTTGACGACTTCCAGGGCCACGAGGGCTGCAACGACGTGCTCAACGTGAGCCGTCCCGACATCGTGCGGGCCGTCCACGACGCCTACCTGGAGGTGGGGGTCGACTGCGTCGAGACCAACACCTTCAACGCCAACCGTGCGGCTCTTGGCGAGTACGGCATCGAAGACCGCATCTTCGAACTGTCCGAGGCCGGCGCGCGCCTCGCCAGGGAGCGGGCCGACCACTGGTCGACGCCGGACCGGCCCCGGTTCGTCCTCGGCTCGATGGGTCCCGGCACGAAACTCCCCACGCTCGGCCATCTGCCGTACGAGACGCTGCGCGACGCCTACCGGGACAACGCCGCCGGCCTGATCGCCGGCGGGGCCGACGCCCTGATCATCGAGACCTGCCAGGACCTGCTCCAGGTCCGGGCGGCCGTCGTCGGCGCGAAGCGGGCCGTCGAGGCCGCCGGGCGGGACGTTCCGATCATCACCCAGGTCACCATCGAGACCAACGGCGCGATGCTGCTCGGCTCCGAGATCGGCGCCGCGCTGACCGCGATCGAGCCGCTCGGCGTCGACCTGATCGGGCTCAACTGCGCCACCGGCCCCGCCGAGATGAGCGAGCACCTGCGCTACCTGGCCAGGCACGCCCGCGTGCCGCTGTCGTGCATGCCCAACGCCGGGCTGCCGCAGCTCACGTCCGACGGCGCCTACTACCCGCTGAGCCCGGGCGAGCTGGCGGACGCGCACGAGAACTTCACCCGCGACTACGGGCTCGCCCTCGTGGGCGGCTGCTGCGGCACGACCCCCGAGCACCTGCGCCAGGTGGTCGAGCGGGTCGGCGGGCGCGCCCGCGGCGAGCGGCGCCCCCGTCCCGAGGCCGGCGCGGCCTCGCTGTACCAGCACGTGCCGTTCCGGCAGGACACGTCGTATCTGGCCATCGGCGAGCGGACCAACGCCAACGGCTCCAAGGCGTTCCGCGAGGCGATGCTGGCGGGCAACTACGAGGAGTGCGTCGAGATCGCCCGGGCGCAGGCCCGCGACGGCGCGCACCTGCTGGACCTGTGCGTCGACTACGTCGGCCGCGACGGCGTCGCCGACATGAAGGAACTGGCGTTCCGCTTCGCCACCGCCTCGACGCTGCCGATCGTGCTCGACTCGACCGAGCCGGCCGTGCTGGAGGCGGGCCTGGAGATGCTCGGCGGCCGGGCCGTGATCAACTCGGTGAACTACGAGGACGGCGACGGCCCCGACTCGCGGTTCCAGAAGGTCATGCGCCTGGTGCGGGAGCACGGCGCGGCCGTGGTCGCGCTGACCATCGACGAGGAGGGCCAGGCCCGCACCGCCGAGTGGAAGGTGCGGATCGCCGCCCGCCTCATCGAGGACCTGGTGCACAACTGGGGCATGCGGGTCGAGGACATCATCGTCGACTGCCTGACGTTCCCGATCGCCACCGGCCAGGAGGAGACCCGGCGCGACGGCATCGAGACGATCGAGGCGATCCGCGAGCTCAAGCGCCGTTATCCGACCGTGCAGACCACGCTCGGCGTCTCCAACGTGTCGTTCGGTCTCAACCCGGCCGCGCGCATCGTGCTGAACTCGGTGTTCCTGAACGAGTGCGTCAACGCGGGGCTCGACTCCGCGATCGTGCACGCCTCCAAGATCCTGCCCATGAACCGGATCCCGGACGAGCAGCGCCAGGTCGCGCTCGACCTGGTGTACGACCGCAGGCGCGAGGGCTACGACCCGCTGCAGCGGTTCATGGAGCTGTACGAGGGCGTGGACGCGGCGTCGGTGAAGGCCGGGAAGGCGGCCGAGCTGGCCGGGCTGCCGCTGTGGGAGCGGCTCAAGCGGCGCATCGTCGACGGCGAGCGCAAGGGCCTGGAGGCCGACCTCGACGAGGCCCTCGCCCAGCGGCCCGCACTGGAGATCATCAACGACGTGCTGCTCGACGGCATGAAGGTCGTCGGCGAGCTGTTCGGCTCCGGCGAGATGCAGCTTCCGTTCGTGCTCCAGTCGGCCGAGGTGATGAAGACGGCCGTGGCCTACCTCGAACCGCACATGGAGAAGGTCGAGGGCAGCACCAAGGGCCGCATCGTGCTCGCCACGGTGAAGGGCGACGTGCACGACATCGGCAAGAACCTCGTCGACATCATCCTGTCCAACAACGGCTACGACGTGGTGAACCTCGGTATCAAGCAGCCGGTGTCGGCGATCCTGGAGGCCGCCGAGGAGCACCGGGCCGACGTGATCGGCATGTCCGGGCTGCTGGTGAAGTCCACCGTCGTGATGAAGGAGAACCTCGAGGAGCTGAACTCCCGGGGTCTTGCCGGCAAGTTCCCGGTGCTCCTCGGCGGCGCCGCGCTGACCAGGGCGTACGTCGAGCAGGACCTGGCCGACGTGTACCGGGGCGAGGTCCGCTACGCCCGCGACGCGTTCGAGGGCCTGCGCCTGATGGACGCCTTCATGGCGGTCAAGCGCGGGGAGGACGGCGCGTCGCTGCCGCCGCTGCGCGCGCGCCGGGTGAAGACCGGGGCGGTGCTGACGCGGACCGCGGAGGAGGACGTCCCGGCCCGCTCCGACGTCGCGGCGGATGTTCCCGTGCCCGCCCCGCCGTTCCTCGGCGACCGGGTGGTGAAGGGCATCCCGCTGGCCGACTACGCCGCGTTCCTCGACGAGCGGGCGACGTTCATGGGCCAGTGGGGCCTGAAGGCCGCCAGGGGCGGCGACGGCCCGTCGTACGAGGAACTGGTCGAGACGGAGGGCCGGCCCCGGCTGCGGATGTGGCTGGAGCGCCTGCAGACGGAGAACCTACTGGAGGCGGCGGTCGCCTACGGCTACTTCCCCTGCGTGAGCGAGGGCGACAACCTGATCATCCTCGACGAGGACGGCAAGGAGCGCACCCGCTTCACCTTCCCGCGTCAGCGCCGCGACCGCCACCTGTGCCTGGCCGACTTCTTCCGCTCCCGCGAGTCGGGGGAGGTGGACGTCGTCGGCCTCCAGGTCGTCACGATGGGCAACCGCGTCAGCGCGGCCGCGGCCGAGCTGTTCGCGAAGGACGCCTACCGCGAATACCTGGAGCTCCACGGCCTGTCGGTGCAGCTCACCGAGGCGCTGGCCGAATACTGGCACGCGCGGGTGCGGTCGGAGCTGGGCATCGGCGGCGACGAGTCGCTGGCCGACATGCTCAAGGTGAACATCACCGGCTGCCGCTACTCCTTCGGCTACCCGGCCTGCCCCAACCTGGAGGACCAGGTGCAGGTCATGGAGCTGCTCGACCCCGCGCGTATCGGCGTGACGCTGTCGGAGGAGTTCCAGCTCCACCCGGAGCAGGCCACCTCAGCCCTGGTCGTCCACCACCCCGAGGCGAAGTACTTCAACGTCTGACCGGGCACCCGGACGGGTGCCGCAACGTCCGACCGGCCGTCGTCGCGCCCACGCGGCCCCCGTACCATGTCAGTCCCCCCTCATCGGGGGGGTGACCGGGGGAAAGGGGCCACGTGGACGCCGTGCTGTTCGACATGGACGGACTGCTCGTCGACACCGAAGGGGTGTGGTTCGAGGTCGAGACCGAGGTGGTCACCCGCCTCGGCGGCACCTGGGGCCCGGAGCACCAGGAGCAGCTCGTGGGCGGCTCCTGGGACCGCACCGTCAGGTACATGCTGGAGCTGACGCGGGCGGACGTCGATCCCATGCTGGTGGGGCAGTGGCTGATCGACGGTATGGAGAGCAGGCTGTCGGCCGACGTGACGCCGATGCCGGGCGCCCTGGACCTGCTGCGCGGGCTCGCCGACCACGGGGTGCGCACCGCGCTCGTCACGTCGTCGCTGCGGATCATCGCCGACGCCGTGCTGAAGGCCGTGGGCCGGGAGCACTTCGAAGTGATCGTGACGGCCGACGACGTCACCTGCACCAAGCCCCACCCGGAGCCGTACCTCACGGCGGCGGGCCTGCTGTCGGTCGACCCGGGGCGGTGCGTCGCGCTGGAGGACTCGCCGAACGGCGTGGCGTCGGCGACGGCGGCGGGCTGCCGGGTCGTCGCCGTGCCGGGCGTGCTGCCGATCGCGCAGGCGCCTGGGCGGGTCGTCATGCCGTCGCTGCTCGACGTGGACGTGGATTTTCTCCGGGCACTCGTCCGCTGAATCGGGGTGGCGCGGGCCCCACATGATCGCGTCACGGATGCCAGGATGGAGGTACGTGACGAAGGGGCCCCGCCATGACTTACAACGACATCGCCTGGCTGCCGGTGTGCGGCGGCCTGACAGCGGTGGGCCTCGTGCTCACCTATCTGGCCTTCCGCCGCAGGGGAGCGGCCGCGGGTCTGCGGGCCGCCGCGTGGTCCCTGCTGCCGCTGGCCGCCTATCTCACCGGCGCGCAGGCCACGCTGTGGAACATCGGCACGGCCGCCGTGAGCTTCGTGACCGGCCTGGTGCTGTCGCCGCTCGCGTGGGCCGGCGTGGCCGTGGCGGGCCTGTCGGCGGTGCTGTTCGTCGTGTCCGGCGCGATGCGCGGCCGGTCGCTCTCCCGGGCCCGTACGCCCCGCCCCGGTCCCGCCGAGACGACACCGGCCGCACCGAAGGCTGAAACGCCCAAGAAGGTGCAAACCGCGAAGGCGGCACCACGTCAGGTCGAACAGCCCGCGGCGGACGATTTCTCCGAGATCGAGGACATCCTGAAGCGGCGCGGGATCGGCTGAACATCCCACATCGTGGGACCAAGTTACCCGTGGGTGCAATGTTACAGTTCCACGACACAATCGAAACGGGACTCCGACAATCCTTTCAAGATCAACACGAATAAGTTTCTGGTAAATCACAGTTGGGCCACAGGCCTGCTCTGGGGACTGGTCATCCCAGCTCAACGCATACATTGTCCGTTTGCGGGGCGCCGTCGACAGCGGGCCCCGCTGGACAATGTCGTCTGGGACCCAGGGGGCCGTACACCAAATGGCCGCGCGAAGCAAGGTCATGAGCGAACTTCGCTCCTCCGCCTCAGTGCCGTACTCCGGCTCTTCTGAGTGCGCCGCCCGCAGTACAGCGGCCACCGGAGGGGCCCGGTGAGCGCCCCTCTCGACGTCTCCGGTGAGGAGATGCGCGCGGAGCCGGAGGCCGTCGCCAAGGCCGGCGGCGCCCCCATCCAGGGCCGCTCGCTCGGCCAGATCGCCTGGATGCGGCTCAAGCGCGACAAGGTGGCCATCACCGGCGGCCTCGTCGTTGTCCTCCTGATCCTGGTCGCGATCTTCGCGCCGCTGCTCGTGGGCTGGTTCGGCCATCCGCCGAACGAGTTCCACCAGGAGATGATCGACACCCTGACCATGCAGCCCAAGGGCGGCAGCGGCATCGGCAAGGACTTCCTGTTCGGCGTCGAGCCGGTCAACGGGCGCGACCTGTTCAGCCGCGTCGTCTACGGCGCCCGGATCTCGCTGCTCGTGGCCTTCTTCGCCACGCTCCTGTCGGTCGTGATCGGGACGGTCATGGGGATCGTGGCCGGCTACTTCGGCGGCTGGGTGGACACCCTGATCAGCCGGGCGATGGACATCTTCCTCGCCTTCCCCCTCCTGGTCTTCGCGCTCTCGCTGGTCGGCGTGCTCGGCCAGTTCGAGACCCAGCTCGCGGTGAAGGGCGACACGCTCCGCATCCTGCTGCTGATCTTCGTCATCGGCTTCTTCAACTGGCCGTACATCGGGCGGATCATCCGGGGCCAGACGCTGTCGCTGCGCGAGCGCGAGTTCGTGGACGCCGCGCGAAGCCTGGGGGCACGTGGGCCCTATATCCTCTTCCGCGAGGTTCTTCCGAATCTGATCGCACCGATCCTCATCTACGCGACGCTGCTGATCCCGACGAACGTGCTGTTCGAGGCGGCGCTGTCGTTCCTCGGCGTGGGCATCCAGCCGCCCACCGCGACCTGGGGCGGCATGCTATCGGCGGCCGTGAAGTACTACACGGTCCCGCACTTCATGTTCTTCCCCGGCATGGCGATCTTCATCACGGTGCTCGCCTTCAACCTTTTCGGCGACGGTCTCCGCGACGCGCTCGATCCCAAGTCGTCCCGCTGATCCCTCCGGTTCCCCGGCTCCTACCTACAAGGGGTGCAATACACATGAAGAAGAGATACGCCACACCGGCCTTCCTGGCCGCGGGTGTCGCTCTCTCCCTGGGCCTTTCCGCGTGCGGCGGTGGCGGCGGCGGAGAGACCAAGAACGACTCCGGTTCGGCGGCGGGCAGCCAGGAGGCGCAGGCCAACGCCGGTCTGGAAAGTGTGGTGAACCCCTCCGACAAGAAGGGGGGAACGCTCAAGATGGCCATCACCGAGGCGTGGGACTCCATCGACCCCGGTGACACCTACTACGGCCTGTCGTGGAACTTCTCGCGCATCTACGGCCGCCCGCTGGTGACGTACAAGCCGGCCCCCGGGCAGGGCGGCCGCGAGCTGGTCCCCGACCTGGCGGAGAGCCTCGGCAAGTCGTCCGACGACGGCAAGACCTGGACCTACAAGCTCCGGCAGGGCGTCAAGTTCGAGGACGGCACCCCCATCACGTCCAAGGACGTGAAGTACGCCGTGCTGCGCCAGCTCGACAAGGACACCTTCGTCAACGGCCCGACGTACTTCAACGACTGGCTGGACCTGCCGAAGGACTTCAAGAGCGTCTACAAGACGCCGGACGTCAATACCGACTCCGCCATCGAGACGCCGGACGACCAGACGATCGTCTTCCACCTCAAGAAGGCCTTCTCCGGCTTCGACAACTTCGCCGCGCTGCCCGCCACCGTGCCGGTGCCCAAGGACAAGGACACCGGCATCAAGTACCGCCAGCACCCGGTCGCGTCGGGCCCGTACATGTTCGAGAAGGTCGAGGAGGGCAAGCAGTACACCCTCGTCCGCAACCCGAACTGGGACCAGGCCACCGACCCGATCCGCAAGGCGCTGCCGGACCGCTACGAGGTCTCGCTCGGCGTCGAGGCGAACGACCTGGACAACCGGATCGTCGCCGGCGACCTGCACGTCGACCTGGCCGGCACCGGCGTCCAGGCCGCGGCGGTCGGCACGATCCAGGCCGACCCGCAGCTCAAGAACCGGACCGACAACCCGACCGGCTCCCGGACCTGGTACATCTCGATCCTCGGTGACAACCCGCCGCTGGACAACGTCGACTGCCGCAAGGCGATCATCTACGGCGCCGACCGGGTCGGTCTGCAGAACGCCTACGGCGGCCAGCTCGCCGGCGAGATCGCGACCGGCCTGATGCCGCCGTCGATCGGCGGCTGGAAGAAGCTCGACCTGTACCCGACCGCCACGGGCGACGTCGAGAAGGCCAAGGCGGCGCTGCAGGCCTGCGGCAAGCCCGAGGGCTTCGAGACCGTGATGACGTTCCGCTCGGACCGTCCGAAGGAGCAGGCGGCGGCCGAGTCGCTGCAGCAGGCGCTCGCCAAGGTCGGCATCAAGCTGACCCTGAAGGGCTTCCCCACCAGCGAGTACTTCTCCAGCTACGCCGGCAAGCCGGCCTACACCAAGGCCAACAACATCGGCCTCGCCACCAACGGCTGGTCGGCCGACTGGAACACGGGCTTCGGCTTCATGTCGCAGATCGTCGACAGCCGGGTCGTCCGCGCGGCGGGCAACTACAACCTGAGCGTGCGCAGCGACGAGATCGACAGCCTCATCGACCAGGCGAACAGCGAGCAGGACAAGAGCAAGAGCGACGCGATCTGGGGCCAGATCGACCAGAAGGTCATGGAGGGCGCCTACGTCCTGCCGGAGGTGTGGTCGAAGGGCCTGCTTCTGCGGGGCAAGGGCCTGACGAACGTGTTCGTCTCGGGCGCCTGGGACATGTACGACTACCTCAACATGGGTGTCGAGTAACCGTTAGGCGACGAGGCAAGGCGCAAGGGGGTCCGGCCGGGCGACCGGCCGGACTCCCGGAGCCGGGGGAACAGTGGTCTCATATATCATCCGGCGGCTCATCGCCGCGGTGCTGATGCTCGTCGTGGTGAGCATCGTCACCTTCTCCATCTTCTTCGTGATCCCGCGTCTGGCGGGCGTCACGACGATCGACTTCGCGAGCCGCTACGTCGGCAGCAAGGGCGCCTCGGCGGAGACGGTGGCGGCCATCGCGGACAAGCTCGGTTTCAACGATCCGCTGGTGGTGCAGTACGGCAGATGGATCAAGGGAATCGTCCTGGGTGCCGAATACGACACCGGGGCGAGCGTCGAGCACTGCCCGGCTCCCTGCCTCGGCTACTCGTTCATCACCAAGACGCCCGTGTGGCCCGAACTGCTGGACCGGCTGCCCGTCACCGTGTCGCTGGCCATCGGAGCGTCGATCATCTGGCTGATCGCGGGCGTCGCCACGGGCGTGGTGTCCGCGCTGCGCAGGGGCAGCTTCTTCGACCGGGCCGCGATGGGCGTGGCCCTGGCCGGGGTCTCCCTGCCGATCTTCTTCACCGGCATCATCTGCCTGGTTTTCTTCAGCTACCGGTTCGGCATCACGGCGCCGGGCGGCAGCTACACGGCCATCACCGAGAACCCCGGCGAGTGGGCGTACGACCTCATCCTGCCGTGGATCACCCTGGCCTTCCTCTACGCGGCGAGCTACGCCCGGCTGACCCGGGCGGGCATGCTGGAGACGATGGGGGAGGACTACATCCGCACGGCCCGCGCGAAGGGCCTGCCGGAGTCGAAGGTCATCGTGAAGCACGGCCTGCGCGGCGCGCTCACCCCCATCCTGACGATCTTCGGCCTGGACCTCGGGCTGCTGCTCGGCGGCGCGGTGCTGACCGAGAGCACGTTCTCCCTCCCCGGGCTCGGCAAGTACGCCGTCCAGGCGATCCAGTCCAACGACCTGCCCAAGATCATGGGCGTCGTGCTGCTGGTCACCCTGTTCGTGGTGCTCGCCAACCTGATCGTCGACCTCCTGTACGCCGTCGTGGACCCGAGGGTGAGGCTGGGATGAGCTTCCTGGAACTGAAGGACCTGCGGATCCACTTCCCGACCGACGACGGCCTGGTCAGGTCGGTCGACGGGCTGTCGTTCTCGCTGGAGCGGGGCAGGACCCTCGGCATCGTCGGAGAGTCCGGGTCGGGCAAGAGCGTCACCAGCCTCGGCATCCTCGGCCTGCACAAGGGCGGCCGGGCCCGCATCTCGGGCGAGATCTGGCTGGACGGCGAGGAGCTCGTCGGCGCGAGCCAGGAGCACGTGCGGAGGCTCCGCGGCAAGAAGATGGCGATGATCTTCCAGGACCCGCTGTCGGCGATGCACCCGTTCTACACGGTCGGCGACCAGATCATCGAGGCCTACCGCATCCACAACGACGTCAGCAAGAAGGTCGCGCGCAAGCACGCGGTCGACATGCTGGGCCGGGTGGGCATCCCGCAGCCGGACCGGCGGGTGGACAGCTACCCCCACGAGTTCTCCGGCGGCATGCGGCAGCGCGCGATGATCGCGATGGCGCTGAGCTGCGACCCCGAGCTGCTGATCGCCGACGAGCCGACGACCGCGCTCGACGTGACCGTGCAGGCGCAGATCCTCGACCTGATGCGCGACCTGCAGCGCGACTTCGACGCCGCACTGATCATCATCACCCACGACCTCGGCGTGGTCGCCGAGCTGTCCGACGACATCCTCGTGATGTACGGCGGCAAGTGCGTGGAGTACGGCACCTCCGAGGACATCTTCGAGCGGCCCGAGCACCCCTACACGTGGGGCCTGCTCGGCTCGATGCCGCGGCTGGACCGCGAGCCGACCGAGCGGCTGCTGCCGATCAAGGGCTCGCCGCCGTCGCTGATCAACGTGCCGTCCGGTTGCGCGTTCCACCCGCGCTGCGTGTTCGAGGAGCGTACGGGCGGCCTGGCCAAGGTGGAGGTTCCCGAGCTGCTGGAGAGCGAGGGCGGCCACCTGGTGCGCTGCCACCTGCCGGCCGAGCGCAGGCGCGCCATCTGGCAGAAAGAAGTCAAGCCCAACCTGGAGGCTTCGTGAACGAGGAGCCCTTGCTGTCCGTACAGGGGCTGGAGAAGCACTTCCCGGTCACCAAGGGCCTGCTCCAGCGGCAGGTCGGCGCGGTCAGGGCCGTCGACGGCATCAGCTTCGACGTCAGGAAGGGGGAGACCCTCGGCCTGGTCGGCGAGTCGGGATGCGGCAAGACCACCACCGGACGCCTCATCACGAGGCTGATCGAGCCCACCGGCGGGAAGATCGTCTTCGCGGGACACGACGTCACGCACATGTCCCAGGGGCGGCTGCGCCCGCTCCGCCGGGACGTGCAGATGATCTTCCAGGACCCCTACAGCTCGCTCAACCCCCGCCACACGGTCGGCGCCATCGTCGGCGCGCCGTTCCGGATCCAGGGGATCAAGACCGAGCAGGGCACGAAGAAGGCGGTCCAGGAGATCCTGGAGCTCGTCGGCCTGAACCCCGAGCACTACAACCGCTATCCGCACGAGTTCTCCGGCGGTCAGCGGCAGCGCATCGGGATCGCCAGGACGCTCGCGCTGAAGCCCAAGCTGATCATCGCGGACGAGCCGGTCTCCGCGCTCGACGTGTCGATCCAGGCACAGGTCGTCAACCTGCTGGAGGACCTGCAGGGGGAGCTCGACCTGACCTACGTCGTGATCGCGCACGACCTGTCGGTGGTGCGGCACATCAGCGACCGCGTCGCGGTGATGTACCTCGGCAAGATCGTCGAGATCGCCGACCGCAAGGGCCTGTACGAATCGCCCATGCATCCGTACACCAACGCGCTGCTGTCGGCGGTCCCGATTCCGGACCCGAAGCGGCGCGCGGGCCGGGAGCGGATCCGGCTGCAGGGCGACGTGCCCTCGCCGCTGAACCCGCCGCCCGCCTGCCGGTTCCACACCCGCTGCTGGAAGGCGCAGGAGGTCTGCCGGACGGTCGAGCCGCCGCTGGAGACGCTCGCCCCCGGCCACCAGGTGGCCTGCCACTTCCCCGAGAACGTCGCCGGCTCCCTGGAAGGCGTGCTGGGAGGCACGGCCTCCACGGGCGCTGTCCCGGCCGAGGCCGCCCCCGCCCCCGAGGGCGGCGCCCTCGCCTGAGTGACCGGCGCGCGGCGTCCTCCGCCGGTACGGCTCCCTCCGTCCTTCCCCCAAGACGGTCCCCGGGAGCCGTACCGGCGGGGCGTGTTCCGCGCCCCCACGGCCACGCCCTGTCTCCGACGGTACCCGGGGCGGGCCCGGCCGGGCATCGGCCGCGCGTACGGCCCGCGCCTGCGCCCACAGGAGGATCCGGCGGGCTTCGCTACTCCCCGAGGAGGAGCGTGCGCCCGCCCGCGCTGAGGCTCAGGAGAAGGCGCCGGGGATGATCAGCCCGGTCTCGTAGGCGAGCACGACCGCCTGCACCCGGTCACGCAGGCCGAGCTTGGTCAGCACGTTCCCCACATGCGTCTTGACGGTCGTCTCGCTGACCACCAGCGTGGCGGCGATCTCCGCGTTCGACATGCCCTTGGCGATGAGGCGCAGGACCTCCAGCTCGCGTTCGGTGAGCCGGTCGAGCCGCGCGGGGGTGGCCTGCTGGTGTGCGGAGGGCAGCCGGGCGGCGAACCGGTCCAGCAGCCGCCGGGTGACGCTCGGCGCCACGATGGCGTCGCCGGCCGCCACCACCCGGATCGCCTGCACCAGGTCGTCCGGGGGCACGTCCTTGAGCAGGAACCCGCTCGCGCCCGCGCGTAGCGCCTCGACGATGTACTCGTCCAGGTCGAACGTGGTCAGCACGAGCACCTTCGGCACGTGGGCGGTGGGCGCGGCCTCCCGCACGATGCGGCGGGTGGCCTCGATGCCGTCGGTGCCGGGCATGCGGACGTCCATGAGCACCACGTCGGGCAGCAGGGCGCGGGACTGCTCCATCGCCGTCGCGCCGTCGCCGGCCTCGCCCACGACGGTGACGTCGGCCTCCGCTTCGAGGATGAACCGGAATCCGGTGCGCAGCAGCGGCTGGTCGTCGACCAGCAACACCCGGATCGTCATGATCCGTCCGTCCTGGGCGTCGCGGCGACCCGCCGCCGCGCGGGGGAGAACACCCTGATCGTCATGTCGTGTCCTTGAGGGGGCCGTGCGTGAGGGGATGGTTCGTGGCGGGCTCATGCCCGGTCGTGCCGTGTTCGGGGGCGTGCTCGGTCGTGTCGTCGCCGGGGGCGACGTGCCTGAGGGGAAGCTCCCTGCCCGGACCGCCCTTGACGGAGCCGTCCCTGCCGGGGCCGACCCTGACGGGCCTGTCCTTCAGGGGGCTGTCCTTCAACGGGAAGCGGGCGCGGACCTCGAACCCGCCCCCGACGCGGGGTCCGATCCGCAGGACTCCACCATAGAGGGCCACACGCTCGCGGATGCCGACGAGCCCATGACCTTTGCCACCGATACGCACCGATTCCTCGGCCGCGCCCCGCCCGTCGTCCTCGACCTGGAGGGTCAGCTCGTTCCCCTCGTGCCGGACGGTGACCCACGCGCGGGCCGCGGGCCCGGCGTGCCGCAGGCTGTTGGTGAGCGCCTCCTGCACGAGGCGGTAGGCGGCGAGGTCGACCCCGGGCGGCAGGCCGGGCCGGTCGCCCTCGATGCGCAACTGCGTGCGCAGGCCCGCCTCGCGCATCTGCTCGACCAGCGCCGGCAGGTCCTGCATGCCCGGCTGCGGCCCGCGCTCGGCCGGGCCGTCGGTGCGCAGCACGCCGACGATGTTGCGCATCTCCGCCATCGCCGTACGGCCCATCTCCTCGATGGCGGTGAGGGCGTCGCGGGCGACGTCCGGCTTGGTGTCGAGCATCCGGCGCGCCGCGGCGGCCTGCACGGTCATCACGCTCACGTGGTGGGCCACCACGTCGTGCAGCTCGCGGGCGATCCGGGAGCGTTCCTCGGCCCGGGCGGCCCGCGTGTCCGCGTCCCGCGCCCGCTCCAGCCGGTGCGCCCGCTGGACCAGTTCGTCGAGGTAGGCGCGGCGCAACCGCAACGCCCGGCCGCACACCCAGCACAGCAGCAGGACGGCGGTCACGACGACGTGGTCGGTCCAGGACGGGGTGATTACCCCGCTGACGGCGCTGGCGACGTAGGAGGAGAAGGAGACGACGAGGGCGGCCAGGCTCAGCGCCAGTCCCCGGTAGGCGGCCACGGAGTAGAGCAGCACGAGCCCGCCGAACTCGCTGAGACCGGGGTCGTAGTGGAGTGTGTCGAGCGCCGCCTGCGGGACGCAGGTGGCCACGAGCAGGACGAGGGGCCGGCTACGCCGCAGCGCCACGGGCAGCGTGCAGGCCGCCGCCAGGACCAGGTTCAACGCGTCCGCCGGACGGGGCGTCGCGGACCGCAGCCAGCCGGCTCCCTCCTCGGGGCCGGCCGAGGCGATCCACCACAGGGACGCGGTCGTCAGCACCACCGCGAGGATCGCGTCGAAGACCAGGGGATGAGCCCGAAGCCAGGATCGCGTACTGCCGGGGGTGGTGCGCACGTACCAAACTTAGGCCGTCCCCGCGCGTGTCCACCCTGCCCGGGAGGGAAATCCCGCATCCTCCGTACGGAGGATGCGCGCACTGGCCCGGCGAGCGTGGGACACGGCCGGGCACACCGGCCCCGGCGATGTGCCCGGGCGGAGTGGTGCCGAGACGGCGCCAGGGGCGGTGCGAGGGGCGGTGCGAGGGGGCGGGGTCGCTAGATCTCGTCGGCGGCGGACCGCCTGTTCACGCGGGCCGACAGGCCGGGCTCGCGGTCCGGCACGGGCGGCGGCGTGCCGCCGAACTCCGGGCACAGGGCCTGGTGGTCGCACCAGTCGCACAGCCGCGAGCGGCGGGCCCGCCACTCGCGGGTGCGCACCGCGCGCTCGATCGCCGCCCACAGCGCCTCGACCTTGCGCTCGGTGGCCCGCAGGTCCGCCTCGTCGGGGACGTAGCGGAGGATCTCGCCGTTGCCGAGGTACATGAGCTGGAGCATCCGGGGGACCTGCCCCTTCAGCCGCCACAGCGCCAGCGCGTAGAACTTCATCTGGAACAGCGCCTTGGCCTCCCACTCGCGCCCCGGCGCCGTGCCCGTCTTGTAGTCCACGATCCGCGTCTCGCCGGTCGGGGCCACGTCGAGCCGGTCGATGTAGCCGCGCAGCAGCAGGCCGCTGTCGAGCACGGCCTCGACGTACATCTCGCGCTCGGCGGGCTCCAGCCGCTGCGGGTCCTCCAGCGTGAAGTAACGCTCGACCATGCCGCGGGCCTGGGTCAGCCAGGCGTCGCGCTCCTCGTCGGTCTCGAACAGCCCCGCGTAGTCGGGCTCCTCGGTCAGCAGCCGCCGCCACTGCGGCTCCAGCAGCTCCTGCGCCGCGGCGACCGTCCGCGCCTCGGCCGGCAGGTCGTACAGCCGCTCCAGCACGGCGTGGACGAGGGTGCCCCGGACCGCGGCCGCCGAGGGACGCTCGGGGAGCTGGTCGATCACCCTGAACCGGTAGAGCAGGGGGCAGGTCATGAAGTCACCGGCCCGGGAGGGGGACAGCGCCCCGATAACGGCGCGCTCTTCGGCGAGGGTCATGCCGGAACTGTAGGACATCGAGCCGACAGAACGCGTCCGCGCCCGCGGTCCCCTCGCCGCCGTCTCCCCGCCGCCGTCTCCCCGCCGCCGTCTCCCGTACCGCCGGGACGATCGCGTGCTCCGCGGCGGGCGGGCAGCTCTTAGGCTGATCTCACGTCGCGCCGCGTAGCATCGAGGGGCGCGGGAGGGAAGGCGGCCAAATGAGCACACCTGCCAAGGAGTCCACCGGACTGCGGATGGGGCGGCCGTTCGGCATTCCCGTCTACGTCTCGCCGACGTGGCTCATCGTGGCGGCGTTCATCACGGTCAGCTTCCAGCCGCGGTTCGCCGACATGCTGCCCGGCTACGGCGAGTCCGCCACCTACCTGGTCGCGCTGGCCTTCGCCGTCCTGTTGTACGTCTCCGTACTGCTGCACGAGCTGGCGCACTGCGTGGTGGCCAAGCACTACGGCCTGCCGGTGCGCCGGATCACCCTCTACATGCTGGGCGGCGTCTCGGAGATCGAGCGCGAGCCCGAGACGGCGGGCCGGGAGTTCAACGTGGCCTTCGCCGGGCCGCTGCTGTCGCTGGGGCTGGCCGGGATCGGGGCCCTCGTGGAGGCGTTCGTGGTGCCGCCGGGCGGCCTGGCCCAGGTGCTGATGTGGCAGCTGTGGCTGTCCAACCTGATCGTCGGCGTGTTCAACCTGCTGCCCGGCCTGCCGCTCGACGGCGGCCGGATGCTGCGGGCGGCCGTGTGGAAGGTCAAGCGCGACTCGGGCACGGGCACGATGGCCGCCGCGTGGGTCGGGCGCGGCGTGGCGGTCGCGGTGGTCGTGGTGCCGCTCCTGATGAACCTGATGGCCGGGCAGGAGCCGGCCATCGGCAGCATGCTCTGGACGGTGGTGCTGGCGTCGTTCATCTGGCTCGGGGCCTCCCAGTCGCTGCGGGTCGCCCGCGTACGGGCCCGGCTGCCGCAGTTGCGGGCCCGGGTGCTGGCGCGCAGGGCGATCCCGGTCACGGCCGAGGTGCCGCTCTCCGAGGGCCTGCGCCGGGCGCGCGAGTCCGGAGCCGGGGCGATGGTGGTGGTGGACCACGACGGGCACCCGGTGGGCATCGTGAACGAGGCGGCGGTCAACGCCACTCCCGAGCAGCGCAGGCCGTGGGTGAACGTCGGGGCCCTGTCGCGCACCCTGGAGCCCGCGCTGGTGCTCGGCGCCGACCTGGAGGGGGAGTCGCTGCTCGACGCCATGCGGGGCTCTCCGGCGCCCGAATACCTGCTCGTCGAGCGCGGCGGAGAGATCTACGGCGTGCTCGCCACCGCCGACGTCAACCGCATGTTCAGCGGCGTGTGAGCGTCACCCTGGCCTTCCGGGCGGGGCGGGCCGGGGCGCCCGGGGCGGGGCCCGCGCACTCGTCATCGGGACGGCCGGGGGCTAGGGTGCTGAGCGAGACCGGGGCCCGAGCACGCTCGGTCGCCCGTACGCGCGCTCCGGCAGGCCGGTTCACCATACTTTTTGCTACTTTCTGGGGTGATCGATCCGGCACACGGCGTGCCGGCGATGATGCCGGACATCCGGTGGCGTTTCCGGAGGGAGAACTTCTGTGACGGAACAGGGCGTGGGGGTGGTCCGCCCGCTGCCGGGAGAGGGCGTGGTCGCCCATCTGAACGGCTTGCTGCTCGTGTGCGCCACCGGCGGCGACCAGCCGGTCGAGGACCTGCTGAGCGCGTTGCACGAGACCGCCACGACGGGCGGGGACGGCCGGGCGCTGGCCCGGCGCGTGGCCCAGGTGCTCGCGCGCGCCATGGACCGCTCGATCGGGGAGCCGGTGGCCTGCGCGGTCGCCGGTCCCGCCGGGGGAGGCGTGGCCGTGCTGGTCAGCGGGGCCGCGTACGCGAGCGTGTCGGGCCCGGAGGGCGAGGTGCGCCTCGCCGGGCACGACGCGCTGACCTGGACCGACCGCCTCGTCAACGGCCCGGTGTCCACGGTGCTGCTGCGCCTGCCGGGAGCCGGCCCGTCGAGCCCGTACGCCCGGCTGGACGGCGGCGTCGTCACGGGAGCCGGGCTGGAGTGCGACCTCACCCGGCACGGCGACCTCGCCTTCCCGCCGCTGCCCCCGCGCCCGCCGCAGCACCAGCCGCAGCATCAGGGGCAGCACACGGGAGCGCAGCCCCCGCCGGTGGGGGTGCCGGAGCCGATCGGGCCGCGGGGGCCCGTGGTGCCGCCCCCGCCCGCCTCCCCGCCCGCCCAGCCGCCCCTCTCGCCGCCCGTCTCGCCGTTCGGCGGCGGGCCGTTGTCCGGCCCCGGGCCGTCGGCCGAGCACGCGGCGCCCCAGTCGTCCGGTCCGTCGTCCCAGCCGGTCCCCCCGCCCGCCCAGCCGCCGCACGTCTCCCAGCCGCTGCCGCCGTTGCCGTCCGGACTGTCGGACCCGGCGCCCGCGCAGCACTCCGGCCCCCAGCCCGCCCCGCCCTACACCCCGTCCCATTCCGGGCCGCAGCAGTCCCCGGGGCTGCCCGAGCCGTCCGACGACCGCGGCGGGCCCCAGGACGCCCAGGACGGGCCCGCCCAGGACCGGGGAACACAGGACCGGGGCGGCTCCCCGGACGGGCCGGGAAGCGGACCGTTGGGCGGCCCGTTCGACGGGCCCTTCGAGGGGGCGTCGCAGGCCTCCGACGACGAGCCGGGGGAGGCGACCCAGCTCGACGTGGCGCCCGACCCGGAGCCGCGGCCCATGGTGTACGGCGTCGACTGCAAGAACGACCACTTCAACGACCCACGCGCGCCGTACTGCGCGGTCTGCGGCGTCCCCATCGACCAGCGGGCGGTGGTGCCGTACAAGGGCCCGCGCCCGCCGCTCGGCGCGCTGCTGCTCGACGACGGCATGGCGCTGCCGCTGGAGGCCGACTACCTGCTGGGCCGCGACCCGGAGCGGGCCCCCGAGGTGCAGTCGGGCGAGGCCAGGCCGGCCAGGGTCACCAGCCCGGACGGCTCGGTGTCCCGCCGGCACCTGCGGGTGTTCCTGGAGAACTGGGACGTCAACCTGCTCGACCTGGGGTCGGTGAACGGCACGCAGATCCAGCCGCCGGGCGACCCCAACTTCTACGACATCCCGCCGAACGAGCCGGTGCCGATCCTGCCCGGTACGACCGTGCGCATCGGGGTCTCCCGCACCATGCGCTACGAGGCGCACCGCCCCGCCTGACGCCCGCCTGAGACGGCGGCCGGACCGCCGGGGACCCGGATACGGGCTCCCGGCGGCCGGTCAGCCGCCGCGCAGGCGGTCGATCTCGCGCAGCAGCAGCCGCTCCAGCCGCTCGGCGGTGACGTTCGCGGGATACAGCAGCCGGTGCACGCTGAGGCCGTCCACCAGCGCGAGCAGCCGTTCGGCCACGTCCTCCGGGTCCTCGTTTGTACGGATCTCACCGGCCTCGGCGGCGGACCTCAGCAGGCTGGTCACCACGTAGCGAAGCTCGGCGGCCTCCCGCCGCTGCACCTCCAGCAGCGCGGGACTGGTCAGGCAGCGCCCCCAGAAGCCGACCTCGAGCCCGGTCTCCCCGGCGCGCTCGCCGTCGAGGGGGACGTTGTCGAGCAGCAGTTCCCGCAGTGCCGCCAGCCCGGTGCGGCCGGACAGCTTCTCCCGCAGCCGGTCGGCGATGCGCCGGTGCGAGGCCTCCAGCGCCGACAGCAGGATCTCGTCCTTGTCCGCGAAGTAGTGCGTGAGCACGCCGTTGGAGTAGCCGGCCTCCTTCGCGATGGCCCGGGTCGTCGCCGCCTCGATGCCGTCGCGCAGGATGATCCGGCGCGCCGCCGCGACGACCTCCCCCCGGCGTTCCTCATGATTGACGATCTTCGGCACGCTCCATCACCTCGGTTGACATCGTAGTCGGGCGCCCGTCTATTATCCGCACATGACGGTTGTGACAGTCGGCGTGCATATCGTCGACGTCCTGGCCCGCCCGGTCGAGTCCATCCCGTCCGGCCAGGACACCCACCTGCTGGAGCAGATCCGCATCACCGCCGCGGGGGCGGCCGCCGGCACGGCCGTGGCCCTCGCGAAGATCGGTGTGCCGGTGGCCACCATGGGCGCCGTCGGCGGCGACGAGCTGGGCGACTTCCTCCTGATGATCATGGCGCGGCACGGCGTGGACGTGAGCGGCGTCGTGCGCCGTCCAGGGGAGCAGACCGCCGCCTCCATCCTGCCGATCCGGCCCGACGGCGGACGGCCCTCGTTCCACGTGCCCGGGGCCAACCTGGGCCTGGCGACCGCCGACCTCGACGCCGGCCGCCTGACCGCCGCGAAGGTGGTGCACCTCGGCGGCATGGACGTCACCTGGGGCCTGCACGACCCCGAGTTCTACGCGCTGCTCGGCAAGGCCCGCGAGGGCGGCACGATCGTCACGCTGGACCTGCTGTCCAACCTGCCGGACCTGATGCCCGCCGTACGGGCGTTCCTGCCGCACGTCGACTACCTGCTGCCCAACGAGGAGCAGGCGCTCATGCTCACCGGCGCCGCGACCCCGGAGGAGGCCGCCGCCGCGCTGCTCGGCGAGGGCCCGAAGGGCGTGATCGTCACCCTCGGGGCCGCCGGCAGCCTCGTGGCCACCGCCGGGGGGCTCACCCGTGTGCCCGCCCTGGACGTGCCGGTGGTCGACACCACGGGCTGCGGCGACGCGTACTGCGCCGGGTTCGCCGCCGGCCTGCTGCGCGGCCGGGACGTGCTCGGCGCCGCCCGCCTCGGCACGGCCGTCGCCGCGCGGGT
>QFZU02000284.1 GCA_003260025.2 Microbispora triticiradicis | reverse complement strand
GTCGGCGATCCGGCGCAGCGTGGCGAGCGCCGCGCCCGTGTCCGGGCGGTGCGCGGGGTCGCGCGCCAGCATCCGGGTCAGCACCGGGCCGAGCGGCCCCGCGAGCACCGGCGGCCGGGGGTCCCGGGTGAGCGTCGCCGCGATCACCTCGGCCTGGGTGCCCTGGTGTGGCGGGACGCCCTCGACCGCCGTGTAGAGCGTGGCCGCCAGCGACCACAGGTCGGCGGCCGGGCCTCCGCGCTCCCCCGCGAGCCGTTCGGGCGCGATGAACCCCGGCGAGCCGACGAGCAGCCCCGCCTCGGTGATCGACGCCTGGCCGGCGGGCCGGGCGATGCCGAAGTCCGTGAGGACCACCCGGCCGTCGGCGGACAGGAAGACGTTGCCCGGCTTGACGTCCCGGTGCTGCACGCCCTGCGCGTGCGCGGCCGACAGCGCGTCCAGGAGCCGCGCGCCGAGATCGGCCACCTGCCGGTACGGCAGCGGCCCGTACGAGGCGACTTGCGCGGCGAGATCCCGGCCGCGGAGCAGTTCCATGACGATCCACGGCCTGCCGTCCTGGACGAGCACGTCGTGCAGCGCGACGATCCCGAAGTGCCGCACCCGCGCGGTGACCTCGGCCTCACGCATGACCCTGGCGACGAGCTCGGCCCGCTCGCGGTCGCCGAGGCCGTCCGGGAGGCGCAGTTCCTTGACCGCCACCTCGCGGTCCAGCACCGGGTCCCTGGCCAGCCATACCCGGCCCATGCCGCCGGAGCCCAGCGGGCGCAGCAGGTGGTATCGCGAGGCCAGTGGCTCCCCCAGCGATTCGGCCATAACGGGGAGAATAGCGAAAGCGTGATCGATCGCCCTCCTTATCGCCGGTCCCGTCCGACGGGCGAGACGCGGACGACCCCGCCGCCCGGGCATTACCTCACGGGTCATCGCCTCCGCGACCCCCCTGGGACATGCTCGGGACCAGGAGGGGACGAGCGTCCCCGGCACCGCCGCCGGACCACAGGAGGAACCATGCCCGCCTACGCCATCGCCCAGCTCCGCGACGTCACCGTCGGCGCGGACATCGTCGAGTACCTGCGGCGCATCGACGCCACGCTGGAGCCGTTCGGCGGCCGTTTCGTCATCCACGGCGGCGAGGCCGAGCTTCTCGAGGGCAGCTGGCCGCAGACCCTCATCGTCATCGAGTTCCCCGACCTCGACACGGCGAGGGCCTGGTACCGGTCACCTGCCTACCAGGAGATCCTGCCCCTGCGCACGAGGAACTCCTCCGGGGACGCCGTGCTCCTCCCGGGGGTGGGCGAGGACCACAAGGCGCTGGACGTGCTGACACCGGCCTGACCGGCGTCGCACGAATGGGACGAATGCCCGTAAGCCGCTCCCTGCCGGGAAAGGAACGGTATCCACTGCGTCGGGGCTCGACGTGGACCGGGAGCGACCCCGCGTATCGGGGTATGTCGCGAATGCGGTCGCAGGAGGCGACACGTTCGCACATCCACCAGAGGGAGCGGAGCCGGCGGAGATGAAGGTGCATGCTGCGCGCGACGCGCTCACCCGGTCGGCCCGGCGCCGGTGCGTCGCGGTCGCGGCGGTCCTCGGCGCGGGCCTCGCGATCGGCTCCCTGTCCGGTCTCACGTCCGCCGCGTACGCCGTGCCGATGTCCGTGCCGATGTCCGTGCCGATGTCCCGCGGCGGACACGGAGGCGGAGGCTTCGTGGGACCCGACAACAACGCCAACGGATCCCGCATCACCGTGGGCAACGGCAGAGTCCACGGAAACTACATGGTGGTCGGCAGCCTCAAGAACGCGAACGGCCTGCAGCAGGCCACGATCGGCGTGAACGGCAACGGCAACTCCCAGGGCAACGTCTGCAGGCGGCGGGGCGGCCGCTGCTGGTTCAACCAGAACGCGTGGGTGTCCCGCTCCGGCCGGTGGTGACGGCGGCGACGACGGCCGTGGTGACGGCGGCCGGCCACCGCACGACGGGACGCCCCGCGGGTGGGCGGTGCTCACCCGCGAGGCGTCCTCGATTCACGGTCCGGTCCTGCCGCGTGGGACTCAGCTCAGGGTGAGGTCCTTGACCCGGACGTCCCCGGTGAAGACCAGGTACACGTCCTTCACCCCGTTCGCGCCGGAGACCGGAGCGGTGGCGGCGGCCCACTGGTAGACGCCGCCGGTCGCGGCGACCGGGATCGTCGCCACTCTGGCGCCGTCCGGGGAGCCGAGGCGCACCTCGATCTTCCCGCCGGTCGCGGAGGCCACACCCACGGTCGCCTTCGCCGGCTTGCGGAGCTGGACGTCCTTGAACGCGATCCAGCCTCCGTCCGCGCCCGCGACGGCGTCACCGCGGACCTTGGTCTCGTCCACCAGGTGGACGCCCGAGTAGTCGTCGAAGTCGATCGCCCGGGTGGTCTTCGACAGGTCGCGGTGCGGGATGTCCTCGCCTCTGACGTTGATCGTCGAGCGCTGGCGGATGGCCGCCGACGACGATCCCACGAGGACGTCGTGGGTCGCGTTCTCGACCGTCCACTTGTTCCGCGTGACGTCCCACAGGGCGAGGTCGGCCTTATTCACGGTCATCGTGACCGTCTTCGTCTGCCCGGGCGCCAGCGACACCCGCTGGAACGCGCGCAACTGCTTGACCGGCTGCTTCACCCGCGACCGGTGCTGGTGGGTGTAGAGCTGCACGACCTCGTCGCCGGCCCGGGAGCCGGTGTTGGTCACCTTCACCGAGACCTCGTACGCGTCGCCCTTCGGCACCGCCTTGAGGCCCTGGTAGGCGAACGACGTGTACGACAGGCCGTACCCGAACGGGTAGAGGGGCCGGCCCTGGTAGTACAGGTAGGTGCGGTCCTTCTTGACGATGTCGTAGTCGAGGATGCCCGGCAGCTCGTCGGCCGACCGGTACCACGTCTGCGTCAGCCGTCCCGCCGGGTTGACGTCGCCGTACAGCACGTCGGCGAGGCCGTGGCCGGTCTCGGCGCCCGCGTGGGTGGTCCACAGGATGGCCGGGACGTTGTCCTGCTCCCAGTTGATCGTCGTCGGGTAGCTGTTCTGCAGCACCACGACCGTGTTGGGGTTGGCCTTCTTCACCGCCTTGACCAGGGCCTCCTGGCCCTCGGCGAGGTTCATGTCGGTGCGGTCGTGCGCCTCGCGGCCGTTGATGAACGGCATGCTGCCGACCACGACGACCGCCACGTCGGCGGCCTTCGCCTTGGCGACCGCGTCGTCCACGCCGCGGGAGACGACCTCCTTGGCGTAGTGCGTGGCCTGGTCGGCGGTGGTCAGGCTGAGCGTGCCGTCGGCCTCGGCCTTGACGTACGCGTTCGGGCCGAACCAGCTCTCGCTCGTCTCGTAGCCGGCGTACCGCAGCAGGTAGGTGCCGTCGGACTGCTGCTCCAGCTTGAACTGCTCCTGCACGAACCAGCCGGACGGCTGGTCGGCGGTGTTGGCGAGCGTCGCCCAGTTGGCCCGGCTGACGTACTTGCCGTTGGCCGCGCTGCGCAGCGTCAGCACGCCCTGGCCCCAGTCGAACGCGTCGAACTGCTCGGTCGCGCCGGCCGTGGAGGCGCTCTCCTTCAGGTCTCCCCCGGCGGCGGGCGCGCTGATGTACTTCCCGGTGGCGACGTCCTTCAGGGCGATCCGGTCGACACCCTCGGAGGAGGCCACCGCCTTCGCGCGCTCCTTGATCCCGGCGAGCGGGGTCACCTTGTACGGCAGGGCGCCGGAGTACCAGTCGGTGTAGAGGACGTCGGCCAGCGGGCCGACGACGGCGACCTTCTTGCCGGGCTTCAGCGGCAGCGCGCCGCCGGAGTTCTTCAGCAGCACCATGGCCTTGGCCGCGGTCTCGCGGTTCAGCTTCTGGTTCGCCGGGCTGTTGACGACGTCCTTGGTGATCTTCCCGTACGGCCCGCCGTCGGGGTCGAACTCACCGAGCCGGAACCGGATGCTGAGCTGGTGCCGGACGGCGTTGTCCACGTCCGCCTGGGTGAGCAGCCCCTTCGACAGCGCCTCCTTGACCGCCGCGACCGTCGGGCCGCCGTTGGTGTCGTCGACGGTCATGCTGTCGAGGCCCGCCTTGATCAGCGCGGCGTCGGCCTCGGCCTGGGTGGCGTAGTACTTCTCGCTCTGCACGAGGTTGTTCGGCGCCCAGGCGTCGGAGACGTTGAACAGGGTCCGCCCGGTCCAGGAGCGGACCACGTCGTTCAGGTCCGGGCTGACCGTGTTGGGCCGGCCGTTGACGAGGTTGTAGGACGCCATCACGCCGGTCGCCGCGTCCGCGGAGATGGCCGGTTTGAACGCCGCCTCGTCGTACTCGTGCTTGACCCGCGGCGGCAGTTCCGACGAGGTGACGTCCCGGCTGACCTCGTTGTTGTTGGCCAGGTAGTGCTTGAGCGTGGGCGCCGACTTGAGGTGGTCGGGGTCGTCGCCCTCCATGCCCGATCCGTACGCCGTGGAGATGGCGCCGGTGAGCAGGGGGTCCTCGGAGTAGCCCTCCTCGTTGCGGCCCCAGCGCGGGTCGCGCAGCAGGTTGACGACGGGCGCCCACAGGTTGAGCCCCCACACGCGCGGGTTCTGCGCGTGGAAGCCGCGGGCCTCGTCGCCGACGGCCGAGCCGACCCGCTTGATCAGGGCGGGGTCCCAGGTGCTGGCGAGGCCGAGCGCCTGGGGGAAGACGGTGCCCGTGGCGGTCACCACGGCGCCGTTGTTGTCGATGTCGGTCGACCAGGCCACGCCGTGCAGCGCCTCGGTGCCGCTCTTGAACAGGCCGACGCCGAGGCGGTCGATCGCCGGGGCGTACTGGTGCAGCATCGACACCTTCTCGTCCGGCGTGAGCCGGCCGAGAAGGTCGTCGACCCGCTGCGCGAGCGGTAGCGAGGGGTCTCGGAACGGATAATCGTCGGCCGCCCGCACGGGGCCGGCGCCCAGGCTCAGAGCCAGAGCCAGGGCGGCCGACGCGGACAGCATCGCCGAACGGCGATGGGACATTGCGCCTCCAGGTCAGGTAGTGACGCGTTGATTGAAGGGTGTTACTTGATCGCGCCGACCGTGATGCCGCGGGTCAGCGTGCGCTGGAAGATCAGGAAGAAGGCCACGGCCGGCACGATGCCGAGCAGCGCGGACGCGCTGGACATGGTGGCGTCCATCATCTTCTCGCCCTGCAGGACGCCGAGGGCGACCGGCACGGTCTGGTTGTCGTTGGAGATGAGGAACACCATCGGCAGGAAGAACTCGTTCCACGTCCAGATGAAGAAGAAGATGAGCAGCACCATGAGGGTCGGGCGGCTGATGGGCACGACGATGCCCCACAGGATCCGCCACCTGCTCGCCCCGTCGAGTTCGGCCGCCTCCAGGATCCCCCGGGGGAACCGCCCGAGCACCGACGAGAGCAGGTAGGTGCCGAACGCCCCCTGGATCACCGTGAAGATCAGTATGACCGCGAGCCTCGAGTCGTACAGCCCGGCCTGCTTCGCCAGGTAGTACAGCGGGTAGACGAGCGCCTCCTGCGGCAGCGTGTTGGCCACCAGGAAGAGCACGAGCAGCCACAGCCGGCCGCGGACCCGGCCGATTCCCAGCGCGTACGCGTTGAGCACCGACAGCAGCACCGCGGCGACCGCGACGACGCCGCTGATCAGGAGGCTGTTCCAGAGCTTCAGGCCGAAGTCGACGCGCTGCCAGAAGGCGACGATCCCGTCGAGGTACAGCCCGTGCGGCAGGCTGAGCGGGCCGCCGGAGGAGTACTCGGCCGGGGACTTGAACGCGTTGAGCGTGACGATCGCGAAGGGGACGAGCATCACGGCCGCGAGCAGGACCAGCGCCGCGAGGACCGCCCAGCGCCCCGGCTGGCCGAACTGGCGATCGGAGGTCACGAGTCACGCTCCTGGTCACGGTCCTGGACACGCAGGAAGAGGAAGGTCACCACGACGATGATCAGGGCGAGCACGGTGGCGATCGCCGAGCCGTATCCGACGTTCACCTTCTGGAAGAAGTTCAGGTAGGAGAAGTAGGACGGCACCATCGTCGCCGAGCCCGGGCCGCCCCGGGTGAGCACGAAGATCGGGCCGAACACCTTGAGCGCCGCGATCGTGCAGGTCAGCAGGACCACGAAGATCTCCGGCCGGATCTGCGGGATCGTGATGTGCCAGAACCTGCGCCACCAGGAGGCGCCGTCGATCTCGGCCGCCTCGTACAGCGAGGGGTCCACCCGCTGGAGCCCGGCCATGAAGATGACGACCGGGTACCCGAGCTGGAACCACACCATGATCGCCATCACCGTGGCCAGCGCGAGGTCGGGATCGCCCAGCCAGTTGACCTTCAGCCCGAAGATCTGGTTCACCGCGCCGTACGACGGGTGCAGCATCCAGCCCCAGACCACGCCGGCCACCGCGACGGGCAGCACCTGCGGCAGGTAGAACGCCGCGCGCAGGGCCGAGGCCGTACGGGCGCCGAACCGCCGGGCGATGTAGTCGAACAACGCGGCGGCCAGCACCAGGCCGACGACCGTCGGCACCACCGCCATCGCGACGATCAGCGCGACGTTGTGCTGGAAGGACGCCCAGAACCGCTCGTCCTCGAAGAGCTTCGTGTAGTTGTCGAGCCCGATCCAGGTGGGGGTGCCGACGCCGGACCAGCGGGTGAAGCTCGTCGCGACGTTCATCAGGAACGGCACGACGATGATCGCGAGGAACAGCACCAGGCTCGGCAGGAGGTAGAGCCAGTAGCCGCCCCTCCCGCGCGGGCGGGCGGCGCCCGCGTCGGGTGGTGCCATGTGCGGACCTTTCGGGGTGGGTCCGGCGGCGGAGACCGGTCAGGTGATCCCGCCGCCGGGATCTGGGAGAGGCGGGTTCCCTGCTAGTTGCCGATGTCGGCGAGGTTGTCGTTGTAGGGCTGGGCGATCTCGTCCAGGACCTCCTCCGGCTTCTTGTCGCCGTTGATCAGTTCCTGCACGCCCGAGACGAGCACGTCGTAGTAGCCGGGGGCGGGCCAGTCGGGGTAGAAGGCCAGGCCGTCCTGCGTCGAGAGCTTGTTGAAGTTCTCGATGAGCTCCTTGTTCTGGGCGTCGGTGATCGCGGCGGGGTCGGCCGCGACCGGGATGCCGCCGGAGTTGCCCAGCAGGTTCTGGACCTCCTTCTTCATCGTGATGTCGATGAAGTCATAGGCGAGGTCCTTGTTCTTGGACTTCTCCGGCACGACCCAGATGTTGCCGCTGGAGCCCGGGGCGAACTGACCCGGCCACAGGAAGGAGCCCCACTTGAAGTCCTTGATCTCCTCCTGCATCCGGCCGAACCACCAGCTGCCCGACACCATGATCGGGAACTTGCCGCCGATGAACGCCACGCCCATGTCCTCGGCCTTCATGCCGGCCGAGTTCTTGGCGATGTAGCCCTTCTTCACCCAGTCGGAGAAGGTCTGCGCGGCGTACCTGAACTCGGGGCCGTGGAAGTCGACCTTGCCCTTGTAGAGCTCGAAGGAGTCGATCCAGGCGCGGTTGGCCTTGTTCAGGGCGAGCAGGTAGAACAGCTGCTGGGCGGGGTACTCCGCGCCCGCCATCGCGATCGGCGTGGTGCCCTTCTTCGTGAACGTGTCGAGCGCCGCGGTGAACTCGTCGAAGGTGGTGGGCACCTTCACGCCCGCCTTATCGAACATGTCCTTGTTGTAGTAGACCATCACGTACTCGCCGTAGTTCGGCACGCCGAACCACTTGCCCGAGCCCATGATGCCCCGCTCGTCGTACTTCGCGGTGGTCTGCAGCGACGGGCTGAGCAGCTTGTCCCAGCCGCGCTTGGTCGCCTCCTCCGTCAGGTCGGTCAGCAGGCCCTGCTTCGACAGCAGACCGGCCGTCGCGTTGCCCTTGTTGTACTCCATGATGTCCGGGGCCTCGTCGGAGTTGAGGACCATGCCGGCGGTCTTCTGGATCTGCTCGAAGCCCTTCTCCTCGAACTTCACCTTGACGCCGGGGTGGCTCGCCTCGAACTCCTTCATCGCCTCGGCCCAGGCGGTGCCCATGGCGCTGTTGCCCGTCTCGTAGTGCCAGAGGGTGAGGGTCTTGGCCTCCGCGGAGCCACCGCCGGCGGCGCCGCCGGCATCGGACTTGCCGTCGTTTCCGCCGCACGCGCCGAGCGCCAGGACGGCCGCGGCCAGTGCCGCCACCGCCGCGCTCCTGCCTAATCTGACCATGGTTGTTCTCCAGGGGGTATCGCTTCAGTTGATGACGACCGGGGCGCCGGGGCCGGCGAACTCGACGCCGCCGATCCGCTTGGGGCCCTCGGCGGTGACGGTCAGCCGGTCGCCGTCCCACACCGCCCTGACCCTCGTGTCCCCGTCCAGGTCCCTGATCGTCGTACGGCTCTCGCGCTCCGGCAGGCCGAAGACGAGCAGGGAGACCCGCGGGTCGTCGGCCACGGTGTCACCCGGTTCGGTGACCGCGACCAGCGACCCGTGCCGTCCGAACAGGGGGATCCGGTCGAGCGGCGGCGACACCGTGACGTAGCGCCCGCCGTCCAGCGTCTCGCCGGTCCAGTAGTCCACCCACACCCCCGAGGGCAGGTAGACCTTCCTGGTGCCGTCGGCCGAGGTCATCGGGGCGACGAGCAGGTCGGTGCCGAGAAGGTACTCCAGATCCGCCTGCCAGGCCACCGGGTCGTCCGGGTGGTCGACGCAGAGCGCGCGCAGCATCGGCGCGCCCGTCTCGGCCGCGGTGACGGCCGCCGAGTAGATGTACGGCATGAGCCGGTACCGCAGCCGCAGGGCCTCGATCGCCGCCTGCTCGGCGTGCGGCGGGAACTCCCAGGGCTCCCGGGTGGTCGTGCCGTGGAACCGTACGAGCGGGGACAGCGCGGCGAACTGCGACCAGCGGATGTAGAGGTCCGGGGTGGGCGTGCCGGTGAAGCCGCCCGCGTCGTGGCTCCAGAACGGGACGCCGGACAGGCCGTGCGACAGGCCGCCCCTGATCGTGCTGCCCATCGCGGGGTAGGTCGTGTCGACGTCGCCGCTCCACTGGGCCGAGTGGCGCTGGCCGCCGAGGTAGGACGAGCGCGCCCAGACCAGGCCGTGCCCGTTGACCTCGCGGGTCACCTCGGCGACGAGGTCGTTGAACAGCAGCGTGTAGACGTTGTGCAGGTCGGTGCCGGTCATGCCGTTGAAGGCCACGGCGTCGGCCGGCACGCCCTCGGCGAAGTCGGTCTTGAACGCCGCGACGCCCTCGCGCAGCCGGTCGCGCAGCAGGCCCCTGAACCACTCCGCGGCCTCGGGGTTGGTGAAGTCGACGATGCCGCAGGCGGGATAGGAGCCGTGCCAGGTGTCGGCGACGTACGTCTCGCCGTCGGGCCGCCTGAGGAAGTAGCCCTTCGCGGCGGCCTCGGCGAAGGCCGGGCTGAGGTGCGAGATGTAGGAGTTCATCCAGAGGCAGACCTTGAAGCCCTGCTCCTTGAGAGCGGCGAGCATGCCCGCCGGGTCGGGGAACGTCTCCGGGTCCCACTGGAGGTCGGACCAGTGCCCGTCCGCCTGCCAGTAGCAGTCGAGGTGCAGCACGTCGCAGGGGATGCCGCGCTCCCTGATCTTCCTTGCGCGCTCCAGCACCCGCTCCTGGCTGTCCCTGAAGAAGCCCGAGGAGATCCAGGTGCCGAACGCCCACTTCGGCGGCAGTTCCGGCCGGCCGGTCAGCCCGTCGAACCGGTCCAGCACCTCGGCCGGGGTGGGTCCCGCGATCACGTAGTAGTCGATGAGGTCGTCGGGCACGACGATCTGCACGGCGCTGTGGGTGGACTGGCACATGTCGAACTCGACCGGCGTGCCGCTGTCGACGCAGATGCCGTATCCCCTGCTGGACAGGTAGAAGGGCACGTTCTTGTACGCGCGCTGCGACTCGGCGCCGAACGCGTCGAAGTTCCACATGAGCGGGCGCTGGCCGCGCTTGTCGAGCGGCGTGAACGACTCGCCGAAGCCGCCGAACGCCTCGTCGGCCGGGGCGAGGAACGTGTCGTGGTAGGCGACGGGGGCGCCGTCGACGGTGGAGCGGCCGAAGGGCAGCGTGCGGAGGCGGCCGCTGATGTCGGGGTGGCCCGGGTCCTGCTCCACCAGCGTCCGGCCGGCCCGGTCGGTGAAGCGCAGGTTCCACGGGTTCAGCCGCACCTCGGCGCGCAGCGACCCGGCGTCGACGACGACGCGGCTGTGGTTCGCCTCCACGACGGCCCCGGCGTACTCGCCGGGGGTGACCATGGCGATCGCGCGGGCGGACCGGGTGCGGGCGTCGGGATCCTCCGCCAGCCGCACCCGGATCACCCCCTCACCCGCGGCCGAGATCTGCACGACGAGCGTCTCCTCCGCCGAGGTGGAGCCCTTCAGCGTCACCCCCCGCCCGTCGGAGGCCACCACCTCCGCGCCGGTCAGCGCGGACAGGCCCGTCTCACCCGGCTCACGCACCGGTAGCTCGGGAGGATCGGCCACGAAGAACTCGCGCGCGACCAACGGGGGGCGGTACGGCATTGCGGCACTCCATCAAGCTCATCCGGCGATTGTGGAGTTAGTTTGCCGTCCATCCCAACAAAAATCAATGGGCCGTCCGTAGCGGAGTTTGCGCAGGTTATTCCCGTATATGACAGTTTCAGGTAATGTGTCCGCAATCCTCGGTCAAGGGCAGGTGATGTGGATGGACAGGTTCGTACACGTGATGCCGCTGGACGACGTGATCGACCACGAGGGCAGCCCCGGCTGCGTCTGCGGTCCCGGCGGGCAGTCCGTCACCGCCGCCGACATCGGCGAGCCGGCCCCTCCCCCGGACGACGACGCCTTGCCCGGCTGGTCACGGCCGGCCGTCGGCATGATCTACCACCACTACGCGCTCAGCCATTGCCGCGAGTGGGAGGCCGTCCCCGAGCCCTGACCTTCTCGGCTACCGGGGCGCCTGGTACTTCGCCAGGACCCGCTGCAGCCGGTCCACCACCGGCCGCCAGGACGGCGGCAGGGTGTAGCGGGTGACCCGGCGCCCCTGGTACGTCAGGCCGTACGCCAGGAAGTCGGCCCCCTGCGGCGGGGCCTCGGACCGGCCGAGCCGCAGGTTCTTCAACGCCCCGCGCAGTCCGCGCCACTCGGACGCCGTCAGGCACCTGCGCACGACCGGCCCCGTACGGCGGCTCAGCAGGGCGCAGCCATCGGTGTAGACGCGCACGCGGTCGTCCAGCCCCGCGAATCCGCCCTGCTCGCGCAGTTCGACCAGCGACTTCCTCGGCGCCGTCGTCGCCTCGGCCGGGCCCGTCAGGGCCGCCGTGCAAAGAACCGCCAGCGACAGCAGCGTGACACGCGAAGTTCTCATGCTCTCCATAACGGCCCCCAGCCCCGTCCGGCTCACCTCACAGGTGTACCGCAAGGCGTGCGGCCCGCGCCGGTCATCGGGGTCCGTGTCGTCCCCGGATGGGTGAGGGCGGCCGGGGTGGCCGCCCTCGCGCGTCCGGCAGCGGGGTCGGACAGGCTCTAGGGGGTCCACCTGACGTTCGGGTTGATGTGGCCGGTCCAGTTGAACACGGCCATGTTGTCCCAGCCGTCGCCGCTGCCGTTGATGTTGGCCGGGTCCCAGCCGTTGCCTGGCACGGCGTACCAGGTCGGCTCCCAGTAGAAGACGCCCACGGCGCCCGCGTCGCGGGCCGTGTTCTGCACCGCCGTGAACTCCGCGCCCTGCCCCTGCCAGGTGAGGCCGTACCCGGAACACCCCGACGTGACCGAGTTGCCCGTGGAGTCGGCGTTGTCGGGGGTGAACGGGTAGGCCGTCTCCGCGATGACGACGGGCTTCCCGTAGCGGGACCGCATGTCCGAGATCACCCAGGAGAGGTTGGACAGCGTGCCGTGCCACATGCAGTAGTACGACAGGCCGGTGATGTCCCACGCGACGCCCTTGGCCCTGATGCCGTCGTAGAACCAGCGGGCGTTGGCGTCGCTGTCGGCGTCCGCGGTGTGGATGATCACCTGGGTCCCGCCGTTGCACGCCTTCGTCGCGTTGTAGCCCGCCTTGAGCAGCAGGCTCAGGTTGGTGAAGTCGTTGTTGACGACCTTGCCGTCGTTCCACAGCATGCCGACGTTGATCTCGTTGCCGATCTGCACGCTGTCGGGAGTCGTGCCCTGCGCCTTGAGGCTGGAGCACACGTCGTAGGTGTAGTTGTAGACGTCGCTCTGCAACTGGCCGATGCCGTGACCGGCCCACGCGGCGGGCTTGTACTGCTTGCCCGGGTCCGCCCAGGTGTCCGAGTAGTGGAAGTCGATCAGCAGCTTCAGGCCCTTGGCCTTCACCGTCCTGGCGTACTGCAGCACCTTGGCCTTGTTGTTGTAGCCGCTGGCGGGGTTGTTCCAGATCCGCAGGCGGAGGAAGTTGACGCCGACGCCCTTGAGGATGTCCAGCGGGTCCCTCTGGTTGCCGGCCGCGTCGTAGTACCTCGCGCCCAGGTCCAGGGCGCGTTGCACGGAGGAGACGTCCGCGCCGAGCATGGTCAGCGGAGCCGCGGCGAGCGCCGGGGGCCCGGCGGCCAGAGCCGCGGCGGCGCAGGCGACGAGCGCCGCCAGGATCTTTCTCATGTGTCCTCCGGTCAGGAGAGGATGTGACGGATTCCCCCGAAAGGATCCCCCGCCCCCGGCAGTACCGAGGGAGCTTTCAGCTGATTTCAGGTGCTTTCACACACTTTCAGGCGAGCACTGCCGGGGGCGGTCAGGTGCGGACCACGACGACGCCTCCGGCGGGCACCGTCGCCGACCCCGAGTAGGCGGCGCCGTCCAGCACGCCCGTTCCGGTCACCCCGCCGACCGTCACCTCGGCGTCCGCGTGGTTGAGGAGGAAGAGGTGGTCGCCCCGCCGGACGACCTCCAGGGTGTCGGGCAGGCCGCGCGGCCGGGACACGCCCGCGTGGTCGAGAACCCGGGCGACCAGCCCGCGCAGGTCGGCCTCGTGCGCGCCGTCGCCGGGCGCCGGGTCGAGGGCGGTGGCGACGTACCACGCCGTTCCCCCGCCCAGGTCGTGCCGGGTGACGGCGGGATGCCCGGCGTCGGGGCCGCCGGCGAACTCGTGCACGGCCCGCGCCCCCGCGAGCCGTACGCGCTCGGACCAGATCCGGCCCACCGGGCCCTGGCCTTCCGGCTCCTGTGCTCGCCGCAGCGGCACCGTCTCGTGCTCGCGGAGCGGGTGGAACTCCTCGACCGTCAGGCCGAGCACCTCGCGCAGCGCCCCCGGGTACGGCCCCGCGTGGATGGTGTCGTTCTCGTCCACGATCCCGGAGAAGCAGGAGACCAGCAGGTGACCGCCCGCCTCCACGTAGCGGTGCAGGTTCTTGGCCGGTCCCTCGCCGAGCAGGTAGGAGCTGGGCAGGACGACCAGCCGGTACGGCGACAGGTCGGCCGACGGGTGGACGAAGTCGGCGGTGACGTGCTCACGCCACAACGCCTCGTAGAAGGCCTCCACCCGGTCCCGGAAGCGCAGGTCGGCCGAGGGCCGCCACTCGAACTCGACGGCCCAGTAGGACTCCCAGTCCCACACGAGCGCGACCTCGGCCGTCACCCGCGCCCCCCGCACCCCGCCGAGACGGCGGAGGTCCGCGCCGAGCGCGACCACGTCACGCCAGACCTCGGAGTCCGCGCCGGCGTGCGGCACCATCGCCGAGTGGAACTTCTCCGCGCCGTGTCGGGAGGCGCGCCACTGGAAGAACATCGCCGAGTCCGAGCCCCGCGCCACATGGGCGAGCGTGTTGCGGCGCATCTCCCCCGGCCGCTTGGCGACGTTGCGCGGCTGCCAGTTCACCGCGCCGGTCGAGTGCTCCATGAGCATCCAGGGACGGCCTCCGGCGACCGACCGGGTGAGATCGGCGGCCAGGGCCAGTTCGATGTGCGAGTCGGCGCGCGCCGCGACGAGGTAGTGGTCGTTGGCCACGACGTCGACCTCCTCCGCCCAGCGCCAGTAGTCCATCGGCTTGCAGTTGGGGATCATGAAGTTGGTCGTGACCGGCAGGTCGCCGAAGCGGCGGATCGTCTCGCGCTCCCGGCGGAAGCAGGCGATGTGGGCGTCGACGGAGAAGCGCATGAAGTCGAGCCGGAGCCCGGTGAGGAGGCCGGGCGGCGCGGCGACGGGCGGCTCGACCTCGTCGAAGGAGCCGTAGGTCAGCCCCCAGAAGACGGTGCCCCAGGCGGCGTTGAGCGCGCCCACCTCGCCGTACCTCTCCCGCAGCCAGGCGCGGAACGCCTCGGCCGAGACCGGGCAGTAGCAGTGCGCGTTGGCCCAGCCGTACTCGTTGTGCACGTGCCACATGGCCACGGCGGGGTGCCCGGAGTATCGGGCGGCCAGGGCGGCGACGACCCGCTCCGAGGCGGCGGCGTAGTCGGGCGAGCTGGGGCAGAAGCTGTGCCGGGAGCCCCCGCCGAGCACGCGGCCCTCCTCGTCGACGAGGCGGCTGCCGGGGTATCGGTGCCGGAACCACGTGGGCGGCGAGGAGGTGGGGGTGGCGAGGCCGGCGTACACCCCCGCCGAGTGGAGCAGGTTGAGGATCCGGTCGAGCCGGGCGAAGTCGAACTCGCCCTCCCGCGGCTCGATCAGCCCCCAGTTGAAGACGCCCACGGTGACCAGGTTCACCCCGGCCTCCCGCATCAGCCGGACGTCCTCCCGCCATACCTCCTCCGGCCACTGCTCGGGGTTGTAGTCGCCGCCGTAGGCGAGGCCCTCGGGCAGGACGGGATAACCGGGCACGTCTCCCCCTCAGTTCTTCCTCTGTGAACGTGCACAGTAACCCACAAGCGCGACCCCGAGAAGGCACGGAGCGATTCACCCAGATAAGGGGGGACCGTTAACAACCGCGTAACGGCCATTGACAGCGCAGGAGCGACTCTTCAGTCTGTGAACGCTCCCAGACATTCTCCACCCGCCTGGAGGAACACATGCGCGTGTACCGGCTGGCCACGGCCGCGATCCTCGTCGCCACGCTCTGCGCGGCCTGCTCCGGCGGCTCCGGCGAGCCCTCCGCCACCGCCGGAGGCGGCGCCGCCTCCGGCGGCCCGGTCAAGCTGACGTACTGGACCTGGGTCCCGAACATGGACAAGATCGTCAGCGTGTGGAACCAGGCTCATCCCGACATCCAGGTCACGGTGAGCAAGCAGGCGGGCGGGGACGACGCGGCGGCCAAGTTCCTCACCGCCGCCAGGGCGGGCAACCCGCCCGACCTGGTCCAGGCCGAGTACCAGATGCTGCCCTCCTTCGTCGCCGCCGACGCCGTGGCCGACATCAAAGCGGAGACCGCGCAGGCGAAGGGCGAGTTCGGCGAGGGCGTCTGGGGGCTGGTGACGCTCGGCACCGACGCCGTCTACGCGGTCCCCCAGGACAGCGGGCCGATGATGCTGTACTACCGGCGGGACCTGTTCGACAAGTACGGCATCGAGGTGCCGAAGACCTGGGACGAGTACGCCGAGGCCGCCCGCGTCGTACGCGGGAAGGACCCGAAGGTCTTCCTCGGCACGTTCTCCAGCAAGGACCCGGGCTGGTTCGCCGGGCTCTCCCAGCAGGCGGGCGCCCAGTGGTGGTCGATCGACGGCGACGCCTGGAAGGTCGCGGTCGACGACGAGCCCACCAGGAAGGTCGCCTCCTACTGGGGCGGACTGGTGAAGGAGGGCGTCATCGACGACATGCCCTACTTCACCCCGGAGTGGAACAAGGCGCTCAACGACGGCAGGCTGCTCACCTGGCCGTCGGCGGTGTGGGGCCCGGGCGTGCTGTCCAGCAACGCGCCGAAGGGCAAGGGTAAGTGGGCCGTCGCGCCGCTCCCCCAGTGGAACGCCGGCGAGAACCACAGCGGCTTCTGGGGCGGCTCCTCCACCGCCGTCGCCGCCAAGTCGCCCAGCAGGGCCGCGGCCGCGACGTTCGCCACCTGGCTGAACACCGACCCGCAGGCGCTCGGGCTGCTGATCGAGGAGGGCGCGGTCTACCCGGCCTCCGCGAAGGGCGCCGCGCTGATGACCGAGGCCCCCGGTTACTTCTCCAACCAGCCCGACTTCTGGAAGCAGGCCGCCGCCATCGGCGCCACCGCCCGCGGCTTCACCTTCGGCCCGGACGTGAACGTGACGTACAACGCCTACCGCGACGCGTTCGACAAGGCCGTCGCGGCCAGGTCGGACTTCACCGCCGCCGTCCGGACGATGCAGGACACCACCGTCACGGACATGCGCAAGACCGGCTTCACCCTCGCCCAGTGAGGCGTCCGGGAAAGGGGGCCCCGACGCGTCGCGCGGGCGCCGTGCCCTACCTGTTCCTCGCCCCGGCCATGGTGTTGTTCACGCTGTTCATGGCCCTGCCCATCGGCTACACCGGCTACCTGAGCCTGCGCCGCACCAAGGTCTCCGGTCTCGGCCTCGGCCGAGGCGCCCGTACGGAGGTCTTCGCCGGGCTCGGCAAATACGCCGCGGCCGTCGGTGACGGCGAGCTGTGGGCCGGATGGCTGCGCGTCCTCGGCTACGGCGCGCTCGTGCTCGCGCTGATGCTGGGGCTCGCCCTGGTGTTCGCGCTGATGCTCGACGCGGCGCACGTGCGGCTGGCCCGGCTCACCCGGATCTCGATCTACCTGCCGTACGCCGTGCCGGGGGTGGCCGCCACGCTGATGTGGGGGTTCCTCTACCTGCCCGGCCTCAGCCCGTTCGGCGACCACGCGTTCCTGGGCGCCGGCGTGGTCACGTTCTCGATGGCCAACGTGGCGGTGTGGGGCGGCACCGGCTTCAACATGCTGGTGCTGTACACGAACCTGCGGGCCGTGCCGCGCGAGTACTACGAGGCGGCCAGGATCGACGGCGCGGGCGAACTGGGGATCGCGCTGCGGATCAAGATCCCGATCCTCGTCCCGGCGATCATCCTGACCACCGTGTTCTCCGTCGTCGCGACCATCCAGGTGTTCACCGAGCCGACCACGCTGCGGCCGCTGACCAACACGATCAGCTCGACCTGGAGCCCGTTGATGAAGGTGTACCGCGACGCGTTCGTCACCGGCGACCTCCACTCGGCCGCCGCGACGTCCATGGTGATCGCGGGGATCTCCGTCGTGGTGTCGTTCGGTTTCCTGCGGATCGTGAAGAACCACGCGTTCGGGGAGGGCTGATGGCCGCCTCCACGCGGGCCGGGGCACGCCGGCCGGCCGGGATCGTCCCCACGGGGGTGCTCGTGCTGGGCGCGGTCTACACCCTGTTCCCGGTGAGCTGGGTGGTTGTCGCGGCCACCAAGTCCAAGGCCGAGCTGTTCTCCACGCCGACCTTCGCGCCCGGCACCGGCCTGCTGTCCAACCTGGCCGATCTGTTCGCCTACCGCGACGGCGTCTTCTGGCTGTGGCTGCTCAACACGGCCCTGTACGCCGGGGGCGGCGCGGTCCTGGCGACCGTGGTGGCCACCGTCTCGGGGTACGCCCTCGCCACGTACGCCTTCCCCGGCCGCGGCCTGATCTTCAACCTGCTCGTCGGCGGGATCCTGGTGCCGCCCGTCGTGCTGGCGATCCCGCAGTATCTGCTGTTCTCCGAGGCGGGCCTGGCCGGCACCTACTGGTCGGTGCTGCTGCCCCAGGTCCTCAGCCCGTACAGCGTCTATCTGGCCAGGATCTACGCGCGGGCCGCGGTCCCGGCCTCGCTGCTGGAGGCCGGCCGGCTGGACGGCGCGGGCGAATGGCGGCTGTTCCACCGGGTGGCGCTGCCGATGCTCACCCCGGCCATGGTGACGATCTTCCTGTTCCAGTTCGTCGCGATCTGGAACAACTTCCTGCTGCCGTTCATCATGCTGGGCGACGACCACCGGTTCCCGCTGACGGTCGGCCTGTACACCCTGCTCGCCGCCGGGGCGAACCAGCCCTCGCTCTACAACCTGATCATCACGGGGACGCTGCTGTCGCTCGTTCCGCTCGTCGCGCTGTTCCTCACCATGCAGCGCCACTGGCGGGCCGACCTGTCCGGCGGAGCCGTGAAAAGCTGAGCTGAGCGGGGGAGAACGCGCTGATCGGCGGGGGGACAATACGACCATGGCGAAGCGCCCGACCATCCACGACGTCGCCGCGGCGGCCGGCGTCTCGCGCGGCACGGTCTCCCGCGTGCTCAACGACGACCGGTACGTGAGCCCGGCCGCCCACGCCGCCGTCCGCCGGGCGATCACCGAGACCGGCTACATCGTCAACCGCAACGCCCGCAGCCTGGTCACGCAGCGGACGGGGTCGGTGGTCATGGTGCTGTCCGAACCGCACGAGAAGGTCTTCGAGGACCCCAACTACGGGGTGCTGATCCGCACCGCGATCCGACGCCTGGCCGAGCGCGACGTCTCCCTGGTCGTCATGCTGGCCGGCGACGACGGGGACCGCGAGCGGGTGCTCCGCTACGTGCGCGGCGGCCACGCCGACGGGGTGTTCCTGGTGTCCACCCACGCCGGCGACACACTGGCGGACGCCCTGGTGAAGACCAGGGTGCCGGCGGTCGCGCAGGGCGCGGTGGTCGGGCGGGAGAACGCGATCCCGTACGCCGCCGCCGACGACCGCGAGGGCGCCCGGCAGATGGCTCGTTACCTGGTCGAGCAGGGGCGCAGGAGGATCGCCACCATCACCGGCCCGATGGACACCCCCGGCGGCGTCCAGCGGCTGGAGGGCTTCGCCGACGTGCTCGGCCGCAAGGCGTCCAGGCGGCTCATCGAGCACGGCGACTGGACTCAGCTCAGCGGCGAGAGCGCGATGGCGCGGCTGCTGGAGCGCGCGCCCGACCTCGACGCGGTGTTCGTGGCCTCCGACCTGATGGCGGCCGGGGCCCTGGCGACGCTGCGGGCCGCGGGCCGGCGGGTGCCCGACGACGTGGCGGTGGGCGGCTTCGACGACTCGTCGATCGCCGTCTCCACGCACCCGCCGCTGACCACGATCCGGCAGCCGCTCGCCCAGGTGGCCGAGGAGACCGTACGCCTGCTGCTCGAACTGGTCGACGGCGCCGACCGCGTCGAGCCGGTCATCCTCCCCACGACGCTGGTCGTACGCGACTCCGCCTGACCTCGGGCGGCGGGGGATGTCACACATGGAGGGGCTGTCTCGTCCTCAGCACGTGGACGACCATGACGACGGCGGGATCGGCGGGGGCGCCGGGTTCGAGGCGCTGCGGCCCCGGCTGCTCGGCGTCGCGTACGGGCTGCTCGGAAGCCTCGACGAGGCCGAGGACGTCGTGCAGGACGCCTGGCTGCGGCTGCGCCGCCACCGGGAGGAGGGCGGCGCGGAGATCGGCGACGTGGTCGGGTGGCTGGTGGTCACCGTCTCCCGGCTCGCCCTCGACGTGCTGCGCTCGGCCCGGCACCGCCGGGAGGAGTACGTGGGGCCGTGGCTGCCCGAGCCTGTTCTCACCGGTGCCGTGGCCGGTGGGCCCGTGGTTGGTGAACCCGGGCCGGCCGAGCGGGTGACGCTGGACGAGTCGATCAGCATGGCCATGCTCGTCGTGCTGGAGTCGCTGAGCCCGGCCGAGCGGACCGCCTTCGTGCTGCACGACGTGTTCGGCCTGACGTTCGCCGAGGTGGGCGAGGCGGTCGGGCGCAGCCCGGCCGCCTGCCGGCAGCTCGCCGCCCGGGCGCGGACGCACGTCGCGTCCCGCGCTCCCCGGTTCGACGTGGACCCCTCCGCGCACCGGCGGGTGGTGGACGCCTTCGCCCGCGCCTGCCTCGGCGACGACATCGGCGCGCTGCTCGCGCTGCTCGATCCGGAGGTCGTGCTGCGCAGCGACGGCGGCGGAGTGGTGCGCGCGGCGCGGCGGCCGGTCCTGGGCGCCGCGAAGGTCGCCCGGCTGCTGACGGGCCTGCGCAGGTTCGGCCGATTCGAGCTGGTGCCCGCCTCGGTGAACGGCCGGCCCGGTCTGCTGCGCTACCGAGAGGGCCGGCTGGTGACCGTGATCGGACTCACCGTCGCGGGCGGCCGGATCACCGCCGTCGACATGGTCCTGAACCCGGAGAAACTCGCCCGCCTGACGCGGGCCGACGAGACGAGGAACCGACGATGACCGCGAGAATCAGTGTGCGTGAGCTGGCCCCGGGGGCGATCGAGGCGATGCGGGGGGTGGAGCGGTTCCTGCACGGGTGCGGCCTGCCGCACGCCACCCTGGAGCTCGTGAAGATCCGGGCCAGCCAGATCAACGGCTGCGCGTTCTGCCTGGACATGCACGTCCGGGACGCGAAGAAGGCCGGGGAGAGCGACGAGCGGCTGTGGTCGGTGGCCGCCTGGCGGGAGGCGCCGTACTACACGGACGCCGAGCGGGCCGCGCTCGCGCTGGCCGAGGCCGGGACCCGGCTCGCCGACCGGCCCGACCCGGTGCCGGACGAGGTCTGGGCGGAGGCCGCACTGCACTACTCCCAGGAGGAACTGGCCTCGCTGGTCGTGGCCGTCGCGCAGATCAACGCCTGGAACCGGATCTGCGTCATCAGCCGTACGGTCCCCGGCTCGGGGGTCTGACCTGGCCGGACCGGGAGAACGGCCGGTCGCGGGAAAACGGGAGGACGGCGGCGGGCGGGGCGAATAGTCTGCAGATGTCACGGAAGGACAAGGGTCATGAGACGTACCAGGATCCACCGGCCTCGCCGTATCCGCCGTCCCGCCGCCGATCTCGACCTGCGCACCCCCTCCGGACGACGCCTGCCCTACTGAGACTCCTGTGACGGCTGAAGCTTTACGCCCGCTTTACCCGTCCTCCTGTATCTATTCGGAAAGGTAACGGAACCATCACGGTCGGGGGGATGCAACATGGTCACGGTGGTGCCGTCGCTCGCCAAGGTCAGGGACATCAGGTCCGCACTGCGCCGTAGGCCCAAGCAGGAGAGGAAGATCGTCGACCTCAAGGCCTACACGGGCGGGAACGTCATCCGTTTTCCACGGACGTCGGGTCCCGCCTCGCGGCCCGAACCTGCGTGACACGCGGCGCGCGGCCCGCCCGGCGTGCCCGCCG
>QFZU02000283.1 GCA_003260025.2 Microbispora triticiradicis | reverse complement strand
CGGACGGGGCCGCCGTCGGCGGGATGGTCGATGCGGCGGCGGCGGGGGTCGGCGCGGCGGCGGACGGCGCGGCGGGGGTCGGGGTCGCGTTGCCCGGCGAGGGCAAGTCGATGGCCGAACTGCTCCACGAGCGCCTGCAGGAGATCGATCACGCCAAGCGCGGCCGGACGAGCATCGCCGACATCCCTCCGGCGCGCTTCGCCGTCGCCGTCCTGGAGATCGCCACCGAGCACGGCGGCGTCGAGGCCCTCATGCGCGACCTCGACGCGCTCAACAGCCCGCTCTCCCGGCCGCTCAAGGCGGTGTGGAACAGGGCCAGCCACGACCTGGAGGCGTTCCGGCGCGGGGTGGAGGACTGGTTCGACGGGGAGATGGAGCGGCTCACCCTGCTCTACCGCCGCTACGTGCGCTGGGTCATCGCCGCGCTCGGCCTCCTCGTCACGCTGCTGTTCGGCCTGGACTCCCTGGAGTACGGCAAGACGCTGCTGCAGGACAACGCCTACCGCAGCGAGGTGACCGCCTTCGCCCAGTCGGGCCCGGAGGCGCTGGAGCCGCTGCGTGAGAGGTGCGCGCCCGCGCAGGACACCTACGCGTGCGTGACCGACGTGCTGAGCACCCCGGCGTTCGTCAAGATCTTCACGCACGCCCCGGTCAGCGTCAGCATGGACGCCGGCGGCCCGGCCTGGGAGTGGCACGGCGAGGACTGGTGGCGGCGTCTCACGACCCCGGGCCACTGGCCGGGCCTGCTGCTCACCCTCGTCGCCGTGCTGTTCGGCGCGCCGTTCTGGTGGGACATCCTGCGCCGCGTCAGCGGCATGCGCAGCCGATCCCAGGGCTCGTCCGGCTGACCTTCCCCGACTTGAAGGAGGACGAATCGCCGATGGACGCCGACGTCACCCGCTCTGCCCGATGGCTCGTGACGCGTTACTTCGAGATGTGGAACATGGGGGACGCGTCGGCGGCCGACGAGATCCTGAGCCCTGCCTGGGTCGACCACGCTCACCCCGAAGTGGTCGGGCCCGACGGCGTCCGGCAGGCCGTCGGGCGGATCCGCCAGGCGCAGCCCGATCTCCGGTTCACGATCGACGCCGTTCTCGGAGACGGCGATCTGGTGGCCGTCGCCGGAACCGCCGGCCAGGGGACGGCGAGCACCCGGCTCATCTGGCTGGTCCGCGTGGAGGACGGCCTGCTCACCGAGATGCGGACCTACCGCGACACCAGCGTCGTTTCGTGAGGAGTTGACCTGGAGCGGGCTCCAGGTGATGGAATGCCGGATCGGGCGCGAACACGCTCGCGACGCATCGATCACCATGGGGGCACGGATGACGGACTCTCCTGTCGCTTTGATCACCGGGGGCGGTAGCGGCATCGGGGCGGCGACCGCCCGGCGCCTGCTCGACCGGGGGCACCGAGTGAGCGTCACCGGCCGTGACGAGGGCCGTCTGAGGCGTTTCGCCGAGTCGATCGGCGACCCCGGCCGCCTGCTGACGATCCCGGCCGACGCGTCCCACCACGACGCGGTCCTGTCCGCCGTCGAGACGACGGTGAAGGAGTTCGGGCGCCTGGACACCGCCATCGCCAACGCGGGCTTCGCCACCCACGACACCCTGGCCGACGGAGACCCGGCCGGGTGGCGGGAGATGGTGCTGACCAACGTGCTCGGGCCCGCCCTGCTGATCAGGGCCGCGCTGCCCGAACTGAAGCGGTCGAAGGGCCGGATCGTCCTTGTCGGCAGCGTCGCGGGGTTCGTCCACACCCCGGGCAACATCTACGGCGCGACCAAGTGGGCGGTGACGGGCCTGGCCGAGAACACCCGGCGCATGGTGACCGCCGACGGTGTGGGCGTCACCCTGATCGCTCCGGGCCGCGTGGAGACCCCGTTCTGGGATGGGCTGGGCGCTCTGCCCGAGGGGAACCTTCTCACCGCCGACCAAATCGCCGACGCCATCGTGTGGGCCGTCGCGCAGCCGGGCGGCGTCGACGTCAACACGGTCGTCGTCCGGCCCATCGGCCAGCCCACCTGACCGCCCGCGGCGGCGCCGGGTCAGTCGTAGTCGATGCACACGGCGTACCACCTGTCGGTCAGGCGGTCGACGCTGGAGAAGCCGGGAGGCCGGGCGCCTCCCTGCGGGACATAAGCGAATCCGCACTCCTCCAGGAAGCCGCCGGAACCGGCCATCACCAGCTCGGTCACGCCGTCCTGCCGGAGAACCCGGCTCACGGTGAACAGCCCGACGTGATCGCGCGTGCTCTCCCAGCGCTTCTCGCCGGGCACGGACTCGACGTATCTCGTGAGGGCGGGTTCGGAGACCAGGAAGGCAGCCTTCATCGGTACGTCGAGGGCCACCAGCGCGATGGCGACAAGGGCGGCGAGGGGCGGCGCCAGGACCCAGAGGCTCCGCCGGTAGCCCCGGAACAGGAGAGCCCCGAGCCATACCAGCCCGGACAGCAGCCAGGCGGGTATCGCGGCCAGGACCAGCGGAAAGTTGCCGCCGGGGGGCGTCGCGGCCATCAGGGTCACGATCGCGGTGATGATCACCGGAACGGTGAGCGCCGCGAGCCGCCAACGGCTCCAGCGCGTACGGTCGCCGCCCGTTTCCGTGTCCTGCCGCACCGTTGCCCGCACGTCGTCCTCTCTCAGCGGCCCGGAAAACCAGTGGACGGTACGAATATCCCAGGACGATGGTGGAGTGCGTGCGTCAAGAGCAGATCTGGGATGCCGAGGCCGCCGGACGCTACGACACGCCGGGCCGGGGGATGTTCGCGCCCGAGGTCCTGGGGCCGATGGTGGACCGTCTCGCGGAGCTCGCGGGAGACGGACGGGCCCTTGAGTTCGCGATCGGGACCGGGCGCGTGGCCGTCCCGCTCGCCGGGCGGGGAGTGCCCGTCACCGGCATCGAACTGTCCCCTCCGATGATCGAGCAACTGCGGACGAAGGCGGACGAGGCGGCCATCCCGGTGATCGTCGGTGACATGGCGACGGCCGTCGCGCCGGGGGAGTACACGCTCGTCTACCTCGTCTACAACACCATCTCCAACCTGCTCACCCAGGCCGAGCAGGTCGCGTGCTTCCGCAACGCCGCGCGGCACCTCGTGCCCGGCGGGCGCTTCGTGATCGAGCTCGGGGTGCCCGAGCTACGCGCGCTCCCACCGGGGCGGCAGGCCGTGGTGTGGCACTCGGAGCCCGGCTACATCGGCCTGGACACCTACGACGTGCTGCGCCAGCACCTCGTGTCGCACCACTTCACGTTCGACGAGAGCAGGCAGGCCACCCTGTTCCGCAGCCCGCACCGCTACATCTGGCCGGCCGAGCTCGACCTCATGGCCCAACTGGCCGGCTTCGAGCTGGAGTCGAGGCAAGCGGACTGGGCCGGCGCCGAGTTCACCGCCGAGTCGCCCTCCCACGTGTCCGTCTACCGCCTCCCGGACCAGGCGGCCTGACCGCGCTCTCGCCCGCCGTTGGCTTCGGCATCCACCATCGGCGGGTGGCGAGGGCCGCGAGCACGGCCCCGGCCGTGTTCAGGATGACGTCGTCCACCGAGCTCACCCGCCCGAGCCGCAGGACGTACTGGAGGATCTCGACGGTGAGCGAGGCGGTGGCCGCGACGGCGGCGACCGCCCTGAGCGACGCGAAGCGCGCCGAGCGAACCGGGAGCATCGCACCGAGCGCCGCGAACACCAGGAGATTGCCCCCGATCTGAACGAACGCCGCCCCCGGCGACATCCGCGTGATCTGGTCCACGAGGTCGAGGAGGGGAACCAACTGCACGCCCTGTCCCGCCCCGGGCGTGAGGATCATCCAGATCCACGGAGCGGTTCCAATGACGATGGCGACATCCGCGACGGCCGTGCGGCGGGGGAAGGGATGCCCCCTCCGGTCCCGGAGGCGTGCGAGCACGAACGCGAGGAGAGCCGCGGCAGGCAGGGCCACGACAGCCGCCACGACGACGGGCCCCCACGCGTTCCACGCCTGATGCACCCGATCATGATGGCACCGGCGGGCATGAGAAAGGCCATCGGCCGGCACCGTGGTGGGGCGCCGGCCGATGGCCGTTCCTGCGGACGCGAGTGCGCCGGTCGTGACCCTGGCAGAGGCCGTACGGCCCTTCCCGCCGGGGTCGGCGGCTCAGCGGATCACACGTCGTAGTAGAGCTCGAACTCGTGCGGGTGCGGGCGGAGGCGGATCGGGTCGACCTCGTTCTCGCGCTTGTAGGAGATCCAGGTCTCGATGAGGTCGGGCGTGAAGACGCCGCCCTCCAGCAGGTAGTCGTGGTCGGCCTCGAGCGCGTCGAGCACCTTCTCCAGCGAGCCCGGCACCTGCGGGATGTTGCGGGCCTCCTCGGGCGGAAGCTCGTACAGGTCCTTGTCGACCGGCTCCGGCGGCTCGATCTTGTTGCGGATGCCGTCGATGCCGGCCATCAGCATGGCGGCGAAGGCGAAGTACGGGTTGCAGGACGGGTCCGGCACCCGGAACTCGATGCGCTTGGCCTTGGGGTTCGACCCGGTGATCGGGATGCGGACGCAGGCCGAGCGGTTGCGCTGGGAGTAGACCAGGTTGACCGGGGCCTCGTAGCCGGGCACCAGGCGGTGGTAGGAGTTCACCGTCGGGTTGGTGAAGGCCAGCAGCGACGGGGCGTGCTTGAGCAGGCCGCCGATGTAGTAGCGCGCGGTGTCCGACAGACCGGCGTAGCCGACCTCGTCGTAGAACAGCGGCTCGCCGTCCTTCCACAGCGACTGGTGGCAGTGCATGCCGGAGCCGTTGTCACCGAAGATCGGCTTGGGCATGAACGTGACCGTGCGGCCCGCCTGGATGGCCGTGCTCTTGATGATGTACTTGTACAGCATCAGCTTGTCGGCCGTCTCGAGCAGCGTGCCGAACCGGAAGTCGATCTCGGCCTGGCCGGCGGTGCCCACCTCGTGGTGCTGCATCTCGGTCTCGATGCCGGCCTCGATGAGGTTGCGGACCATCTCGGAGCGCAGGTCGGTGAAGTGGTCCATCGGCGGGACCGGGAAGTAGCCGCCCTTGTAGCGGGGCTTGTAACCCAGGTTGCCGCCCTCGGAGGCCTTGCCGGTGTTCCAGGCGCCTTCGATGGAGTCGATGTAGTAGTAACCGGCGTTCTGCCGCGTCTCGAAGCGAACGTCGTCGAAGATGTAGAACTCGGCCTCGGGGCCGAAGTAGACCGTGTCCGCGATGCCCGTGCCCTTGAGGTACTCCTCGGCCTTGCGGGCGACGTTGCGCGGGTCGCGGCTGTAGGCCTCGCCGGTCAGCGGGTCGTGCACGAAGAAGTTGATGTTCAGCGTCTTGTGCTGACGGAACGGGTCGATCACGGCCGTCGTGGGGTCGGGCAGCAGCAGCATGTCCGACTCGTGGATGGCCTGGAAACCACGGATCGACGATCCGTCGAACATCAGGCCGTCGGTGAAGACATTCGAACCGAAGTTCTCAGACGGGAAGGTGAAGTGGTGCGTCGTGCCCGGCAGGTCCGTGAACCTGACGTCAACGAACTGCACACCCTCGTCCCGGATGAAATTGAGGACGTCATCGGCGGAGTTGAACACTCTCGAACCTCCCAGGGGCACGGGCTAGCGCAACCCGAAAATAGGCCGATGCCGTTTCCGCCCCATGTCTCGATTGTTTCGCGCGTGTTAAGGGAAAGCGCTACCCGGGCGGCCGCCACGTTAACACCGGCCTCGCTCGTCCCCGGCCTCCATCGTACGGCCTTCTCGCAGGTCAGGTGGCATACGCGGCCGGACATGCCGGTCGCCGTGAGACCGCGGAGGCGCGGTCGTACGGGTTGACGGGCTCACCGGAGGGCCGCGCCTCGCGCGGGTCGCCGGGGAAGTACGGATGGACGAACCCGTCGCCCGTGTCGCAGCTCGCGCCGAACAGCGCCGACCGGTCGCCGTCCAGCCAGACGACCAGCTTCCCGCCCTCCCGGTAGGCGGCGAACTCGCTCCTGTGGTGCTCGACGACCCTCGTCACGGTAAGAGGGTCGCCGGGCCGGGTGACGGGATGGACGAACAGATAGTCGGCCTCGATCGTGACGCCTCCGCCGGTCCGCGCGCCGACCGTCGTCGCCCCGGAGACCTTCACGACGTTCCCGGCCGGCTGGGCGGCGCCGGGCGCGAGGCTGAACACCCACGAGCGGGTGCCGGACGGGCCGCTCTCGTCCAGTCCGCCCAGGAACGACTCACGTTGCCGGGGGTGCAGCAGCGCGGCGAACCGCTCCGGCCGGCCGCCGCGGACCGTCGCGGGGTCGAGGTGCGCGGCCGACAGCAGCAGCTTCACCCGCAGCAGCGCGCGGCCGACCTCGTCCTCGGTGAGCCCGCCCAGCTTCCGCGCGGGCGGCATGACCAGCCCTTCCTCGCCGTCGGCGAACCCGGCGGCCGGGGTGCCCGTGAACGGACCGGCGGGCGCCGGGTCGAGGTCGGCGAGGCCCTCCTCGCCGTCGGGGATCGGCGTCAGCACGGGACCGGGCCGGGCGACCACCGCGCCGGTGACGAACCGGTCCTCGTCGCCGGACGCCTGGCCGCCGACGCCCAGCCGCTCCAGGGCGTCGGGCCGTACGGTGACGACGAGCCCCGCGACCAGGACGGCGGCGGCGATCGCCACCAGCACGGCCGGCAGGCGGCGCCGCGTCCTCCGGCGGGTGAGGGGGTCTCGCTCCGCCGCCGTGATCATGCTGCGGATCTCGTCCTCGTCGAACTGCGCGACCAGCGCCTCGAAACGCGCGTCGATGTCATCGGGGTCCGCCGGCCGCACGGTTCCCTCCAAACGCCTAAGTCGTAAATGGCCCACCATACAGGGCATTTGATGGGTTCGACCTGCCCCATCATGGACGGCTTCGCGGCCGCACGCCAGACCGGTGACCCTCCCCGATACGCTGGTCAACCATGAGTGACCGGCAGCCGCGTTGGACGCAGACCTGGCTCGGCGGCACCCGCGCCGCCGGGATCGACCTCGGCTATCCCGGTGAGCGGCTCGGCCTGCCCGAGCACGGCCCGGGCGCGGTCGCGGGCTGGGGGCGCAGGCTCGGCGCGGTCGTCGTCGACTGGCTCCTGTGCACCTGGGCCATCGCCGGTGGCCTGCTCCGTGTCCGCGGCGCCGACGTCAGCGCGGTCGGCCTCGGCGTGTTCGCCGCGGAGTACGTCCTGCTGCTCGGCACGATCGGCATGACCCTGGGAATGCGGCTGTTCGGCATCCGGGTGGCCGCACTGGACGGCGGCCGGCCGCGCTTCCTCGGCGTGCTGGTCCGCACGCTCCTGCTGTGCCTCGCCGTACCCGCCCTGATCTGGGACCGCGACCGGCGCGGCCTGCACGACCGCGCGTCCGGCACGGTGGTCGTCACCCTCTGACGGTCCGTACGAGGGACCCGGCGCGGCCCATGATCACGGTTCGACGAGGCCGGCCCGGATGGCGTAACGGGTCAGGTCGAGCCGGTCGCGCATGCCGAGCTTCTGCAGGATGTTCGCGCGGTGCCGGTCGACGGTCTTCGCGCTGATGTAGAGCGTCTCCGCGATCTCCTTGGCGGAGTTGCCCTCGGCGATGAGCTTGACGATCTCCTCCTCGCGGGGCGTCAGGATGCTGTCCGGCACCCGCTCGCCCTGCCGGGCGCGCTGGAGGTAGTCGCGGATGAGGGCGGTGACCGCGCCGGGGTAGAGGAAGGGCTCTCCGCGCATCGCCGCCCGGCAGGCCTCCAGCAGGTCCTGGTCGGCGACCGACTTGAGCACGTAACCCGACGCCCCGGCCTTGAGCGCCTCGAAGAAGTACTGCTCGTTGTCGTACATCGACAGGATCAGGATGCGGATGCCGGGAGCGCGCCGTGAGATCTCACGTGCGGCCTGGATCCCGGTCATGCGGGGCATCGCGATGTCCAGGATGGCGAGGTCGATCGTCTCGGAGCGGGCGGCCTCGACCGCCTCGGCGCCGTCGGAGGCCTCCGCGACCACCATGAGGTCGGGCTCGGCGTCGAGGATCAGCCGCAGTCCGCGGCGGACCAGCGCGTGGTCGTCCGCCAGCAGGATGCGGGTCTTGGCGCTCTCCACGGCTCAGCTCTCCTTCACCGCGTGTGGGGAGGACGACGTGCGGGGGGACGGCGAGACAGGGGGGACGTGTGGGGGGACGACGAGACGCACGTCCGTGCCGCCGCCGGGCGGGGAGTCGACGGTCAGCCGGGCGCCGATGAGCAGGGCGCGCTCGCGCATCCCGCGGATGCCGGCGCCCTCGGTCCGGGCGCCGCCGCGCCCGTCGTCGGCGATGCGCAGGGTGAGCCGCCCGTCCTCCTCGGTGAGCGACAGCTCCGCCCGGCGGGCGCGGGAGTGCCTGGCCACGTTCGTCAGCCCTTCCTGCGCGATCCGGTAGAGGACGAGCTCGACCTCCTCGCTGAGCGCGGGCAGCCGCGGGTCGATGTCACGGTTGATCCGGATTCCGCTCGCCTGGGAGAAGTCGCTGCCGAGCGCGCTCAGCGCGCTGTGCAGGCCGAGGTCGTCCAGGACGCCCGGCCGCAGCCGCCTGGCGACCTGCCGCACCTCGTCCAGGCTGGCCCGCACCGTCTCCTGCGCGGAGCGCAGCTCCTCCCGGAGATCCTCGGGCGCGCGGTCCACGACGCGCTTGAGCTCCAGCAGCGCCACCGTGAGGCTCTGGCCGATCTCGTCGTGCAGTTCCCGTGCGATCCGCCGCCGTTCCCCCTCCTGCGCGGCCAGCGCGTGCGCGCTGCTCGCGCTGCGCTCGGCTTCGAGCCGTTCGAGCATCTCGTTGAACGTGCCGATGACCTGGGCGAGGTCGCCGTTGCCGCTGTCGGTGAGCCGGTCGCCCGCCCGCAGCAGGTCGACCCGCCGCATGAGCGTGGTGAGCGCGTCGAGCGGGGCCAGGCTCCTGCGGATCAGCAGCGCGTTGGCCGTGATGATCAGGGCCAGCCCCACGGTCAGGACCGGTACCTCGGTGAGCAGGACCGGTGAGGACACCGTGGCGGGGGAGAGCGCGAGCACCAGCGTCCCGGCGGTGAAGACCAGTCCGTTGATCGCGAACAGCCGCCAGAACAGGGCCCGGGCCGGGCGCCGCGACCGCGGCGCCGCCGCCGGCCGGCCGGACCGCCGGTCGTCGCCCCGGTCATCGCGCCGGTCGGTGCGCCGGTCAGTGGGCTCGTTCACGTCTCACAGCCTGCTCGTTCTCGTACGCGGGTGTCCATGCGGGGTGCTCCCCATCTCGCGGGGGCCGCTACATGTCATACCTCTCCCGATATGGGTGCCGGACCCGATGGTCCCCGGCCGGGGTGTTCCGAAGACTGGAACAGCAGGCAACGACGGACGGGAGGTATCCGAGATGGACGTGACCAGCGCCACCCTGCCCGGCGTCGCGACCGTGCACCAGTGCGTCACCCGTGACGGCCGGTGCTTCGGGGTGCTCGTCGAGAAGTCCGGCCGCCGGCGGCTCCTCTTCTACGACCCCGCCGAGCCCGACACCGTGCTGCAGGCGATCAGCCTGGAGCAGTGCGAGGCCGACCAGCTCGCCGACATCCTGCACAGCAGGCCCGTCCTCGATCGGCTCGCCGATCTCGAACGCCGTTTCACCGAGTTCACCGAGTTCACCCAGGCTGCGTTCACCGAGGCGGCCCGATGACCATGGCAAGGAACCTCCGTCTCCCCGATCGATGTGATGACCTGATGCAAGCGCGCGAAGTCGTCGTGAACCTGCCGACGGTGACCGTCCACGACCCCGTCGCCCGGGCCGTACGGATCATGGTGCTGAACCGGATGCCGGGACTGATCGTCGTGGACGACAGGAGACGGCCGGGCTGGGTGCTGCCCGGCACGCAGGTGCTGCGTCTCACGGTCCCCGGGGCCTACCAGGAGGACGCGGCGCTCGCCCGGGCGATCGACGAGGCCCACGCCGACCGCTTCTGGCAGGAGCTGGCCGGCATCACGGTGGGAGACTGCCTGCCGCCCCAGCCGCCCAGGCCGGTGACGGTGCCGCTCGACGCGACCCTGCTCGAGGTGGCCGCCCTCATGACCCGGATGCGCAGTCCCATCGTCGCGGTCGTCGACCGGGACGGCGCCCTGGCCGGGGCGATCACGCTGGAGCGGCTGCTCACCAGCCTGGCGCTCGTCCCGCCGGGCGACTGACCGCCGGCGGGAAGGGCGGGGGCCGCCCCCGCCCCCGCCCTTCCACGTCGGCTTCCCCGCCTGTCACTCGCTTCCCCCTGGCACGTCGCGCCGTGCGGCGTGTCCCTGCTCCGGAGGTTCCGTCATCCACCGCTTCGCCATGCCGTCGCCGTCCTCGTCGCGCCCACCCGCCGGGACACCGTGCCGGGCCTCCGCCGATCACGCCCGCACCGGCCTCGCGAGCGTCGCCGGACCCCCGGGGCGCCGTACGTGAGCGCCGTCGCCTCTTTCTCGATCTTCCTGACGGCCTTCGCCCTCATCGCGTCCGAGAAGGTGCACAAGGTCAAGGTGGTCCTCGTCGCCGCGGGCGCGATGGCCGTCCTGGGGCTGATCCCCGGCGACGAGGTGTTCTTCTCCGAGACCGCCGGCATCGACTGGAACGTCGTCTTCCTGCTGCTCGGCATGATGATCATCGTCGGCGTCGTCAAGCAGACAGGTGTCTTCGACTACCTCGCCATCTGGGCGGCGAAGAGATCCAGGGGCAGGCCCTACCGGCTGATGGTGATGCTGATGGTCATCACCGCCGTCGCCTCGCCGTTCCTGGACAACGTCACCACGATCATGCTCGTCGCGCCGGTCACCGTGGTCGTCTGCGACCGGCTCCGCATCCCGGCCCAGCCGTACCTGATCGCCGAGGTCCTGGCGTCCAACATCGGCGGCGCGGCGACGCTCATCGGCGATCCCCCCAACATCATCATCGGCAGCCGCGCCGGGCTGACGTTCAACGACTTCCTGGCCCACATGGCGCCGATCGTGGTCGTCGTCTTCGTGGTGTTCGTGCTGCTCACCCGCGTGCTCTTCCGCAGGTCGTTCCGCTACGACCCCGAGCGGGTGGCCGCCGTGACGGCGCTGCAGGAACGGCGGGCCATCACCGACCCCCGCCTGCTCCTGCGGTGCCTGATCGTGCTGGCCGGGGTCGTCGCCGGGTTCTGCCTGCACGCCGTGGTGCACGTGGAGCCGTCGATCGTCGCCCTGGTGGGCGCCGGGGTGATGCTGCTGGTGTCCCGCGCCGACGTGCCGGAGGTCCTGCGCGAGGTCGAGTGGAGCACGCTGGTCTTCTTCATGGGCCTGTTCGTCATGGTCGCCGGGCTGGTGCACACCGGCGTCATCGCGGTGATCGGCGGCTGGGCGGTCGGCGCGCTCGGCGACGACTACTTCCTCGCGGCCACGGCGCTGCTGTTCGGCTCCGGGGTGCTGGGCGCGTTCTTCGACAACATCCCCTACGTCGCCACGATGGTGCCGGTCGTGGAGGAGATGGTCGCCCAGGCGCCGGACGGGCAGACCGGGCGGGCGCTGTGGTGGTCCTTCGCCCTGGGGGCCGACTTCAGCGGCAACGGCACCGCGGTGGCGGCGAGCGCCAACGTCGTGGCCGTCGGCATCGCCGCCCGGACCGGCCACCGCATCGGCTTCTGGCAGTTCACCAGGTACGGCATCCTGGTCACCGTGCTGAGCATCACGATGGCCTGGGTCTACGTCTGGCTGCGTTACTTCCTCTGACCCGCCGCGCTCACGAGGAGGCGTGCTGTAAGGACGCGGTGCTCTGAAAGGACACGGTGCTCAGAAGGACGCGGTGCACTGGAAGATCGCCGTGCCGGGCAGCAGGCGCCCGCGCAGCGGGCTCCACCCGCCCCAGGCGCGGTCGTGGCCGGGCGGCCACTCGGGTTCGGTCAGGCCGGTCAGCGTCAGGCCGGCGCCGGTGATCAGGCCGACCCAGTCGCCCATCGTCCGGTGGTGCTCGACGTACGACGGCTCGCCCTCGTCGGAGTACTCGACGTACGGCGTCCGGTCGAAGTAGGGGCGGTCGGCGGTCAGGCCGCGCGGCCCGGGATCGTCGGGAAACGCCCACCGGACGGGGTGGCTGACGGAGAACACGAACCGGCCGCCTGGGCGCAGCACCCGGCGCACCTCGGCCAGCACCGCCGCGGCGTCCGCGACGAACGGCAGCGCGCCGTAGGCGGAGCACGCGAGGTCGAACGAGCCGCCCGCGAACGGCAGTGTCTCGGCGTCGGCCTGCACGACGGGCAGCCGCACCCCGGCCGCCATGTCGATGCGCCGGGAGTGCTGCAACTGCCGGTGGGACAGGTCGGCGCCGACGACCGTCGCGCCCTGCCCGAGCAGCCACCGGCCGCACTGCCCGGCGCCGCACCCGATCTCCAGGATCCGGCGGCCGGCGACCTCGCCCAGCAGGCGCGCGCTCGCCTCGTCCAGCCCTTCCGGGCACCAGACGAAGCCGTCGTCGCGCAGGAATCCGCCGTGCTCGGCCTGGTAGTCGTCGGCCGCGCCGTCCCACCAGCCCCGGTTGGCCCGGGAGGTCTGCGACCGGGAGACCGGCCGCCGTCCGACGTCCATGTGTCGCCGTCTTCCGAACGAGTCTTCCGGCCGGGTCAGCGCATCTTCGGGCCGCGCGGCATGCGCATGCCCTTGGGGATCGGCCCCTTGGGCATCGGCACGGCGGGGGTGAGCGCGCGCATCCGGTTGTTGACCTCGGACACCGCGCCCTTCTTGAGGTTGCGGGGCAGCTTCATCATGTGCCGCTGGAGCTTGGCCAGGGGGACCTGCCCCTCGGCGTCACCGCACTGGATGTCGTAGACCGGCACGTCGATCGCGACCCGCTGCACGCGCTTCTTCTCCGCGACGAGCATCCGCTGGACCCGGTTCGGCGGGCCCTCGGAGACTAGGATGACCCCCGGGAAGCCGACCACCCGGAAGACCATGTCCTGGTCGCGGTTGACCGCGACCGGCTTCTCCTCGACATACCACGTGCCCCGCAGGCTCTGCAGGATCGCGTACGACGCGCCCGGCTGGCCGTGCAGCATGGAGTACTGCGACTTCTGCGCGAACCGGCTGAAGACGAGCATGCCCACGAGGACGGCGGCGAAGACGCCGAAGACGATCCACGTCCAGCCGAAGATCACGCCGATGACGACGAACAGGGCGAGTGTCCCGGCAGCCGACGCGTAGACGATCGGCATGCCCTTCGGATTCGCCTGTTGAATGATCTGTGCGACCATCCGGATCTGCTTGAGGCGTCCCGGAGCCGCTGCGTCTTTGGCCATGTCCTGAAGGATACAAACGCCGAGCTGACTTAATGAAAACGAGACTCACGCACGGGCGGCGATCGCCTGCTGGTAGAGCCGTCCGGCCCGGTAGGACGAGCGGACCAGCGGGCCGGACATGACGCCGGCGAAGCCGATCTCCTCGGCCGCGCGCTGGAGCTCGACGAACTCCTCGGGCTTGACCCAGCGGTCCACGGGGTGGTGGCGCGGGGTGGGACGCAGGTACTGCGTGATCGTCACCAGGTCGCAGCCGGCCTCGTGGAGGTCGCGCAGCGCCTGGAGGATCTCCTCGCGCTCCTCGCCCATGCCGAGGATGAGGTTCGACTTGGTGACCAGTCCCGCCTCGCGGGCCATCGTGATCACCGCGAGCGACCGCTCGTAGCGGAACGCCGGGCGGATCCGCTTGAAGATCCGCGGCACGGTCTCGATGTTGTGCGCGAAGACCTCGGGCCGGGCGGAGAAGACCTCCTCCAGCTGGCCTCGGTCGCCGTTGAAGTCGGGCGCCAGCAGTTCGACGCCGCAGCCGGGGACCATCTCGTGGATCTGCCGGGCGGTCTCGGCGTACAGCCAGGAGCCGCCGTCGGGCAGGTCGTCGCGGGCGACGCCGGTCACCGTGGCGTAGCGCAGCCCCATCTGGAGGACCGACTCGGCGACGCGGCGCGGCTCGTCCCTGTCGTACTCCGCGGGCTTGCCCGTGTCGATCTGGCAGAAGTCGCAGCGCCGGGTGCACTGGTCACCCCCGATGAGGAAGGTGGCCTCGCGGTCCTCCCAGCACTCGGAGATGTTGGGGCAGCCCGCCTCCTGGCACACGGTGTGCAGCCCCGCGCCCTTCACCAGCGATTTGATCTCGGTGAAGTTCGGGCCGTTGCGCAGCCGCGTCTTGATCCACGGCGGCTTCTTCTCGATGGGGACCTGGCTGTTGCGCACCTCCAGGCGGAGGAGCTTTCGACCTTCCGGAGCGACCGTCACCGTTCCAGCTTATTACCCGGTCGGGTGTCGGCCGCCTCGCCCCCGTATCGCTTTCCGCACCCCTGGCGCCCGGTCCGTACGGTCTCGCCGGCGGCCGCTCCCGGCGCGGTCACAGGAGCCGGTGGTCCCTGGCGTAGACGGCGGCCTGGGTCCGGTCGCGCAGGCCCAGCCGGCCGAGGATCCGCGAGATGTGGTTCTTCACCGTGCCCTCGCTGAGGTACATGCGCGTCGCGATCTCCCTGTTGGTCGAGCCGGTCGCGATGAGCCGCAGGACCTCGATCTCGCGGGGCGTCAGCACCGAGGCCGGCGACGGCCCGGCGTCACGGCCGGGCTCCGGCTCGGACGGCAGGGCGGCGGCCAGGCGACGGGCCACCGAGGAGTCGAGCTGGGAGACGCCGGCGGACGCCAGCCGCACCGCCTCGGCGAGCCGGGTGGCGGGCAGGTTCTTCAGCAGGTAACCCGCCGCGCCCGCCCGCAGTGCCTCGACGACGTACTCGTCGTCGTCAAAGGTCGTCAGCATCACCACCCGGCAGGCGGGGGCTCGGCGGCGCAGGACGGCGGCCGCGTCGACGCCGCTCATCCGAGGCATGCGGACGTCCATGAGGACCACGTCCGGCTCGAGCGAGAGCGCGGCCTCGACGGCCTCCTGGCCGTCCGCCGCCGTGCCCACGACCGTGACGCCGGGCTGGATGCCGAGCAGGGACGCGATGCCCTCACGGACCAGCTCCTGGTCGTCGGCGACCAGCACCCGCACAACGGCGTCGCCGGAACGGGCCGGGCCGGGGGAGGGGGTCACGTCACACCGCCCCGGCCGGCTCGCGCGGCACGGTCACGGTGACGGTGGTGCCGCGACCCGGCTCACTCGTGAGGGACACATCGCCCCCGGCGAGCCGCACCCGTTCCCGCATCCCGCGCAGGCCGAACCCCCGCTCCTCCCGGGGGCCGGGGGGAAGGCCTCCGCCGTCGTCCTCCACCACGAGCCGCGCCCGCGCCTCCCCGCAGGTCACGGACACCGCGACCCGGCCGGCGGCGGCGTGCTTGAAGGCGTTGGTCAGCGCCTCCTGCGCGGCGCGATACAGCGTCCTCAGCGCCGCGGCGTCGTAGCCCGACTCGTCGCCGCCCGTCTCCAGCGTCACGCGCGGGCCGCCGCCGTCCAGGCGCCGTACGAGTTCGGCCAGCGCCTCCGACAGGCGGAACGGCCCCGCCTCCCCGCGCAGGGCGCGCACGGAGTGACGGACCTCCCCCAAGGCCCGCGCGGCCGACGACCGGGCGTCGGCCAGCGCGCGCTCGGCGGTGGCCCGGTCGCGGTCGAGGAACGCCTCCGCCTTCTCCATCTGCACCGCGGCGGCGGTGAGGTGGTGCCCGAGACTGTCGTGGATCTCACGTGCGAGCCGGTTGCGTTCCTCCGCCGCGGTGAGCTCGGCGACCCGATCCGCGTACGCGGTGAGCCGCGCGTGGGACTCCTCCACCTCGTACAGCGCGTGCTCCAGGCGGGTACGCGACTCCTGCTCGCCGACGGCCACGGCGGCCATGGAGACGGCGAGGACCAGGCCCAGGCCGAACATGAGCACGTCGGACACGTACGCCGCGGTCACGTGCCAGCCCGGCACCGTGATCGAGAGCCACGCGATCAGCAGGCCCAGGCACCCGGCGGCCAGTGCGACGGCGACCCGGCGGCCGAAGGCGAAGTACGCGGAGAACGGAAGCAGGACGAACAGCACCCGGGACAGGCCGGCGGTGTCGGCGGCCGCGACCGCGGCGAACAGGGCCAGCCGCGCTCCCAGCAGGGCGGCCGCGAGGCCTTTGGGCGTCCGCACGCGGTGCCGCCGCCGCTCCAGCACGTCCAGGCCGGACAGCGTCACCAGGCCGGCGACGAAGGCGGCGACCTTGGCGGGTGACGGAGGGACGTCGCCGGCGACGTCGTAGTACAGCCCGCCCGCCAGGACCGCGGCGTAGAGCACCGGCGCGACCCAGGGAACGGGACGCCCGGAGGCGTGCGGTGCGGGGGAACAGGCCGGCGTCGGAACGGAGGCCGTGGCGAGCACGGCCGGCGGCGAGGCCATCCTGAACCCTCCCTACCGGTGCGGCGGCGGACCGCTCCCGGACAGCGTGTCCCTCCCGGCGCCGACCCGGCGACCGGACCACGCCGGGAACCGGGCCCGCTCCCGTGCGGCGGCTTCCCGGTCGGGATCCCGCCCGCCGTCAGGCTACGCCCCGCTCGCGAACGGGGCGATCGTCGCGGGCCGGTTCAGGCCGGACGGCAGGTGCCGACCGGCACGGTCCGCTCCGGAGTCCGGCACCCCGCCCCGGCGTGCCCCGCGTGACCTCCGGACGAGGGCCGCGACGATCGGCACCTGCTCCTGACGGCCGGCTCCTCCTACGGTCGTCGCATCCCCACCGACGACGGCAAGGAGCCGCTCTGTGATGTCTTCCACCTGGCTGCCGCGCTTCGGCGCGATCTGCGCGATCCTGCTGGGACTCTCACTCGGGGGCCCGGGACTGGTCGAGGCGTTCACCGGCGAGACCGCCGCGACCAGCTTCGTCATCGGAATCGGGACGGCGCTGGGAACGCCGGCCCTGACGGTCCTCTACCTGCACCACGGCGCGGCCGGAGGGCGCTTCGGGCTCGTCGCCTACGCCGTGAACGTCGTCGGGCTCGGCCTGTTCGCCGGCGTCGCGTTCAGCCTGAACATCGTCCTGTTCTTCCTGGAACCCACGATCGCGGGCCGGTTGCTCCAGGGGCCGCCCAGGGTGGCGTTCCTCATCGCGACCGCGGTGTTCGTGGCCGGTACCGTGCTGTTCGCCGTCTCGATGGCGCGCTCGCGGATGTTCCCCCGGCCCGCGGTGTACGGATACGGCGTCGCGTTGCCGCTGCTGGCGGTGCTCGCCCCGCTGCCCGACGGCCCGCTCACCAGCGCGGTCCACGTGGCGGCGGCCGCGTCGCTGATCTGGCTCGCACTGTCGGTGCTGCCCCGCCGGGCCGCCGTGATCCCCTAGCCCAGCTCCTCTTCGTACATGTCGTACGGCTCCTCGCCGAGGGCCTCGGCGAGGCGCTTTCCGGCGAAGGGGATGACCTCGTCGACCGTGATGCGCCTGCCGGTCTCCGCCGACAGCGAGGTGACTCCGGCGTCGTCCCCGGTGAGGTCTCCGGTGATGCGGTTGTACCAGCTCAGGTCGTTCACGCAGTTGAGCGCGAAGCCGTGCATGGTCACCCCGCCGGTGACCCGGATCCCGATCGTGCCGAGCCTGCGGTCGGGCAGCCCGTGGGACGGGTCGCCGGGGACCCAGAGCCCGCCGCGCCCCTCGACCCGACGCGCGGTCAGCCCGAAGTCGGCGCAGACCTGGATCAGGACCTCCTCCAGCAGCCGGAGGTAGGAGACGACGTCGGCGATCCGGATGATCGGGTAGCAGACCAGCTGGCCCGGGCCATGCCAGGTGATCTTCCCGCCCCGGTCCACGTCGATGACCGGGGTGCCGTCGGCCGGCCGCTCCTGCGGCAGCGTCCGCTTGCCCGCGGTGTAGACGGGGGCGTGCTCCAGCATCAGGCACAGGTCGGAGATCTCGCCGGCCGCGCGGCGGGCGTGCAGCCGCCGCTGCAGGGCCCAGGCCTGCTCGTACGGAACGTCCACTCCCAGGCGGACGATGGCCAAGCCCTTCACGCTGACAGGGTAGTGGAGGTCAGCAGCCGGGGCTCGACCCGCAGCTCCTTGACGGCGGGCCCGTCACGCTCGATCCGGTACGCGTACCCCCGGGGGTCGGTGGTCACGGCCTGGATGAACTCCGTGCCGACGTAGTGCAGCGCCACGCCCTCGTCGGCGGCGTACCCCTCCGGCAGCTCGCCCGAGGCGACCGACTCGTGCAGCAGCGACCGCCGCTGCGGGTCGGAGTTGTAGTGGACGCCGCAGGAGTACGGCAGCAGGGCCAGGCCCTCGGACCAGGGCCGCAGCCTCGGCCCGAACGAGTCGGTGTTGCCCCCGACGTGCCAGCACAGCGCCCCCGCGCTCTGCCCGGACAGCACCACGCCCGCCCGCCAGGCCTCGGCGAACGCCTCGTCGAGGCCGTGCAGCCGCCACAGCGCGGCGAGGTTGGCGACGCTGCCGCCGCTCACGTAGATCGCGTCCTGCTCCAGGATCCACTCACGGGGGTCGGCGACGTTCGGCATCGGGAACACCGTCAGGTGGCTGACCTCGACGTCCCACCGGGCGAACGCGCCGTACATCTTCAGCAGCCAGTCGGCGTCGTCGCCCGTGGCGGTGGCGAGCAGCCCGAGCTTGGGCCGGTCCTGCCCGGTCAGGTCGAGGACGTAGCGCAGCAGCGCGGTCGGCTCGATGAACCCGTACCGCTCCGACTGCCGGAACGAGCCGCCCCCGATGGCGACGATGTGCGACTGCCCGATGCGGCTCATGCCCCACCACTTCCGTGTCCGGATCGACTGACTCTTCAGAGTACGGCGGCCAGGGCGTCGCCGATGGCGGGATGGGCGAACCGGTGACCTGCGTCGAGGAGCCGCCGGGGGAGCACCCGCTGGCCCGCGAGCAGCGCCTCGTCGGCGAACTCGCCGAGTGCCAGACGCAGCGCGAGGCGCGGGGCCGGGACCGGCATCACCGGCCGCTTCAGCGCCTTCGCGAGCGCGGCGGTGTAGTCCGCGTTCGTCACCGGCCCGGGCGCCGTCAGGTTGACCGGCCCGGACAGGTCCTCGCGGGAGAGCAGGAAGCGGACCGCGTCCACCCAGTCGGGCAGCGAGATCCACGACACGTACTGCCTGCCGCTGCCGAGGACGGCCCCCGCGCCCATCCTGAAGATCGGCAGCATCCGGGCGAGCGCGCCGCCCCGGCCGCTGAGCACCACCCCGGTGCGCAGCCGCGCCACCCGGAGGCCGGCCTCGGCGGCGGGCTCCGTGGCGTCCTCCCAGGCGCGCACCAGGTCGGCCAGGAAGCCCTCTCCCGGCGGGGCGGACTCGTCCACCGCCCGGTCGCCCGTGTCGCCGTAGAAGCCGATCGCCGAGGAGGACAGCAGGACACGGGGCCCGCCGTCCGCGCGGGCCAGCGCCTCGGCGAGCGTCCGCGTGCCGGAGACCCGGCTCTCCACCAGCTCCCGCTTGTACGCGTCGGACCACCGGCGGTCGCCGATCCCCGCCCCGGCGAGATGGACGACGGCGCCGGCGCCCTCCAGGGCGGCCGGGTCGAGAACCCCGCCCGCCGGGTCCCAGAAGCGCTCGTCGGGCGCCGCCGGCTCGCGCCGCACCAGGCGGCGCACCTCGTGCCCGTCGTCCCGCAGCGCGCTCACCAGGGCCGAGCCGAGCAGACCGGACGCACCGGTCACCACAGTCGTCATCGTCTCCACAGCCCCTTATACGCCGGAAGCCGCCCCGCGGGATGCGGGACGGCTACGCGGTGTCTCCGGAGACTAGGCCAGGCCGAGCTGGGCCTCGAAGCGGCCCTCCTCAAGACGACGCTTGATCGTCGTGAGGAAGCGGGCGGCGTCGGCGCCGTCCACCAGGCGGTGGTCGTAGCTCAGCGCGAGGTACACCATCGAGCGGACCGCGATGACCTCGCCCTCCGGGGTGTCCACGACGACCGGGCGCTTGACGACCGCGCCGGTGCCCAGCATGCCGACCTGCGGCTGGTTGAGGATCGGCGTGTCGAACAGCGCGCCCCGGCTGCCGGTGTTGGTCAGCGTGAACGTGCCGCCGGTGATCTCGTCGGGGCTCACCTTGTTGGTGCGGGTGCGCTCGGCGAGGTCGGCGATCTTACGGGCGAGCCCGGCGATGTTGAGGTCGCCCGCGTTCTTGATCACCGGGACGAGCAGGCCGCGCTCGGTGTCGGTCGCGAAGCCGAGGTGCTCGACGTCGAAGTAGGTGACCTCGTTGGTCTCGCTGTTGATCGTGGCGTTCAGCTTCGGGTGCTGCTTGAGCGCCTCGATCGCGGCGATCGCGAAGAACGGCATGAACGACAGCTTGACGCCCTCGCGCCGCAGGAACTCGCCCTTGGCCTGGTCGCGCAGGCGGGCGATGCGGGTGACGTCGACCTCGACCACGGTGGTGAGCTGGGCCGAGACCTGCAGCGACTCCACCATGCGCTTGGCGATGGTCTGCCGCAGGCGCGACATCTTCTCGGTGCGGCCGCGCAGGGTGGTGTCCACCCGCACCTCCGCCGCGGCGGGCGCGGCGGCGGCCGGGGCCGCGGGCGCCTGGGCG
>QFZU02000282.1 GCA_003260025.2 Microbispora triticiradicis | reverse complement strand
GCCCGGGCGCGACGCGCCGGGGAGCGTACGCCCCGGCCCGGCGGAGACGGGAGCGTCGGCGGTCCGGCCGATGGGGCGGTCGCGGGCGACGCCGACCACGGCGGGGTCGTCGCCGATCCGCTCGGGCGCGGACGTGCTCACGACGAGATAGCCGAGGCGGTCGTCGTAGACCCGCACCGTGCCGCCGGCGGCCTCGGCCGCCCGCTGCGCGGCGGCCCGCCCGCCGTCCACGTAGAAGACCAGGTAGTCACCGGCCTGCCCGCTTCCCGACGGGCTTGACGAGCTGGATGGGCCTGCTGGGCTCGGTGTGCTCAGCGCGACCGGTATGCCCGGTATCCCTGGCGTGCCCGACGGGGCGCCCGGCCCGCCGAGCAGTGCGACCGACATGATGGCCCCGGCGAGCCGCCCCCGTGCGCGCAACGCTCCTCCTCGATTCCGGGCCCGTTGATCGGGCTCAGCATCTTCCCGGCAGCCGGCCGCACGTAGCAACCCGCCGGACCGCGTGGCCCGAGGGCCGCACGGGCCGGCCGCCGCGCGGCGTGGCCTCCCGAGATGGAGATATTCCCGATTTGCCGCGTGACGCCGCCGGAACGCGGTCCGGTCCCCTGGGGACCGCGTTCCGGCGGCTCACATCGCGATCAGACGAGGGGCCGCGCCGTCGGGGGGATCGGCACGGGCAGGACCGTACGGCCGCTCAGGTGCTGGTCGACCGCCGCCGCCGCGGACCGGCCCTCGGCGATCGCCCACACGATCAGCGACTGGCCGCGGCCCATGTCACCGGCGGAGAACACGCCCTCCACCGACGTCTCGTACGAGGAGTTCCTGGCCACGTTGCCACGGGCGTCGAAGAACGACTCCGGGTCGCCCGACAGGGCGGCGAGGTCGTTCAGCAGCGGGCCCTTCTCCGGGCCGAGGAAGCCCATGGCGAGGGTGACCAGGTCGGCCGGGATCTCCCGCTCGGTGCCGGGGATCGGTGCGAACCCCGCCGCCGGGCCCTCGACCTCGACCAGGCGCAGCGCCCGCACGTTGCCCTCGTCGTCGCCGGCGAACTCGGTGGTGGACACCGCGTACACGCGGTCGCCCGCCCCGGCCTCCAGCTCCTCGTGCGCGCTCTCCATCTTGAACAGCATCGGGTACGTCGGCCACGGCTGGCTGCCGGGACGGGCCGCCGGCGGCCTCGGCATGATCTCCAGCTGGGTGACCGACAGCGCGCCCTGCCGGATCGCGGTGCCGATGCAGTCGGCGCCGGTGTCGCCGCCGCCGATCACGACGACGTGCTTGCCCTCCGCCGAGATCGGCGATTCGGCGTAGTCGCCCTCCTGGGCCTTGTTGGCCGGGGGGAGATACTCCATCGCCTGGTAGACGCCCTTGAGATCGCGGCCGGGCACCGGCAGGTCGCGCCACGCCGTGGCGCCGCCCGCGAGCACGATCGCGTCGAACTCCTCGCGCAGCTCGGCCGCAGTGACGTCCACGCCGACGTTGACGCCGGTGCGGAACTCGGTGCCCTCGGCCTCCATCTGGGCGATGCGGCGGTCGACGTGCCGCTTCTCCATCTTGAACTCGGGGATGCCGTAGCGGAGCAGCCCGCCGATCCGGTCGGCCCGCTCGAACACGACCACGTCGTGCCCGGCGCGGGTGAGCTGCTGCGCGGCCGCGAGGCCGGCCGGGCCGGAGCCGACGACCGCGACCTTGCGGCCGGTCTTGACGGCGGGCGGCTGCGGCGTGACCCAGCCCTCGGCGAAGGCCCGGTCGACGATCTCGACCTCCACCCGCTTGATCGCGACCGGGTCGGAGTTGATGCCGAGCACGCACGCCGACTCACACGGAGCGGGGCACAGGCGGCCGGTGAACTCCGGGAAGTTGTTGGTCGCGTGCAGCCGCTCGATCGCCTCGCGCCAGTCGTCGCGGTAGACGAGGTCGTTCCACTCGGGGATGAGGTTCCCGAGCGGGCAGCCGTTGTGGCAGAACGGGATGCCGCAGTCCATGCAGCGGGCCGCCTGCTTGGTCAACGCGGGCTTGGGGAAGTCCTCGTAGACCTCGCGCCAGTCGCGGATGCGCACGTCGACCGGGCGGCGCGCCGGCAGCTCGCGCCCGTGTGTCAGGAACCCCTTCGGGTCAGCCATCGGTGTACCCCCCTTATCGTCGCGTGGGAATGGTGGTGGTGATGACGCTCATCGGCGTCACCCGTGGGCGGCGGCCATGACCGCCTCGTCGATGTCGCGGCCCTCGGCCTCGGCGGCGGCCCGCGCCAGCAGGACCCGCTTGTAGTCGGACGGCATGATCTTCGCGAACCGGCCGAGCGCGGCGTCCCAGTCCGCCAGCAGCGCCTTGGCCACCGTGGACCCGGTCTCCGTGAGGTGCCTGTCGACGATCTCCCGCAGGAACTCGGCGTCCTCGTCGTCCAGCGCCTCGAGCTCGACCATCTCGCGGTTGACCCGCTCGGGCCGCAGGTCGAGCACGTAGGCCACGCCGCCCGACATGCCGGCGGCGAAGTTGCGGCCGGTCGCGCCGAGGACGACGGCCCGGCCGCCGGTCATGTACTCGCAGCCGTGGTCGCCCACGCCCTCGACGACGGCGGTGGCGCCGGAGTTGCGGACGCAGAACCGCTCGCCCACGATGCCGCGGACGAAGACCTCGCCGGACGTCGCGCCGTACAGGCCGACGTTGCCAGAGACGACCTGCGTCTCGGCCTCGAACGGAGCGTCGGGGTGCGGCCGGACCACGATCCGGCCGCCCGACAGGCCCTTGCCGAGGTAGTCGTTGGCGTCGCCGGTCAGCCGCAGCGTGACGCCGCGCGGCACGAACGCGCCGAACGAGTTGCCCGCCGAGCCGGTGAACGACACGTCGATCGTGTTGTCGGGCAGGCCCTCGCCGCCGTACCGCTTGGTCACCTCGTGGCCGAGCATGGTGCCGACCGTGCGGTTGACGTTGCGGATGGGCAGCTCCAGCGTGACCGGCTCGCCGAGGTTCAGCGCGCCCTCGGCGAGCTGGATCAGCGTGTTGTCCAGCGCCTTGTCGAGCCCGTGGTCCTGCTCGGCGACCCTGCGGCGCGGGGTGCCCTCGGGCAGCTCCGGCTGGTGCAGGATCGGCGACAGGTCGAGGCCGGCGGCCTTCCAGTGCTCGACCGCGCGGGTGGTGTCGAGCAGGTCGGCCCGCCCGATGACCTCGTCCAGCGAGCGGTAGCCGAGCTCGGCGAGGTACTCGCGCACCTCCTGGGCGACGAACTCGAAGAAGTTCACCACGAACTCGGGCTTGCCGCTGAACCGCTTGCGCAGCTCGGGGTTCTGCGTGGCCACGCCCACCGGGCAGGTGTCGAGGTGGCAGACCCGCATCATGACGCAGCCGGAGACGACCAGCGGAGCGGTGGCGAAGCCGTACTCCTCGGCGCCGAGCAGCGCCGCGATGACCACGTCGCGGCCGGTCTTGAGCTGGCCGTCGGCCTGCACGACGATGCGGTCGCGCAGCCCGTTGAGCAGCAGCGTCTGCTGGGTCTCGGCCAGGCCGAGCTCCCAGGGGGCGCCCGCGTGCTTGACCGAGGTCAGCGGGGAGGCGCCGGTGCCGCCGTCGTGGCCGGAGATCAGCACGACGTCGGCGTGGGCCTTGCTGACGCCCGCCGCCACGGTCCCGACCCCGACCTCGGCGACCAGCTTCACGTGGACGCGGGCGCGCGGGTTGGAGTTCTTCAGGTCGTGGATGAGCTGGGCGAGGTCCTCGATCGAGTAGATGTCGTGGTGCGGCGGCGGCGAGATGAGGCCGACGCCGGGGGTGGAGTGCCGGGTCTTGGCGATCCACGGGTACACCTTGTGGCCGGGCAGCTGGCCGCCCTCGCCGGGCTTGGCGCCCTGCGCCATCTTGATCTGCAGGTCGTCCGCGTTGACCAGGTATTCGCTGGTCACGCCGAACCGGCCGGAGGCCACCTGCTTGATCGCGCTGCGCCGCTCGGGGTCGTGCAGCCGCTCGGGGTCCTCGCCGCCCTCGCCGGTGTTCGACTTGGCGCCGAGCCGGTTCATCGCGATGGCCAGCGTCTCGTGCGCCTCCATGGAGATGGAGCCGTACGACATGGCGCCGGTGGAGAACCGCTTGACGATCGACTCGACCGGCTCGACCTCGTCGATCGGGATCGGCGCGCCGGCGGGGCGCAGCCTGAACAGGCCGCGCAGCGTCATGAGCTTCTCGGACTGCCCGTCCACGAGGGACGTGTACTCCTTGAAGATCTCGTACCGCCGGGTGCGGGTGGAGTGCTGGAGCTTGAAGACGGTGGTCGGGTTGAACAGGTGCGGCTCGCCCTCGCGGCGCCACTGGTACTCGCCGCCGACCTCCAGCCGCCGGTGCGGGTTCTCCGCGCGGGGGTAGGCCCGCGCGTGCCGCTCCAGCGCCTCCCTGGCCAGCACGTCGAAGCCGACGCCGCCGAGGCGGGAGGTGGTGCCGGTGAAGCACCCGTCGATGACCTCGGCGCCGAGGCCGAGCGCCTCGAAGATCTGCGCGCCGGTGTAGGAGGCGACCGTGGACACGCCCATCTTGGACATGACCTTCAGGACGCCCTTGCCGTACGCCTTGATCAGGTTGCGGACGGCCTTGCGCGGGTCCAGGTCGAGCTGACCGGTCGCGATCATGTCCTCGACCGTCTCCAGGGCGAGGTAGGGGTTGATCGCGCTGGCGCCATAGCCGACGAGCAGGGCCATGTGGTGGCACTCGCGGGCCTCGCCGGTCTCGATCACCAGGCCGACCCGGGTGCGGGACTTCTCCCGGATGAGGTGGTGGTGCACCGCGCCGGTGAGCAGCAGCGACGGGATCGGCGCCCGCTCGCGGGAGGACCCGCGGTCGGACAGCACGATGATCCGGGCGCCGTCCTCGATGGCCCGGGAGACCTCCTGGCGGATCTCCTCCAGCCGCCGCACCAGCGCCTCGCCGCCGCCGGCGGCGTCGAACAGGCCGGACACGACGTACGGCTGGAAGCCGGGCAGCGCGCCCTCGTCGTTGATGTGGACGATCTTCGCGAGCTCGTCGTTGTCGATCACCGGGTAGGGCAGCACGAGCCGGCGGCACGAGGCCGGGCCTGGGTCGAGCAGGTTGCCCTCGGGGCCGATCGTCGACTGCAGCGAGGTGACGAGCTCCTCGCGGATGGCGTCCAGCGGCGGGTTGGTGACCTGCGCGAAGAGCTGGCTGAAGTAGTCGAACAGCAGCCGCGGCTTCTCGCTCAGCACGGCGACGGGGCTGTCGGTGCCCATCGAGCCGATCGGCTCGGCGCCGTTCCGCGCCATCGGCGTGAGGATGATCCGGAGCTCCTCCTCGGTGTAGCCGAAGGTCTGCTGCCGCTTGACCAGCGCCTCGTGCGTGGGGTGCTCGTGCTCGCGCTCGGGCAGCTCCTCGAAGCGGACCAGGCCCGCGTGCAGCCACTCGCCGTACGGCTCGGCGGCGGCGAGCTCGGCCTTGATCTCGTCGTCCTCGATGATCCGGCCGCGCGCGGTGTCCACGAGGAACATCCGGCCCGGCTGCAGGCGGCCCTTGCGGACCACCTTCTCCTGCGGGATGTCGGACAGCACGCCGGCCTCGGAGGCGAGCACGACCAGGCCGTCGTCGGTGACCCAGAACCGGCCCGGGCGCAGGCCGTTGCGGTCCAGGACCGCGCCGACCAGCGTGCCGTCGGAGAAGGTGATCGACGCGGGGCCGTCCCACGCCTCCATGAGGGTGGAGTGGAACTCGTAGAAGGCCCGGCGGGCCGGGTCCATCTCGGTGTGGTTCTCCCACGCCTCCGGGATCATCATCAGCACGGCGTGCGGCAGCGACCTGCCGCCGAGGTGCAGCAGCTCCAGCGTCTCGTCGAACGAGGCGGTGTCGGAGCCGTCCGGGTCGCAGATGGGGAACAGCCGCCGCAGGTCGCCCGGGATCAGGCCGGTGGCGAGCATCGCCTCGCGGGCGCGCATCCAGTTGCGGTTGCCCCGGACGGTGTTGATCTCGCCGTTGTGCGCGACGTACCGGTACGGGTGGGCCAGCGGCCAGGAGGGGAAGGTGTTGGTCGAGAAGCGCGAGTGGACGAGCGCGATGGCGCTGACGTAGCGCTCGTCGGACAGGTCGGCGAAGAACGGCTCGACCTGCAGCGAGGTCAGCATGCCCTTGTAGACGATGGTCCGCGAGGACAGCGAGGAGAAGTAGACGTCCGCCTCGTGCTCGGCCCGCTTGCGGAAGGCGAACACGATCCGGTCGAGGTCGACGCCGGTCTCGCCGCCGGGCGAGGTCACGAACAGCTGCGCGAAGTGGGGCATGGCCGCCCGCGCGGTGGCGCCGGGCAGGTCGCGGTCCACCGGCAGCTCGCGCCAGCCGAGGATGCTCACGCCCTCCTCCGCGGCGATCCGCTCGATGGTCTCGATCGCGGCGGCCCTCGCCTGCCCGTCCGCCGGCAGGAACGCGGCGCCCGCGGCGTACGCGCCCTCCGCGGGCAGCTCACTGTGCCATCCCAGATCGGCCACCACGGCGCGGAAGAACGCGTCGGGGATCTGGGTGAGGATGCCCGCGCCGTCGCCGGTGTCCGGCTCGCTGCCGCTCGCGCCCCGGTGGTCGAGGTTGCGGAGGGCAGTCAGTGCCTTGGCGACGATGTCGTAACTGCGGCGACCCTGCACGTCCGCGACCATGGCGACGCCACAGGCGTCATGCTCGAAGGCGGGGTCGTAGAGTCCCTGAGGCTCGGGGAGACCTCCGGGAAGGCCAAGGCGGGCAGCAGGCATGTAGTCACTCCCGTCGTCAACTTCTGCGTGGAACAGAGGGACGACGCTGGCCCTGCTGCGGTTGTGGTGCTTAGAGATTACAACACGCTGCCGGAATAGTGCCCCCCCGGTCTGCTTCGCGAACCTTCACAGGTCAGCGTGGTGAACAGGGCCTCGATAGGGTTTGCGCATGGGTGGTCATGAGGCGATCGACGAACTGCTGGCGGAGGCCGGCGTGGACGGCCTGCGCCTGCGCGGAGCACTGGCGCTCCTGGCGGGCGGCCGCTGGTGGACCCTGTCCGACCTGGTACGGGAGACCGCGACGCCACGGCGGACGATCGAGTCGCTGCTGCGGGCGCTCCCCCTTGAGCACAGCGGCGACCGTGTCCGGATACCCATGGATCAGGTCAACCGCTACAACGCCGGGGTCGGGCCGGAAATTTCCGATCTCGGGAATCCGGTGTCCGAAATGGTGCCGGAACACGCCGAAACCCTCGCCCGTCTGGAGCGGCTGATCGCCGAGGCTCCCCGGGGCCGGCACGCGCTCGACCACGTCTCCGCGACCGCCGAGACCGTGCTGCGCCGCGCCCTCCTGCTGGGGCGGCGGTTCTGGCTGCCCGGCGCCCGCCTGCTGTGCGTCGGCGACCACGACCTGACCTCGCTGGCCGTGCGGATGGTCCACCCGGAGGTCGAGGTGGCGGTGGCCGACATCGACGACCGCATCCTGGAGTTCGTCGACGCCCAGGACCTCGGGGTACGCACCCGGTGGGCCGACCTGCGTCTCGGCCTGCCGCCGTCGCTGCGCGGCTGGGCCGACCTCGCGATCACCGACCCGCCGTACACGCCGGACGGGATCGGGCTGTTCGCCGCGCGCGCCGCCGAGGGCCTGCGCGACCGCGAGCGGGGGCGCATCCTCCTGGCGTACGGCGCCTCCGAGCGCACCCCGATGCTCGCGCTGAAGGTGCAGAAGGCTCTTGTCGACCTCAACCTGCTGCATGAGGCGATATTTCCGCACTTCAACCGGTATTACGGGGCGGAGGCGATCGGCAGCGCGGCGGACCTGTACGTGCTGCGTCCCACCACGAAGACCTGGCCGGCGATCGCCGCGCGACTCGACCGCCTCGCCACGGCCATCTACACGCAGGGCCCTCAGGCCGTGGAGTCCGCAGGGCGCCCCGGCAAGGCGGCGGCCCAGGCGACGACCCAGGCGACGGCCGTGGACAGCGCGACCGGCAGGACGGCCGGTGCGGGGACGGACAGCACGGCGGACAGCACGGCCGATACGGGGGTGGACGGCGCAGCGGACGAGGCGGCGGTGACCGCCTTCGGGCCGGACCTGCTCGCCGGGGACTGGCCGCGCGGCCTGCTGCCGCAGGTGCCCCGCACCCGGCTCGCCACGCTGCTGGCCAAGCCGTACGCCGCCGACCCGCGGCGGGTGGTCATCGCGGTGCCGGCCGGGCTGGAGGCGGCCCTGCCCCGCCTGCTGCTCGCGACCCGGGCCCGGCACGTGCGGGTGCTCACCGCCGCCCCGGTCGCCGGGCTGCCCGAGCTGGCCGCGTTGCTCGCCCCGGTCTACGAACTCACCGCCGAGGGCCGTGTCCTCGACGCCGTACGGCTCGCGCCGCCGGAGGACGGGCCGGAGCGGATCATCCGCGCGATCCTGGACAGCGCGCACGGGAAGCTCGCCAACACCTGGCGGGAGGCGCTCACCAGGACCGGCCTCACCACGACGCCCGGACACGCCACACCGCCCGAGCACGCCGGGACGCCCGGGCACGGCGGGACGGCCGGGCACGGCGGGACGGCCGGGCACGGCGGGACGGCCGGGCTCACCAAGCGGCAGGCCAGGGCCGCCGTCGAGGAGGCCGCTCCCTGGGCCGGCGACGCGACCCCCCTCGAACTCCCGCTCCACCGCCTCACGCAGCTGACGGCGGAGATCACCGCCCCCGCCCCGGCCTGAGGATCGACCGCCCGAGGTCGTCCTCGAGCCGCGGTCAGCCGGGGCACACGCGCCCCCCTACGGCGGGGGAACCGGGCACACCCCTGGGCTCCGGTCGGGCCGGCGCGGGCTGACGGGCGGGCGGCCCGGTGACCTGCTATCGGGCGACCGGGACGGACGGGGACGGCGCGGCCGTGTTCGCAGAAGGGGCCGGAGAGGCGCCGGGATCGGACGGCGGGTCCTCCGCGGGCTGTGCGGTGTCGGCCGGGCCCGGCGGCTGGGCGGGGTCCGACGGCACGCCGGCGACCGCGACCACCCGGCGGAAGACCGCTCTCTCCGCCTCGCGCACGGCCAGGCCGAGCATGACGAAGTCGTCGGTCTCCCCCGGCTCGGCGCCGTCGGTCCTGCCGATCCAGGCCACGCCGAGGTAGTGACCCATGACCTGGGCGCTCGCCTCGCTGTAGGCGCCGAACTTCGCCCGGGGGGATTCGAGCGGCTGCACCCACGATCCCCGGTAGAGCGTCCCCAGCGACGTCGCCAGGGACTCGGCGGCGGCGACGGACGACAGGTTGAACAGCGTGTACTGCGCGAGATAGACCCCGTCCGCCGTGGCGTACAGGCCGCGGACGGCCTGGGTGCACCCGGCCTGCGCGAGGGCGTCGACGAGGTCGGCGCCCCACACCGCTCCCCCGCAGGCCTGGTCGGGACGGCTGGCGAGGCGGCGCAGCGTGATCTTTCCCGCGCTGAGCGTCCGGGCGCCGAACACCTCCTGGACACTCAGCGGCGCGGAGTCCGCCTTGCGGTCCGCGATCGGGGCGAACTCCTTCAGGGACGGCCAGGACTGGAAGGACGACGGCAGTCCCTGCCCCGCGATGTCCGCCGACGCCCCCGCCGGCACCGCGGGTCCGCCTCCGCCCAGCGCGTTGACCACCAGCGTCAGCACCAGGGCGATCACCAGGACGCCCGCGGCGGTCACGGACCACACGAACACGCGCTGCTGCCGGTCGTCCAGCCCGAGCTCGGTGAGGGTGGGTCCGGCCCAGCGCTCGGCCGTCGCGGACGACCGGCGCTTGCGCTTGGTCATAGACCGCCGGTTCCTATCAGCGACCCCAGTCCCCAGGTCAGCGCCGCCGCCACGGCGCCCACCACGAGCTGGCGGAGACCGCTGAACCACCAGCTTCTGGCCGTCACGCGCGAGACCACCGCGCCGGCGACGAACAGCGCCACCATCGACGCGGCGGCCGAGATCCACAGGCTCCGCGCGCCGATCAGGTACGGCAGGAGCGGGACCAGGGCGCCGAAGGCGAACGATAAGAACGACGATCCGGCGGCGAGCAGCGGTGAGGGCAGGTCGCCGGGGTCCACGCCCAGTTCGGCCCGCGTGTGGACGGCGAGCGCCTCCTCCGGGTCGCGGGAGATCTGGCGGGCGACCTCCCTGGCGGTCTCCGGATCCACGCCCCGCTGGACGTACATCTGGGCCAGCTCGGCCTCCTCGGCCTCGGGGTGCCGCTCCAGCTCCCGCCGCTCCACGTCGATCTCGGCCTCGGCCAGCTCGCGCTGGCTGGCGACCGACACGTACTCGCCGCCCGCCATGGAGAAGGCTCCGGCGGCCAGGCCGGCGATGCCGGCCAGGGCGATGATCCTGGTCTCGGCGGTGCCGCCGGCGACGCCCGCGATGAGCGCGAAGTTGGACACCAGTCCGTCCATCGCGCCGAACACCGCGGGCCGCAGCCATCCGCCGGTGACGTCCCTGTGCTGGTGGTGTGCCTCGGCCCGTGCCCCCGTCCTGGCCTCGGTCATCGCCGCCCGGCCTCCGGTTCCGGCATGGTCCCGCCGTCGCCCGTGGCGCCGGCGCCCGCCGGCGCCCTGTCCCCCTCACCGGAGTCCGCCGGAGCGTCATCGGAACCCGCGGAGGCGGAGCCGGCCGGGCCGTCCGTCTCCGATGTGTCCTCGTGGGCCGCGGGCAGGCTCCCGGCCTCCCCGCCGCCGAGCTCGGGCTCGTCGGCCTGGTCCCGCCGGTGGGCGGGGTCGGCGCCCTCGCCGTCCCCCGCGAGGACGCCGACCGGCTCCTCGCCCGTCCGGTTGCGGGACAGCACCAGGTACGCGACGGCGCACAGGAAGATGACGATCGAGGTCCACTGGTTCAGCCGCAGCCCGAGGATCTCGTGCGCGGGGTCGACCCGCAGCCCCTCGATCCAGAACCGGCCCAGCGTGTAGCCCGCGACGTACAGCGCGAACACCCGGCCGTGGCGGAGGCCGAAGCGGCGGGCGGCCAGGATCAGCACGCCGGCGAGCGCCAGGTCCCACAGCGACTCGTACAGGAAGGTCGGGTGGTAGGTGGTCGCGCCGGGGACGGTGCCCGGGTGGCCCGGCTCGATCTCCAGCCCCCACGGCAGGTCGGTGGGGCCGCCGAAGAGCTCCTGGTTGAAGTAGTTGCCCCACCGGCCGATGGCCTGGGCCACGGCCACGCCGGGGGCGAGGGTGTCGGCCACGGCGGTGAAGGAGATGCCGCGGCGGCGGCAGGCGATCCAGACGCCGAGCGCGCCGAGCGCGATCGCGCCCCAGATGCCGAGGCCGCCCTCCCAGATGAACAGGGCGTCGATCGGCCGCTTGGGCGCGTCGGAGCCGAAGTAGATCTGCCAGTCGGTGATGACGTGGTAGAGACGTCCGCCGACGAGGCCGAACGGCACGGCCCAGACCGCGAGGTCGGTGACCGTCCCGGGAGCACCGCCGCGGGCGCGCCAGCGGCGTTCGCCGATCCAGACGGCGACGACGACGCCGAGCACGATGCACAGGGCGTACGCGCGGATCGGAATCGGTCCGAGATTCCAGACCCCCTGTGACGGGCTGGGAATCGAGGCGAGGAGGGGCATGTAACGTGACGTTACCGCAAGAGGGGGCGAGTCCGGTGCCCGCCGCGTTCATCGGTACCAGGACGTGCTCCGGCCCCCGGCGGGCGGGTCATCCGGGCGGCGGCGGAGCCGCGCGGAGGGCGGCCAGCCGGGCCGCGAGGTCCGGCAGGGCGGGATACTCGCCGAGGTCCACCGGCCCGAGCCAGCCGAGCGCGGCCACCCCCTCCGGTTCCCGGGCGCCGAGGACCCCGCCGACGAGCGCGGCGACCGTGTCGGTGTCGCCGCCCAGGGACACGGCGTACGGCAGCGCGGCGGCGAGGGCGGGAGCCTCTCGCAGCACGTGGACCACCGCGGCGACGGTCTCGACGGCGTCCAGCGAGACGCCCTCGGACGGGGGCGTCCACCGTCCGTGAGCGGCATCCACCACGGCGTCCACAGGAGCGGCACGCCCGCCTGCCGCCACGCCGTCCACCACGCCGGCCGCGGACGCGGGTGGCCCGCTCGCCGCCACTGCGCCACTGGCGACCTCCGTCGCCTCGTCCATGGTGTCGAGATGCTCGTCCGCCCGGCGGGCCTCGTCCACGGCCACCTCCAGCAGGGCGGGCACGCTCTCCCCCTCCAGCGCGTGCGACGCCAGCGCCGCGATGACGCGGGCCGCCGCCACGGCCGCCGGCGCCCGGTGCGTCGCGGCGGAGACGACCTCGCAGAGCCGGCGGCGCAGGCCGGGCCGGTCGGTCGGAACGGCCCAGCCGATCGGGGCGACGCGCATGGCCGCGCCGTTGGTCGGCCGGTCTCCCGCCGAGGGGGCGGGCGGCTCACCCGTGGCGTGGAAGTGCGCCAGGGCGTGCCGCGTGGTGGGTCCGAGGCCGCGTACGGCCGGCGCCGCCTCGGCGAGGCGGGTCAGGAACTCCAGCGAGGTGGGGCGGCCGCCGGTGTCGGCCAGGCAGCGTGCGACCAGCACCATCTGCGCGGTGTCGTCCGAGGTCGACCCGCGCGGCCATCCCCGGTCCGGGGCGGGGAGCCGGACGACCTCCTCGGGGTCGATCCGCTCCGGCCCGCGCCCCTCCCAGGGCACGCCGAGCGCGTCGCCCGCCGCGAAGGCCACCATCGCCTGGTGGATCCGTGCGGCGACGTCCTGCCGGGGGCCGGCGATCGGCGCGGAGCGAGGGGCGGAAGGGTCGTCGCGGGGCATGCCTGCATGCTGACCCGCCACGCGGCGGCGAAACCCGGGTGCGGTAGAGGCGTCCGGCCCTTCGGAAGGCGACGCACGGGCCGTCGTCCGGTACCACAGGTCCCTGGTGAGCCGGCCGCCGAAATGGGCAGACTCCGATCATGAACGACACACTCACGCCCGAAGCGGTCACTGTGGAGACGAGCGGGCAGGTGCCCGCGGGAGCGGTCACCGAGGCGCGGGAGCGCATCGCGTCGGTGTCCAGGTTCACCGCCAGGCCGATCCTCTACGCCAGGGTCAACCTCGCCTACAGTCCGTCGCTCAGCCCGGGAGAACGGTGCGCCGCGCGGGCGGTCCTCGACGTGAACGGGCAGCCCGTGCACGCCCAGGCCGAGGCGGAGACCATGCACCTCGCGATCGTGGAGGTCCAGCACCGCCTCCGGGTGGGCCTGGACCGCCTGTCCTACCGTCCGGCCCACCGGGGCTGAGGCCCTCCCGCCGGAACCCCGCCGACCCCGCCGACCCCGCCGACCCGCCGGGACGCACCCTGGAACGGGTCCGGCGGGCCTCGCGGCCCGGATGGCGGCGCGCGGGACGGTCCGGTCGTCCGGCTTGGGCCTCGCCCGGGTCAGCTCTTGGCGGCGTTCACCACGGCGTCGCGCAGGTCGCTCGGCACGAACGCGACCTTGCTGTCGATCTCCTTGCCGTTGATCTTGACCGTCGGCGTGCCGCCCAGCTTCTGCGTGGTCATGACCTGCTGCGTGTACGCCTGGTGTGCCGCGACGTTGCCCTGCTTGCGCACGCAGTCGTCGAAGCCGGAGGAGGTCACGCCCGCCTCCTTGCCCCACGTGATCAGCTGGTCCACGGAGAACCCGCTGGAGGTCTCGCTCGGCTGGTTCTTGTAGAGCTTGTCGTGGAACGCCAGCCACTGCCGGCCGTCCGTGACGCACCGTGCGGCCGAGGCCGCGCGCAGCGAGTTGCTCTTGGTCGGCTCCTGCGTGAAGATCGTGATCACGTGGTAGGCGACCTTCGCCTTGCCCTCGGCGGCCAGGTTCTTCAGCGTGGCGCCGCTGGTCTCCTCGAACTGCTTGCACGCGGGGCACTGGAAGTCCTCGTACACGTCGACCACCGGCGTGGTGACCCCCGGCTGGGCCATCACCACGGTCCCGTCCTCCTGCACGGTCGCGGCGGCGAGGCCGCCGGTGACCTTCTCCGAGGTGCCCTGCCGCACCGACCACACGACGAAGGCGGCCGCGACCACGACGACCACCACGATGGTGGCGATCATCGTGACGCGCCTGCGCTGATCCTGCTTGCGCAGGGCCTCCCGCTGCGCCGCGATGCGCGCCTTGGCCGCCTCACTCGTCCGCTTGCTCACGAACCTTCCCCCCTGCTGTCACCGCGGCCGGACCCAGAGCCGGACCGCGGTCCTGCGTGTCAGGCGCGGTCGTCCCGGCCCTCGTCCTGACCGTCCTCGTCCACCGGCTCCCGGGCTCCCCCGAAACCCAGAGCCGAGTCCAGCGACAGGCGGCTCACCGGCTTCACGACGATCCACGCCGCGCAGGCGAGCAGCCCGATGTCACGCACCAGTTCCCAGAAGTAGTTCGGGTCCTGGCCCGCGGCGAGGGTGCCGTCACCGCCGAAGCAGCCGCAGTCGATGCGCAGCCCTCTGGCCCACGCGGACCCGATGCCGATGACGAACGCCACCATCAGCACGCCGCCGGCTCCCGCCGCCACCCGGGTGAACAGGCCGACGAGCAGCAGCAGACCCGTGATGATCTCCACGACGGGCAGGCCGTACCCGACGACCTGCGCCAGGGACTCCGGCAGCAGCTGGTAGGCGAGCACCGCCTGCACCGACAGGGCGGGCGCGCCGATCTTGAGCGCGCCGGCGACGATCAGTACGGCCGCCAGCACGACGCGCGCAGCGGTCGTGACCCAGGAGTGCGCCGGTCTCTCGGACGGTAAATGGCCGGAGACCTGAGCGCCGGATGCCAACTGAACCATCAGACTCCTCGCCCGGTAGGCAACACCGACTGAACAGTACCGGGACCCAACCTCACCATGTGCGGGATAAGAGCATGGTAAGCGGTGGCGTTTCCGCTGTTCGCGGCGGTACCGGGGGGAGAAAGCCGGAGATCCGGCTCAGCGCCGGACACCCCTGGCGAGTTCCTCCGCGAGTTCGCGTACCGCCACGAGACCGGACTTCTCGTCCGGCGCGTCGAGCAGGCGCCGGATGAAGGCCGACCCCACGATGACCCCGTCGGCGTACGACGCGACCTCGGCGGCCTGGGCGCCGTTCCCGACGCCGAGACCGACGCAGACCGGCAGCGCCGTGTGGGCCTTGGTCTTCTTGACCAGTCCCTCGGCCGCCGAGCTGACGGACTCCCGGGCGCCGGTCACGCCCATCAGCGAGGCCGCGTACACGAAACCGGTGCAGCAGGCGGCGACCTTGGCGATGCGCTCGTCGGGCGAGCTGGGCGCGACGAGGAAGACCGTGCCGAGGCCGGACTCCCGGCTCGCGTCGAGCCAGGGCCCGGACTCCTCGGGCGTCAGGTCCGGCGTGATGGTCCCCACGCCGCCCGCCGAGGCGAGGTCCCGGGCGAAGCGCTCGGCGCCGTAGCGGTCGATCGGGTTCCAGTACGTCATGACCAGCGTCGCGGCCCCGGACTTCGCGACGCCCTCGACGGTGCGCAGCACGTCGGCGATGCGGGTCCCGTTCTCCAGCGACCGGTGCACCGCGTCCTGGATCGTCGGGCCGTCCATCAGCGGATCGGAGTACGGCAGGCCGATCTCGATCACGTCGCAGCCGGCCTCGACCATCGCGGTCGCGGCCCTCACCGCGCCGTCCTTGGTCGGGAAGCCGGCCGGCAGGTAGCCGACGAGCGCGGCCCTGTCCTCGGCGCGTGCCTTGTCGAACACCGCCTGGAGTGTCGTCATCGGATGCCCTATCGATGCTGGATCAGAGGTTGAAGTACTTCATGGCGGTGCCCATGTCCTTGTCGCCGCGTCCCGAGAGGTTCACCAGGATCACGGCGTCCGGGCCGAGCTCGCGGCCGAGCCGCAGCGCGCCCGCGAGCGCGTGGGAGGACTCGATGGCCGGGATGATGCCCTCGGTGCGCGCGAGCAGGGCGAAGGCCTCCATGGCCTCCTCGTCGGTCACGCCCTCGTAGGTGGCGCGGCCGCTGTCCTTCAGCCACGCGTGCTCGGGGCCCACGCCGGGGTAGTCGAGACCGGCGGAGATCGAGTGCGACTCGATCGTCTGGCCCTCGTCGTCCTGCAGGACGTAGGTGCGGGCGCCGTGCAGCACGCCGACGCTGCCCTGGGTGAGGGTGAGCGCGTGCTCGCCGGTCTCCGCGCCCCGCCCGCCGGCCTCGTAGCCGTACAGCCGGACCCCCTCGTCGGGGATGAAGGCGTGGAAGAGACCGATGGCGTTCGACCCGCCGCCGACGGCGGCGCAGACCGCGTCGGGCAGACGGCCGACGAGCTCCTGCACCTGGCGGCGCGCCTCGACTCCGATGATCCGGGCGAAGTCCCGGACGATCTCGGGGAACGGGTGCGGCCCGGCGACCGTGCCGAACAGGTAGTGGGTGTGCTCCACGTTGGTGACCCAGTCGCGGAACGCCTCGTTGATGGCGTCCTTGAGGGTCTGGCTGCCGTTGGTGACCGGGACGACCGTCGCGCCGAGGAGCTTCATCCTGGCGACGTTGAGCGCCTGGCGCTCGCAGTCGACGGCGCCCATGTAGATGACGCACTCCAGGCCCATGAGCGCCGCCGCGGTGGCCGTGGCGACGCCGTGCTGGCCGGCCCCGGTCTCCGCGATGACCCGCCGCTTGCCCAGCCTCTTGGTCAGCAGCGCCTGGCCGAGCACGTTGTTGATCTTGTGGGCGCCGGTGTGGGTGAGGTCCTCGCGCTTGAGCAGGATCCGGGCGCCGCCCGCGTGCGCGGCGAAGCGCGGCACCTCGGTCAGCGTCGTGGGACGGCCCGCGTACGTGCGCAGCAGGTGGTCGAACTCGCGGATGAAGTCGAGATCGGTCTTGGCCTTCTCGTACTCGGCCGCCACCTCGTCGAGGGCCGGGATGAGCGCCTCGGGCACGTACCGGCCGCCGAATATGCCGAACTTGCCCTGGACGTCCGGATCGTTGCCGCCGACACCGCCCCCCGCCAGGTCGGCGGGGGTGATGAGGGTCCCATCCGTCGAGGTCACTCGGCCTCCTTCTGCGGTGCTGTCGTTCACGGGTGCCTCTCGGAGCCGCTGTCCTGCCGGGAGGCCGGGTGCGCGCCCGCGGTCACCAGGTCGTTGACCGCGGCCTTGGGGTCCCTGCCGGTGACCAGGCTCTCGCCCACCAGCACCGCGTCGGCCCCCGCCCGCGCGTACGCGAGCAGGTCGTGCGGCCCGCGCACCCCCGACTCCGCGATCTTGATGATGCCGTCCGGCACCTTGGGCGCGAGCCTGGCGAACACCTCGCGGTCCACCTGCAGCGTCTTCAGGTCGCGGGCGTTGACGCCGACGACCTTCGCGCCGGCGTCCACCGCGCGGGTCAGCTCCTCCTCGGTGTGCACCTCGACGAGCGGGCAGAGCCCGATCGACTCGGCCCGCTCGATCAGCGAGACGAGCGCCTGCTGGTCGAGGGCCGCCACGATCAGCAGGGCGAGGTCGGCGCCGTGCGCCCTGGCCTCCCACAGCTGGTAGGAGGTGACGATGAAGTCCTTGCGCAGGACGGGCACGTCGACCGCGGCCCGCACCGCCGCGAGGTCGGCGAGCGTGCCGCCGAACCTGCGCCGCTCGGTCAGCACGCTGATGACGTGCGCGCCGCCCTCCTCGTAGTCGGCGGCGAGCGCGGCGGGGTCGGCGATGGCGGCGAGCGCGCCCTTGGACGGGCTCGACCTCTTCACTTCGGCGATCACGGAGACCCGGTCGCCGCCGAGCGCGGCGTAGGCGTCCCGGGGCTCGGGGGCGCGGGCGGCGATGCGCTTGAGCTCCTCGATCGGCACGTCGCGCTGCCGCTCCTCGAGGTCCTCCCGCACGCCCACGATGATGTCCTCAAGAACACTCACGCGTCCTCCTCGCCTTCGGCTCGGAGCTCGCGCGAATCACCTGTCCGCTCGCTCACGCGCAAGGGTCCCTCCGGTCGGCTGCTCTCGTCGGCTGCTCTGCGTGTCCTGCCCTGCGATGGTATCGGCCCGTCTCGCGTCGATCGGCCACAGGGTCGCGTCACGGAGCGAGGAAATGCCCGAAAGGCGTATTACGCACTACCCAGAAGACGGCCGCGACGACGATCAGTCCCCACAGGTAGACGGGGCGTGCGGCACCCGGGCCCACGGGCCGCCCCTGCCATGATCGTAACGTCCACCTGGCCCATGCCGCGATCACGACAGGAACGCAAACGACAAAGAGAAGGTTCATGCGCGCCGCCCCGGCGAGGTCGGCGTGCGCGAGATCGTGCACGGCGCGCAGGGCGCCGCAGCCCGGACAGTACAGGCCGGTGAGGTAGTAGAAGGGACAGACGGGGTAGTGACCCGGCTCGTGCGGGTCGACCACCGCCAGGTACGCCACCGCCGCGGCGAGACCGGCCGCGGCGCCGGACGGCGCGCGCAGCGACCGAATCCGGTCCCACGCGCGCCGTCCGGTCACGTCCACGTGCTCAGCCTAGCGCTCAGGCGCGCACGACCACGGTGCCGACGATCTTGTCGGCGAAGGTCTGCCGCTTGGCGTCCCACAGCGGCCAGAGGAAGCCGATGTAGCAGGGCAGGCCGTCGATGATGTGGCAGAGGTAGCGGACGAAGGCCATGCCGAAGCCGATGTACTCGCCCGTCTGCTCCTTGACCGTCTTGATGCCGACGACCTTCTTGCCCACCGTCTGGCCGGTGGTGCCCTCCTGGTACTTCAGCCACAGGCCGAGGCCGATCGCGACGGCGAAGCCCAGGAGGTAGATGATCATGCCGATCCCGCTGCCGCCCGTCGAGGTGAGCTGCCCCGTGTTCGGGTCCACCTCAAGGGAGCTGGCGGTCATGGAGCCGCCGATGGTGTAGAGGATGCCGGACGGGATGCCGACGATCAGGGCGTCGATCAGGTACGCGCCGACGCGCAGGCCCCAGTGGGCGAGCTCGGGGCCGCCGTAGCCGCCGGAGGGCTGGCCGTACGCGCCGGCGCCGTACTGGCCGCCGCCGTACTGGCCGCCCTGCGGGGGCGCGGGGTAGGAGCCCTGCGGCGGCGGGGGGTAGCCGCCCTGGGACGGGTACCCGCCCTGCGGGCCGGGCTGCTGGGGAGGCTGCTGAGGGGGGTAACCACCCTGGTTGTACGGGTCGTTGCCGTAGGACATGTGATGCTCCAGCGGAAGTGGGAGAAGAAGGAGAGCGAAGGGGAGGGAGACCCGGGGTGGGGGCTAACCGGCGATGCTCGTGACGCTCAGCGCCGCCAGCAGACCCAGCCCGATCGCGTACAGGAGCCAGACGGAGGCGCCGGCGTAGGACAGGATCAGCCCGGCGATCGCAAGGCCCCGCCCCTGTTCGCCCGTCCGCCTCGTCTGGTGCAACGCGATGTGACCACAGATGACGCCGGCGATCCCGGGGATCCCGCAGAAGAGCAGGCCGAGAACGCCGAGAACGAGCGACGCGACGGCCATGCCGTTCGTACGGGGACCATGGGGTTGGTGGTACCCGTACGGAGGGGGCGGTGGCGGATAGCCGTACCCGTTTCCATAGCCGTGGCCATAGCCGGAGACCGGCGGCACGCCGCCCGCGCCGGGCGGGTGGCCGTAGCCGCCCGAGTCACCCGGCAGGTACCCGTGGCTCATCCGGTCTCCTGTTGCGATCAACGAAGTCGCCGCGAAGCCTATCGACAGCCGGGCGACCGGTCAGAGCGTAAACCGGGTTTGTGGACAATTTGTAATCTGAGGTGGGAACGGTCCAACAACTTCGGCTCTTCGCACCCTGGGCGAAAAGGCTCAGCGCGCCCGATCGTCGGTGGGGTCCTCCCCCTCGTCGAGCGCGTCCCACATGGCGCGGTCGGCGTCACGCGCGGGAGCCCGTCCCGGCTCAGTGCGGGCGTGACCGGCGTCCCGTTCGTACCTGCCCGACATGCCGGGCCAGCGCGCGCCGCGCACCGCCGCCACCACCCCGGACCCGAGCAGGACGAGCCCGCCCGCGGCGGCGAGCAGCGGCCAGACCCAGGCGCGCGACTCCACCGGGATCGCGGCGCCGGAGACCGTCGCCGCCGTCGCGTGCGCACGGGCCGCGGCGGCGACCGTCGCGTCGCGGGTGCCGTCCCAGGCTCCGGCCGCGACCGCCG
>QFZU02000281.1 GCA_003260025.2 Microbispora triticiradicis | reverse complement strand
GCCGAGGCCCCTGGCGAGCTGCCTGGCGGCGCCGTCCGCCCCGGCCCGCCTGGCCCCGCTGTCGGTCCCCGCCCGCCTGGCCCTGCCGCCGTCCCCGCCCCGCCGAGGCCCGGTGTCGGTCCCGACGCCCTCGACGAGCAGCCGGTGCGGTCCGCCGCCGAGAGACGTGGCGACGGTGGCGGCCATCTCGCCGAGGAGCTCCGGATCAGGTCTCACCGGCAGTTCGGCGAGCAGGGGCAGGCCGCACATCCGCTCGACGTCCGCACAGGTGCGCAGTCGCCGGTCCGTGTGGTCGCGGGCGAAGGCGGCGCCCGCCCCCGCGAGTATCCCGAGGAACAGGCCGCTGCCCAGATAGAGCGGAGGGCTGGGACTGCCGGGCCGCGCGGGCGGCCGGGCCGGGCTGATCACCGTGCCCGGCGTGACCGCGACCGTCCTGAGCGCGTCGTAGCGCAGGGTGAGATCCGACACCTGGCGGGCCAGCACGGCCTGCCGCCGGGCCGCTCCCAGCCGGGCCGTGGGATCAGCCTGCCCGGCCGTACGCGCGGTCTGCCCAGACTGCCCGGTCTGCGCGGCCGTCTGAGTGGTTCCGGCGGCCTCGTCCAGGTCGTCCTCGACCTGGCGCAGTCGCGCGGAGATGAGCTTGAGCTGGGCGGCGAGCGCGTCCTCGGCCGAACGGGCGCGATTGCGCAGGTACGCCTCCGCGTACGCCTGGGCGCCCGCCGCCGCGGCCCCGGGATCGTACGCCGTGTAGGAAATGGAGAGAACGGCGGAATTGGGTGGCACGTCCACCATGACGTGTTCCCGTAATTCCTCCGGATCCTGATATTTCAGAGTTCTGGCGGCAAGGGCGGATACGACCGCCGATCGGGCGACCTGTGATTCGGTGTCGAGATTGAGTGGTTCGCGTTGCCGGGTGCTCGGTGTGTTGAGTTGTTCCTGTACGCCGGTCGGCAGCACCTGCACCTGGGCGACCGCCGTGTACCGCGCGGGGGTCGCCGCCAGCGCCGCGGCCCCGCCGCCCACTCCGGCCAGCAGGCAGGCGGTCACGATCAGCCGCCTGCGCCGGAGCACCGATCCGTACTCCCCGATGTCCCGGCTGTGCGGCGGCAGGCTCATGGACCTCTCCGTGCGCTCGTTCGTCACCCCGCCGCGGTCGCGGCACAGCGGCGGCACGCCGTCGGAGACGGGCGCGTCCGCGGTCCCGGCGGCCCTCCGGCGTGACCCGATTTCGAACTATAGGCGGCGGCGGGCTTTCGCCCCCGGCTATTGCCGAATTTCCTCAGGACAATGACCGCCAATTAGCTGCTTAAAACACGCTATTTCGGTACACGTGAGATCGAGAAAACGGCCTCGGAATCCGGGGAATCGGTGGGATGGTGTTCACCCATCCATTGCGGGGACAGGGGGCGCGATGAGACGGATCGCCGGCATGGCCGTACTGGTGGCGGGGGCGTGCCTGACCGCCTGCGGGGGCACCGCGACGGGCGGCACCACCACAGGGGGCGCGGGACCGGGAGACAGCACGGCTCCGGGAGACAGCCGCGGGCCGGGAGACGACGCCGGCTTGGGCGGCATCGTGGGGCCGGGCAAGCCGGGGAACGGCGCCGCGCGGACGCAGGCCGCCTGCGCGGTCACGGACAAGCTGATCCCGACGTGCGGGGCGTGGTGGGGGATAGCGCCCGACGTCTTCTCCGGGCGCGGCCCGGTCCGGGCGATCGAGCTCGCCGAGAGGCGGATGGGCCGCAGGGCCGACATCGTGCACGTCTACCACCGGGGCGGCGAGCTCTTCCCGACCGCCGAGGAGCGGGAAGTGGCGAAGGGACCCCGGCTGCTGCTGGTCAACTGGAAGCCCGCGCTCGACCACACCTGGGCGGAGGTCGCCCGCGGCGACGTGGACGGGCGGATCGACCGGCTCGCCGACCACGTCAGACGCACCTTCCCCGGCCGGTTCTTCCTCACGATCCACCACGAGCCGGAGAACGACGTGCGCGAGGGCGGAGGATACTCGGCGGCCGACTACACCGCCATGTTCCGCCACGTCGTGACCCGTCTGCGGGAGCGGGGCGTACGCAACGCGGTGACCGTGATGACCTACATGGGCGCGCCCAACTGGGCGGCCAGGCCGTGGTTCGGCCGGCTCTACCCGGGTGACGACGTGGTCGACTGGGTGGCGTTCGACCCCTATGCCGACGGCCGGGTGGGCGACTTCGCCGCACTGGTCGACAAGACCCGTCCCGACGTGCCGGGCTGGCCGGGGTTCTACCGGTGGATGCAGGCCAGGTTCCCGGCAAAGCCGATCATGGTCGCCGAGTGGGGAGCGTTCGAGCGGCCGGACGCGCCGCACTTCAAGCGCGACTTCTTCGACTCCGTCGCCCGCCAGATCGGGAACTATCCCCAGATCAAGGCGCTGGTCTACTTCGACTCGCCGCTGGCGCCCCGGGGGGACACCCGGTTCGACACCACGCCCGGCGCCACCCGGGCGTTCGCCCAGCTCGGCCGGGACCGCCGCTTCACCTCCACGCCGGTGCCGGCCTCCTAACCCGCCCGCTCCACCGGCCGCGGCGGCGCTCCCCCGCGAGGCGCCGGAATCGGGCGACATGGGTCTTCACTCACCGTTCGGCCGATCTTCACGTCGGGCGTGCGGTCCGCGTCACGACGCGTTCCTAGCCTGAGCTGGTCGCAGACACCCCCTGTGGAGGACAGCCATGCCGTCCCGCCGGATCACCGCTCTCGCCGCCGCCCTCACGCTGTCCGCCGCCTCCCTGGGCCTGTGGGCCGCCGGAGGCCTCAGCGCCCAGGCGGCCACGTTGCCGACGCCCGACCACACGGTGGTCGTGGTCTTCGAGAACCACGCCTACTCCCAGATCATCGGCAGCTCCAGCGCGCCGTACATCAACTCGCTGAAGAGCGGCGGGGCCAACCTGACCGCGTTCTACGCCGAGACCCACCCCAGCCAGCCCAACTACTTCGCCATGTTCTCCGGGTCGACGCAGGGCATCACCGACGACTCCTGCTACACCCCCGGCTTCAGCTCCAAGCCCAATTTGGCGTCGGAGCTGATCGCGGCGGGCAGGAGCTGGGCCAGCTACAACGAGACGCTGCCCAGCCAGGGCTCGACCACGTGCAGCAGCGGAAACTACGCCCGCAAGCACAACCCCTGGTTCGGGTTCTCCAACGTGCCGACGTCCACCGCGTACACGTTCGCCCAGTTCCCCACCGACTTCACCAAGCTGCCGACGGTGTCGTTCGTCGTCCCGAACCTGTGCAGCGACATGCACGACTGCTCGGTGTCCACCGGTGACACCTGGCTGAAGAACAAACTCGGCGCGTACGCGACCTGGGCCAAGACCCACAACAGCCTGCTCGTGGTCACCTTCGACGAGGACAACCGGCTGAGCGGCAACCGCATCGCCACCGTGCTGTACGGGCAGCCGGTGCGGGCGGGATCGTCCTCCGGGACCACCTACAACCACTACAACCTGCTGCGCACCATCGAGGACATGTACGGCACCGCCCACGCGGGCAACGCGGCGTCGGCGTCGGCCGTCTCCGGCGTCTGGAACTGACCGCGTGTACCTCGCGGACAGTCGCGGCGCGCCCGCCGCCGTCGAGCACCGGGGACGGCGGTGGGCCGCGGTTCCGGGAACCGTGCTGGCCCTGGGCGCGGTGAGCCTGATCACGGACGTGTCGGCGGAGATGGTCACCGCCGTGCTGCCGCTCTACCTCGTCTCGGGACTGGGGCTGTCCCCGCTCGGCTTCGGCGTGCTGGACGGCGTCTACAACGGGGTCGGCGCCCTGGTGAGGCTGGCCGGAGGCCACCTCGCCGACGGCGGGGGCGGGCGGCACAAGGCGGTCGCCGTGGCCGGCTACGGACTGTCGGCGCTGTGCAAGCCGCTGCTGCTGGTCGCCCACACCCTGCCGGTGATCGGCGCGGTGCTGGCCCTCGATCGTACGGGCAAGGGCCTGCGCACCGCGCCCCGGGACGCCCTCATCTCCCTGGCCACCCCGCCCGAGCGCCGGGGGCGGGCGTTCGGCGTGCACCGGGCGATGGACACCACCGGGGCCCTCTGCGGGCCCGTCCTGGCGTTCCTGGTGCTGGGAGTGGCGGCGGAGGGCTATGACGCCGTGTTCACCGTCAGTTCCTGCGTCGCCGCGCTGGGCGTGGTGGTGCTGGTGCTCTTCGTCCCCGGCCGTCCCGCCCGTGCCGACGCGAACGTCAGCGCCGCCGCCGACGTCAACGCGAACATCAACGCCGCCGGCACTGCCGTCCACACCACCGCCCACACCGCCGCCCGTGCCGACGCGAACGTCAGCGCCGGCGCCGGCATCGACGCCGACGTGAACGCGAACATCAACGCCGCCGGCACCGCCGACGCTCGCGGGAGCGCGGCGTCCTCTACTCCACTCCGGGTGACCGCGCTCCTGCGGATGCCCGGCGTACGGCGGCTTGCGGCGTGCGCGGTGCTGCTGGGGCTGACCACGGTGAGCGACTCCTTCGTCTACCTGCTGCTGCAGCGCAGGTTCGAGGTGCCCGCGCAGTGGTTCCCCCTGCTGCCGCTCGGGACCGCGGCCGCCTTCCTGCTGCTGGCCGTGCCCGCCGGCGTGGTCGCCGACCGGATCGGGCGGCGACGGTTGTTCCTGCTCGGGCACCTGGCGCTGCTCGGCGCGTACGGGCTCGTGCTGGCGGCCCCCGGCGGGCCGCTGCCGGCGGTGGTGGCGGTGCTCGTCCTGCACGGCGCCTTCTACGCGGCGACCGACGGCGTGCTGGCGGCCGCGGTGACCGGCCTCGTGCCGGAGGCGATGCGGGCGAGAGGGCTGGCCCTGGTGGGCACCGGCCAAGCCCTCGCCCGGTTCGCCTGCTCGATCGCGTTCGGCGCCGCCTGGACGGCCTGGGGTGACGGCCCGGCGCTGGCCGTCGCGGCGGCGGGGCTGGCGATCTCCACCCCCGCCGCGATCGCCGCTCTGCGCCCGTCTGCGGGCCCGTCTGGGGACCCGTCCGCCGGCTCCTCCGCGAGCCCCTCCCGGCAGCGGGCGACCTGAGCGTGCGACGAGAAGGGAACCCCGTGCCCGTCCCGCGCCGTCTGACGGTCCTGCTGGCCGCGGTCCTGCTCCTCGGGGGCCTGTCCGTCTGGGCGGTGGTGCATGCCGCCGCCCGGGCGGAGAGCCGGAGCCTGCCGCGGGCGGGGGAGCCCGCCGCCGGACCGGGAGCGGTCACGCTCGCGGCGGGACACGAGCGCAGGATGCTCTTCCGGACGATGGCGTGGGGTCCGCACCGCGACGAGGTGGTCTCCGTGCCCGCGGACGACCCGGGGGCGCCGCGCGTCTCGGCGGGGGTGCGGTGCCTGCGCTTCCACGCCTCGTCCGGCACCGGCGCCTGTCTCCAGGCCGTGCACGGCTCGCTGGGCGACACCTACCGGGCCGTGGTGCTCGACGCGCGCCTGCGGGAGCGGCGCGCGTTCCCCCTCGCCGGCATCCCCACCCGCACGAGGGTCTCGCCGTCCGGCCGCATGGCGGCGTGGACCGTCTTCGTGAGCGGCGACTCGTACGCGGGGACGAACTTCTCCACCCGCACCTCGATCCTGGACACGCGCACCTGGTCCCTGCAGGACAACCTGGAGACCTACCGCGTCGTCAAGGACGGCCGTCCCTATCACGCGGCCGACGTCAACCTGTGGGGGGTGACCTTCGCCGACGACGGCCACTTCTGGGTCACCCTCGCGACCGGGGGCCGGACGTGGCTGGCCCGCGGTGACGTCGCCGCCCGCACCCTGACCACGGTCCGGCGGAACGTGGAGTGCCCGTCGCTCTCCCCGGACGGCACCCGCGTCGCGTTCAAGAAGCGGGTGCCCGGCCTGCCCGAGGACGCGCCGTGGCGGCTGTACGTCCTCGACCTCCGGACGATGCGGGAGACCCCGGTCGCCGAGCGGCGCAGCGTCGACGACCAGGCGGTGTGGCTCGACGCCCGCACGCTCGGCTACGCCCTGCCGGGGGACTTCGGCGCCGACGTCTGGACGGCGCCGGCGGACGGCTCGGGCGCCCCGCGCCGCCTGCTCACCGCGGCGCTCGCGCCCGTCGTCGTCGAGTGAGCGCCGTCGTCGAGTGAGCGTCGTCGTCGAGTGAGCGCCGTGGTCGAGTGAGCGCCGTGGTCGAGTGAGCGCCGTGGTCGAGTGAGCGTCGCCACCCTCGCCGGAAGCCCGGCGAGGTGCGGCTAACGGATCCAGCCGCCCGAGGTGACGAGGTTCAGCACGGACCCGACCGCGCGTTCGACCGTCATGCCGGTGGTGTCGAGGACGAGGTCGGCGTCCTCCGGCTCCTCGTACGGGTCGGAGACGCCGGTGAACTCCGGGATCAGCCCGGCCCGCGCCTTGGCGTACAGGCCCTTGCGGTCGCGCCGCTCGCACTCCTCCAGTGGTGTGGCCACGTGGACCAGCAGGAAGTCGCCGCCGACCTCCGCGACCATCGCCCGCACCTCGTCCCGGGTCGCGGCGTACGGCGCGATGGGCGCGCAGATCGCCAGGCCGCCGTGCCGGGCGACCTCGGCGGCGACGAATCCGATCCGGCGGATGTTCAGGTCGCGGTCCTCCCGCGAGAACGTCAGCCCGGCCGACAACAGGCGGCGCACGACGTCGCCGTCGAGGTAGGTGACGGTGCGCCCGCCCCGCTCCAGCAGCGCGTCGCGCAGCCCCCGCGCGATCGTCGACTTGCCCGAGCCGGACAGCCCGGTGAAGAACACGACGAGGCCCCGCCGGTGCGGCGGCCCGGGGATCGTGACCGGCGCGGGGCCGGCGTAGTGCTCGGTGGCGCCGTAGTTGCGGGCCACGTGCTCACGGAGTTCGAGGTCGATCTCGGCGTCCTCGCGCGGCGCGAGCGGCACCGCGACCACCATCGCCCCGGGCAGCCGCTCGGCCGCCTTGAGCGCGGCCCGCACCACCGCGGGGCCTGCCTCGCCGAAGACCAGGGGCATCAGGAGCACGGCCGCGTCCAGTTCCTCCGCGGTCGCCGCGACGTCGTCGAGCGCGGCCGAGTCGAGCGGCCCGCGCATGGTCACCGCGAGGACCTCGCCACCGTCCGGCAGGTCCTTGCGCACCTCCTCCGGCGTACGGCGCAGCCGCGAGAACGGGCCGTAGACGGGGGAGTCGAGCGCCTCGACCGGCCCGGCCGCGTGGTGCCCGTCGCGCTCGGTGACGGTCAGCACCGCGACCGCCGCGCCTTCGGGGTCCTTCAGCGTCACCCGGTCGCCGGGCCCGATCTCGTCGGGCAGCGCGATGGTGATCGGGTCGGGCCAGGGGGCGCCGCCGGGCAGCCGCCCGCGCCCGGCCACGCTCTCCACCTCCGCCGCGGTGAGGAAGCCGGTCAGCGGCGCGTACGCCCCGGACAGCAGCAGCTCAAGGTCGGCCAGCTCACGCGCGTCGGGCGTCCACTCGATCATGATTTCCGCTTCGTGGGTCGGTGGGTCGTCGGATGGTCAGGAAACCTTACCCCGGAGTACGGCGGACCGCCCGTGCCCGTTGCCCTGCTCGTTCCCCGCACGTCTTCCCCGCGCCTCGCGATCGATTCCGCGGCGCATTTCCTTCACGCCGACCTTTTTCGCATAACACAATCATATGTGCAAATCAGATCATTGTGGATAAATCTACACATAGTGGTTCTGTTGTGAAAGAGGCTCTTTTAGTGGGGCGGTATACGGTCTAATGTCTGTCGGGCGGAGCGGAAGAAGGAAAAGGAGTGACTGTGGCGAACAAAGGACGCGCGTTCATGTCTGCCGGGATGCTGCGGGCGACGATGCAGCTGGCCCTGGTCAAGAATCCGGTCACCGTCTACCGGAACTTCAGGCGCACCTACAAGACGATATCCACCGTCCGGCTCGGCCCCTACCCGAAGGCGATCTATTCCCTCGATGCCGGCCGGTCGGCAGTGAGTCACTACTTCTCGGTCATGCGGCAGATCAACGCACTCGGCAAGCCCGACGACGACCTGTGCGTCATCCTCTTCCCGGAATTCGCCTTCAACGGGGAGGTGATCGAACACAAGGAGTCGGGCGACGGCACGACCAGCAGCCAGCTCGTCCACTCGGCCGCGAACCCGCACAGCGAGGAAACCGTCCGGGCCATCTTCGACGAAATCCACGCGGAGCTCTCCAAGTTGTCCCCCGGATTCGTCGTGGCGGCGGGCGGAATCGCCGTCGACACCGGTGAGACGCTCCCCAGTGGCAAGAAGAAGGGGATGAACGTGGGGGCCGTGCTGGAATCGCACGAGCAGACGCGTGTCTACTTCTCCAAGCACAACGAGAGCGGCATCGACGGCTGGGACTCCAATCGGTTCGAGGTGCAGCCGGGCAAAGGTCCGATCGCGCGGACCGTCAAGGACCCGTCGGGTGGCCGGTCCGCCACCTTGGGCGCGATCATCTGCCTCGACATGGTCAAGGGCCCCTTCTCGGAGGAATTCCGCGAACTGGACCTGGTGGCCGTGTCATCCGCGGGAACCCCCGACTGGAGGCAGATGTGGATCGAGAATTCCCCGGTCGGCGCGCAGACCGAGATCGCGGTGGCCGACTCCGTGATCGGCGGGCTGATCGGAGGCGGGCTCTACGTCCGGGGCGAGTCGCCGAAACACCCCTACCTCAAGGGACTGCACACGCTCGCGGGCCGGGGGCTGCTCGGCGACATCCTGCTCGCGGCCTACGACTTCTTCCTCGCCGTCAGGCCCGGCGACGCGCTCGGCAGCCGGCCCGACTACGTCATCCGGGGCGAGAAGCGGTATGAGGTCGACGGCATCCTCGTCTGGACCAGCGACCCGCGTGAACTGCCCGAACTGCCGCGAGTGGTGAAGCATCTGGACGAGAACACCGACACATGATCCTCACGAGGGCCGGACATCGGCGGCGACGTCCGGTCCTGGTGTTGTCGATCCCGCGACGGGTGCGGGTCAGATGAGGCGGGCGAAGTGGTTCTGGGGCCGCCGGATCACCATGGTGATCTCGTCCTCGGTGCCGTTGAGCCCGCCCCGCGAGAGCGCGGCCACGGCCCGGCAGGCCAGGGCGACCAGGGTGGGGTGCGGACCCCGCCGGGCCGAACCGCTCACCGCCGAGTAGTCCTCCGCGATCATGAGCCCGCGCATCAGGCAGTACGCCTGGACGCCCTCGCGCGAGGCCAGCGGCTCGTAGACCGCCGGCAGTGGTCCCACGGACCCGGCCGGGGCGAACGCCCGCCACACCGTCCGCCGGAACCAGCCGGGGATCGTCCGGTCGCAGAAGCCGTACGCCGACCTGCGGTCGCGCATCTTGAGCAGCAGCAGCCCGCCGGGGCGCAGCCCGGCGACGAGCCGGTCGAGGACGAGCTCGGCGTGGCGGATGCGTTCGAGCAGGAACGACACGTAGACGACATCGAAGGAGCGCGGCGGGATCGGCACCAGGCGCAGGTCGCCCAGGTAGGACGCCTCCAGGTCGTCGCGGGCGGCGGTGCGCGCCCGCAGGGCCGGGAGGTCCTCGTCCACCCCCGTCATCCTGGGCTCGTACCGTCCGACGTCGAGCACGCCGCCCCGGCCGCACCCGGCGATGAGGATGTCGAGCCGCCGCCCGAGCTGGTCGGTCCACTGTTCGCGGATCCGCTGACTGAACACGTCGTCCTGGTCGGCGGACGACACCCGAACCTCTGTCATGACACCGAGAGTAATGACTCGGCGACTCATCGTTGCGCATTTGCCGTCGTCCGTCGCGGGAGGCGAGGGCTCCGCGGACCGCGAACCCCGGGCGCCCCGAGCGGCCGGACGGAGCGAGCCGGATAAACCGGGGTAGCCTTGGTAGCCGCGGCCCGGTCGGGATCGTCTCGCGGATCGGGCCCGTGTCCGCACGCCGGCTGTCTTTGTCACGGGGCTATTGAAGGCATCGATGTCTCTTTCCGGACTGCTCGACCTCGTTTCCACCGAACCAAGGCTGGCCGCCGCGCTCGACGCCGCCGGGCAGCCCGCCGATCCGCGCGCCCAACTGGGCGCCGACCTGGTGGCGCCGCCCGCGCTGCGGCCATTCGCCGTGGCCGCGCTGTCCCGCGTACGGCCCGTGCTCGCCATCACGGCGACCGAGCGTGAGGCGGAGGACCTCGCGGCGGCGCTCACGAGCCTGATCGACGAGAGCACGGTGGCCGTCTTCCCCGCCTGGGAGACGCTGCCGCACGAGCGCCTGTCGCCCCGCAGCGACACGGTCGGCCAGCGCCTGGCCGTCCTGCGGCGGCTGGCCCACCCGATCGAGGGCGACCCGGCCGCCGGACCGCTGCGCGTCGTGGTGGCCCCGGTCCGCTCGCTGCTGCAGCCGATCGTGTCCGGCCTCGGCGACCTCGCGCCCGTACGGCTGCACGCGGGCGACGACGCCGACCTGGACGACGTGGTGGTCCGGCTGGTGCAGAACGGCTACCACCGGGTGGACATGGTCGAGAAGCGCGGCGAGGTGGCTGTGCGCGGCGGCCTGCTCGACGTGTTCCCGCCGACCGAGGAGCACCCGCTCCGGCTGGAGTTCTGGGGCGACACGATCGAGGAGATCCGCTGGTTCAAGGTGGCCGACCAGCGCTCCCTGGAGGTCGCGCGCGACGGCCTGTTCGCCGCGCCCTGCCGTGAGCTGCTGCTGACCGACGACGTCCGGCGGCGGGCCCGCGAGCTGGGGGAGGAGCACCCGGCGCTGAAGGACGTGCTGGACCAGCTCGCCGAGGGCGTGCCGGTCGAGGGCATGGAGGCGTTCGCGCCCGTGCTCGCCGGGTCGATGGACCTGCTGCTCGACCACCTGCCGGTGCGGGCGGCCGTGTTCGTCTGCGACCCCGAGCGCATCCGCGGCCGGGCCGTCGAGCTGGTGCGTACGAGCCAGGAGTTCATGGAGGCGTCGTGGATCGCCGCGGCGGCCGGCGGCGAGGCCCCGATCGACCTGGAGGCGGCCTCGTTCCGGACGCTGGAGGAGGTGCGCGACCACGCCCGTGAGCTCGGCCAGCCGTGGTGGAGCATCGCCCCCTTCGGGGAGGGCGTCGAGCTGGAGGCCCAGGACGTCGAGGCGTACCGGGGCGACACGCAGCGCGCGCTCGCCGACATCAAGGGCTGGCTCGGCGCGGGCCGGGCCGTGGTGCTGCTGAGCGAGGGACACGGCCCGGCCGAGCGGATGGTCGAGCTGCTCCGGGGCGTGGACGTGGCGGCGCGGCTGGTGCCGTCCCTCGACGGCCCGCTGCCCGCCGACGTCGTGCAGGTCACCACCGGGCGGATCGACCACGGGTTCATCGCGCCCGGCGTCGCCGTGCTGACCCATCTCGACCTGGTAGGGCAGAAGGCCTCGACCAAGGACATGCGGCGGCTGCCGTCGCGCCGCCGCAACATGGTCGACCCGCTCCAGCTCAAGGTCGGCGACCACGTGGTGCACGAGCAGCACGGCGTGGGCCGCTACATCGAGATGGTGCAGCGCACTATCCAGGGCGCGACCCGGGAGTACCTCGTGATCGAGTACGCCAGGGGCGACCGGCTGTACGTGCCGACCGACCAGCTCGACGAGGTCACCCGTTACGTCGGCGGCGAGGCCCCCACGCTCAACCGGATGGGCGGCGCCGACTGGGCCAAGGCCAAGACCCGGGCCAAGAAGGCGGTCAGGGAGATTGCGGGCGAGCTGATCCGGCTCTACTCGGCCCGGATGGCCTCCCCGGGCCACCCCTTCGGCCCCGACAGTCCGTGGCAGCGGGAGATGGAGGACGCCTTCCCGTACGCCGAGACGAACGACCAGCTCGAAGCGATCGACGAGGTCAAGCGCGACATGGAGCGGGCGGTCCCGATGGACCGCCTGATCTGCGGCGACGTGGGCTACGGCAAGACCGAGATCGCGGTGCGGGCGGCCTTCAAGGCGGTGCAGGACGGCAAGCAGGTCGCCGTGCTCGTGCCGACGACGCTGCTGGTGCAGCAGCACCTGTCGACGTTCGGCGAGCGGTTCGCGAGCTTCCCCGTCACCGTGAAGCCGGTCTCCCGGTTCCAGACCGACGCCGACGTGCGGGAGACGCTCGACGGCCTCCGTACGGGCGGGGTGGACGTCGTGATCGGCACCCACCGGCTGCTGTCGCCGGAGGTCAGGTTCAAGGACCTCGGCCTGATCATCGTGGACGAGGAGCAGCGGTTCGGCGTCGAGCACAAAGAGGCCATGAAGCACATGCGCACGCAGGTGGACGTGCTCGCCATGTCGGCCACGCCGATCCCGCGGACGCTGGAGATGGGCCTCACCGGCATCCGCGAGATGTCGACGATCCTCACTCCGCCGGAGGAGCGGCACCCGATCCTCACCTTCGTCGGGCCGTACGACGAGAAGCAGATCGGCGCGGCGATCCGGCGCGAGCTGATGCGCGACGGCCAGGTGTTCTTCGTCCACAACCGGGTCCGCACGATCGACAAGGTGGCCGCGCGGCTGCACGAGCTGGTGCCGGAGGCGCGCATCGCGGTCGCGCACGGGCAGATGAACGAGAGCCAGCTCGAAAAGATCATGGTGGACTTCTGGGAGCGCAACTTCGACGTGCTCGTGTGCACCACGATCGTCGAATCGGGCCTGGACGTGCCCAACGCCAACACGCTCATCGTGGACCGGGCCGACAACTACGGCCTGTCGCAGCTCCACCAGCTGCGGGGCCGGGTGGGCCGGGGCCGCGAGCGGGGGTACGCCTACTTCCTCTACCCGCCCGAGTCGCCGCTGACCGAGACCGCGCACGAGCGGCTCGCCACGATCGCCCAGCACACCGAGATGGGCGCCGGCATGTACGTCGCGATGAAGGACCTGGAGATCCGCGGCGCCGGCAACATCCTCGGCGCGGAGCAGTCCGGGCACATCGCCGGTGTCGGCTTCGACCTTTATGTCCGGATGATGGCCGAGGCCGTCCAGGAGCAGAAGGCCAAGCTCACGGGGGGCACGCAGACGGAGGAGCGGCCGGACGTCAAGGTCGAGCTGCCGATCAACGCCCACGTGCCGCACGACTACGTCACCTCCGAGCGGCTGCGGCTGGAGGCGTACAAGCGGATCGCGGCCATCGGCTCGGAGGACGACATCGCGGCGGTCCGCGACGAGCTCACCGACCGGTACGGCAGGCCGCCGCAGGAGGTGGACAACCTGCTGGAGGTGGCGCGCTTCCGGATCAACGCGCGCCGGGCCGGGCTGACGGACGTGACGCTGCAGGGTCAGCAGATCAGGTTCGCCCCGGTGGAGCTGAGGGACTCCCAGCAGGTGCGGCTGCAGCGGCTCTATCCCCGGTCCCTGTGGAAGCAGGCCACCGGGATCCTGCTCGTGCCGGTGCCCAAGACCAAGCCGATCGGCGGGCAGCCGCTGCGCGACCTGGACCTGCTGAAATGGTGCGGGGACCTGGTCGAGGCCCTGTTCCTGGAGCCGATGCGGGTACAGTGACCCGCGAAATCGTCAACACCACGCCTGGCCGGTGTCGTTCGGGAGGATTGTCCGTGAAGTCGTATCGAGTGCGCGTCGCCGTGACGCTGGCGGCGGCCGGTATCGCCATGACCGCCTGCGGCGGCCCGGTGCAGGCGGGTTCCGCGGCCATCATCGGCAATGAGCGCATCACCTCCAGCCAGGTGAACGACGAGGTGCGCGCGCTGCGTGCCGACCTCGCCGCGAACAAGATCCCCGAGGAGCAGCTCCAGCTCCCCGCCTCGCTGCCGCAGATGGTGCTGCTCAACATGACCTTCAGCAGGCAGTTCGAGGAGCTCGGCCGGCGCAAGGGCGTCGCCGTGAGCGACCGGGACATCGACGACCTCGCCACGGCCCAGGGCGGCTGGACGCAGTTCGACAAGGTGCTGCTGGCCAACGGCATCCCGCGGGACCAGAGCCGTGCCTTCCTCCGCGCCTACATCATCCGGTCGAAGCTGGCCCAGCAGGCCGGGGCGGGCCAGGACCAGGAGAGCCAGGCCGCCGCGGGGCAGAAGGTGCTCCAGGAGGCCGACGCGACGGTCCCGGTGAAGTACAGCCCGCGGTACGGCAAGTACGACCCCCAGCAGGGCTTCGTGGCCGACGACCGCTTCGGCGCCTACACGCCCGTCGCGCCCCCCGCGAACCCCGCGGAGGCGCCGCCGGCCGCCGGCTGAGCGGTGGCCGCTCCCCGGTCGTTAGGGTGAGGGCATGTCGTTGATCGTGGTGACCACCTCGCCCCGGGTCGCCCCGGGCCTGCTCGCTCCCGCGGCGTGGCGGGCCCTCACCCGGGGCCGGGTGCTCACCGGCAGTCCGGATCATCCTTGTCTGCCCTATCTCGACGAGGCCGGCGTTCCGGTCGAGGTGGTGACGCCCGACCCGGGCGCGCTCGCCCGCGAGAGCCGTACGGGGACGGTGGTGTGGCTGGCCGCCCAGGACGGCGACGAGGACCTCATGCGCGCCGTCGGCCACGCCGCGATGTCCCTGGACGACCCGCCGGAGATCGAGGTGGTCCCCGGCTCCTACGACCTTCCCGGCGCCCGGGTGCTCGATCTCGTCCAGGTCATGGACCGGCTGCGCCGCGAGTGCCCCTGGGACCGCAAGCAGACCCACGAGTCGCTCGCGCCCTACCTGGTCGAGGAGGCCTACGAGGTGCTCGAGACCATCGACCAGGGTGACTACCCCGCCCTCCGGGAGGAGCTGGGCGACCTGCTGCTCCAGGTGATGTTCCACTCCCGGGTGGCCCAGGAGCGGACGGCCGAGGGCGGCGGCTTCGACGTCGACGACGTGGCCGCCGGCATCGTGGAGAAACTGGTGCGCCGGCATCCCCACGTCTTCGGCGACGTCCGGGTGACCGGGGCCGGAGAGGTCAGCGACAACTGGGAGACGATCAAGGCTGCCGAGCGCGCCGCCAAGGGCGAGACCGCGTCGGCGCTCAGCGGCGTGCCGATGGGCCAGCCCGCGATCTCCCTGGCCGCCCAGCTGCTCCGCCGGGCCGGCCGGGCCGGAGCGCCCGCCTCGCTCGCCGACGGCCTCACCGCGGGCGCCGGGGCCCGCCTGTTCGCGCTCGTACGGAAGGTCCAGGAGGACGGGCTCGACCCCGAGGCCGAGCTCAGGGCGGCGGCCAGGGAGTACCGGCGGCGCGTCGAGCAGTGGGAGGCCGGCGAAGGGCAGGACGGGGAGCCGCGGGACACGCCGTGAACCCGAGCCCCTCCGCGATGCGGGGTGGTGGAGACCGATAGGCTCTGGTCGCAAACCGCCCGTCTTTTTGCTAGGAGCGTTCGTGGCTGCCATCGAGGCCGTTACCGCCCGCGAGATCCTCGATTCCCGTGGGAACCCCACGGTCGAGGTCGAGGTACTGCTGGACGACTACAGCACCGGCCGCGCCGCCGTTCCGAGCGGCGCCTCCACCGGCCAGTTCGAGGCCGTCGAGCTGCGTGACGGGGACAAGAGCCGCTATCTCGGCAAGGGTGTCGAGAAGGCCGTCCTCGGCGTCACCGACGAGATCGCCGACGAGATCATCGGCTTCGACGCCGAGGAGCAGCGTCTGATCGACCAGACGATGATCGACCTCGACGGCACGCCGAACAAGGCCCGCCTCGGGGCGAACGCGCTCCTCGGCATCTCGCTGGCCGTCGCCAAGGCCGCCGCCGACAGCGCCGACCTGCCCCTGTTCCGGTACATCGGCGGCCCGAACGCGCACATCCTGCCCGTGCCGATGATGAACATCCTGAACGGCGGCGCGCACGCCGACACCAACGTGGACATCCAGGAGTTCATGATCGCGCCGATCGGGGCCGAGACGTTCTCCGAGGCGCTGCGCATGGGCGCCGAGACCTACCACACGCTCAAGGGCGTGCTGAAGGAGAAGGGCTACGCCACCGGCCTCGGCGACGAGGGCGGCTTCGCGCCGAACCTGCCGTCGAACCGCGACGCGCTCGACCTGATCCTGGTGGCGATCGAGAAGGCCGGATACACCCCGGGCCAGGACATCGCGCTCGCGCTCGACGTCGCGGCGAGCGAGTTCCACAACGACGGCGTCTACACGATCGACGGCAAGGGCGTGTCGTCCGCCGAGCTGATCTCCTTCTACGAGGACCTGGTCCGCTCCTACCCGCTGGTCTCCATCGAGGACCCGCTGAACGAGGAGGACTGGGAGGGCTGGAAGGCCATCACCACGTCCCTCGGCGCGAAGGTCCAGCTCGTGGGTGACGACCTGTTCGTGACCAACCCCGAGCGGCTCGGCCGCGGCATCGGCGAGGGCGCGGCCAACGCCCTGCTGGTGAAGGTGAACCAGATCGGCACGCTGTCGGAGACCCTCGACGCGGTCGACCTCGCCCACCGCAGCGGCTACCGCTGCATGATGAGCCACCGCTCCGGCGAGACCGAGGACACCACGATCGCCGATCTCGCCGTGGCCACCAACTGCGGTCAGATCAAGACCGGCGCCCCGGCCCGCTCCGACCGCGTGGCGAAGTACAACCAGCTCCTGCGCATCGAGGAGCTGCTCGACGACGCGGCGCGGTACGCCGGTCGCTCCGCCTTCCCACGCTTCAAGGGATAACGGCGGCGTGACGGGGTAGCCTGCGGCGAACGCGGGCGGCCCGGCCCGGCATCGTACGGACGGGCGGCGCGGCACCCCGCCGCGCCGCACCCGGCGTGACCGGGCCTGTGCGAGCACCGACCGGGAGGGGTGGTTTCGGTGGCGGCGACGCGGCCGCAGCTCACCGGGCGCGCGGCGATCCTCGCGGTCGTCGTGTGCGCCATCGCCATGAGCCTGGCCTACCCCGCCCGGGAGTACGTCGCCCAGCGCCGGCAGATCGCCCAGCTGGAGGCGCAGCAGGCGAACGCGCTGAGCAAGCTCCAGAAGCTGGAGGAGCGGCGCCGCCGGCTGGAGGACCCGGAGTACATCAAGCGCCTGGCCAAGGAACGGCTCTTCTACTGCGAGCCGGGGGCCGACTGCTACCAGGTGCTCGACGAGGAGGCGGCCGGCTCCACCGCCGCGAAGGCCGGGAGCAGGCAGCCGGAGCGGCCCGCGTGGTACGTCACGCTCTGGCGGTCCTTCGAGGCGGCGGACAGAGGGTCTGACAGGGGACGGCCCGCCGCACCGGCGGCGCGGCCGAGTCCCGCGACGTCCGCGGGGCGGCAGCAGAGCCCGGCTCCGTCGGTGGGATGAGACCGCGGACGGCGTCCGGACCGGCGCGCGGGCACCGCGGCCGGAGCACGGTGCCGGAGCACCGCGGCGAAGCATCGTGGCGGGCATCGGCGCAGGCATGGTGAAGGGCGAGGAGATCGACGTGGCGGACCAGGTGGACCAGGCGGACCTGGCGGCGGCGCGGGCGCAGCTCGGGCGTCCCCCGCGCGGGGTGCGGGCCGTCGCGCACCGGTGCCCCTGCGGGCTGCCCGACGTGCTGGAGACCGCGCCGCGACTGCCCGACGGCACGCCGTTCCCGACCCTGTTCTACCTGACCTGTCCCAAGGCGGCCTCGGCCATCGGCACGCTGGAGTCGTCCGGGCTGATGAAGCGGATGCAGGCCCGGCTGGCCGAGGACCCCGAACTGGCCGAGGCGTACCGGGCGGCCCACGAGGACTACCTCGACCGCCGCGACCGGGCGGCCGGCGAGGAGGGCATGGAGCCGCTGCCCCGCGACATGCAGAGCGCGGGCGGGATGCCCGGCCGGGTCAAGTGCCTGCACGCGCTGGTCGCGCACGAACTGGCCGCGCCCGGCGTCAACCCCTTCGGCCGGGAGGCCCTGGACGCGCTGCCGCGGTGGTGGGCCGACGGACCCTGCGTGACGGACGAGGAGACGCACACCGACGGGGGGACCCGGGCATGAGGCGGGTTGCGGCGATCGACTGCGGGACCAACTCGGTCCGGCTCCTCATCGCGGACATCTCCGGTGACGACCTCACGGACGTCGAGCGCCGGATGGAGATCGTCAGGCTCGGCCAGGACGTCGACAGGACGGGACGGCTCGCGCCCGAGGCGCTGGAGCGCACGTTCACCGCCATGCGCGGGTACGCCAAGCTGATCAGGGAGCACGCCGCGGGCGAGGCGGTGCCGGTCCGAGTGGTCGCGACTTCGGCGACCCGGGACGCCGCCAACCGGGCCGACTTCACGGTCGGCGTGCGGGAGATCTTCGGCGTGGAGCCCGAGGTGGTCTCCGGCGACGAGGAGGCCAGGCTGTCCTTCACCGGCGCGACCCGGGGCCTTGCCGGCGCCGCCGCCGAGACGCCGTACCTGGTGGTCGACATCGGCGGCGGCAGCACCGAGTTCGTCGTCGGCTCCCGGAGCGTCGAGGGCGCGCTGTCCGTGGACATCGGGTGCGTACGGCTCACGGAGCGGCACCTTCGGGCCGATCCTCCGGCGGACGGGGAGGTGACGGCCGCCGTCGCCGACATCGAGGCGGCCATGGACCGGGTGGAGGAGCACGTCCCCGTCCGTACGGCGCGGACGCTGGTCGGCCTGGCCGGTTCGGTCACCACGGTCGCCGGGATCGCGCTGGACCTGCCCGCCTACGACCCCGAGCGCATCCACCACTCGCGGATCCCCGCCGAGCGGGTCCACGAGGTGTCCGCACGCCTGCTGCGCATGACCCACGACGAGCGGGCGGCCGTACCGGTCATGCATCCGGGCCGGGTGGACGTGATCGGGGCGGGCGCGCTGATCCTCGACCGGATCGTCCGCCGGTACGGCTTCGCCGAGGTCGTGGTCAGCGAGCACGACATCCTCGACGGGATCGCCTGGTCGCTCGCCTGACCGGCATGTGTGCCGCGCATGCCTGACCGGCGCGTGCGCCGCGATGTCTGCGCGTCCCTGACCGGCGCGTGCCCGGTGGGCGCGGGGCCTGACCGCTCACGCCGCCCGCACAGGCCGCCGCGGCGCACGGGTCGCTCCGGCATGCACCGGTCGCTCCGGCATGCACCGGTTGCTCCGGCATGCGCAGGGCTCGATCTTGTAGCTATTACGCATTGCGTAGTACTCTGCGGTGCGTGGACAGCAGTCAGCTTCTCAAGGGGGTCCTCGACCTGGCCGTCCTCGCGGTGCTCGCCGAACGTGACAGCTACGGCTACGACGTCGTACGCCGCCTGCGCGAGGCGGGGCTGGAGGACGTCGGCGACGCCTCCGTGTACGGGACCCTGCGGCGGCTCTTCAAGGCCGGAGCGCTCAACTCCTACGTGGTCGCCTCCGACGAGGGGCCGCACCGCAAGTACTACGGCCTGAACGACGTCGGCCGCTCGCTCCTCCGGAACTCGGCGACGACCTGGACGTCGTTCGCCGCCACCATGAACGACCTGCTGAAGGAGGTCGCATCGGCATGAACTCCCCCCTGACGCCCAAGGCGTACGCCGACGCCGTGCGCGAGGCACTGGCCGATCTTCCCCCGGAGGACCGGGAGACCCTGCTGGAGGACCTCCACGACCACATCTCGGAGGTCGCGGCCGAGCCGGGACTGTCCCTGGAGGACCGCCTCGGCGCCCCGGAGGCGTACGCCGCCGAGCTGCGCGCCGCCTACGGCGGCCGGCCGGCGGGCACCGCGACCACCCGGCGCGGCCGGCTGCGCTCCAGGACGGCCGGGGC
>QFZU02000280.1 GCA_003260025.2 Microbispora triticiradicis | reverse complement strand
GTCGGCGCGGATCGCCCCGGCCCGCGCCGACCTCGCCGCCCGGGTGGCCGACCTGGTGCACGGCGCGGCCGACCTCGCCGCGTACGGCGCGCGGGACGAGGCCCTGTCGGCCGCGATGGACGCCGACGGGCGGCTCGCCCGCCTCGAACGGGGACAGGCCCGGATCAACGCCGCGGCGCTCGGGATCGGCGTGCTGGCCCAGGGGCTGACCGTCGCGGCGGTGGTCTGGGTGGCCCAGGGCGCCGGACTGGACCGGGTCGCGACGGCGGTGGTCGCCCTGACCTCGCTGGTGGCCTTCGAGCCCGCGCTCGCGCTGGGCGCCGCGGGCGAGCGGTTCGCGGCGGTGCTCGCGGCGTTGCGCAGACTGCGGGAGACGGCCGCCACTCCCCCGGCGGTCCGCGAGCCGGACGAGCCGGCGCCGCCGCCGGAGCCGCCGCTGACGGTCGAGGTGGAGGACCTGGTGGTGCGGCACGGCGGACGCGAGCCCGCGCTGAACGGCGTGAGCCTGACGCTGACGCCGGGCCGCCGGGTCGCGGTGGTCGGGCCGAGCGGCGCCGGGAAGAGCACGCTGCTGTCCGCGCTGATGCGCACGGTGGAGATCGAGTCGGGGGCGATCCGCCTCAACGGAACGGACGTGCGCCGCCTGTCCTCCGACGAGGTGCGGGCGCGCGTCACCGGCCTCACCCAGGACCCGTACGTGTTCCAGGCCTCGTTCACGGACAACCTGCGCCTCGCCGGGCCGAGCGCCTCCACCGGCGAGATCGAGGCGGCCGTACGGCGGGCCCGCCTGGACGCGTGGGCGGGCCGCACGGGGTGGGACACGGTGCTCGGCGAGGACGGACGCACGGTCTCCGGCGGCCAGCTTCAGCGGCTCGCGCTGGCCCGGGCCCTGCTGTACGACCCGCCCGTGCTGCTGCTGGACGAACCGGCCGAGGCGCTGGACGAGGAGACGGCCGACCTGCTCACGGCCGACCTGCTGGACGCCACCAGGGGCCGCACCACGCTGCTGGTCACCCACCGGCTGCGCGGCCTGGAGCAGGTCGACGAGATCGTGGTGCTGGAGGGCGGCCGGGTCACCCAGCGCGGCGCCCACGCCGACCTCGTCGGCGTGCCCGGCTACTACCGGGACCTGTGGGAGTCGGAGGCGCTGACCCGGCGCCGCGCCTGAACGCCGATCGCCGGCGGGCCATCCCCCCGGAGGCCCGCCGGCGACGATCGTGGACGCCGTCAGTTCGTCGGCGAGTTTTCGGCGAGCGTGGTGGTGATGGTGCTCTCCTTGCCGTCACGGGTGAAGGTGACGGTCACCTTGTCGCCGGGACGGGAGCTCCGGATGATGCCGAGGACGGCCTCGGCGCTGTCCACCAGCTTGTCGTTGATCTTGGTGATCAGGTCGCCCTCCTTGAGGCCGGCCTTCTCCGCGGGGCCGCCCGCCGTGATCGAGCTGACCACCGCACCCGGCGAGCCGCCGACCGAGTCGGCCACGCTCACGCCGAAGAACGCGTGGGTCGCCTTGCCCGTCTTGATCAGCTGCTCGGAGACCAGCTTCGCGGTGTTGATGGGGATCGCGAAGCCGACGCCGATGTTGCCGGAGCTGGAGCCCGAGGTGGCGATCGCGGTGTTGACGCCGACGACCTCGCCGGCCGCGTTGACCAGCGCGCCGCCCGAGTTGCCGGGGTTGATGGCGGCGTCCGTCTGGATCATGCCGCCGATCGTCGTGCCCTGGCTCTGCTGCTGCTGTTCCTGCTGTCCCATCCCCCAGGGGAACTGCGGCTGCTGCTGCTCCTCCGGGCTCTCGGTCAGGGTGCGGTCGAGCGCGCTCACGATGCCGGAGGTGACCGATCCCTCCAGGCCGAGCGGGCTGCCGATCGCGAGCACCGCGTCGCCGACCTGGAGCCTGTCGCTGTCGCCGAGCGAGGCCGGGGTGAGCCCGGAGACGCCCTGCGCCTGGATGACCGCGAGGTCGGTGGTGGGGTCGGTGCCCTTGACGACGGCGTCCGCCGTCTTGCCGTCGCTGAACTTGACCCTGACCGTGCCGCCGCCCGCTCCGCCGGCCGTCACCACGTGGTTGTTGGTCAGGATCAGGCCGTCGGCGGACAGGATGACACCCGAACCCTCGCCGCCGCCCGCGGAGGTCTTCACCTCGATCGACACGACCGAGGGCATGATCGCCTTGGCCACCGCCGCGATGGTGTTGCCGGAGGAGTTGGAGACCCCCTTGACCACCGGACTCGCGATCACAGGCCGGTCGCCGTTCACGCCGTTGGCGACGAGGGCCCCGGTGACCCCGCCGCCCAGCGCCACGGCCACGAGGGCGAGGCCCGCGCCCGCCTTCTGGCGAGCGGTCAACGTGCCCTTCCGCACCGGAGGCGCCGGGAACTGTGCCGTGTCATAAGGACCGCTCCCGTGCGAGCCGTACGCCTGGTAGGCCCCGGTGTACTGCCCGTGCTGCGGCGGAGTGCTGCCGAACTGGCTCCAGCCGTGGCTGGGAAGCACATCGGTGTTCTCGTTGCCGGGAACGTGCTCAGGTGAGCTCATCGCCATCCCCCTCAATGGATCCGCCGGTCATCCCGGCTCTCCGCCGGTACAGGTAATACGATGACGCATAGGCGATAAGGTCACGTTAAGCGATCAGCGACGGGGTTCCCCGAGCGCCCTACGCGTACTTTATGCGAGGCCGCCCGATGCTCACGGCTCAGGCCGTACGCTGCCGGTACTCGTCCCTGAGCAGTCGCTTGTAGAGCTTGCCGCTGGCCTGGCGGGGCAGTTCGCCGCGGAAGTCGACCGACTTCGGGCACTTGTAGTGCGCCAGGCGCTCCCGGCAGTAGGCGATGAGCTCCGCCTCCAGGGCCGGACCGGCCTCCGCCGGGTCGAGCGGCTGCACGACGGCCTTCACCTGCTCGCCCATCTCCGGGTCCGGCACCCCGAAGACGGCCACGTCGGCCACCTTGGGATGCACCGCCAGCACGTTCTCGGCCTCCTGCGGATAGATGTTCACGCCACCGGAGATGATCATGTAGGAGCGCCGGTCGGTGAGGTAGAGGAAGCCGTCCTCGTCCACGTACCCGATGTCGCCCAGGGTGGTCCAGCCGCGGCCCTTGGGGTCCCGCGCCGACGCGGTCTTCTCCGGGTCGCCGTGATACTCGAACTGCGGCCCCTTGGAGAAATAGACGGTGCCGCGCTCGCCCGGCGGCAGTTCGTCGCCGTTCTCGTCGCAGACGTGGGGGATCCCGAGCAGCGGGCGGCCGACCGTGCCCCGGTGCGCGAGCCAGTCCTCCGGCGAGGCGTACAGGAAGCAGTTGCCCTCCGTCCCCGCGTAGTACTCGTGGATGATCGGGCCCCACCACTCCATCATCCGCTCCTTGACCTCGACGGGGCAGGGCGCGGCGGAGTGGACCGCGCAGCGCAGCGACGACAGGTCGTAGCGCTCGCGCACCTCCCGCGGCAGCTTGAGCATCTTGACGAACATGGTGGGCACCCACTGCGCGTGGGTGACCTGGTGCCGCTCGACGAGCGCCAGCGCCTCCTCCGGGTCGAACCGCTCCATCACGACGACGGTCGCGCCGAGGCGCAGGAAGGTCAGGCAGTACCGCAGCGGGGCGGCGTGGTAGAGCGGCGCGGGCGACAGGTACACGCTGTCGGCCGCCGGCGCGAACAGGCGCTCGACCAGCCGGAGCAGGACTCCGGGCGCGTCCAGCGGCGCCAGGCTGATCGGCGGTTTGACCCCCTTGGGCCGGCCCGTCGTGCCGGAGGAGTACAGCATGTCGATGCCCTGGCACTCGTCCTCGACCGGCGTCGCGGGCTGCCCGGCCACGGCCTCCTCGTACGACGTGAAGCCCGGGGCGACGCCGTCGAGCATGAGCCGCACCTCGACGCGGGGCGTGGCCTCGGTGACGGCGCTCGCGACCTCGGCGAGCCGCGCCGAGGAGATGAAGACCCGCGCCCCGCAGTTGTCGACGATGTACGACAGCTCGTCGGCCTGGAGGCGGGAGTTGATGGCCGTGTAGTACAGCCCGGAACGGTGCGCGGCCCACGCGATCACCAGGAAGAGCGGATGGTTCTCCAGCATGAAGGCGACGTGGTCGCCGGGGCGCAGGCCGACGGCCCGCAGCAGGTGCGCCAGGCGGTTGGACTCCTCGTCGAGCTCCCGATAGGTGATCACCCGGCCGGAGCCCGCCATGATCACTGCCGGTTTGTCCGGCGCCGTCGCCGCCATCGCCCCAGGGTGCATGACCGAAAGTTACTCGGTCCGCCACCGGCGCGGTAGGCGCGAGTTCCCGATGGCGTCCGCTCAGCGCTCCAGCGTCCGATAGGGGTCGCGCAGCGGCCTGGCCCGCTCGGCGTACGCGGCCTTGATCTCCGTCATCTTCGGCCCCGGGGAGTAGAAGCGCCCCTTCGTCTCGCCGTACGGCTGGAGCCATCCGGTGGCCGCCAGTTCACGCAGGTCGCGGGCGGCCTGGCCCTGGCTCAGCCCCTCGTCGGCCTGGTACATGCCGCGGCGCAGACGCCGGGAGACGAACACCTGGTAGAGCGCCGAGACCGTGCGCGGGTGCAGGCCCTGCTCCCCGGTCCGCTCCTCCAGCAGCATCCACACCTCGCCCGCCTCCGCGAGCCGGCGCCCCACGCGCTGTGCCTGCATGTGGTGGCAGCGCAGCACGAACCGCACCCACGAAAGGGTGTCACCGTGCGGGCTCCACCGGCCGTTCTGCACCGTCCGGAGCGCTTGGTAGTACTCGAGAGTGGTCTCTCCGATACCGAGCCACTCCTCGATCGAGGAGAATTCCGGCGTGGTGATCTGGTCGCGGCCGAGCACGAGCGTCTGCAGCGCCCGCGACATGCGCCCGTTCCCGTCCCTCCACGGGTGAATGGCCACCAGATTGAAATGGGCCATAGCTCCGCGCACATAGCCGGCGGCGTCGAGATCGCCCTCGTTGAGCCACTCGACCAGTTCCGCGAGCAGGGCGGGCACCTGCTCGTGGTCCGGGCCCTCGTAGACCACCTCGCCGGTGGCCGAGTTCCGCACATAGATCCCTCCGGGCCGGACCGTGCCCGGGGTCTTGTTCATGTGGTGGCCGATCATCATGAAGTTCAGCGCGTGCAGCAGGCCGGCGTCGTAGCGGAAGGCCCACGCCCGCGAGAGGGCGCCGATGTAGGTGAGCGCCTGCTGGTACCCGGAGATCTCGCGGGCGACGGCGGCCGGCGTCTCCAGGGGGTCCTCCCCCGACATGATCGACTCGATGTCCTCGACGCTGGCGTGGTAGCCCTCGATGGAGTTCGACCCCTGGATCGCCCGCGCCTGCAACTGCCGCCGCAGCAGGCCGTCCCAGCGGTGCGCCTCGGCCAGCCGGTATTTCAGGTCGCGCCGCATCTCCTCGATCTCGGCGAGCACCTTCTCGTCCGCGGCCTCCAGCGCCGGTGTGCCGTACAACATGGGGCCATGACAGCACGAACGAATCATCCAGTCAAGCGACCGGATGATTCGTCCATTTATGTGCGCATTAGGCCGCGGAGACGACCGAGCCCTTGAACGTCTCCTCGATGTACTTCTTCACCTCGGGCCCGGTCAGCAGCCCGACCAGCGTCTTCACCCGGGGGTCGCTCTCGCGCCCCTCCGCGACCACCAGACCGTTGGCGTACGGGTTGCCCTCGGCCTTCTCCAGCACCAGCGCGTCGGAGGACGGGTCGAGGTCGGCCTCCAGAGCGTAGTTGCCGTTGATCACGGCGGCGTCCACGTCGTCGAGCGAGCGCGGGAGCTGCGCGGCCTCCAGCGGGCGGAAGGTCAGGTTCTTCGGGTTGCCTGCCACGTCGCGCTCGGTCGCGGCGGTGCCCGCGCCGTCCTTCAGCGTGACCACGCCGTTGTCGGCGAGCAGCTTGAGCGCCCGGCCGAGGTTGGTGGCGTCGTTGGGCACCGCGACCGTGCCGCCCTGCGGCAGCGAGGCGAGGTCCTTCACCTTCCGCGAATACAGGCCGAGCGGCTCCAGGTGCACCGGGGCGACGAAGCTCAGCTTGGTGCCCTTGGACGCGTTGAAGTCGTCCAGATAGGGCTTGTGCTGGAAGTAGTTGGCGTCGAGCCGGCCGTCCTGGAGCTGCAGGTTGGGCTGGACGTAGTCGCTGAACTCGACGAGCTCCAGCTTCAGCCCCTTGGCGGCGGCCAGGTTGTCGGCCACGTACTTCAGGATCTGCGCGTGCGGCACCGGGCTCACGCCGACCTTCAGCGGGGCGTCCGCCGCCGCCGAGCCGGTGGCGGTCGCCGTGCCCGGCGACGAGGATCCGCAGGCGGACAGCACGAGCGCGACCACGGCGGCGATGACGAGGCCGAGCGTTCTACGCATGGGAAAGGACTCCTTCTTGTGGTTAACGGTGGGAAAGCCGGCGGGCGACGGCGTCGCCGAGGGTCTGCGCGAGCTGCACCACGACGACCAGGACGACCACGGTGACGACCATGAGCGTGGTCTCGAACCGCTGGTATCCGTAGCGGACGGCGAGGTCGCCGAGGCCACCGCCGCCGATCACCCCGGCCATCGCGGAGTAGGAGACGAGGGTGACCACGGTGACGGTCAGCCCGGCGACCAGGCCGGGCAGCGCCTCGGGCAGCAGGACCCGCGTCACGATCGTCACCCGGCCCGCCCCCATCGCCTCGGCCGCCTGCACGACGTCGCGGCCCACCTCGCGCAGCGCCGTCTCGACCAGCCGGGCGAAGAAGGGCGCCGCGCCGATCGTGAGCGGGACCACCGCGGCGGTGGTCCCGATCGTCGTGCCGGTGAGCACGCGCGTCAGCGGGATGACCGCGATCATGAGGACGATGAACGGCAGCGACCGCCCGACGTTGACGACCAGGCCGAGCACGCGCCGCACGGCGGGGGCGGGGAACAGCCCGCCGCGGTCCGTCCCGGCGAGGCAGACGCCGAGCGGGAGCCCGAACAGCACGGTGAACAGCGTGGACCAGCCCACCATCACGGCGGTCTGCCCGGTGGCCTCCCACAGCAGGGGGCTCATCTCCGACCAGGTCACGCGGCCTCCTCGACCAGCAGGCCGCGCTCACGCAGGCCGGCGAGGGCGGCCGCCGCACCGGCTCCGGTGATCCGCAGCCGCAGCCGGCCCGCCGGAGCCCCCGCCACCTGCTCGACCGCGCCGCCCACGACGGCGACGTCCACGTCGTACGTGCGCGCGAGACGCGACAGCAGGGTCTCGTCCGCGGCGAGGGCGACCGTCACGGTGCCGGGCTCGGCGGGCGGCAGCGGGAACAGCTCGGCCGCCAGCCGCGATCCGGGGGTGGCGAGCAGGCCGGGCAGGGAGCCCGCCTCCGCGATCCGCCCGTCACTCATGATCGCCGCGGAGTCGCAGACGGCCTTGATGACGTCCATCTCATGGGTGATGAGCAGGATCGTCAGCCCCAGCTCCCGGTTGAGCCGCCGGAGCAGGGCCAGGATCGACTGGGTCGTGGCGGGGTCGAGGGCGGAGGTGGCCTCGTCCGACAGCAGCACCGACGGCTCGGCCGCGAGCGCCCGCGCGATGCCGACCCGCTGCTTCTGCCCGCCGGACAGCTGCGCGGGGTAGGCCCCCGCGCGGTCCGCCAGGCCCACGAGGTCGAGCAGCTCCGCGACCCGCCGGGCCCGGGCGGCCCGGCCGACGCCCATGACCTCCAGCGGGAAGGCCACGTTGCCCGCCACCGTGCGCGACGACAGCAGCGCGAAGTGCTGGTGGATCATGCCGATCCGCTGCCGGGCACGGCGCAGGTCGGCCGCGCCGAGGGTGGTCAGCTCGCGTCCGTCGACGGTCACCACGCCCTCGTCGGGGCGTTCGAGCAGGTTGACGCAGCGCAGCAGGGTGCTCTTGCCGGCGCCGCTGCGTCCGAGCACGCCGAAGACCTTTCCCCTGCCGACGTGCAGGTCGACGCCGTCGAGCGCGACGACGTCGCCGTAGGCCTTGCGCAGGCCGGTAACCGTGATCACTTGCTGTCTCCGGAGAACGCGTACGGCTGCTGCGTGCCGGTCGGGAAGGGCGGGCGCCCGATCCGGAGCAGGGCCGGATCGGACGGCGAGGAGAGCGTCATCGGGTGTACGCCTTCGCGGGAGGGGCGGGAGGACCAGGGGCTCAGCCCGTGGGACACTCGCGTCGAGGCGGGTTCATCAGGTTCGGTACGCTCACGACCAGCTGAAACCACCTGTGAGCCTTCCGGTATTCCAGACCTGGAATGTGCCCTTTGTCACATGACAAGGCCCGCGCCCCGGGACGGGGACGCGGGCCTTGCGCGGGTGACCGCCGTGCGCGGGAACCGCCGGGCGCAGGAACCTCCGGGCGGCGCCGCCGCGCTCACCGGCAGCGCTCCCGGCGCCCGATGCCGTTGCCGGCCCTGCGGCGGCCCGGCGACGGTCAGGCGACGGCCTGCCGCGTGACCGTCGCGGGGGTCAGCGCCAGGTCGAGGACCTCGCGGACGTCGCTCACCGCGTGGACGGTGAGGTCGGCCAGCACCTCGGCCGGCACGTCGTCCAGGTCGGGCTCGTTGCGCGCGGGGATGAGCACGGTGGTGATCCCGGCCCGGTGGGCGGCCAGCAGCTTCTGCTTGACCCCCCCGATCGGCAGCACCCTGCCGGTCAGGGACACCTCGCCGGTCATCGCCACGTCGCCGCGGACCGGGCGGCCCGACAGCAGGGAGGCCAGGGCCGTGGTCATCGTGACACCCGCCGACGGGCCGTCCTTCGGCACCGCGCCCGCGGGCACGTGGATGTGCACCGACCGGTCCCTGAGCGACCCGACCGGCAGCTCCAGCTCCGCGCCGCGTGACCGCAGGAAGGACAGCGCGATCTGCGCCGACTCCTTCATCACGTCGCCGAGCTGCCCGGTGAGCGTGACGCCGGTCGCCCCGGTCTCGGGGTCGGCCAGCGACGCCTCGACGTAGAGGACGTCGCCGCCCGCGCCGGTCACCGCGAGGCCCGTGGCCACGCCCGGCACCGCCGTACGCTGGCGGGCCTCCGGCAGGGACGACTCGGGCACGTGCCGCGGCCGGCCCAGGTAGGAGACCAGGTCATCGGGGGCGACCGTCACCGGCAGCTCCGTCTCGCCGAGGGCGACCTTCGCCGTCACCCGGCGCAGGACGCGGGCGATCGACCGCTCCAGTGACCGGACGCCGGCCTCGCGGGTGTACTCGCCCGCCAGGCGGCGCAGCGCCGCCTCCTCCACCGTCACGTCGGCGGTGGTGAGCCCCGCCTTCTCCAGCTGGCGCGGCAGCAGGTGGTCGCGGGCGATGGCGACCTTCTCGTCCTCGGTGTAGCCGTCCAGCGTGACGAGCTCCATCCGGTCGAGCAGCGGTCCGGGCACCTGCTCCAGGACGTTGGCCGTCGCGAGGAACAGCACGTCGCTGAGGTCGAGCTCGACCTCCAGGTAGTGGTCGCGGAAGGTGTGGTTCTGCGCCGGGTCGAGCACCTCCAGCAGCGCGGCCGTCGGGTCGCCCCGGTAGTCCGCGCCGACCTTGTCGATCTCGTCCAGCAGCACGACGGGGTTCATCGAGCCCGCCTCACGGATCGCCCGGACGATGCGGCCCGGCATCGCCCCGACGTACGTGCGCCGGTGGCCGCGGATCTCCGCCTCGTCGCGCACGCCGCCCAGGGCGACCCGGACGAACTTCCTGCCCATGGCGCGGGCGACCGACTCGCCGAGGGAGGTCTTGCCGACCCCGGGAGGACCGGCCAGCGCGAGCACGGCGCCGCTGCGGCGCCCGCCGACCACGCCGAGGCCCTGGTCGGCCCGGCGCTTGCGGACCGCGAGGTACTCCACGATGCGGTCCTTCACGTCGTCGAGGCCGGTGTGGTCGGCGTCGAGCACCGCGCGGGCGCCCGCGATGTCGTAGGAGTCGGTCGTGTGGACGTTCCACGGAACGTCCAGCACCGTGTCGAGCCAGGTGCGGATCCAGCCGGTCTCGGGCGACTGGTCGGAGGTGCGCTCCAGCTTGGCGACCTCCTTGAGCGCCGCCTCCCGGACCTTCTCGGGCAGGTCGGCGGCCTCGATGCGGGCCCGGTAGTCCTCCTCCTCGTCGGAGGGGTCGCCGCTCAGCTCGCCCAGCTCCTTGCGTACGGCGGCGAGCTGCTGGCGCAGCAGGAACTCGCGCTGCTGCTTCTCCATGCCCTCCTGGACGTCCTTGCGGATGGTCTCCGCGACGTCCATCTCGGCGAGGTGGTCGCGGGCCCACCCGACGAGCTTGTCGAGACGCTCCGCGGGGTCGGCGATCTCCAGCAGCAGCAGCTTCTGCTGGATGGTCAGCCAGGGGGCGTACCCCGAGCTGTCGGCGAGGACGGCGGGGTCGGTGATCTGGTTGACGGCGTCGACGACCTGCCACGCGCCCCGCTTCTGCAGGATCGTGGTGGTCAGGGCCTTGTACTCCTTGGCCAGCTCACCGGCCCTCGGCCCGGCGGCGACCGGCTCCAGCACCGTCGCCTCGACCCACAGCGCCGCGCCGGGGCCGGTGGTGCCGGTGCCGACGCGCATGCGGTGCACGCCGCGCACGACGGCCGCGGGCTCACCGCCCGGCAACCGTCCGACCTGTTCCACGACGGCGCTCACCCCCACCGGGCCGTAGCGGCCGTCGACGCGGGGCACCAGCAGGACCGTGCTCTCTCCACCGGCCCGGGCGGCGTCGATGGCCGCGCGGACCTCGGAGGCCGACAGGTCAAGGGGAACGACCATGCCGGGCAGGACGACCTCGTCATCGAGCGGGAGGACGGGAAGGACCTGGGACATCAGCACTCCAATGGGTTGAGTTATGCCGACTCAACTAACACGAGCCCGTCCCTGTTCCCTGTTCTGCGCCAGTTCGCTGTGAGCGATCGTAATCGTGTAATCACCGCATGATTCCCCCCGATGCCGCGACGCGTCCACCCCTCCGGATGGCGCATGATGGCGTGCATGGAATCCGGGCATATCCGACTCCGCTCGGCGACGGGCCGGTGGGTGCTGCTCACCACGGTCCTCGGGTCGTCCCTGGCGACCCTCGACGGCACCGTGGTCAACGTGGCCCTCCCCGCCCTCGGGCGCGACCTCGACGCCGGGATGTCCGGCCTGCAGTGGACCGTGAACGGCTACACACTCACGATGGCCGCGCTGATCCTGCTGGGCGGGTCGCTGGGCGACCGGCTCGGCCGGCGCAAGATCTTCGTCGTCGGGGTGGTGTGGTTCGCCCTGGCCTCCGCCCTCTGCGGGATCGCGCCGAACGCCCCGGTGCTCGTGCTCGCCCGCGCGCTCCAGGGCATCGGGGCGGCCCTGCTGATCCCCGGCAGCCTCGCGATCATCCAGGCGAGCTACGCGCCGGACGACCGGCCCCGCGCCGTCGGCGCCTGGTCGGGGCTGGGCGGCGTGGCCGCCGCCGTCGGGCCGCTGCTCGGCGGGTGGCTCGTCGAGGCGGCCGGCTGGCGGTGGGTGTTCCTGCTCAACCTGCCGCTCGCGGCCGTCGTGGTCGGCGTCGCCGCCCGGCACGTGCCCGAGACCAGGGACGCCGGGCCGCACGGCCGCTTCGACGTGCTCGGGACCGTCCTCGCCGCCCCCGCCCTGGCCGGCCTGACGTACGGCCTGATCCTGGCGGGCGACGGGCTGGTGCCGCTGGCCGCCGGAATCGCCTTGTCCATCTGCTTCGTGGTGGTGGAGATCCGGCGCTCTCCCCAATCGCTCGTCCCCGTGGGGGTGTTCGCCTCGCGGGAGTTCACCGCCGTCAACGTCGTCACGCTGGTCATGTACGCGGCGATGGGACTGGTGTTCTTCCTCCTGGTCGTCCAGCTCCAGGTGTCGGCCGGGATGTCACCCATCGCCGCCGGGTCGGCGATGCTCCCGGTCACCATCCTCATGCTGCTGCTGTCGTCCCGGGCCGGCGACCTGGCGGGGAGGATCGGCCCGCGCCTGCCCATGACGGGAGGGATCCTGCTGTGCGCGGCCGGGCTGCTGCTCATGAGCCGCATCGGCCCCGGCGCGTCCTACCTGGCCGACGTGCTGCCCGCCGCGTGCGTCTTCGGGCTCGGCCTGTCCGCCGCCGTCGCCCCCCTCACCGCGACGGTGCTCGCCACGGCGGAGGAGCGGTACGCGGGCGTCGCGAGCGGGGTCAACAACGCCCTGGCCAGGACGGGCGGGCTGCTGGCCGTCGCCGCCGTGCCGCCGCTCGTGGGGCTGACGGGCGACGCCTACGAGTCGCCCGCCGCGTTCACCCGGGGGTTCCACACGTCGATGCTGGTCTGCGCGGTCATGATGGCCGTCGCGGCGGTCGTCGCCTTCGTCACGATCAGGACGAACATCCTCGCCGCCCAGGCGGGCGGGCCGCCCCCGCCCGAACTCCCCGGCGAGGCTTCGCCGCTCGGCTCCCGCCCTCCGGCGAGTTCGGGCACCTGACCCGGGGGTTCACGCGCCCCCGCGCCCCGTGCGCGGGTGCCGGAGACGGTCGCGGAGCGGCCGCGCGCTCAGCCGAGAAGCGTCTTCAGGTCCTCACGGAGCGCGGCGGCGTCGCGGAAGTGGACGGCGGCGAGCCCCGCCCCCTCGGCCGCCGCGACGTTCTCCAGCCGGTCGTCCACGAAGACGAGGTCGCCGGGGGCGACCCCGAGCCAGGCCACCGTCTCGTGGAAGATCTCCGCCTCCGGCTTCACCAGGCCCATCCGGCCGCTGTAGAAACGCGGGCCGATCGGCCGCATGAACGGCAGCGCGTCGATGCCCTCGGCGACGCAGACCGGCATGTTGGACAGCAGCGCCATCGGCACCCCGACCTTGGCCAGCTCGTCGACGATCGCCACCGTCTCCTCGTTGGGCCGCGACCAGCTCGCCACGTCGAGGGCGACGACCTCGTCCAGGCCGGCTCCGTCCATCGGCCTGCCGTACACGTGGGACCAGTACGCGGCCGGGTCGAGCGAACCCCGGTCGAAGTCGAGCCGCACCTCCCAGTAGCGGTCTTCGAACCCGGGCTCGGCCCCTGTGACGTACGAGGCCAGGCGGGCGACGTCCTCGGGGGCCTGGGGGAGGGAGACGACGTTGCCGTAGTCGAAAAGCACAGTCTTCATGGTCGTACGATCATAACGCGTGTGCGCGACTCAGGTCACGAAGGGCTTCAGATACTCGTTGGTGCCCCCGCAGCGCAGGTAGTTGCGCACGGTGTGGAAGTCGAGCCAGTCGATGTCGCAGGAGACGTCCCGCTCGACCCCGTCGAAGCACGACGCCAGCGCGGCCGGGATAGCGGCGATGTCGTCCTTGTCGGCGATGTTGATCCAGCGGCGCACGCCCGGCGGGCGCGCTCCCCGGCCCCGGACCGGCACGGGGGCGAGCCGGTCGAACACGACGCGGCGCATGCCGAGCGGGCTGCCCAGCGTGACCAGCAGGTCGACGGACAGGTCGGGATGGGCCCACAGCGCCTCGTACGTGACCACGCTGCCGAGGGAGTGCGCGACGACCGCCCGGGGCCGGCGCCGGCGGATGACGTCGGCCACCGTGTCGCGGGCCCGTACGCGCGGGGCGCCGCCGCCGAGGTAGGTGGCCACCTCCGGGCAGAAGTCCTGCGCGAAGCGCACCGCCGCGGGGCCGAGCCTTGCCAGCAGCCACTCGGCCAGCAGGTGCGCGACGCCGGTCAGCGACTCCCCCGCCGCGTCCCGGAACGGGCCGCCGAGCTGGGCGGCCCAGTCGGCGAAGACCAGCTTCGAGGGTGTGCCCATCTGCCGGACCGGCCGGGGCGGGCCGCTGTGGAGATGGTGGGCGTAGTAGGCGATCTCGGTGAAGTAGTCGCCGGCGCCGCCCGTCCGGCCGCCCAGTCCCTGGTGCAGGTAGGCGTTCCACTTGGCCCGCACGGCCGCGGCGGCACCGTCCGCCGATCCGCCGGCGTCCTCGTAGTAGTGGTACTTGCCTATGCCGTGCACGCCGACGATCGAGGTCATGCTCCCGCCCCACAATGTCGCCCGGTTTCCGGAGGTCCCGGTTTTCCGGACGTCACTGTGCACGAGGTGCTGGACCGCGACAACCACAAGCCGCGTTTACGGCGATAAATGACGCGCGCCGGTGGTATCTACGTGGATAAGTTGTTCGTCCGGTCCGTTCATCCCCCTGTTCGCCCCGTCCGTCCGACCGAAGAGGACTCGCCATGCCAGGCCCGTTGCACGTCCGCGGCTCGATCGTCGTGCCCGAGGCCGAGCTGACCTGGCGTTTCTCCCGCTCGTCCGGCCCGGGCGGCCAGGGCGTCAACACCACCGACAGCCGGGTCGAACTGGGCTTCGACGTCGCGCGCACGACGGCCCTCGGCCCGGCGCTCCGGACCCGCGCGCTCGAACGGCTCGCCCCCCGGCTGGTCGACGGTGTGATCACGGTGACGGCCTCGGAGCACCGGTCGCAGTTGCGCAACCGCGAGGCGGCGCGGGAACGGCTGGCCGCGCTGCTCCGCGACGCGATCGCGCCGCCGCCCAAGCGGCGCCGTTCCACCAAGCCCTCCAGGGGCGCGGTCGAGCGCCGCCTGGCGGCCAAGAAACAGCGCTCCGACCTCAAGCGCCTGCGCCGTACGGCGGACTGAGCCGACCGGCGGGCACCCGGCCGGGGCCACGGCGCCGGCCGCGCCTCTACCGGTGCCCTCGGGGCGTCTCCGCCGTACGGGCGAGGTGGGCGGCGATGGCCTCCTCCCAGGAGCGCAGGAACGCGGGGTAGCCGTCCGCGAACCCGGCCAGTTCGGCCTCGGCCGCGACGGTCAGCGGAGTGAGGTCGTAGGTGACCGTCACGTCGCTGTGCCCGCTCCCGTCCGGCGCGAGCACGACGCCTACCGTCCCGGCGTGGACTCCCTCGCGCACCCGGGCGTAGGAGACCGACGAACCGGGCTCGTGGGGGTCATGGGCGCGGTGCAGGACGATCCAGGTGGTGGCCGCGCCGTCCGCGCCGGTCTGGAAGACCGTTCCCGGCGCCGTGTCGTCCGCGACCCCCTCGGGGAAGCGCGGCTCCCAGCCCTCGACCCACTCCCGTTCGCCGTACGGCGTGAAGAGCCGGAACGCCTCGGCCGGCGGGAGCGCGACCCGCAGGCCGCCGGTGAGGCGGCGGCGCCGCGGCGCGGCACTCACCTCTCCTCCAGCAGGTGGGCGTCGGCGGCCGTGAGCGTCAGGCCGTAGACCTCTCTGAGCTGCTCGATCTTGGTGAGGGTCTCCGGCCCGAACGGCGGCCTGCCCTCGAAGGCGTGCAGGACGATCCCCTCCACGAGGTCACCGAGGGAGATGTCCAGGTATTCGGCCAGGCCCTTGAGCACCTTCAGCGTGTTGCGCTCGATGCGGAGGCCGGTCTGGGTCCGCTCTACTGTTACCACGGTAACAAGTTACCATCCAGATAAGATCAGACCCTCCGGTCCTCCATCTCCCAGATGTGGTCGATCACGTGCCAGACGATCCGGCGGGCGGCGTAGCGGGCCGGCCATCCGCCCTCGGCGAGCGGCCCGCCGTCCGACGGCCGCGACAGGACGCGGGCGATGTCGTCACGCATGGCGGTCAGGCCGGCCGTGTCCTTGAAGGGCTTGTGCCGTACGCCGATCTTCCTGGCATAGGACCGCTCGGCCTCGCGGACGTGGGCCACCATCTTGTCCCGGTCCCTGCCGCCGCCCCTCGGGCCCTTGCGCAGTTCCTCCGGGGACGCCGCGGCCACCTCGGCGAAGACCTCCCACGCCGCCCGGGCGAGGGCGACCGTACGCGCGGCCTCCGGCGCGTCCACCGGCTCCCGGTCGAGGCCGGGGATCGCGGAGATCGCGCCGAAGTCCGTGGTCCTGTCGCCCTTGACCCGCTCGACGACCTCCGGATCCCCCGGCGCGAACTCCAGCCCGGCCCGCTCGGCGATCACGCGGTAGCGCGGCGCGTAGTCCGCGAGGGTCCCGATCGCGGCCTCCTCGGTCCTGCCGATGCGGCACCAGCCCGGCCAGTCGGCCGAGCAGGCGAAGACCCTCTTGGGCCCGATCTCCAGATAGACACGGTGGTTCATGGGGCCAGCATGGCAGCCATACCTGCCGGCCCCTGTCAGGTTCTCCCGGCCGGCTCAGACGAGGTCGATGAGGTCGGCCACGGAGTTGACCACCTGGGTCGGCCGGAACGGGTACCGGTCGATCTGGTCCTTCTGCGTGACGCCGGTGAGCACCAGGATCGTGTTCAGGCCCGCCTCGATGCCGCAGACCACGTCGGTGTCCATGCGGTCACCGATCATGGCGGTGCTCTCGCTGTGCGCGTCGATCTGGTTGAGCGCGCTGCGCATCATCATCGGGTTCGGCTTGCCGACGAAGTACGGCTCGACCCCGGTCGCCTTGGTGATCATCGCCGCGACCGCGCCGCAGGCCGGGAGCGAGCCCTCGGTCGAGGGGCCGATGGGGTCGGGGTTGGTCGCGATGAACCGGGCGCCGTTGTCGATCAGCCGGATCGCCCGGGTTATCGACGTGAAGCTGTAGGTGCGGGTCTCGCCCAGCACCACGTAGTCGGGGTCGAGGTCGGTCAGCACGTAGCCGACCTCGTGCAGGGCCGTGGTCAGCCCCGCCTCGCCGATGACGTACGCCGAGCCCTCGGGCCGCTGGTCGGCCAGGAACTTGGCGGTGGCCAGCGCGGAGGTCCAGATCGACTCGGCGGGCACGTCCAGCCCCGCCGCGCGCAGCCGTACGGACAGGTCGCGGGCGGTGTAGATCGAGTTGTTGGTGAGGACGAGGAACCTCTTCCCCGACTCCTTCAGCCGCCTGATGAACTCGTCGGCCCCCGGCACCGGCTGGCCCTCGTGGACCAGCACGCCATCCATATCAGACAACCACGACTCAATGGGCTTTCGCTCGCTCATGCGTCCAAGCATGGCAGGTGGCGGGGCATCGAAGCACATTTCACCAGACACCCGGAAATATCCGGATGCGACCTCAGGTTGGGCCGAACATGAGCGAGCGAAACAGGCAGGACGGCACACACGGCCTGACCGGCCCACGCGGTCCCGAAGCGCGAGGCGAGGGAGTGGCATGAGCGGCGAGGACGAGATCCGCGGCGTGCCGCGCGGAACGGCCGGAGTGCCGCTGTCGATCCTGGAGCTCGCGACCGTCGGCGAGGGCCAGACGGCCACCGAGTCGCTGCGCGACGCCACCGAGCTGGCCCGGCGGGCCGAGGGGTGGGGTTATCACCGCATCTGGGTCGCCGAGCACCACGGCATGCCCGGGGTGGCGAGCTCCTCCCCGGCCGTGCTCATCGCGCATCTCGCGGCGGCCACCCGGACGATCCGGATCGGGTCGGGCGGCGTGATGCTGCCCAACCACGCCCCGCTGGTGATCGCCGAGCAGTTCGGCACGCTGCACGCGCTGCACCCCGGCCGCATCGACCTCGGCCTCGGCCGCGCCCCGGGCACCGACATGGCGACGGCGAACGCCCTGCGCCGCTCCGCCGAGGTGGACCCCGACGACTTCCCCCGGCAGGTGGCCGAGCTGACCGGGTTCCTCGACGGCTCGTTCCCGCCCGGCCACCAGTACGAGAGGATCAGGGCCGTGCCGGGCGGCCCCGACTCGGCGGACACGGGCCGGCCGCCGATCTGGCTGCTCGGCTCCAGCGGGTTCAGCGCCAGGCTGGCCGGTCTGCTGGGGCTGCCGTTCGCCTTCGCCCACCACTTCAGCGCGGCCAACACCGAGCCCGCGCTCGACCTCTACCGTTCCTCCTTCCGCCCCTCCGAGGTGCTCGACCGCCCGTATGCGCTGATCGGGGTGGCGGCGGTCGCCGCCGACACCGAGGAGGAGGCGCTGCGCCAGGTCATGCCGGGCGCGCTGTCGTGGCTGCGGATGCGCCACGGCCGGCCCGGCCGGATGCCGACCCCCGAGGAGGCGCTGGCCTATCCGTACACCCCGATCGAGCGGGAGTTCGTCCGCGACCGGCTGTCGACCGTCGTGCACGGCGACGCCGAGACCGTGCGGGCCGGGCTGGAGGAGCTGCGCAAGCGCACCGGGGCCGACGAGCTCATGATCACCACGATGGTCCACGGCGCCCCGGCCCGGCTGCGCTCCCACGAACTCGTCGCCCGCGCGTACGGCATGGTCTAGCGCCCGGCTGCCACGCGGACCGGGCGGTGGCGGGCGACGCGTCCGCCCGGGCCCGCGCGCGGCGGGCGGGCGCCCGCTACGGGGCGAGGGCGTCGAGG
>QFZU02000279.1 GCA_003260025.2 Microbispora triticiradicis | reverse complement strand
CGCGCCACCCGGGCGCGGCGCCGGCGCGGGCCTCGGGCCCGGCTTGGGCGCTCCGGCGCCACCCGGCCTCTGACCTGAGGCCGGGCCTGACGCCGGACCTGAGGCCGCGGGACGCGGGGCGTCCGGACGGGGCCCCTGCGGACGAGTCGCCTCGGGGCGCGTCTCGGGGCGCGCCGCCTCCGGCTGGGAAACCGGCGGGTGAGGCATCGGAACCGGACGCGGAGCGGGTCGCGGACCCGGCTTCGGGCCCGGCCTCGCGACCGTGTCGCCGGACTGGGAAACGGGCGCCTGCGGGGCGCCACCGTTGACCTGGCTCTCTGAAGCCGGCCTGGGCGCAGGCTTCGGCTGCGCCGGACGGGCGGGCCTACCCCCGCCCTTGGAGGCGTCACCCTTGAACGCCTCGGTCAGTTTGCGGACGACCGGCGCCTCTATCGTCGAGGACGCCGACCTCACGAACTCGCCCATTTCGGTGAGCTTGGCCATGACGACCTTGCTCTCGACCCCGAACTCCTTGGCGAGCTCGTATACCCGGACCTTCGCCACTGCACTCCCTAACTCGGCCCGGGAGGCTTGCAGTGCCGCCGGACCGTCGCTACCTGAACGTACTCATCGCCGCGTGCTCATCAGGCGCTCATAGCAATCTGACTCCGCCCATCAACTCGGCGTCCTACATGACAATTACGTCGTGCCCTGATTCCCGGAGCCGATACCGGGGACCAGCGGTAACCATTCACCCGGACCGCTCCGGCGTCAACCCCTCCAGGTGATCCCGCAAGAGCGACGTGTCAAGCGGCCCCTGCGCGCGAAACGCGCGAGGGAACGCCCGCCGACGCTCGGCGAGCTCCAGACAGCGCGGGGACGGATGCATCGAGGCACCACGTCCCGGGAGCCGTCCTCGCACGTCGGGGACGATGACGTCCTCGACCACGACCAGGCGGAGCAACTCGGACTTTACCGTGCGAACCCGGCAGCCCACACACGTTCTCAGCGGGACTGCCCGGCAACCGTATTCCAGCTTACCTCGCCGACGCATCGGCGGGATCAGCAGGGGCCTGCTCGGTGTCCGGCCGGATGTCGATCCGCCAGCCGGTCAACCGGTTGGCGAGGCGGGCGTTCTGCCCTTCCTTGCCGATGGCCAGGGACAACTGGTAGTCGGGCACGATGACGCGCGCCATGCGGCCATCGGCGTCGACCACCTCGACACGGGAAACACGCGCGGGAGACAGGGCATTCCCGACGAACTCGGCCGGATCCTCGGACCAGTCGATGATGTCGATCTTCTCGCCGTGCAGCTCCGTCATCACGTTGCGCACCCGCGAGCCCATCGGGCCGATGCACGCGCCCTTGGCGTTGACGCCCGGCTTGCGCGACCGTACGGCGATCTTGGTGCGGTGGCCCGCCTCCCGGGCGATGGCCGCGATCTCCACCGTGCCGTCGGCGATCTCCGGGACCTCCAGCGCGAAGAGCTTCTTCACCAGGTTGGGGTGGGTGCGCGAAAGGGTGACCGACGGGCCCTTCGGGCCCTTCTTCACCTGGACGACGTAGCAGCGGATGCGCTCGCCGTGCGCGTACTCCTCACCGGGGACCTGCTCGTTGTGCGGGAGGATCGCCTCGATCTTGCCGAGGTCGACCAGCACCACCCGCGGATCCTTGCCCTGCTGGATGACGCCCGCCACCAGCTCGCCCTCGCGGCTCGCGAACTCACCGAAGTTGATCTCGTCCTCGGCGTCCCTGAGCTGCTGCAGGATCACCTGCTTGGCCGTGGTGGCGGCGATCCGGCTGAAGTTGGACGGGGTGTCGTCGTACTCGCGCACGACGTCGCCGTTCTCGCCCAGCTCGGCCGCCCAGATCACCACGTGGCCCGTGTCGCGGTCCAGCTCGGCGCGCGCCTTCTGCGCCGCGCCCTCGGTCCTGAAGTACGCGATCAGCAGCGCGTCCTCGATCGCCTTGACGACCAGGTCGAAGGAGATGTCCTTCTCCCGCTCCAGGCTGCGCAGGACGCTCATGTCAATGTCCACAAGGCTCCCCCCTAGCCCTCGTCGCCGGTGCCGGCGGCGTCGGCGATGTCCTCGTCGACATCGAGGTCCTCGTCACGTTCGTCATCAAGTTCGTCGTCGAGTTCGTCTTCGAGACCGGCGTCGCGCCGGTTGAACTCGACCTGCACACGGCCGCGCACCAGCTCGCCGTAGGCGATGTCGCGCGCGCCGTCCAGCTTCACACCGGACTCGTCCGCGCCGGTAACGCGGCCCTCCACCGAGGTGCCGTCACGCAGCTCCGCCCGCACCAGCCGCCCCTGCGCCCGGCGCCAGTGGCGCGGCTCGGTGAGCGGCCGGTCCACGCCGGGGGAGGTGACCTCCAGGACGTACGCGCTGCCGCCGAGCACGTCCACCTCGTCGAGCCGCTTGGAGACGGACTGGCTCACGTCGGCCACGTCGTCCAGGCTCACGCCGCCGTCCCGGTCCACCACCACGCGCACCAGCCGCCGGCGGCCCGCCGGCGTGACCGTCACGTCCTCCAGGTCGAACCCTTCGGCGGCGACCACCGGGCCGAGCAGTTCGACCAGGCGGCCGCGTCGAGCATCGCTGCCCATGCCGACCTCCCTATGACCGTGTAACTCGCCCGATGTGCCAACAGCCTATCGACACCGGGAGGTGGAAACTGCGCCACACCCGGGCGACGATCCGACACGCACACGATCATCACGGTCACGGGCGGGGACCAGTGGGCGGCGCGCCGTACGATGCTGTCTCGTGGAGGACGGCGGCGGGGCACGGGTGACCAGACGCGCGTTGCTGGGCGTCGCCGCCGCGGCGGGCCTGGCCGCCGCGGGAGGCTGTTCGAGCGGCCCGGGCAAGCCCGCCGCACCACCCCCTCCGGACCCGCAGACCGTGCTGATCGGCGAGCTGATCGCGGACAAGGAGCGGCTGGTGTCGCTGTACGGGCGCGCGGTCGCCGCCCTGCCCGGCCGGGCCGCCGCGCTGGAGCCGTTCCGGCAGCGGCACGCGGCTCACGCGCGGGCGCTGCGCGCGCTGCTGCCCGCCGGGAACGCTCCGACGACGCCGGCCCCGTCGTCCTCCGGATCACCGGTCGCAGCGCCGTCCGGATCGCCCTCCGACGGCTCGCCCGAAGTCTCCGTAGAAGCGCTGAGGGACGCCGAACGGACCGCGGCGGCGGCGCGTCCCGCGCAGACCGCCACGGCCTCGCCCGCCCTCGCCCAGCTTCTGGCCAGCATCGGCGCCTGCGAGGCCGTCCATGTCGTCGCCCTGGGGAGACTGCGTGGCTGAACCCGCGACCCCGCCCGTCGTGAGCCCGGCTGTGAGTACGGCCGCGGAGCCCTCCGTCGGTGCCCTCGGCCGGGCCCTGTCCGCCGAGTACGCCGCCGTGTACGCCTACGGAGTCGTCGGCGGGCGGACGAAGGGCGGGCTGCGCGCCCGGGCGACGGCGGCCTTCGACGCCCACCGGGCGCGGCGCGACCAGTTGCGCACGCTCATCACCCAGCGCGGCGGCACGCCCACCGAGCCGGGACCCTCCTACGGCCTCCCGTTCGAGGTGCGCACGCCGTCCGACGCGGTGCGCCTGGCGGTGCTCGTGGAGCAGCGGGTCGTCACCGCCTATCTGGAGCTCGCCGCCGACCGCGATCCCGCCCTGCGGCGGCTCGCCGCGCTGGCTGCGCAGGAGAGCGCGACACGCGCGTACGGCTGGCAGCCGGAGATCGGCGCCTTCCCCGGCATGCCCGGCCGCGACGCCGGTCCCACTCAATCCGGGCCGCCCGGCGGCGAACCGACCGGCGCCACACAAAGCGGCGCCGCAGAGACCGACGCCGAACTCCCCGACGCCACTCCCTCCGGGTCGTGATCGCCCGGTAGGGCCGGGGCCCGGCCCTACCGGCTACACGAAGATCACGCGGGAGAGGCGGGGAGGCAGGCGGCGAGGACGCGGTCGACGGCCTGGTCCAGCGGGATCTCCTCCTTGGTCCCGGCGACCCGGTCGCGCAGCTCCACCACACCCTGGGCCAGCCCACGGCCGACGATCAGGACGGTGGGCACGCCCAGCAGTTCGGAGTCCTTGAACTTGACGCCCGGCGACACGCCCTGACGGTCGTCCACCAGCACGCGCAGTCCCCGCGCCTCCAGGCTCTCGGCGAGCTCGCTGGCCACCTCGATCTGGTTCTCCTTGCCGGTGCCCACGATGTGCACGTCGGCGGGGGCCACCTCCCTGGGCCACACCAGGCCCAGCTCGTCGTGCCGCTGCTCGGCCAGCACCGCCACCGCCCGGGACACGCCGACGCCGTACGAGCCCATTGTGATGCGGATGGGCTTGCCGTCCGGCCCGAGCGCGTCGAGGTGGGCCGCGTCGGCGTACTTTCGGCCGAGCTGGAAGATGTGGCCGATCTCGATGCCGCGGTCGATGGACAGCGGGTGCGCGCAGCGGGGGCAGGAGTCGCCCGCGCGCACCTCGGCGGCCTCGATCGTGCCGTCGGGCTGGAAGTCACGGCCCACGACCACGTGCGCGGCGTGCTTGCCCGGCTCGTTGGCGCCGGTCACCCAGGCCGAGCCGGCGACGACGCGGGGGTCGACCAGGTAGGTGATCCCGAGGTCCGCGAGCACCTGCGGGCCGATGTAGCCGCGCACCAGGCCCGGGTGGCGGGCGAAGTCCTCGGCCTCGAAGATCTCCGGCACGCCGGGCGCGAGCGCGGCCTCCAGGCGCTTGAAGTCCACCTCGCGATCGCCGGGGACGCCGACGATCACGGTCCTGACCTCGTCGGAGCCCGGCGTGCGGACCTTGACGACGAGGTTCTTCAGCGTGTCCGCCGCGGTGACGCCCAGGCCGTACCGCTCGTTGACGTACGTCACCAGCGACTCGATCGTCGGCGTGCCGGGCGTGTCGAGGACCTCCATGGCCGGCTGCTCGGCGGTCACCGCGGGCGGCGCGGGCGTGACGACCGCCTCGGCGTTGGCCGCGTACCCGCAGTTGTGGCAGGCCACGAAGGTGTCCTCACCGGTGGCGCAGGGCGCGAGGAACTCCTCTGAGGCCGATCCGCCCATCGCGCCCGACATGGCGAAGCAGATCCGGTAGTCGATGCCGAGGCGGTCGAAGATGCGGATGTATGCGTCGCGGTGCATCTCGTAGGACCGCTTCAGGCCGTCGTCGTCGAGGTCGAAGGAGTAGGAGTCCTTCATCACGAACTCGCGGCCCCGGAGGATGCCGGCCCGGGGACGCGCCTCGTCGCGGTACTTGGTCTGGATCTGGTACAGCGTCACCGGATAGTCCTTGTAGGAGGAGTACTCCCCCTTGACCATGTCGGTGAACATCTCCTCGTGGGTCGGCCCGAGGAGGTAGTCGGCGCCCTTGCGGTCCTTCAGGCGGAACAGCGTGTCGCCGTACTCGGTCCAGCGGCCCGTGGGCTCGTAGTAGTCGCGGGGCAGCAGCGCGGGGAACAGCACCTCCTGCGCGCCCATCCGGTCCATCTCCTCGCGGACCACCCGGGCGACGTTCTCCAGCACGATCTTGCCGAGGGGCAGCCAGGAGTAGATGCCGGGCGCGACCCGGCGGACGTAGCCGGCGCGGACGAGCAGCTTGTGGCTCGGCACTTCCGCGTCCGCCGGATCCTCACGCAGGGTGCGCAGGAACAGGGTCGACATACGCAGCAGCACGGCTACTCCTTGCTCGTGAGAGGTCTCCCGCCACGCCTCCTCCGGATCGCCGCGGCCGGAGACCCCGGCGCGGATCTCCTCGCGGACCCCCGGCGGCGGCGTGGGAGACGAAGACGATGTGCTCCAAGGCTATCGACTCGGGACACCCGCCGCCTCCCCTCCACGCGCGCCCCCGCTCAGCCGCCGAGAAGTTCCTCCCAGTGCTGGCGCGACCGCTCCCCGGCGCCCGCCGGGCCGTCCAGCACCGCCGACAGCCGCCACAGGCCCGGCCTGGACCGCAGCCGTTCCATCCCGAACGGGTCGATCGCCCGCAGCACGAAGGTCACCCCCATCACGTCGATCACGGCGGTCGACGCGGTCGCGGGACCGGCCGGGGCGGTCGGCGCGGCCTCGGGACCCGGCTCGCCGATCCGCTCGACCAGCAGCGCCGCCACCTCCGCCGCCTGCGGGCCGTCGCGCCACTCGACCTGCCAGGAGTGGTCGGTGGTCCGCCACCAGGTGAGGTCGCGGCACGCCTCCAGTGTCTCCGCCTCGCCGGACAGCGCGGCCATGACCCGGCCCAGCGCCTCGTAGCGGCGGCCGTCGCCTGGATCGTTCCGCGGCCCCCGGACCGTGGCCGGCGAGGCCCCGGGCTCGTCCTGCCCCCCGCGCAGTCCCCTCATGTCAGGGAGGGTCCCACCGCCCGGCCGTCTCGTCCGCGGGTTTCCCCGTCTTTTAGCCCCAGAGCCCACGGGCATCACTCTGATCGCGGCCGCCGGGTCGCCGCAACCCCACGAATCATCACAACACGGATCACAGTCGGGTGCCTCGGCATGGCGTTCCGGTGACACGGCCGCCGCCGATGATAAAGAATCAAAGACAGAGACGCCGCCGCTGCCGGGAGGCCATGGTGACACTGCGCGTCGCGATCGTCGGGTCGGGCCCGGCCGGGATCTACACGGCCGAGGCACTGGTCAAACAGTCGCACGACCCCGTCGAGGTGGACGTGCTCGAACGCCTGCCGACGCCCTACGGGCTCGTACGGTACGGCGTCGCGCCCGACCACACGTCGATCAAGTCGATCGCCGGGTACCTCCGGCGCGTCCTGGAGACGCCCGGGGTGCGCTTCCTCGGCGGTGTGGAACTCGGTGCGGACGTCTCGGCCGACGACCTGCTGTCCTGCTACGACGCCGTCGTCTACTGCACCGGCGCGATGGTCGACAGGCAGCTCGGCATCCCGGGCGAGGACCTGCCGGGCAGCGTCGCCGCGACGGACTTCGTCAACTGGTACTGCGGCCACCCCGACGTCCCGCCGGACACCTTCTCCCTGGACGCCGAGGACGTCGTCGTCATCGGCGTCGGCAACGTCGCCGTGGACGTGGTGCGGATCATGGCCAAGACCGCCGACGAACTGCGTGGCACCGACGTGCCCGAGGAGGTGCTCGACCGGCTGGCCGCCTCGCGGGTCAGGCGCATCCACATGGTCGGCCGGCGCGGCCCGGAGCACGCCAAGTTCACCCTCAAGGAGCTGCGCGAGCTCGGCGAGTTGCTGAACGCCGACGTCCTGACCTTCCCCCACGAAATCGGGACCGCCGACCTGACCGCCCTGTCCCGGCAGGTCAAGGGCAACGTGGACGTGCTGCGGTCGTGGTCGGAGCGCGAGCCGGCCGACCGGCCGCGCCGTCTGGAGGTGCGCTTCTGGCTGCGCCCGGTGGAGATCCTCGGAATCTCCCGGGTCGAGGGCGTACGGCTGGAGCGGACCCGCCTGGAGGACGGGCGGGTCGTCGGGACCGGCGAGTTCGAGACGATCCCGGCGGACATGGTGATGCGCTCGGTCGGCTACCGGAGCGTCGCGCTGCCCGGGGTGCCCTTCGACGCGCGGGCGATGACGGTGCCCAACGTCGCCGGGAAGGTGACCGACCGGCAGTACGTCGCGGGCTGGCTGAAGCGGGGACCGACCGGGGTGATCGGGACCAACAAGTCCGACGCCGCGGAGACCGTGCGCACCCTGCTCGCCGAGGTGACGCCGGGGACCGCCACGGTCCGGCTGGACGACCTGCTCGCCGCGCGCGGCGTGCGCCCGGTGACGTACGAGGACTGGCTCGGGATCGAGGCCGCGGAGGCGGCGCTGGCGGAGAACCTCAAGCGGGGCGAGCGGGTGAAGCTGGTGGGCAGGGACGCCATGCTGGGCGCCTGCGGCCGCCTCGCGCACGGGGGAACGCCCTCCTGAACGCCCGTCGGGCGGCGCGTGGCCGACGAGGTCAGTTCCAGTACCCCGGCCGGTGGCAGCGGGCACCGTCGCGCCCGGGCACGAGATCGGGCAGCTGCGATGATGAAGTCGCCCGTCCCGGGACTCTGCGAGGATCGTCCCCATGGAGACGACGCTGACCGGCCTGGACGGGCTGCTCGACGGCTTCGACCGCGTCTACCGCGACCAGCTCGCCCGTTACCCCGCGGGCCAGGAGCCGGCGTGGCAGCCGGTGCACACCGTGTACGTGCCGGCGGACCGGGTCACGGCGGAGGTCGTCCACGAATGGCGGCACGCCGCCGCCGACCTGCTCAACCGGCTGCTGTTCACGCCGGGCGAGCTGGCCGCGCTGTTCGGGCTGGACCTCGAACTGGCCCGGCCGGTGCACGAACGGGTCCGCCGCAAGCTCCACAACGAGCCCATCGAGGACCTGCGGATCGACTTCGAGGACGGGTACGGCGTGCGCGCGCCGGAGGAGGAGGACCGGCACGCCGAGTCCGCCGCCGCGGCGGTCGCCGAGATGCACCGCGCGGGCACGCTGCCGCGCCGGTGGGGGCTGCGGGTGAAGTCGTTCGCCGACGGCGACCCGCACCGCTCGGTCCGTACGCTCGACATCTTCCTCACCGAGGTCGTACGGCGGGCCGGGCGGCTTCCGGACGGGTTCACGGTGACGTTCCCCAAGGTCCTCATGGAGGACTACCTCCGGCAGTTCGCCCGCTGCCTGGAGGCGCTGGAGCGCGCGCTGGCGCTGCCCTCCGGGACGCTGCGCTTCGAGATGCAGGTGGAGGCCCCGCAGACCGTGCTGATCCTGCAGCGGTCGGCCGGCCTGGTGCCGTCGCTCGGCGGGCGGCTCGCGGCCGCGCACTTCGGGGTGTTCGACTACACCGCGGCGGTCGGGTTGCCCCCGGACGAGCAGCGGCTCGACCATCCCGCGTGCGATCACGCCAGGCACGTCATGCGGACCGCGCTCGCCGGCACGGGCGTCGAACTGTCGGACGGCTCCCTCGCCGCGGCGCCGGCCTCGGACTCGGCCGCCGACGTGCACGCCCTGCTCCGCAGGCACTCGGCGCTGGTGGCGCACTCGCTGTCCCACGGCTTCCACCAGGGCTGGGACATGCATCCCTCCCATCTCGTCAGCCGCTTCACGACCGTCTACGCGTTCCATCTCGCCTGCTACGAGAAGTACGCCGACCGGGTGCACGCGTGGAAGGAGCGGCGGGCCGCGGCGGGCGGGGTGCTGGACGAGCCCGCCACCGTCCGGACGCTGGCCGCCGCGCTGGCCCGGGCCGACCAGGCCCTCGGCTGACCGCGTCCGTCTTTGCCATATCGGCAACGGTGTTTGGCAGTCCCGCCGATCATGTCGCATCGTGACCGGAGCGATGCGAGAGGAGATTCGGGTGGACGGGACATATGACGTGATCGTGATCGGCGGCGGCGCGGCCGGGCTCAGCGGCGCCCTGGCGCTGGCCCGGGCGAGACGGCCGGTGCTGGTGGTCGACGACGGGCGGCCGCGCAACGCGCCGGCCTCACACGTGCACAACTACCTCGGCAGGGAGGGCACGCCGCCCGGCGAGTTGCTGGCGGCCGGGCGCGCGGAGGTCGAGGCGTACGGCGGTGAGCTCACCGACGGCCACGTGGCGAGGGCGGCGCGGGAGGACGACGGCCGTTTCCTCGTGACGCTCGACGACGGGCGTGCGCTCCGGGCGCGACGGCTGCTGCTCGCGACGGGGCTCGCGGACGAGCTTCCGGACGTGCCCGGTCTGGCCGGACGGTGGGGCCGCGACGTGCTGCACTGCCCGTACTGCCACGGCTGGGAGGTCCGCGACCGGCGGATCGGGGTGCTGGCCACCGGGCCGCACGCCGTCCATCAGGCCTGCCTGTGGCGGCAGTGGACCGATGACGTGGTGTTCCTGAACCATCACGCCGTGCCGCTGACGGAGGAGGACGCCGAGCGGCTCGCGGCGCGCCGGATCGCCGTCGCGGACGGCCCGGTCACGGCGGTGGAGGTCACCGGCGACGCGATCAGCGGAGTGCGCCTGGCCTCGGGGGACGTGATCGCGCTCGACGCGGTCGTCGTCGCGCCGCTGTTCACCGCCCGCGCCGAGGTGGCGCGGTCGCTCGGGCTCACGCCGGTGGAGGTGGAGGCCCGCGGTCAGGTGGTCGGCAGCCGGATCCCCGCGGAGCCGACCGGGGCCACCGCCGTGCCCGGCGTCTGGGTGGCGGGCAACACGGCTGACGTGATGGCACAGGTGATCATGGCCGCCGCGGCGGGCCTGAGCGCCGGCGCGGCGATCAACATGGACCTCGTCGCCGAGGAGACCGCGGAGGAGGTCGACGCCTACCGGCATCAGATGGGCACGATGTTCGAGGAGGCCGCCTGGGAGGAGCGCTACCGGTCCCGGCCGGCCGTCTGGAGCGGCCGCCCGAACCCGCAACTCGTCGCCGAGGCGGCCGATCTGCCCCCGGGGCGGGCCCTCGACGTCGGCAGCGGCGAGGGCGCCGACTCCGTGTGGCTCGCCGAGCGCGGCTGGCGGGTGACCGGGACGGACATCTCGGCCACCGCGCTGAAGCGGGCCGCCGCCCACGCCGCCGACGCCGGTCCCGAGGTCGCGGCCCGCATCGAGTGGCTTCACGCGGACCTGCGCGACCACCCGCTCCCCGAGGGGGCGTACGACCTGGTGTCGGCGCACTACATGCACCTGCCGGGCGAGACCCGGCGGGCGCTGTACGCCCGGCTGGCCGCCGCCGTGGCGCCGGGAGGCACCCTGCTGATCGTCGGGCACCACCCGCTCGACCTGCTGACCGTGCCCCACCGGCCGCACTTCCCGCAGGCGATGTTCACCGCCGAGGAGATCGCGGCCTCGCTCGACCCGGCCGCCTGGGAGGTGACGGCCGCCGAGGCGCGGCCGCGCACGGCGAAGGACCCGGAGGGGCACGAGATCACGATCCGGGACGCCGTCCTGGTCGCGCGCCGCCGCGCCTGACGGCGCCTGGCTTCAGAGCCGGTCCACGAGGCGGCGCCAGTGCCTGACCCGGCTGGGGTCGACGGGCTCCTGCCAGGAGCCCCGCACCGCGCCTCCCACGTGGAAGGCGCGGATGCCGTAGTCGAGCAGCGCCGGGACGTGCGCCTCGCGCAGGCCGCCGCCGGCGAGCACGAGCGAGGCGTCCCCCGCCTCCGCCCGGGTCCGCAGGACGTGCAGGCCGCTGCCGACGCCCTCGGGCGACCCCGACGTGAGAACGGTCGCCAGGTTGGGCAGCAGCCGTACGGCGCGCCACGCGGCCCGCACGTCGGCGGCGTGGTCCACCGCGCGGTGGAAAGTCCAGGGCAGCGGCGAGACGGCGTGGATGAGCGCCTGGGTCGCCTCCACGTCCACGGACCCGTCCTCGGAGAGGAATCCGAAGACGAACCCCGCCGCGCCGGCCTCGGTCAGTTCCTTCACGTCGCGGCGCAGCCGGTCGAGCTCCTCCGGGCTCACCGTGAACCCGGCGTCGCGGCGGAGCATGATCATCTGCGGCAGTCCGCACTCGCGGGCGATGGCCGCGACGAGGTCCGCCGAGGGGGTGAGCCCGCCTGAGCCCATGTCGGACACGACCTCCAGGCGGTCGGCCCCACCCTCCTCGGCGGCCACGGCGTCACGCAGATCGAGCGCGATCACTTCAAGGAGGGATCCCGTCATGATGTGAACAGTATCGGGTCCCTTTGCGGCGCCTCACGGCATCCGCCCTGTTCAGCACTCGATCAACTCGTTGTGTGCCGTGATGTCAAGAACGCGCAACTGCTGCGTCCCGTGACCCCCGCGCGGGGCCGGCACCAGCGGAACGCGGCGCTCCGGCCGCCGCCGCTGCCCCGGCCGTGCCGGTTCGGCGTGCTCGGAACGGTCCCAGCCGGAGAGCACGGCGCAGGCGTCCCGCTCGAACAGCGCCCCCGAGGCGCGGTGCGGCAGGTCGACGGTGCGGACGTGCCGGAAGCCCGCCCCGCGGTAGTACGCCTGCAGCCGGGCGTTGTCCTTCGCGCAGTCGAGGCGCAGGTACGGCCGGCCCTGGACGGCGGCCCGCAGACCGGCCCAGTCGAGCAGCGTCTCCCCCAGGCCCTGGCCCGAGAAGGACCTGTGCACGGCCAGTTTGTGGACGTACAGCGCGTCGCCGGGCCGGTCCCGCGGAGTCCAGAACTCCGCGTCGGCGTGGCCGTCCACCGCGATCGTGGCGGCGGGCACGCGGGCGGCGCCGTCGACGGTTTCCGCGTCCTCTCCGGCGTCGAGCAGGTACATGACCCCCTCGCCGATCAGCGGGGCGATGCGCTCGGCGGGGAAGCCCGCGGCGGGCCACTGCCGTACGCCGAGACCGTTCAGCCAGCCGGCGGTGCGGGCCAGCAGGACGAGGACCCCCGGAAGGTCGGCGGGGGTGGCGCGACGCAGCGTGAGTTCCGTAACAAGATCCAGGGTGTTCGCAGGCATGCCTGATTCCTTTCGTGCCGAGGGGGATGATCTGATTACTCAGAGTGACGGCGAGACGCCGTACAGCGTCCGTCGCGGGGACGGCGAGGCCTCGCTAGGGCGCGCGGGTGCGGCGAGGCCAGCGGCGGGAGCGCCCCCGGGAGACGGCACAGTGATCGGAACGGTGATCGGAACGGCGATCGGGACGGGAACCGGCACGGTAGTGATCGGCACGGGGATCCGCACGGCGGCCGGACGGGCCGGCGCACAGGAGGTGAGCGCCCCCCGGAGGAGGGCTCGGCCTGGGACGCCCGCTCAGGGGAGCGGGCGCCGGGGCCTCGTCAATGACGTTCCAGCTCGTATCGGATCAGATGTTTGTCCGCGGGCAGCACGGACACGGCGACGCGGACCGGGGTGTCGTCGGCGTCGTAGCCGACCCGGGTGTGGACGACGACCGGGGTGCCGGGCTCCAGCTGGAGCCGCGCCGACTCGTCGGAGGTGGGCATGCGGGCCGAGAGGTCGTCGACCACGCGGGTCTGCAGGTGCCCGAGCTCCTCCAGCACCCTGTTGGCTCCGCGGGTGATGTCCCCCGGCCGGGCGATCTCGGAGCCCCCCACGATCTCCAGGGGGAAGTACGAGTCCAGCGTGTTGAACGGCTGGGCGTCGACGAACCGCAGGCGGCGGCGCACCACGGCCAGGGCGCCGTCGGCGAGGGCGAGGCGGGTCGCCACGTCCTCGGGCGGTTCGACGATCGACACCTCGATCCGCTGGTCGGCCGTACGGCCCTCGGACCGGACGGCGTGGACGAACGCGTCGAACCGCGGCTCTTCCTGGTCGTGCGCGAGGAACTCGTCCTGGGGCCGCATGAGGAGGGGACGGCGCTCGCGTACGAACGTTCCACGCCGGCGCATCCGCAGGATGAGACCCTCGTTCTCCAGCTCACCCAGCGCCAGCCGTACGGTGTTGCGGCTGACCCCGTGCGCCTCCATGAGGTCGGTCTCGGTCGGGATCTGGTCCCCCGGCGCGAGTTCGCCCGCGTAGATGGCCCTGCGCACCTCGGCGGCCACCTGCTGATAGAGCGACGATCGTGCCATCTTTCCTCAATCCACCCTTTTGTTCCAACAAATCTAGAGGATCTCGGTCTACCGGGAAACAACCCCTTGACCGGAGCCCTCCGGGCCGCGCATTATCCAAACGTTGGTACAAATCCATCCAATGGAGGTGGGGCAAGTGCTAGCGGTCCGTGCGGGCACGCCGTACTTGCCTTGGCGGGACCCCTGCGAGGCGACGCGGATGCTGCGCTACGCCTTGCACCGGCAGGGGTTCACCCACACCTACCAGAGCAACGGGAACGGCATGTCCGTGCTGTCGGTATCCACCGACCTGACGGTCTGGTGCAGGAACGGGTCGTTTGTGTGGCATGAGGATGACTTCCTCATCACGCACCCCTCCGACGACCCCGACGGCGCGACACGCCTGATCATGCGGCACCACCGCACGCCGGAGCGGCCGGACGACGACGGCCTCTCCCCAGAGACTCCGTGCGAATGAACGAGGTCTCGACCCCAACCCTCGCCGGGGTCGAGGCCTCGCGCCGGGGCGGAGCGCGTCCTGGCGGGTCCCCCACGCCCGCCAGGACGCGCCACCGTTAACCCGCGCCGTTGACCCGCGCCGCCGGACTCGACTCCGTCGCCACGCGGCACCAGCCGGGAACCGACCGGTCGGTACGCTGCCCTCATGACTCTGTTCTCGGTGGAAGGCAAGACGGTCGTCGTGACGGGCGGCTCCCGGGGAATCGGCAAGATGATCGCGCGCGGATTCCTCGACGCGGGCGCCACCGTCTACATCTCCTCCCGCAAGCGGGACGAGCTGGAGGCCACGGCCGCGGAGCTGGGCTGCCCGGCGGTCCGGGCCGACCTGTCGACCCCCGAGGGCGTCGAGACGCTGGCGCGGGCGGTGGAGGAGCGGGAGAGCCGGCTCGACGTGCTCGTCAACAACGCCGGGGCGAGCTGGGGCGCGCCCCTGGAGGAGTATCCCGAGCACGCCTTCGACAAGCTCTGGGACATCAACGTCAAGGGCGTCTTCTTCCTCACCCGCCGGTTCCTGCCGCTGCTGCGCGCCGCCGCCTCGCCCGACGACCCCGCCCGCGTGATCAACATCGGGTCGGTCGACGGGCTGCGGGTGCCGTTCATGGAGAACTACGCCTACTCGGCCGCGAAGGCGGGCGTCCACATGCTGACCCGGCACCTGGCGCATCGGCTGGCCAAGGAGTCGATCACCGTCAACGCGATCGCCCCCGGGCCGTTCGAGTCGAAGATGATGGCCTTCGCGCTCGACGACCCCGAGATGCGCGGCGCGATCGAGAGCGGCGTGCCGCTGGGGCGGATCGGCCGGCCCGACGACATGGCGGGCGCGGCCGTCTTCCTCGCCTCGCGGGCCGGCTCGTACCTCACCGGGGCCGTCATCCCGGTGGACGGGGGCATATCGACGCACGGCTGAACCACGGGCTGAACCACGGGCCTTGGCCGCGGGGTCAGCCCGCCTTGAGCGCCTCGGCGAGGGCCTCGGCGAACAGGTCCGGCGCGGCCAGCTCGTCCCGCAGGAACAGGTACGGCTCGGTGAGCTCGACCTCCATCAGCACCGGCTCGCCGTCCGGCATCCTGACCAGGTCCACCCGGGCGTACAGCAGGTCCGGCGGGACGGCGGCCAGCACCCGCTCGGCCAGCGCGAACTGGTCGTCGTCGGGGTCGCGCAGGGTGGCGCGGTTCTCCGCCGTGGCCTCGACGCCGCTGAGCATGGGATGCCGCCGTACGGCGTGGCTGAACCGGCCGCCGAAGTACAGCAGCGACAGCTCCCCCTCCAGTTCCACGGACGGGAGGTACGGCTGGACCATGACCGTGCGGCCCTCGTCGAGCAGCCGGGCCACGTGCGCGGCGGCGGCGTCCCGATCAGCCGTGCGGGTCGTGTCGCGGGCCCCCGCCGAGACGGCCGGCTTGACGACGTACTCGTCCCACTCGGGCAGTCCGGCGCCCGGCTCGGGCCAGAAGGTGGGCACGGTCGGCACGCCGAGCGTGCGCAGGTAGGTCTTGTCGGTGTTCCATTCGAGCACCGCCGCCGGGTTGAACAGCCGCGTGACCCGCTCCACCCGATGGGCCCAGGCGACGAACTCGTCCCGCCGCTCGATGTAGTCCCAGGCGGAGCGGACGACCACCGCGTCGAACTCCGACCAGTCGGCCCGGGGGTCGCGCCAGTTCACCGGCGCCCCCTCGATGCCGGCCCCCAACCAGGCGGCGAGGGCGGTCTCCCGCTCGTCGTCGTGGCGGCTCACCGTATCGTCGGCGGTGACGTAGGCGACCTTCATGAAGCTCCCATCAGCGATGCGTCGGCGCCCATGCTACGGCGCGTGTCACACCGCCGGGCCGCCGCCCGCCCTCCCCCGCCGCTTGCTCGGGCGCCCTCAGCCGAGGCCGGCGAGGACCTCGGCCGCCGCCTGGCCGCAGACCCTGGCGGCGCCGTGCGTGGCGATGTGGACCGCCCCCAGGTCCGTACGGCCCGGCAGCCCCATCTCGACCACGACGCCGTCGGGCCGGGCGGCCAGCAGGCGCTCCAGCAGGTCCGTCTGCCAGGGATGCCGGTGGGCGTCCCGGACCACGACGACGAGAGGCCGCTCGGCCGCCTGGCGCAGGATCGCGGCGGCGACGCCGTCGCCCGGCTCGCGCGCCCCCCGCCCGTCCTCCGCGCGCACGTCCTCCTCGCGCAGGCGGGTGACCGTGGTGCCCGGCAGCAGCTTGCCCAGCGGCTCCCCGGCGCCCCACGGCATGCCCTTGTCGATCGCGAGGTTGGTCTCCGGCGCGAGCTCCACCACATGGGGCGCCGCGGCCAGCGGCAGCGTCCCGGCCGGCCCGCGCAGGGTGACCCGCAGCGCCCGGCGGGCGGCGGCCAGCCCGATCTCGCCGGGCACGGCGTCCCCCGGCTCCGCCCC
>QFZU02000278.1 GCA_003260025.2 Microbispora triticiradicis | reverse complement strand
GCCCGGCAGGCGCGCGTCCCCCGGCGTCCCCCGGTGCCCCGAGCGGGCCCCGGGGGACGCGCGCGAACGGCGGCGGCACGGCCCCAGGCGGACGGCCGGTCCTCCGGGAGCGAGCCGGGCGGGGGACGTTACCGGCAGATGCACACGAACTTAAAACCCCGCGACCAGCCCTGCCCACCGGCCGACAAACGTGTTCCCTGGGACGATGGCGCAGTCTGACCGGTCATGGCCCGATATCGACGTGGTCGGCGCCGCCGTCCGCGACCCCGTCACCGTGTACAGCCGGGTGGACGGCCGCGCCGAGGGCACGGCCTCGGGTGAACTTCCGCACGAGGGCAACCGGGTGCCCGACATCGCCGCGCTCGACGCCCGCCGTCTCGTGGTGGCCTGGCGTGCCGGAGTGGCCGACGCGCACGACCCCTCCCCCACCGACCAGGGCACGATCATGTACGGCCGCTCCGGCGACGCGGGCCGCACCTGGACCATCGGCACGCTCGCGGCCGACACGTCCGAGCACCGCTACCACTACGTCATGTTCCTCAAGGACGGCGGGACGCTGCTCGCGCTCCTCGGCCGGATCACCATCGGCGCCGACCGCGACGCCGCCGGGAACGTCGACGGCTTCCCCGTCACGATGGTCGCGAAGAAGAGCGCCGACGGCGGCCGCACGTGGACCGGCTTCCCCGTGTCGGTGGCCGTGCCCGCCAACACCAGAGGGGTCGTGGTGGCCGGCAAACCGCTGAGGCACGACGGCCTGTGGCTGGTGCCGTACTGGCAGGCGGCGGGGGGCACCACCAGGGCCGGCGTGCTGCGTTCGGCGGACCTGGTCACCTGGACGCCCGGCGCCCTCGCGGCCAACCCGCCCGGCCTGTCGGTGGAGGAACCCCAGGTCGTGGTGGCCCAGGACGACCCGGGCACGCTGCTCATGGTCGCCCGCACGATCCGCGGCGGCACCGCGGCGGACAAGGACGCGTACTACCGCTCGCACGCGGCGTACGCCGCGACCGCGACGAGCGTGGACGGCGGGCTGACCTGGTCCGCCTTCACCGTGGACCCGGAACTGCCGAACTACTACGTCAAGACGTTCTTCACCGGGGACTCCGACGGCCGCTACCTGACGATCTACAACACGCTGGCCGGGCCGTTCACCGGCCCGGCGTCCGGCAAGCCCGACCAGTACCGCGAGGTCCTCCACTACAAGGTCAAACTGCCGGGCACGCCGTGGGGCCCGGGACGGCTCTTCGCCGACGGCAGGCGACTGACCTCGGGGGCGGCCCGCGGCTGGGACGTCTACGCCTCGGCCGACGAGTACGAGCCGGGCCGGTTCTTCGTCGTCTGGGAGCACAACCAGATCGAGATCAGGGCCGCCCGGCTCGACCTGCCGGAGGTCTTCACCGGGATCGCCCCCGGATGGAACGGATGGACCCGGAGCGGCGGTGTGACCGTGCCGGACCCGGCGGGCGCGCTGCGCCTCGCCGCCGGGCGGATCAGCCGTCCGTACGGACCGCCGGGCGGTTTCGTCCTGACCTTCCACGGCAGGGTGACCCGATTCCCCGCCTCGGGCGAGGGCCTGAGGATCGAGGTGAACACGGGCACGCGACTCCTTACCGCCGTCGTCCGTCCCGGCGGGCCGCAGGTGCTGACCGCGCAGGGGCCGGTGCCCGTCCCCGGCGCGGACGACCGGTGGCGGTTGATCGTCGACGCCACGGGCACCGTGGTCGCGCAGTCCCTCCCCTCCGCCTCCCCCACGGCCTCCCGGTGGGCCCTCCCCGCGTCGTCCGGCCCGAGGAGCGTGTCGGTCCGGAGCGACGGAGAGGCCGTGCTCGACCTGCTGGAGGTCACCGACCATGTGGCCGGCGGGTCCTGGCAGGGCTGGCGGCTCGACCCGGCGGGCGGAGCGTCGCTCCTGGACGGCGGCCTGCGCCTGCGCAGCACCACGAGCCGGGTCGCGGCGGCCACGCTGCCGCTCGACGTGACCACGGCCTGCGACTTCACTCTGGAGTTCCACGGCCGGGTGATCGACGACAGCGCCCTGGATCCCCGCACCGGACAGGGGGTCGCTCTCGGCTGCAAGGTCGCCAACGGCGCCCGGCGGCTCATGCTGACGGTGCAGCGGAGCGGTGTGTGGACGATGAAGAAGGGCTCCGGCACCTGGGAGAAGGTCGTCTCGCTCACCGGCGCCGGGCGGCCGGCCACCTGGAGGGTCGCCGTGGACAGCGCGGGAGTGGCCCGGCTGTCCCGCGACGGCGTCGACACCGGGGCGGCCTGGGTCGTGCCGGACAGCAGGGAGGCGCCGCAGGTCACGCATTGGGTCGCGGGCACGGCGGGCGGCAACGCCGCCGTCGCCCACGTCGACTGGACCCTGGTCACCGCCACCCTCGGCGGCTCCGCCGCTACCGATATCCGGTGACGTCGGCGGGGCGGCCGGCGTCCTGCACCTCGACCATGTAGCGCCAGGCGTCCGGGCGGCTGCCGTCCACGTCGGTGAAGCCGTACACCTGGGCGAGCCCTCCGCTGGACAACGACTGCCCGTTCCAGCGGCTCACCTCGGGGTCGGCGGCCAGGGCCGCGACCGCGCGCCCCACGAAGGCCGGGGTCTCGGAGATGGCGAAGTGCGGCTCGCGAACCAGCGCGTCCCGCCAGGTCGCCTCCGTCACGCCGAAGTGCTCCAGCATGATCTCCGAGCGCAGCCAGCCGGGCGTGAGCGACACCGCCGCCGCGCCGTACGGCGCCAGCTCCTTGGCCTGCGCGAACGCCATGCGGAGCACCGAGGTCTTCGCGAGGTCGTAGAAGAACGAGACGCGGTAGTTGGCGGCGTTGTACTCCGCCGTGCCGTCGGTCACCTCCACGACCAGCCCGCCCGGCCTGCGGATCAGCAGGGGCAGCGCGTAGTGACTGGTGACGATGTGCGTGTCGACGGCGAGCCGCAGGATGCGCAGGCCGTCGTCGAGGGAGTGCTCCCAGAGCCGGTCGCTCCAGCTGAACAGCAGCTCCCCGCCCCAGATGTCGTTGACCAGCAGGTCGAGCCCGCCCTGCTCGGCGTCGATCCGCTTCACCAGGGCCTGCACCTGGTCGTGGTCGAGATGGTCGACCGGCACCGCGATCCCCCGCCCTCCGGCGGCGGTGACCAGCTCGGCCGTCTCCTCGATCGTCTCCGGGCGGTTCATCTCCGAACGCCGCTCACGCGTGGTGCGGCCGGTCACGTACACCGTCGCACCCGCCGCGCCCAGCTCCACCGCGATGCCGCGGCCCGCACCGCGGGTCGCCCCGGCGACCAGAGCGATCTTCCCCTCCAGGCTTCCCGTCATGGGTCGTCATGCTGCCAGACGCCACCGACGAAAAGTGTTGGCCGCGATCCCTGTGGGCAGTGCGTGCTTTCGGTTAGGGTGCTGATCGCGATCCCGAGGAGGACGGCATGAGCGAATACGCGGCGACTTTCAACCTGATCGACACCGACCAGGACGGACGGATCTCGGCCGCGGAACTCGTCCGCCTGATGGAGGTGCTCGGGCAGCCGCTCACGCCCGAGGGCGCACAGGGGGCGATCAACAAGGTCGACGCGGACGGCGACGGCCTGATCGACCTCGACGAGTTCGCCACCTGGCTCAGCGGACGCTGAGCCGGCGCCGGGAGGACACCCGGGCGGCGGCGCACCCCTGAAGAGCCGCGAAGCACGCCGCTCCAGGGTGCCGGGGCGGCGATAATCGAGTCATGATGGCGGCCGAGTCGGCGCAGACGCTCGAACGGGGCTTACGGCTGTTGCGGCTGCTCGCCGACGCCAACCGGGGGCGGACGCCCACCGAGCTGGCCCAGGAGCTGGGCCTCAGCCGGCCGATCGTCTACCGGCTGCTGACGACGCTGCAGGCGGAGGGGTTCGCCCGGCGGGACGCGAACGGCCGGGTGCATCTGGGCTTCGGCGTGCTGGTCCTGGCCCAGGCCGTGCATCCGCTGCTGCGGGCGGCGGCCCTGCCGGAGCTGCGCGCGCTCGCCGAGCACGCGGGGGCGACCGCCCACCTGACCGTGGCCGAGGGCGACGAAGGGCTCGCGGTCGCAGTGGTCGAGCCCTCGTGGACCGATCTCCACGTCGCCTACCGCGAGGGATCGCGCCACCCCCTGACGCGCGGCGCGGGCGGGCGGGCGCTGCTCGCGCTGAGGGAGGGCCTCGCGGAGCCGCCGCTGTACACGAGCAGGGGGCAGCTCCAGGAGGGGGCGCAGGGCATCGCCGCCCCGATCCGGGGTCTTCCCTGGCTGGAGGCGTCGGTCGGGGTGATCAGCTTCGCCGACCTGGACGCCGAGAAGGTGGGCCCGCTCGTCCTGGACGCGGCGGCCCGGCTCACGACCGCCCTGACCGAACCTCCACGCTGACGGTCGCCCCGCACCGGCCGCGGCCCGGCGAAGGCCGTGTTCCGGTCGCGCCTGGCCGCACGCTTGACATCGGGGCGGGCATGGCGAATCGTCGTACATATATAGGACATGCTCGTCCGATAGCCGGACACATGGAGGCGTCATGCCGTACTACCGGGTGGTCGGGGAGGTCCCGCGCAAGCGCCATGTGCAGTTCCGCGCGCCCGGCGGCGGACTGTACAAGGAGGAGCTCATGGGAGAGGAGGGCTTCTCCTCCGACTCCTCGCTGCTCTACCACCGCCACGCGCCGACGGCGATCGTCAAGGCCGAGGCCGTGGACGCGGGAACGCCCGCTCTCACGCCGAACCTGCCGCTCTCCCCCCGGCACTTCCGCACCCAGGACCTGAAGCCCGGCGGCGACCTGGTCTCCGGGCGCCTGCCGCTCGCGGGCAACTCCGACGTCCGCATCTCGTACGCCGCGTGCGACGCCCCGAGTGAGCTGTATCGCGACTCGATGGGCGACGAGTGCGTGTACGTCGCGAGCGGCCGGGCCAGGTTCGAGTCGGCGTACGGCGCGCTGGACGTGACCGAGGGCGACTACGTGGTCGTCCCGACCGGGACCGTCCACCGCTGGGTGCCCGAGGGACCGGTGACCGCGCTGGTGATCGAGGCGGCCGGGCACATCAGGCCGCCGAAACGCTACCTGTCCCAGTACGGCCAGTTCCTGGAGCACGCGCCGTACTGCGAGCGGGACCTGCGGGCGCCGGCCGAGCCGCTGCTCGTGGACGGCGAGGAGGTGCCGGTCCTGGTCAGGACGCGGGGCGGGCTGACCCGGCTGACCTACGCCAACCACCCCTTCGACGTGGTCGGCTGGGACGGCTGCCTCTATCCGTACGCGTTCAACATCCGCGACTTCGAGCCGATCGTGAAGCGGACCCACGCGCCGCCGCCGGTCCACCAGACGTTCGAGGGGCCCGGCTTCGTCGTCTGCTCGTTCTGCCCCCGGCCGCTGGACTTCCACCCGGAGGCGGTGCCGATCCCGTACAACCACCACAACGTGGACTCCGACGAGTTCATGTTCTACGTGGGCGGCGACTACACGGCCAGGAAGGGATCGGGCATCGACGTCGGCTCGATCTCGCTGCATCCCGCGGGCTTCACGCACGGCCCCCAGCCGGGCGCGGTGGAGGCCGCCGTCGAGGCCGTGCGCCAGGGACACACCGAGACGACCGAGATGGCCGTGATGATCGACACGTTCCGCCCGCTCGACCTCGGGCAGGCCGCCCTCGCGTGCGAGGACACCGGCTACGCGTGGACGTGGGCGGCGCGGCGATGAGCTTCGGCCTCGGCAACCTGCCGTACGGCGTGTTCTCCCGGGCCGGGGAGCCGCGCAGGGTCGGCGTCCGGGTCGGGGACCACGTCCTCGACCTGGCGGCCGCCCTGGGCAGGGACGTCTTCGCCGCGCCCAGCCTCAACCCGTTCCTCGCCCTCGGCCGTACGGCCTGGCAGGAGGCGCGGGGACGGGCGCGCGAGGCCGCGGCCGCGGGCGACCACCTGATCCCGCTGGCGGAGGTCACCCTGCACCTGCCGGTCGAGGTGGCCGACTACGTGGATTTCTACGCCTCGCTTGAGCACGCGTCCAACCTCGGGCGCATCCTGCGGCCGGGCGAGGAGCCGCTGAAGCCGAACTGGCGGCACCTGCCCGTCGGCTACCACGGCCGGGCGGGCAGCGTCGTGGTGTCCGGGACGCCGATCAGGCGGCCGTGCGGGCAACGGCCGTCCTTCGGGCCCTCGGCCAAGCTGGACATCGAGGCGGAACTCGGCTTCGTCGTCGGCGTGCCGGCGCCGCTCGGCGGGCGCGCCGGCGCGTTCGAGGACCACGTCTTCGGGGTCGCGCTCGTCAACGACTGGAGCGCCCGGGACATCCAGGCGTGGGAGTACATCCCGCTCGGTCCCTTCCTGGGCAAGTCGTTCGCCACCTCCATGTCGGCGTGGATCACCCCGCTGGAGGCGCTGGAGGAGGCCAGGGTCGAGGGCCGGTCGCAGGACCCGGAGCCCCTTCCGTACCTGACCAGGCAGACGCCCTGGGGCCTCGACCTCACCCTGCGGATCGACCTGAACGGCGAGACGGTCTCCACGCCTTCGTACCGCGACATGTACTGGACTCCCGACCAGATGCTCGCCCACCTGACCGTGAACGGCGCGGGCCTTCGCACCGGCGACCTGTTCGCGAGCGGGACCGTCTCGTCCGCCGGGCAGCCGGGCTCGCTCATCGAGCTGACCTGGAACGGCGCCGAGCCGGTGAAGCTGCCGGGCGAGACCCGCACGTTCCTGGAGGACGGCGACACCGTGACGATCACGGCCTGGACCTCGCACGGGATGAGCCTCGGTGAGGTGTCGGGGACGATCCTTCCGGCGACTTAGCGTGTTTCTGTCGTCACCCCTCGCTATCTTTGGGGCCCGTGGAGTTACCCAAGCGTCCCCAGCGAGGCATCCGGCCCGGCCGGCCGGACCGGCACGCGCCCGACGGCCGGTTCGCGGCGCCGCCCGTGAGCCGCTTGGTGCTCGCGGTGCTGCTCACATGGTGCGCGGTGCTCTCCGCCGGCTGCGCCGTACGCGTGCCGCCCGCGCCGCGCATCACGATCGCCCCGGCGTCGGGCACGGCGGAGGCGCCGCCCGACGCGGGCCTCGTCGTCAGAGCGGAGGGCGGCAGGCTCACCACCGTGCTGGCGTTCGCGGGGCGTGATCCGGTGCCCGGCGCGTTCGATCCGTCCCGCACCGTGTGGCGGTCCTCCTGGACGCTGCGTCCCGGCACGCAGTACGTGGTCGACGCGGTCGCCACCGGAGCCGAGGGCGTGACCGGCCAGGCCGCCGCGAGCTTCCGCACCCTCCGCCCGCGCCGTGAGGTGGCCGTCGCCTCGGTCGCGCCGTACGACGGGGAGACGGTGGGGATCGGCATGCCGATCGTCGTGACGTTCACCCGGCCGGTGGAGGACCGCGCGGCCGTCGAGCGCGCGCTGGAGGTGCGGGGGCCCGTCGAGGGCGCCTGGCGCTGGCCGGGGCCCGCCCAGGTCGTCTACCGTCCCCGCAGGATGTGGCCGGCGAACACGAGAGTGCGCTTCACCGCCCACCTGACCGGGGTCCGCGCCGGCCCCGCCACGTACGGCTCCGCCGACCGGAGCGTGGCCTTCACCGTGGGCCGGGCGATGGTCAGCACCGTCGACACCCGGGCCCACCAGATGGTCGTACGGCAGGACGGGGTGGTGACGCGGCAAATGCGGATCAGCGCCGGCATGGCGACCACCAGGGAGTACACCACTTCGAGCGGCACCCATCTCACGATGGACAAGGGCAACCCCGTCCGCATGGTGTCGCCGGGCCGCCGCGAGGGCGACCCCGGCTACTACGACAAGCTCATCGGCTACGCCGTACGGATCTCCAACAGCGGCGAGTACGTCCACGCGATGGACAACACGTGGGCGCAGGGCAGGGTGAACGTCAGCCACGGCTGCGTCAACGTCCGCCCCGACCAGGCCCGATGGTTCTACGACCATGCCCTCCGCGGCGACCCCGTCGTCGTCACCGGCACCTCCCGCAGGCTGGAGTGGGACAACGGCTGGGGCTACTGGCAGCTCTCCTGGCCCCAATGGCTCGCCGGCGGCGCCCCGCGCCCCGCCCGCGCCGCTCCCCCCTGACGCACCTCCGCAGCGCGACGGTCAGGCCTGCCCTTCCTCCAGGACGGGACCGGGCAGGACGACGGTCACGTCGAGCCCTCCCTCAGAGAGGGGGCGGACCTCCAGCGTGCCGTGGTGGGCCTCGGCGATCGCGGCCACGATCGACAGTCCGAGCCCGAGCCCGTCCCGGCCCGCCTTCCTGCCGCTCTCCAGCCGCTGGAAGGGCTGAAGCAGCAGGGGGACGCGCTCCGCCGGGATCGGCGGGCCGCTGTTGCGGATCCTGAGCGTGGGGCGGCCGCCCGTCACGCCGGTCCACGCCGTGATCCACCCGCCCGGCACGTTGTACCTCCGCGCGTTGTCGAGAAGGTTCGCCACCAGACGTTCGATCAAAGCGGGATCGGCGAAGGCGGGCGCCGGGTGAAGCGACGCCTCGATCCGAGGGCCCGGGTCGTCCCCGTGCCGGAGTGCCTGCGCGGTGACGGCCGCGAGGTCGAGCCGCTCCCGCCGGTGCAGGCCCTCCTGGCTGCGGGCCAGGGTGAGCAGCGCCTCGATGAGCCGTTCCTGGTGTTCCCCGGCCGCCAGCATGCGTCCCAGCACGGCCCGCAACGACTCGGCATCGGCCTCCGGATCGGCGAGCGCGATCTCGGCCGTGGCCCGTTGCAGTGTCAGCGGAGTGCGCAGCTCATGGGAGGCGTTGGCGACGAACCTCCGCTGCGCGGTGAACGCCCCCTCCAGCCGGTCGAGCAGGTCGTTGAAGGTGACGGCCAGCCGCCTGAGCTCGTCGTCCGGCCCGGAGACGGGCAGCCGCCGGTCGAGCCGCTCGGCGGTGATGCGCCGGACCGTCGCGGTCATCGCCCCCAGGGGCCGCAGGGCGCGCCCCGCCGCGAACCAGCCCAGGACCATCGCCGCGAAGGCCGCCACCGCGAACGCGACCAGGGAGTTCACCAGCAGACGGTGCAGGTTCGCGGCCTGCTCGACGTGATCGGGTCCGAGTGTCCCGGCGGGCGGTCCGCCACCTCCGGGAGCCGTGGGCGCAGGTGCCGGGCCGGGGAACGGCGAGAAGCGGGCCAGGACGTAGACGAGGGCGACCAGCAGCGCCCCGGCCACCAGGAACAGGCCCGTGTAGAGCAGGGTCAGGCGCAGCCGTACGGTCCTCACGGAACCCTCCAGACCGGCGGTCGTCTGTGATCGGTGTGGCGATGGGAGCCCCGCAGGCCGGGGCGGCCGCGACTGGAGCGGCTCAGACGCGGTATCCGGCCTGCGGAACGGTCTCGATCAGCGGCGGATCGCCCAGCTTGCGGCGCAGCCGGCTGACCGTCACCTTCACCGTCTGGGTGAAGGGGTCGGCGAACTCGTCCCAGGCGTGCTCCAGCAGTTCCTCGGCGGAGACCACGGCGCCCTCGGCCGCCAGCAGCAGTTCCAGGACGGCGAACTCCTTGGGACTCAGCAGCAGGCGGCGCCCGGCACGGGTGGCGGTCCGCGCGGCCGGATCGAGACGAAGGTCGCCGTGGACGAGCACCGGCCGCAGGGCCCGTTGCGACCGCCTGGCCAGCGCCCGGATCCGGGCCACCAGTTCGGCATAGGCGAACGGTTTGGGCAGGTAGTCGTCGGCGCCGATGCCGAGGCCGGTCACCCTGTCGTCGATCGTGCCGGCGGCTGTCAGCATCAGCACCCGCGCCGGGTGCCCCGATTCGACCAGCGACCTGCACACCTCGTCGCCGTGCAGGCCAGGCAGGTCCCGGTCGAGGACGATCACGTCGTAACCGTTCACCGCGGCGTTGACAAGCGCGGCGTGGCCGTCCAGCACCACGTCGACCGCCATGCCCTCACGGCGCAGGCCCGTGGCGACCGTCCCGGCCAGCTCCTCGTGGTCCTCGACCAGCAGCACCCTCACGATCTTCAGCATGCCGCGTCCACCGGTTACAGCGGGGTAACCGTTCCGGTTCCGTCCCCGTAACCGGTGCCCCGCTTGGCTCGGACGCATCGACACATCCCTACTCTCCGAGGAGCAGCCGAGATGACGCGACCGACGATCAGGCGGATGTCGCGTGCCGTCGCAGGCCCGGCGATCGTGCTGGGTGCCGTGGCGGCCGTGGCCGTGATCGCCACCACGCCCACAACCGTCGGCGGCACGCGGAGTGGCGCCGCCTTCACGGCCTGCATGCGCGCGCACGGCCTGCCCGGCTTCCCCGACGTCACCTTCTCGTCGGACGGCCTGGTCAACCTGGATATCAGAGGTGAAAAGGTCGACGGCTCGTCGCGGATCTACGGAGCGGCGGTGGACGCGTGCGCACCGCTGCTGCCCGCCGGGTCACGGCTGCCGGGCGCTCCATCAGCGCCGTCCGCGCCGTCCGCGCCGGACGTCACGAGAAGCTGAACCGCCACGCCCCCGCCCGCGACGCGCCGGTACGGCCGTTTCCCCGGCACGTTAGGTTTGAGGGAGGAACCAGACGGTGATGACATTCGTTCATTGCTATGGAGGCGGCAATGGACTCCTGGATCGTATGGCTCATCCTGGCGGCGGTGCTGGGCGTCGCGGAGATCTTCACGCTGACCGCTGCGCTGGGACTGTTGTCGATCGCGGCTCTTCTCACGACGGTGGTCGCGCTCGTCGGGCTGCCGCCCGCGCTCCAGCTCGCCGTGTTCGTCATCGCCTCCGCGGCCGGCCTCGCCGGAGTACGGCCCCTCGCGTTGCGGCACATCAAGCAGCCTCCGCCGCGCCGCTTCGGGGTGTCCGCGCTGATCGGCAAGCCCGCGTACGTGACCGCCGAGGTCACCGGCAGGGACGGCCGGGTACGTATCGGCGGCGAGGAGTGGTCGGCCCGCGCATACGACGAGACGCTCGTGATCCCGGCAGGGGCCACGGTCGACGTCATAGAGATCGAGGGCGCCACCGCCCTCGTGTACCCCCGGGAGTAGTGAGCATGGACGGAGCAGTAATCGCCGGAATCGTCATCGCCCTGGTCGTGGTCTTCACAGTCCTACGGTCGGTCCGCATCGTGCCGCAGGCCCGGGCCGGCAACGTCGAACGCCTGGGCAGGTACTACCGCACGCTCGGTCCCGGCCTGAACTTCGTGATCCCGTACATCGACCGGGTCCGTCCGCTCCTGGACCTGCGCGAGCAGGTGGTGTCGTTCCAGCCGCAGCCCGTCATCACCGAGGACAACCTGGTGGTGGACATCGACACCGTGCTGTACTTCCAGGTCACCGATCCCCGGGCGGCGGAGTACGAGATCGCCAACTTCATCCAGGGCGTCGAGCAGCTCACCGTGACGACCCTGCGCAACGTGGTCGGCGGCATGGACCTGGAGAAGACGCTCACCTCCCGCGACGTGATCAACAGCCAGCTGCGCGGCGTGCTCGACGAGGCCACCGGCAAGTGGGGCATCCGGGTCAACCGGGTCGAGATCAAGGCGATCGACCCGCCGAAGACCATCAAGGACGCGATGGAGAAGCAGATGCGCGCCGAGCGGGACAAGCGCGCGGCGATCCTCACGGCCGAGGGCCAGCGTCAGTCGCAGATCCTCACGGCGGAGGGCGAGAAGCAGAGCGCCATCCTGCGGGCCGAGGGCGAGCGGACCTCGCAGATCCTGAAGGCCCAGGGCCAGTCGCAGGCGATCGACGAGGTGTTCCAGGCCGTCCACCGCAACGACCCGGACCCCAAGCTGCTCGCCTACCAGTACCTCCAGGTGCTGCCCCAGCTCGCGCAGGGCCAGGGCAACACGTTCTGGGTGATCCCGAGCGAGGTCACCTCGGCGCTCAACTCGGTGTCCAAGGCGTTCACCGAGGCGCTGCCCGCCTCCTCCGCCGCCACGGCGGAAAGCGGCAGGCGTGAGTTGAGCGCGGCGGGCAGCGAGGCGGTCGCGGAGGCCGAGCGCGCCGCCGCCGAGGCGAAGGCGGCGGCCGAGGACAGCGAGATGGGCCCGCGCCGGATCGAAGCCGGCCGTCCCGACCTCGACACCCTGGCCGGCGCCAACCCCGACCCCGCCCACGCTGTCACGCCCGACCCGTCGGGCACCATCCCGCCCGCCGAACGCCCCTGACCCGGCGCGTTCCGGCGGGCGGTCAGGACGCGGCGACGGTCACGCACTCGGCGAACCGGGCGTAGCGGGACAGCTCATCCCGTGTAGGGGTGACGATCAACTCCGCGGCGACCTGCTCGATCCGGGCGCGCAGGGCTCTGGCGGCCCTGCGTGCCCGGCGTCGCCCGCCCAGCCAGGCCGCCGCACGGCACACCAGGGCGATCAGCACGCCCAGCAGCGCGCCGCCGATCAGCAGCACGGTCGGCCAGGGCGCCCGGCCCAGGGTCGGGGTGAACGGCCGGGGCAGCATCAGATAGTCGAGCCCGAACACCACGAGCAGCCAGATCGCCCCGGCCGCCATGGCGGCCACGGTCAGCCACTGGGCCGTCCCGGCCACCCGCCACCAGCGCGGAGCCCGGGACACGCCGCCGGAGACGGTCGCGACCACCCGGTCCAGGGTGTCGGTCAGTTCACCGGACCGCGAGCGGGCGGCGTGCCGTACGGCTGTCGCCCACGGCTCGGGCACCCCCGCCGAGGCGGCGACTCCCACGTCTCGTAGCGCGGTGTCGAGGGCGGACGCCTGCACGGCGGTGGCCGGGGGCAGCGACGACCGGCTGCCGCGGGCCAGGTGCAGGCGACGCAGCGGGTCGGGCCTCAGCTTCCGCAGCCAGCGCGTCACCGGCCATCCCGTCGCGGCGGTCGAGCGGTGCCGGTGTGACTTCGCGACGGCGTCCACCACGACCGGCACCCCGGCCGCCTGTGCGAGCGCCCGTGTCAGGGCCCGGCTCACGGTGACCTCCGGCACGACCACATCCCCCGGCGCCGACGCCCGATCCTGCCCGACCGGCGCCGTCCCCGCGTGCGCCGTCCCGGCCGGCGCGGGGCCCCGCCACGCCGTGTCCGGGGTCCGGGCGTCCGCGCGGGAGGGCTCCGCCTCCGCCGGAGCGGACACGCGGGCCGCCGTCAGCGCCCGGGCGTCCGGGGTGGGGGCGAGTGCCCGTACGGCCACCGGCGCGTCGCCCGTGACCGCGGGCCGGGTGTCGGCCCAGAGCGCCGCGGCGGACGAGGCCACGTCGGCGGCGAGGCGCGACGACCAGGCACGGCGGCGGGAGACCTTCCGGTCGAGCAGCTCCCGCAGCTCGGGGATGCCCGCACCGGTGCGGGCGGACACGGCGAGGAGCGGCACGTCGTCAAGGCCGTCGGCCTCCAGCAGTCCCCGCAGGTCGTCCAGGCAGCGCTTGACGGCGTGCTCGGGCAGCCGGTCCACCTGGTTGAGCACCACGACCATGACGTCCCGGTGCCGGGCGAGCGGCCGCAGGTAACGCTCGTGCACGGCCGCGTCGGCGTACTTCTGCGGGTCGAGCACCCAGACCAGCAGGTCGACCACGGCGACGAGACGGTCCACCTCCTCGCGGTGGGACAGCTCGATCGAGTCGTGGTCGGGCAGGTCGAGCAGGATCAGCCCCGACGTCTCCCCTTCGACGGTGTGCCGCACCGGGACGCCGAGCCAGTCGAGCAGCGGGCCGGAGCCGTCCGGGCCCCACAGGGCCGCCTGCGCCTTCGACGTGGTCGGGCGGGTCACGCCGACGGTCGCGAGCTCCGTCCCGGACAACGCGTTGAACAGCGACGACTTCCCGCTGCCCGTCGCTCCCGCGAGAGCCACGGCCGTGTGGTCCACCGACAGGCCCCGCCGTACGCCGGCCCGGGTCACCACGGCGCGGGCGCGCTCGACGGTGTCGTGGCCGAGCCGGCCCTCCGCCAGGTCGGCGGCCTCCGCGAGCGCCTCCAGGCGGGCGTCCAGCGACACCTCCGCCTTCCTGCGCAGGAGCTTCACAGATCGCCCCTCTCCTGTACGGCCTTGGCCGCCTCCCGCAGCCGGGCCGCCGTCTCGGTGGCCGGGCCGAGCCCCTCGACCAGCGAGGAGAAGCGGGCGCGTTCCTCGTCGAGCAGTGCCCGGACCCGGCGGCGCAGGTCCTCCCGGGCCTCCTGGGTCAGGGTGCGTACGGCCTGGTCGCCGAAGACGGCCTCCAGCAGCTTCTGGCTCAGCACGCCCGTGCCTCCGGCGATGCCCAGCTCTATGCCGGTGATCCCGCCCGTCGTGGAGAAGACCGCCAGCATGATCAGGACCCCCAGGCTGTTCACCCCGAAGGACGCCGCCCGGGCGAGTGTGCGCCTATCGGCGCCCTCCGACCTGACCAGGTCGAGCACGTGGCCCTGCCAGGCGCGTACGGCCTCGCCCGCCCGGCGGGGCAGGTCGGCGGAGGCGCGGCCGAGACGTCCGGAGACGGCGACGCCGGACCTGTCCAGCACGTCGCGCCCGGCGGGCAGGGCCAGCCACGCCTCGACGGCCCGTTCGGCGGCGCCGTCGGCCGTGGACCGGATCAGTGACTCGACCCCGCTCTCCAGCGCCACGCGCAGCTCCCGGTCGGGGGCGGGACGGCCGCGGAACGCCGCCGCGATCCGGTCGCGCAGCCAGCCGATCCGCGACTCCAGCGACCGCATGAGGTCGCCGGTCCCGACGAAGTCCTGCCAGCGGGCCAGCACCTCCCCGCGCAGCAGCCTGCCGTCCCGCATGCCCTCGTCGAACGCCGACATCGCCACGTCGTACGCCTTGTCGGCGATGGCGCGCAGCTCGGCGATGCCCGCGCGCTGGCGCTCGACGCGGTCGGCGAGATCGGGCACCCGGGTCGCGAGGCTGTCGAGCGCCCCGGTGAGGGTGCGCCGGACCACCTCGGCCCGGGCCTTGGCGTCCACCGACAGATCGGCGAGCCAGGTCGCGATCGGCTGCACGACGGCCGCGGGCAGCCGGGCCCGTTCCGAGGGCAGCGCCAGCTCCGGTACGGCGAACAGCGGCGTGCCGGCCAGGCCGTTGTCCGCGAGCAGCCGGGCCAGGTCGGCGGCCACGGGCTCACGTGCCTCGTCCGGCACCCGCTGGAGGATCACCGCGAGTGCCGTGCTCCGCTCCCGGGCCAGGCGCAGGAAACTCCACGGCACCTCGTCGGCGTACCGCGCGGCGGTCGTGACGAACAGCCATAGGTCGGCGGCGGCAAGCAGTTGCGCGGCCAGTTCCCGGTTGGCGGTGACGACCGAGTCGATGTCGGGGGCGTCAAGCAGCGCCAGCCCGGGGGGCAGCGCCTCCACGGGGGCGATCCGGAGGGTGCCGGGCTCGCCCCGTCCACCGCCGGCCGCTCCCCCGATCGCGCCGCCCGTCACCCTGGCCAGGCCGGGCAGGATCACCGGGGAGGTGAACCAGGGAGAGTCGGCGGGGTTGCACACGAGGGTCGGCGCGAGCGTGGTGGGCCGCAGCACCCCCGGCTCGGTCACGGTCGTGCCGACGAGGGAGTTGACCAGCGTCGACTTGCCCGCCCCGGTCGAACCGCCGACGACGGCGAGCAGCGGCGCGTCGATGGCCGCGAGCCGGGGCAGCAGGTAGTCGTCGAGCTGTCCGCGCAGCTCCTTCAGCACACGCCGGTCGGCCGCGGCGTCCCCGATCTCCAGAGGGAACAGGTCCTGATCGAGGTGACGCCGCAGGCTCTCCAGGGCCGCTCGCAGCCTGTCGTTCCCCGCCATACCACCCGACCTTCCCCGGGGAAGGCCCTCGAATCCGCCGCCCGCACCGGTATGGGGCGGCGGCCGGCCCGTTTCGCCGGCGCCCGGCCGCGAGCGGCGGACGGCGTCCGGGTCGTCGGCGGCCCGAGGCCGGAGCGGCGGCAGCGCGCGGGTCGTCAGGCGCTGGGGGTGGGGGTGGGCGTGGCGGTGGGCAGCAGCACCTTGCACTTCTCGTACGCCTTGGCGGCCTTGGGGTCCGCCGTCGCGAGGTCACGGACGCGGACCGCGCCGGAGATCTCGGCGCCGTTGTCCTTCATGCAGGTGCGGAACGCCTGGAGGGCCTGGGGATCTCCACCGCGCCGGCCGAACCCGCCCTGGCCGCCCTGCGGCATCAGCGAGCGGCACGCCTCGAACGCCTTCCGCGTCGCCGGGTCCATCGAGCGGAACCCGCCGAAGCCCCCGCCCGGCCTGCCGCTGGGCCAGTCAGTGGGCCGCCCGCTGGGCCAACCGGTGGGCCGCCCGCTGGGCCAGTCGGTGGGCCTACCGGTGGGCCTGCCGCTGGGCCACGCGGAGGGGCGGCCGCTCGGCAGCGCGACGCCGTTCTGGCGCATGCACTCGGCGAACGCCGCCCGGGAGCCGGCGTCCGCGGCCCGGCCGGCGGTCGCGGCACCGCCCGCACCACCGCCGCCA
>QFZU02000277.1 GCA_003260025.2 Microbispora triticiradicis | reverse complement strand
GCCGGCCGGCGGGCACCGCGACCACCCGGCGCGGCCGGCTGCGCTCCAGGACGGCCGGGGCGGCCCGGCGCGCCCACACCCGGATGCTGGGCCTGCCGCCCTACCGCCAGGCGGCCGCCTTCCTCCCCGAGTTGCGCCCGGCCTGGTGGGTGCTGCGCGGCTACGCGATCGCACTGGCCGTGCTCGCGGCCCTGACCTCGCCCGGGCTGGTCCCCGGCGACTTGGTGGCCTGGGTGTTCACCCTCACCGTCGTCTGGGCCTCCGTCTGGCTGGGCCGGCACGCCCGCAGCGGGCCGAGGGGCTGGGGGCGGACGCTGCTCGCCGGGGCCAACGTGCTGGCGGTGGTCCTCGTAATCTCCGCCATGGCCGACGCGTCGAGCACGTCGCCCCGGAGCGTGTCCTTCGACTATGGTCCCGCCCCGGCCATGGGGCCGGGGGGAAGGGTCATGGTCGAGCGTGTCGCCACCCTGGACTCCGGTCCGGTCTACAACATCCTTCCGTACGCCGCGGACGGCACTCCGCTGCACGACGTGCGCCTCTACGACCAGGACGGCAGGCCGCTCACCCTGCGGCCGGAGGACTTCGGGCAGATGCTCGTCATTCCCTGCGCGGGGGAGCCGCCGCTCCGCAACGCCTACCCCCTGCCGCTGACGCCGTTCGACCCCCGGGCGGCCCGGGAGCGCGACTGCGCCCCCAACGCCGCCTCCGACTCCGCCACCGCCGCGCCGGGTCCCACCGCGACCGCCACGCCGGGTCCCACGGTCACGGCGACCCCGGGCGACGGAGGCACGGGCGAGGAGGCGACCCCGACACCCGAACCCTCCGCCGCGTCACCGGCCCCGTCCCCGACGAAGCCGAAGCCGGGCCGCCAGGAGGACTGACCGGTCAGGCGCGCAGCCGGACCGGCAGCGAGAACAGGCCGCGCATGATCATGCTCGGCCACCACCGCAGCTCGGCCGGGTCGACGGCGAGGGCCAGATCGGGGAAGCGCTCCAGCACCCTGCCGATCGCGGCCTCGCCCTCGACCTTGGCCAGGGCGGCGCCGATGCAGTAGTGGGGGCCCCGGCCGAAGGCGAGGTGCGGCTCGCCGATCCGCCCCGGCGTGAACGTGTCCGGGTCGGCGAAGGCGCCGGGGTCCCGGTTGGCGGCCAACAGGGAGACGAGGATCGGCTCTCCGGGCCGCATCTCCTGGCCGCCGATCACCACCGGCTCGGTGGGGAACCGCCAGGTGGCGTTCCGTACGGGGCCGTCGTAGCGCAGCATCTCGTCGATGTAGTCCGGCAGCAGGGCGGGATCGTCGCGCAGGGCCCGGGACTGGGCGGGATGCCGCAGCAGCGCGAGGAGGCCGTTGCCGATCAACGCCACCGTCGTCTCGTGACCCGCGACGAGCAGCAGGAACGCGGTCGAGGTCAGCTCGTCCTTGTCGATCTCGCCCTCGTTGGACCGCCGGACGAGGTCGGTGAGCAGGTCGTTGCCCGGCCTCGACCGCTTGAGCTCGACCAGGTCGTCCAGGAACGCCTCCAGGCCGTCCGTGGCCCGGGCGATCTCCTCCACCTCGGACGCCGCCGCGGAGTCGATCACGGAGGCGTGCCGGTGGAAGACGGCCCGGTCCTCCTCGGGCACTCCGAGCAGGTCGCAGATGATCGCGATCGGCAGGGGATAGGCGAGGCCGGTGACCAGGTCCGCCTCCGGGCCGTCGAGACGGTCGAGGAGGTCGTCGGTGATCTCCAGCGCCCGGGCCCGCAGCCCCGCGATCCGCCGGGGCGTGAAGGCCGCGCTCACGAGACGGCGCAGCCGCGCGTGGTCGGCCCCGTCCGCGTTGATCATGTGCCGGGCGAGCGACGGCCGGTGATCGAGGGGCAGACCGAGACCGGCCGCCTGCCACTCCGGCGAACCGGCGGCCGGATCCTTGGCGAGCGACGGGTGGGTCAGCGTGGCGACGGCGTCCTCGTACCGCGTGACCAGCCATGCCTCGCAGCCGGGCAGCGGCACACGGCTGATCGGCGCGTTGCGCCGCAGCCAGTCGAAGGCGGGGTAGGGGTCGGCGTCGAAGGCGGGGCCGAACAGCGGGGGGCATGAGTCGGTGGACACGGGCCGATACGTACCCACCTCCGCCGCCGCGGAAAAGATCGGAATCTTTCTCGGTGCGCGACCTCCTGACACCCGCGCTCACGCGGGCCGAGCGTGCCGGTTCCCAGGCGTCGCGCCCGGCCGTCCCAGGCGTCGCGCCCGGCGGTCGCGGGCCTCGTGAGAGCCGGCTTCCGGCCGACGCGGCCCCGTCCACCTGGCACGATCGGTTTCATGAGCTTCGTTCCTCCCGGTTCCGGCTGGCCGGGCGACCCTGCCGGCCCCGGCACCCCCGTCGCCCGTGACGCCCACGAGGTCGCCAAGCTGGCGGCCGAGAGCCGTACGCTCGCGGACCTGACGGCCAGGCAGTCCGTGTGCCGGGCCTGCCCCCGGCTCGTCGAATGGCGGGAGGAGGTCGCTGACGTCAGGCGGCGGGCGTTCGCGGACGAGACCTACTGGGGCCGGCCGATCGCGGGCTGGGGCGACGACGCGCCGCACACGCTCATCGTGGGCCTGGCCCCCGCCGCGCACGGAGGCAACCGTACCGGGCGGATCTTCACCGGCGACCGCAGCGGCGACTGGCTGTTCGCCTCGCTGCACCGCACCGGGCTCGCCTTGAAAGAGACCAGCGTCCACGCGGGCGACGGCCAGCGGCTGATCGGGGCCCGGATGATGGCGGCCGTGCGTTGCGCGCCGCCCGCCAACAAGCCGACCCCCGAAGAGCGCGACACCTGCTTCCCCTGGCTCGCCGCGGAACTGGCGCTGGTCGCGGGAACGACCCGGGTGGTCGTGGCTCTCGGCGGCTTCGCCTGGCAGGCGGTCTGGCCCGCGCTGCGCGCGGCGGGGTTCACCCTGCCGTCCCGCAGGCCCGCGTTCGGGCACGCGGTGGAGGTGCCGCTCGTCCACGGCGCGGCGCCCGTCACGCTCATCGGCTGCTACCACCCCAGCCAGCAGAACACCTTCACCGGCCGGGTCACGGCGGAGATGCTCGACGCGGTTTTCGCCCGCGCCGCCTCACTCGGCGCCACCGCCTGATCAGGCCTTGTGAACGGATTCACGAGTGTGAACCGGATCACTCACGGAATTTCACGGGAATTTTTGCCGCAACATCGCCAGCGAGTGACCAAGTGGGGAAAATCACTCGACCTTCGGCCCTTGCGCATTGGCCTCGTAGCCAACCTGTGACGTAAGCTTGTGAATGGTTTCACAAGCCTTGGAGGGCATCGTGGCAGACCGCAAGCCGCAGCACATCGTCATCGTCGGCGGTGGATACGTGGGCCTCTACTCGGCTCTTCGTCTCCAGCGCACGCTCCGCCGTGAGCTCCGTGACGGCAGCGTGCGGATCACGCTCATCGACCCGCAGTCGTACATGACCTACCAGCCGTTCCTGCCCGAGGCCGCGGCCGGCAACATCTCGCCGCGCCACGTCGTGGCGCCGCTGCGCCGGGTGCTGCCGAAGGTCCGCATCCTCAACGGCAAGGTCTCCAAGGTGCACCACGAGGCCCGTACGGTCACCTTCGAACCCCCGGCGGGCGAGTCGAGGGAGATCGAGTACGACGTCATCGTCATGGCCGCCGGGTCGATCTCGCGGACGCTGCCGATCCCCGGCCTGGAGGACGCGGCCATCGGCTTCAAGACGGTCGGCGAGGCCATCGCGCTGCGCAACCGGGTCATCTCCCTCCTCGACCGCGCCGACTCGGCCGAGGACGAGGACGTGCGCCGCCGGGCGCTCACCTTCGTCGTGGTCGGCGGCGGCTTCGCGGGCATCGAGGCGCTCGCCGAGCTGGAGGACATGACCGAGGACGCGATCAGGTACTACCCGGGCATCGACAAGAAGGACCTGCGCTGGGTCCTCATCGAGGCGTCCAACCGCATCCTCCCCGAGGTCGGCCCCGAGATGGGCGAGTGGACCGCCGAGCAGCTCCGCGAGCGCGGCATCGAGCTCAAGATGGAGACGTTCCTGCAGTCCTGCGAGGGCGGCCTGGTCAAGACCTCCGACGGCGACGAGTTCGAGTCGGCCACGATCGTCTGGACCGCGGGCGTCAAGCCCAGCCCGATCGTCAACTCCACCGACCTGCCGCTCGACGAGCGCGGCCGGATCAAGACCACCACCCGCCTGACCGTCGCGGGCGTCAAGGGCGCCTTCGCCGCCGGCGACATCGCGGGCGTGCCCGACGTGACCAACCCCGGCCAGTTCTGCGCCCCCAACGCCCAGCACGCCGTACGGCAGGCCCGGGTCCTGGGCGACAACATCACCGCGTACCTGCGCGGGGAGGAACTGAAGGACTACCGGCACAAGTACGTCGGGTCGGTCGCGGGCCTGGGCCTCCACCGGGGCGTCGCCAACGTCTACGGCATCAAGCTGCGCGGCCTCCCCGCCTGGTTCATGCACCGCACCTACCACCTGTCGCGGGTGCCCACCGTGAACCGCAAGGTCCGCGTGGTCATGGACTGGACGCTGTCGCTGTTCTTCAGGCGGGAGACCGTCTCCCTGGGCGAGATCGAGCACCCGCGCGACGAGTTCCGGGCCGCCGCCAAGAGCGGGCTCAAGCGCTGAGTCCCCGGCCGGGCGCCGCCACGGAGGCGCCCGGCCCTCGGTGCGGTACGGCCCGGCGCTCACCGCCGGGCCGTTTTCGCGATCTCCACGGCCACGACAGGTGGTGTCATGGAGGCGCGACCGCGGCCCGATCGCGGCCGGGCGCTCCCGGAGGCTCTCCCGTTCCTTGACCGGCAGGCGGCCACGGGCGCCGTTCACCGGCCGTGGAAAGGGGGACAAGCCGCGTAAGACGTAACTTGCTTACAGAGGAGTGATCCGTGACATATGATCGCGGCGCCCCCGTAGCCCAATGGCAGAGGCAAGCCCCTTAAAAGGGCTGTGGTGTGGGTTCGAGTCCCACCGGGGGCACCGAGTGCCGCCTCGCCCAATCAGCCCGTGACCTGCGGGAGCGCGCCCACGGGCCGATCGTCACCGCCTGGCCGACTTCGGCCGAATTCGAACGTCCACACAGAAGCCGTGCCCCTGGTGTGCCCGCGTCGGCGCGAACTCTTGAGTAGACAAATCCTCTGGGCCGGAATGCCGCTGGGTATCCGCCCTTCCCCTGTAATCAGGTGGTCGCGGTGAACCAGACGGATCCTTTCGGCAGTTCCTCTTCCAGCAGACCGAGGCGGAACGCCGGCCCCGCCTCAGACGGTCTCCACCCACGGGCCAGGGCGTTGCTCGGGGTGGACATGTAACCCCTATGGGGGTACAAGGGGGTTATGCCGAAAATCAATGTGTATCTGCCCGATGATCTGGCGGAGGCGGTGAAGGAGGCCTCCCTGCCGGTGTCCGCGATCTGCCAGCGGGCACTGGAGCAGGCCGTACGGCGGGTGACGGCCATCCGGGAGAGCATCCTCGGCGATCTGGAGATCGACGATCCGCGGTTGTCGCACTTCACGCCGCGGACCCGCGCGGTCTTCCGGCTCGCGCTGGAGCGCGCCCGGGGTGAGGGCGCCCCCGGAGTCGGTACCGAGCACCTGCTGGCGGCGATGCTGGCCGAGGGCACCAACCTGGCGCTGCACGTCCTGCGGGCGATGGAGATCGAGCCCGCGCTGGTCGAGCGCGACCTGGCGGCCCGCCGCCCCGCCGTACGCTCCGGGGCCGGGCAGGCCGGGGAGAGCGGGCCCGAGACGGGTGAGGAGCCCGCGCGGGAGGAGGGCGGTGAACCGGCCGCCGGGCCCGGCCGGTTCGACGCCCTGGCGGCAAACGCCCTGGAACTGGCGGTCGCCGAGGCCCAGTCGCTCGGGCACAACTACATCGGGTGTGAGCACCTGCTGCTCGGCCTGGCCGCCGAGCCGGAGGGGATCGCCGGGGAGGTGCTGCGGGCGCGGGGAGCCGAGCCCCGCCTCACCCGCCGTACGGTCGTCGCGGCGCTCGCCGGCTACGTCCACCTGCGGGCGCAGGCGCAGGAAGCCGCGGGCTCCGTACAGGGCGGCACGGGACAGGGCGGTGCGGCGGCACAGGGCGGTGGCGCGGCGGCAGGTGGTGCGGCGCAGGGCGGTGGCGCGGGGGCAGGTGGTGCGGCGCAGGGCGGTGGCGCGGGGGCAGGTGGTGCGGCGCAGGGCGGTGGCGCGGCGGCAGGTGATGCGGCGCAGGGCGGTGCGGGGCAACAGAGCGGTGGCGCGGCGGCAGGTGGCGTGGCGGCGAGTGGTGCGGCGCAGATCCGGGAAGCGGTCCAGATGGTGGCGGCCATGGTCCGCCGGGAGATCGCGCCGCTCCTCGAACGCGTCGAACGTCTGGAGCGGCACGCCGGTGTGGCCGAATCGGCCGAGGACGAGACGCCGTGACCGCACGGGTGTTGCTGGTCGCCACAGGCGACGTCATGGCGTACGCCCGGCGGACCTCGCGGCCGGGACTGGCGACGGCGGACGACCTGCTGGCCGCCGTGTCCCGCGGCCTCGGCGCGGATCCCGGCGCGAATCCCGCGACCGACCCCGGTGCCGACCTCGCGCGCGGCAGCGCCGGGGACCTCGGTGCGTACCTCGGTGCGGATCTCGGCGCAGGCCTCCGCCCGGATCTCGGTGCGGATCTCGGCCTGGAGGTCGTCACCGAGGACGTGCGGGCCGAGCCGAGCTGGGACACCTCGCCCGCCACGATGCTGTCGCTGGCCCGGCGGGTGCGTACGGCCCTGCTCGACGAGGGGTTCGACGGCGTGGTCGTCACCCACGGCCTGGACACCGTCGAGGAGACCGCCTTCCTCACCGACCTCCTCGCGGGACAGGCCGCGCACCGGGGCGGCATCGTGTTCACCGGGGCCGTACGGCCGCTCGACGCGTTGTCGAGTGACGGGCCGCGCAACCTCGCGTCGTCCCTGGTCGCCGCGGCCGACCCCGCTCTGCGAGGCGTGGGCGCGGTGGTGTGCGCCGGTGACGAACTGCACGCGGCCCGCTGGGTGACCATGGCCGACGCGACGGCCGTGACGGCTCTCTCCTCCGCTCCCGCGCCGGTGCTCGGCCGGGTCGCGGACGGTGGGGCCGAGATGTGCGCCGCGCCGCCGCCCCGGCCTCCGGAGCCGGAGGGGGAGCCGGAGACGAACGTGGCACTGGTCAAGACCTACCCGGAGATGGATCCGGTGCTCCTTACGGCCGTCGTGGACGCCGGGGCCAGGGGGGTCGTGCTGGAGGGCACCGGCGCCGGGAACGTCCCCGTCGGGCTTTTCACGACGATCAGCGAACTGGCGGAGTGGGACATCCCGGTGGTGGTCGCCTCGCGGTGCCGCACCCGGGCGGTTCCCCTGGAGGCCCTGCCGCCCGGCTACGGGCTCGCGGCGAAGGTCGGCGCGATCGGAGCCCGCGGGCTCGCCCCGGTCAAGGCGCGGTACGCGCTGATGGCGGCGCTCGGCGGGGGAGGGCGGCAGGCCGTACGGGACTGGTTCGCCCGGCTCTGACCCGACCGGGAGTCCCGGCTTTTTTCCTTACCAGGTGGCGGGAACCCCGCCGGGGGGCCGAACGTTGCCATTGTGGCGGGGTGGCGTTCCATGCGAGACACGTTCGAGGAACACCGCTCCCCGGGCATGTCCCCACTGGCCGCCCCAGCGGCTGATCGGCAAGTCGCGTCCTGGAGGAAGCGGATGGAGAGCAAGAACCCGATATTCAGTCGGCGCGGTCCGGCTGGTCAGCAGACGTGGACCGGCCCGACGCCCAGCGTGCACGAACTGAACGACATGTACGCCGCCCCCTCCTACGCTCCGCCGGCGGCGCGCGCCATGACGATTGACGACGTCGTGATGCGCGGCTTCATGACGCTCGGCACGCTCGTCGTCTCGGCCGCCCTGGCGTGGTACTTCAACGTCGGCTGGGGGCTCGCGGCACCCGCGATGATCGTGGGCCTGATCCTCGGGCTCATCGTGTCGTTCAAGCAGAGCACGAACCCGGCGCTGATCCTCGGCTACTCCCTCTGCTACGGCATCGCCATCGGCGTGCTGAGCCACATGTACGAGACGGTGTACAACGGCATCGTCCTGCAGGCGGTGCTCGGCACGATGCTCGCCTTCGGCGGCACGCTCGCGGTGTACGCGCTGAAGATCTTCCGGCCGACGCCGAAGTTCGCCAAGTTCGTGGTCGCCGCCGCGTTCGGGGCGATCGGCCTGATGCTGATCAACTGGATCGCGAGCATCTTCGTCAGCGGTGGCCTGGGCCTGCGCGAAGCCGGCCCGCTGGGCTACGTCTTCAGCGTCGGCATGATCCTGCTGGGCTGCTTCTTCCTGCTGCTCGACTTCAGCGAGATCGAGCAGGGGGTGCGGGCCGGCGTGCCGGAGCGTTACTCCTGGCTGATGGCGTTCGGCCTGACGCTGAGCCTCGTCTGGCTCTACCTGGAGATCCTCCGGTTCATCAGCTACTTCACGAACAACGACTAGCCGGTGCCCGCGGGACCTGCCGAAGGTCCACCGGGCACCTCCCGATCGCGGGGTGAGCAGGGCGCCGTTCCTCCCGGAGCGGCGCTCCTTTTTTGGTGCTATAGCAGGATTCGGTGATCGGTTCTGTAAGTTTGGATCAACATCCTGTAACAAAACGATGCCGTTGGGGGCTTGTCAAGCGCGGACCGGTGATGCACTGTGACACAAAGCAGCCTTTTCCGTGGAGGTGCCCATGTCGTTGAACCACTCACCGGAGACCCAGACCAAGCTGATCGCCCGCGTCCCGTCCATAACCGGGCGTGAACTCCCCGAGTGGTTCGAAGCCATCGACAACGGTCCGTCGTTCCTGCGCTGTGAGGAGCGGGCCAACTGGCTCGCCGACGAGCACGGGCTGAGCCACGGCTACGCCGCCGCGATCGTCCGCGAGCACGAGCGGCGCCGGCGCTTCTAGCGATCGGCCCGCACAAGCAGAAACGCGCCCGCACCGGTCAGGTGCGGGCGCATCATTGTCTTCATGGATCTCGACAAGGCGCGTGAGTTCGTCAGGAACAACCACCGAGCGGTCATGCTGACCTGGCATCCGGACGGACGCCCGCAGACCTCCCCGGTCACCGTCGGCTGTGACGAGGACGGCCACATCGTGGTCAGCAGCCGCGAGACCGCCGTGAAGACCCGCAACCTCCGCAACAACCCCCAGGTCGTGCTGACCGTGACGACCGACGCGTTCTTCGGCGCGTGGATCCAGATCGAGGGCAAGGCGGAGGTCGTCCCGCTGCCCGAGGCGATGGAGCCGCTGGTCCGGTACTACCGCGACATCAGCGGGGAGCACCCGGACTGGGACGACTACCGCGAGGCGATGGTCCGGGACAAGCGCGTGATCATCCGCATCGAGCCCACCCGCGCCGGTCCCGACCACCACGGCTGACCACCCCGTGTGGCCGCCCGCGCCGGGCCGGTCCCGGCGCGGGGGTCACGTTCAGGACAGCCGCTCCAGCACCATCGCCATGCCCTGGCCGCCGCCGACGCACATGGTCTCCAGGCCGATCGACCTGTCGTGGAACCGCAGGCTGTTGACCAGCGTGGAGGTGATGCGGGCGCCGGTCATGCCGAACGGGTGGCCCACCGCGATCGCCCCGCCGTTGACGTTGAGCCGGTCGATGTCGATGCCGAGCTCGCGGTAGGAGGGGATCACCTGGGCGGCGAACGCCTCGTTGATCTCGACCAGGTCCACGTCGTCGATCGACATGCCGGCCCGGGTGAGGGCCTGGCGCGACGCCTCGATCGGGCCGAGGCCCATGATCTCGGGGGACAGGCCCGTGACGCCGGTCGACACGATCCGGGCGAGCGGCGTGATGCCCAGCTGGGCCGCCTTGACGTCACTCATGACGATCACCGCGGCGGCGCCGTCGTTCAGCGGGCAGCAGTTGCCCGCCGTCACCGTGCCGTCCGGCCGGAAGACCGGCTTGAGCTGCGCGACCGCCTCGTACGTCGTGCCGGCCCTGGGGCCGTCGTCCTTGCTCACCACGGTGCCGTCGGGCAGCGTGACCGGGGTGATGTCGCCGTCCCAGAAGCCGTTGGCGATGGCCTTCTCCGCGAGGTTCTGCGACCGCACGCCGAACTCGTCCTGCTCGCGCCGCGAGACGCCCTTAAGGGCGGCCACGTTCTCGGCGGTCTGTCCCATCGCGATGTAGACGTCGGGCAGCGCGCCGTCCGCACGCGGGTCGTGCCACACCGGGCCCCCGCCCTTCGCGGTCTCCTCCGTCCGGGCCTTGGCCTCGTCGAACAGCGGGTTCTGCGCGTCGGGCAGGTCGGAGCTGCCGTTTCCGAAGCGGGAGACGGTCTCGACGCCCGCCGAGACGAACACGTCGCCCTCGCCCGCCCGGATGGCGTGGAAGGCCATCCGGGTCGTCTGGAGCGAGGAGGAGCAGTAGCGGGTCACGGTGGTGCCGGGCACGTTGTCCAGGCCGAGCAGCACCGACACCACCCGGCCCAGGTTGTGGCCCTGCTCGCCGCCCGGAAGGCCGCAGCCCAGCATGAGGTCGTCTATCTCGGCCGGGTCGAGCTGCGGCACCTTCGCCAGCGCGGCGCGGACCATCTGCACGGTCAGGTCGTCGGGACGGATGTCCTTGAGTGACCCCTTGAAGGCGCGGCCGATCGGCGACCGCGCGGTCGCCACGATGACTGCCTCGGGCATGTGACTCTCCTGCCTGAACTCGTGCCCCTCCACCCAGGGTTCGCGGGGCCTCCTTCCCGGAGGTTACCCTCCGGTACGCCGCCCGCCACGCCCCGCCTACCCGTACATGCCGGGAGCGGTGGTGGTGTGGTCGTTGACGGCGTGGAGGCCGCCCTTCTCGTCGCGCCACAGGCGCCAGCCGTTCTGGCTGCCGGTGAACCAGGAGGGCGGCGCGGCGGAGGAGCTCTTGCGCCGGCCCGTGGCGAGATCGAACTCGCACAGCGCCGCGATCGAGTAGAACCCCGGGATCATGCCGCGCAGCGGCAGCGGCTTGGGGTCGGTGACGCAGAACGACCACCCGCTCGCGCCGCTGACGGGGGTCGGCTCTCCGGTGCTGAGGTCGAAGACCGAGCCTGGGGCGTCGCGCTTGAGAAAGCCGAGCCGGTCCATGTCCCGGGGGAAGGCCAGCCACCAGCCCGATCCCGGCACCTGGGCGGGGGTGATCTGCCCCAGGACCCGCCCGCTCTCGGCGTCGAGCCGGGCGAACCCGCCGTACTGGCCCTGCTCGTCCACCGGCCGGACGATCGGCGCGTACGCGGGGTTGCCGCTGGGGTAGACGCGGACGACGGACGGCCGCATCCAGTCGACGGCCCCGTCGGTGAGGCGCGCCGAGAACAGGCCGAACGCCGAGGTCTGCTTGGTCTGCGGGTTGGTGTACGGCGCGACGTACCCGACGATCTTGTCGCCGGTCGCGCCGAAGGCCCAGCCTCCGCTCAGGTCGACGCCGGGGCCGAGGGCGTCCTCGATCGGCAACTGCCAGACGGCCTTGCCGTCCTTCAGCGTGCGCGCCTCCAGCACCGGATGCGAGGCCAGCCTGAGCAGCACCACCCTGGTCGGGTCGGACCACTCGACCTCGGCGATGCCGGGCAGGCGCCACATCAGCGCGCCGTCGCGCGGGTTCAGCACCACGACGCGGGCCGAGGCGAGCTCGGTGTCCTCGGAGACGCAGACGTACGGCCCGCAGCGCTGCGGCCCGAAGGTGGACCGCATCGGCCTGGTCCACTTCTGCCGCCCGGTGCGCCCGTCCCTGGCGACGAGGACGGCGTTCTTCCCGCCGGAGGGGTCGAGCGTGACCACCACGGCCTGGCCGACGCCGGTCTCGACGGTGGCGGGGGCCTGCACCCCCATCCCCGGCAGCCGTCCGACCATCGTCGCCGGGTGCGTCCACAGGCGACGGCCGGTGGACAGGTCGAGGGCGACGGTCTCCAGCGTGCCGTCGGGCCGCATGGAGGTGGCGGCCGCGACGCCGCCACCCGTGGTGGCCCGGCTGACCGCGTTCACCTGCGTGTTGTGCCAGGCCGGACGGTCCTTCGCGGCGGCGTCGCCGCCGCCGGAGCAGCCGGTGAGGGCGGCGCCGGTCAGCAGGGCGCTCGCCGCGAGCGCCAGAGCGGGTCTCAGGTGGGCTGGCTGGGGCCGGATCATTTCGCTCCTACAGGGGGTGATGGCCCGGCCGCAGGAGGTGACCGGCCCTAGGCGTTCGGAAGCGGCCCGGGTCTCCGGCGGAGCAGCGTCGCCCACCGTCCATGGGGGCCGACCGCCCGGCCGGCGACACGGGTCGCGGTGACCTCGGTGCCGGGCTCCTCCACGGCCATTGCGGCCAAGAGGTGTTGCGATCCTTCGACGCGTACGGGTTCCGGCTCGGGCCACAACCCCAACGCGGTGCATACAGACGGTAGCACTGCGTACGCGGCCTGTAGGTAACCTCGGGCAGATGGATGAAAACGATCAGGTCCGAACATCTCGGCCGGGTTGGCCTCGAACTCGGGTCCGAGCAGGTCGGCGAACGCGACGGTCCGCCCGCCCGTCTCGACGACGGCGACCGTCTGGGCCGCGGCGAGCCGGCGCGACCAGCGCCGGGTGACCCAGCGCAGGGGCTGGGCGATCGGGCGCACGGTGCCGAGGTCGGGGCAGGTGCCCACGACCACCTCCGCTCCGGCCTCGCGCAGCCTGCCCACCGCCTCCCGCAGGTGCTGTACGGCCCGGGCCGGCGGGGTCGCCGTGGTCACGTCGTTGGCCCCCACGAAGATGATCGCGATCTCCGGGCGGGTCTCCAGCACGCGGTCCACCTGGCCGCCGAGGCAGGCGGAGGAGGCCCCCGACCGCCCGGCCACGGTGAGGCGCACCGGCCGCTCGGCCACCTCGGCGAGGCCGTACGCGATCAGTACGCCGGGGGTCTCCTGGGGGCGGGTCATGCCGAGACCGACCGAGGTCGAGTCGCCGAGCACGGCCATCCGGATCGGCTCCCCGGGATAGGCGCCGTACAGGCCGTCGGCGTCGGGGCCGTCGAGGCCGTGCGGCTGTCCCACGATGCGGCGGGCGACGGCGGCCTCGGCGAAGAGCAGGCCGTACGTGATCGCTCCCAGGGCGGTGAGGCCGCCCCCGCCCAGGGCGGCGGCGGTCGCCATGCGCCGCGCGGCCCGCGTCGTGCCGGATGTCGGAATCACCGGCCCTCACCCTCACGGTACGGTGTGGAACCTGACGGTACGGTTTGAAGGTAGGAGACACGCCGAGGTCCGGCCACCCCTACGGACCCCCGGCGTGAAGACGGCCGACAGGCCTCGGGCGGACAAGGTGGTCCTCGCGGTGCGCGTACACGACTCGCTGATCGAGCTGATGGGGAACACCCCGCTCGTCCGGTTGCGCAAGGTCACGGCGGGCGCGCCCGCCCAGGTGCTGGCCAAGGTGGAGTACTTCAACCCCGGCGGCTCGGTGAAGGACCGCATCGCGGTGCGGATGATCGAGGCGGCCGAGCGGAGCGGCGCGCTCAAACCCGGCGGCACGATCGTCGAGCCGACCTCCGGCAACACCGGCGTGGGCCTGGCCATCGTGGCGCAGGAGAAGGGCTACCGCTGCCTGTTCGTCTGCCCGGACAAGGTCGCCCAGGACAAGGTCAACGTGCTCCGGGCGTATGGCGCGGAGGTGGTCGTCTGCCCGACCGCCGTCTCGCCGGACCACCCCGACTCGTACTACTCGGTGTCGGACCGGCTGGCCCGCGAGGTCCCGAACGCCTGGAAGCCCGACCAGTACTCCAACCCCGGGAACCCGGAGAGCCACTACCTCTCCACCGGCCCGGAGATCTGGGAGCAGACCGAGGGCAGGATCACCCACTTCGTCGCCGGTATCGGCACCGGGGGGACCATCAGTGGGACGGGTAAGTACCTGAAGGAGATCTCCGACGGCCGGGTGAAGATCATCGGCGCCGATCCGGTGGGGTCGGTCTACTCGGGCGGCACCGGCCGGCCGTACCTGGTGGAGGGCGTCGGCGAGGACATCTGGCCCGCGACCTACGACACCACGATCTGCGACGAGATCATCGCGGTCTCCGACAAGGACTCGTTCGGCATGACCCGCAGGCTCGCCCGGGAGGAGGCGCTGCTCGTCGGCGGCTCGTGCGGCATGGCGGTGGTCGCGGCGGTGCGGGTGGCCCAGGCGGCCGGGCCGGACGACGTCGTGGTCGTGCTGCTGCCGGACGGTGGCCGCGGCTACCTGTCGAAGATCTTCAACGACGAGTGGATGGCGGACTACGGCTTCCTCACCGAGACGAGCGAGGAGGGCCTGGTCGGCGACGTGCTGGGCCGCAAGTCGTCCGGGCTGCCCGAGTTCGTGCACGTCCACCCGCACGAGTCGGTCGGCACCGCGATCTCGATCATGCGGGAGTACAACGTCTCCCAGCTCCCGGTCATGAAGGAGGAGCCGCCGGTCATGGCGGCGGAGGTCGTCGGCTCGATCGTCGAACGCGACCTGCTGGACGGCCTGTACCGCGGCCGGGTGCGGTCGGAGGACGAGATCGGCGGCCACATGTCCGCGCCGCTGCCGATGATCGGCTACGGCGAGCCGGTGGCCCGCGCGGTCGAGGCGCTGGAGAAGGCCGACGCCGCGGTGGTCCTCGACGACGGCAAGCCGGTGGGCATGGTCACCCGTCAGGACCTGCTGGCCTTCCTCGCCAACCACTGAGCCGGCCAGCGGGCCGGCCCCTGGGCCGGCCCTCGGCCATCTGTGTGTCAGCCGCTGACGCGCCCGCCGGGACCAGGCGGGACGGGCGGCTACGCTCGACCCCATGAACCATGGTTTCGAGACACTCGCCATCCACGCGGGCCAGGAGGCCGACCCCTACACGGGCGCCGTCGTGCCTCCCATATATGCCGTTTCCACCTACAAGCAGGACGGCGTGGGCGGCCTGCGGGCGGGATACGAGTACAGCCGGTCGGCCAACCCCACCAGGACCGCCCTGGAGGAGGCGCTGGCCGCCGTCGAGGGAGGCGTGCGCGGGCTGGCCTTCGCGTCGGGCCTGGCCGCGGAGGACACGCTGCTGCGCGCCGTCTGCAAGCCGGGCGACCACGTGGTTATCCCGGACGACGCGTACGGCGGGACCTACCGGCTGTTCGCCCGGGTGCTGGAGGAGTGGGGGGTCACCTTCGACCCGGTGCCGCTCGGAGACGTGGACGCGGTGCGCGCCGCCGTACAGCCGCGGACGCGGGCGATATGGGTGGAGACCCCCACGAACCCCCTGCTGAACGTCGCGGACATCGCCGCGCTGGCGAACGTCGCGCACGACGCGGGCGCGCTGCTCGTCGTGGACAACACCTTCGCCTCGCCGTACCTGCAGCAGCCGCTCGGCCTCGGCGCGGACGTGGTGGTCCACTCGACGACCAAGTACGTCGGCGGCCACTCCGACGTGGTCGGCGGGGCGCTGGTGACCCGGTCGGCGGACCTCGGCGAGCGGCTCGCCTACCACCAGAACGCCATGGGCGCCGTGGCCGGGCCGTTCGACGCCTGGCTCACCCTGCGCGGGCTCAAGACGCTGGGCATCCGCATGGACCGGCACTGCGACAACGCCGAGCGGGTGGCCGACCTGCTGCTGTCGCACCCGAAGGTCGTCCAGGTCCTCTACCCCGGCCTGCCCGAGCACCCGGGTCACGAGGTCGCGGCCAAGCAGATGCGGCGTTTCGGCGGGATGGTGTCCTTCCGGGTCGAGGGCGGCGAGGAGGCGGCCGTCGCGGTCTGCGACCGGGCCCGCCTGTTCACGCTCGGGGAGTCCCTCGGCGGCGTCGAGTCGCTGATCGAGCACCCCGGGCGGATGACCCACGCCTCCGCCGCGGGGTCGCCGCTGGAGGTTCCCGCCGACCTGGTGCGCCTGTCGGTCGGCATCGAGAGCATCGACGACCTGCTCGCGGACCTCTCCCAAGCCCTGGGCTGAGTTCTGCCGCACGTGGCCCACGGCGCCTCGCAGCGTCGTCGCCCCATCCACGCCGATTCTTCTAGGCGGAGGTGTGGGAGGGGGTCCGCCCGGCCGGTTTCGCCGACCGGATCCGGCGGCCCGGCGCCCGCCCGCGCGCCGATCGCGCGCCCGTCGCCGCCCAGGGCTCGCCGAGCAGCGCGGCGAGCGCGACGG
>QFZU02000276.1 GCA_003260025.2 Microbispora triticiradicis | reverse complement strand
CGGGGACGGTGTGGGAGAGTAGGACGCCGCCGGACAATTTTTTGAGGGGGGTCATCCCGTATGGGATGACCCCCCTTTTTTTGGTTTCCCGAACTTGAGTCCCCGCCGGCGGAGGTCTCACCGGATGAGGAAAGCTCCTGTCGGGGCTCATGCGGTGGTACCGGCGCGCTAGGCTGGCAAGTGCCGGGCCACCCACCACGCGGTGGCCTTCGTCGCGTAGAACGAGAACCGAAGGCTGCGGCGGACGCGGTCTCAGTGGAGTCGCGACAGACATGACGTCTTCCCTGGAACTCCTCGGGTACAGGACGAAGCCCCAGAAGTCAGTCAGGACACAAGGGAAGACAGGAGCCCTGCGGCCGGCGAACCGGACGCGGTGAGCAAGCAACAGAGGACAGAAGTGAACAGAGAAGACGGGCGCGACGGCGCGGGCCGTGGCGGAGACAACCGCGAAGAGAACAGAGACCGGGCGGAGCGCACCGGAGGTTTCCGCGGCGACAGGGGGAGCGGAGGCTTCGGTGGCCGCTCCGCGGAGCGGCGAGAAGGCTTCCGTAACGACCGCAATGACCGCAATGACCGTGAGGACCGCGGGGGTCGCACCGACCGGACTGACCGCGGCGAGCGCCCGTTCCGTTCAGACAGGCAGGGTTACCGCCCCCAGGGCGGGCCGTCCGGTGGGCGGTTCGAGTCGCGCGGCCGGGATGACCGGGCCGGTGGTTCCTACGGCGACCGCGACAGGCGCAGCGGTTATCGCGACCGCGACGACAGGAACGATCGCGACCGTCGCCCCTTCGGTGCCGGCGACAGTGCGGGCGGCCGTGGCGGGGACCGCGGTGGCTACCGCGACCGCGATGGGGGCCGTGACTTCGGGCGCGGCCGCGCAGAGCAGGGCGGAGAGGGCACCCGCCGGACCGAGGGCGTCGAGGGGCGCCAGGGCGGCCGTACCTACCAGGACCGGGACTCCTTCCGTACGGACAGGCCGAGGCGCTCGTACGGCGATCGTGACGACGCCCGAGGCGGATACGGCGCCCGGGAGCGTGACGAACGGGGTGGCCGGCCGTTCCGCTCCGATGACCGTGGCAGCAGGCCGTACGGAGAACGCCGTCCTGACCGCCGTGAGGGCGGCGGTTACCAGGACCGGCCGCAGCGCCAGGGTGGCGGTTACCAGGACCGTCCGCAGCGCCAGGGCGGCGGCTTCGGGGGACGCTACGGCTTCCGCGACCGTGACTCCTCCGAGAACCGGGACAACCGTGGAGGCCGGCCGTTCGCACCTCGCAGTGATCGCGACGAGCGCGGCGGATACGATGCCCGGCCGCCGCGCCGTTCCGACGACCGCGACCACGGTCGGCAGGAAGGTCGTCAGGAGGGCCGTCCGGGAGGGCGCGAGGACAGGGGCGCGGGCGGCTATCAGCGGCCGGACCGCCCTCGCCGTCCCTACGGGGAGGATCGTCCGCGACGTCCCTACGGTGAGGACCGGCCGCAGCGCTCTTTCGGCGACCGGGACCGGGGCGTCGGCGGCCAGGACAGGCCCAAGCGTCCGTACGAGAGCCGGCAGGAGGGTGGCGACGGTCCCCGGTACCGCGACCGCGACTCCTTCGGCGGCCGGCCGCGCCGTCCGGCGGAGGACCGGAACGCGGGGTCCTTCAGGGAGCGCGACGACAGGCGCTCCGGCCGTGACCGTGAGGAGGGCGGACGGACGTTCCGCGGACGTGGGCCGGGCTCCGGCTCTGGCTCCTTCTCCGGCTCTGGCGATCGGGCGCGGCCTCCGTTCCGAGGCGAGCGGAGTGGTCCCCGCCCCTTCAGCAGGGACCGCGACGAGTCGCGGCCGTCCGGCGGCGACCGGGGCGAGGCGCGACCGTTCAGCAGGGACGGCCGGGACGACCGGGGCGGCAGCCGCACCCGGTACGGCCGGCCGGATGACGAGAGGGAGAACACGCCGCGTGAGCAGCTGCCCGCGCTGGACCCGGACATCACGCCTGACGAACTCGACCGGGAGGCGCGTGCGGAGCTCGGCTCACTGCCGAACGACCTCGCTGACCTCGTGGCCAGTCACCTCGTCGCGGCCGCCCGCGCGCTGAGCGCGGAGGACCCCGAGAAGGCGTACGAGCACGCCAAGGTGGCCCGGCGGTTCGCGGGCAGGATCGGGGTGGTCCGCGAGGCGACGGGGATCGCCGCCTACCACGCGGGGCAGTACGCCGAGGCGCTCGGCGACCTGCGCGCCGCCCGCCGGATGACCGGCTCCGACGAATATCTGCCGATCATGGCTGACTGCGAACGAGGTCTCGGGCGGCCGGAACGGGCGCTCGACCTTGTCCGCTCCAGTGAGGCCGAACGGCTGGACCGCGCGGGCAGAATCGAGCTCGCGATCGTGGAGTCGGGAGCGCGCCGCGACCTCGGCCAGCACGACGCGGCCGTGATCACGTTGCAGCGTGTTCCCGAGTTGCGCGACCCCCAGCCGAAGCCGTGGTCGGCGCGGCTGGCCTTCGCCTACGCCGACGCCCTCGCGGAGGCCGGGCACGAGCAGGCGGCCACCGACTGGTTCGCCCGCGCGATGGGCTTCGACGAGGACGGCGAGACCGACGCGGCCGAGCGGTACGCGGAGCTGACCGGAGGACTCATCGAGGACCTGGAGGAGGACTACGACGAGTCCGAGTCCGAGTCCGGCTCCGGCGAGTACGGCGGTCTCCCCGAGGACGAGGAGATCCAGGAGGCGGTCAAGGACGAGGACGACGAGGTGAGTCTTCCGGAGAATCTTGCCGACGAGAACCTCGCCGACGAGGACGTTCCGGACGACGGCCTCGTTGCTGACGACTCGGAGAAAAGCGACTCGGAGAAGGGCGACCTCGCGGAGCAGGATCTCGCGGCGGACGACGCCGTGAAGAGTGAGGGCGTGAAGAGCGAGATCGTGGAGAGCGACGTCCCGGGTGACGACCGGCCAGGCGCCGATCTCTCCGGCGACGGCTCTCCCTCCGCGCCGGGAACGACCGCTGTGCCTGGAACGACCGCTGTGCCGGGGACGACTACTGCGGCGGATGGGACGGCCACTGGGGCGGCCACAGCCGCCGGCGAGGCGGCCGTACCACCGGCCGGGCAGGGCGGTGCCGAGCCGGGCGAGCGGTCCGTGAAGGAGAACAGGGGCGAGGTCTCTGCCTTCGGCCCCGCCTTCATCGAGCCCGACTTCGGGGACGTGCTCGACGACCCGGAGGACTCCGGGGAGCACGGCAAGCGCTGATCGTCCGTACGACGGGCGTCGTCGCCGGGTATGGCCCCGGGCGGCGGCGCCCGTCCTACGCGTGGACGCTCATCGCGCAGGGCGGTCCAGCCAGTGGATGATTCCCGCCACGTTCGAGGCCGCCTCGCTCAGCAGTTCGAACCGCTCCGCAGTGGCGTCGTCGGCGCGCAGCGCGGCGTACCGCTCTCGCGTCCGGTCACGCACCATCGCCACGGCGTGATCGAACTCCATGCCGTCGGCGTGGGCGCGCCTGGTGAGATCCACCCAGACACGCAGTTCCTCCGCCGACCTCTCCAGAATCGACGGAACGTCTTCCACGGGGCCGTAGTGACTGAACAGCAGTCGCTGCGGCGTAAGAGCAGAGAACAACGCGATCGAGTCGAGCGCGACATCCAGGTCGAAATCCGGCGGCGGCGTGGCGGGCCGCAGATCTCCGGTCTCGGGCAGGTACACGCCCGCCGCGTCTCCCACGTAGAGGTCGCCGGTGAGCGAGTCCAGCAGGCCCACGTGGTGTTTGGCGTGGCCGGGAGAGTAGTGGCTGGCCAGGGTGCGGCCACCGCCGAGGTCGATCGTTCCGGTGTCGCCCAACGCCCTGATGCGTGCCGCGTCGGTGGGCGTCAGGGCGCCGAACAACACGTCGAGCTTGTCGCCCCACACCATCTTCGCGCTCGCCATCAGCCGGGACGGGTCGGCGAGGTGGCGGGCTCCCTTCTCGTGTACGACGATCTCGGCCGAGGGATAGTAGGCCGCGATGTCCCCCACCCCGCCGGCGTGGTCGAGGTGGATGTGCGTCACGACGACGGTCGCGAGGTCGTCCGGCCCGACGCCGAGGGAGGACAGCGCGTCCCTCACCACGGGAGCCGAGGTCGAGGTCCCGGTCTCGACCAGGCAGGGCCGGTCGCCGAGGATCAGGTAACCCGCCGTGATGCCCGAATAACCGGCCATCCGGGTGTCGATCTCGTACACCTCGCCGCCGAGCGGAGTGACGTTGTCCACAGCTACCCCCGGAACTAGAACCGATATTCACAGAACGACGTTCAGGTCCTCGTGGGCCCAGCCTAATCTCGCACAGTGATCCCTGACAGAGAGGAGATCACATGCACCGCAACGAGGTGGTGCTGGCCGGGCGGCTGTCCATGGAGCCGGCGCACCGCGAACTGCCGAGCGGGACCCTGCTGACCCAATGGCGGCTCGCGGTTCGCAGGCCGCGCGGCGGGCAGGGCTACCAGCGCTCCGACGCGATCGAATGCGCGACGTTCGACGACGGGGTGCGGGACTCGGTGACCGGCTGGCGACTCGATGATCTGGTCGAGGTGGAGGGCGCCCTGCGTCGCCGCTGGTGGCGTGGCCGCAGCCGCTACGAGATCGAGGTCCGTACGGCGCGCCGCCTCCAGCCGGCGTCTCCGCGGAACAGGTCCCGTACGGGCGGGTCCCGCGCGGAGGCCGGGCCTCGGGATCCCGGCGCAGGTATCGAATCAGCTGCCGCCGGTGCCGGTGCCGGTGCCGGTGCCGGTGCCGGAGCCGGGCCCGATGGCCCAGGCGCGGGAGCCGAGCGTGACAGTCGCGGTGCGGCCTGACCCGGTCGCCGGGCCTCGGGATCCGACCGCTGGGACCGGAGCGTCCGGCCCCGAGCCGGCGGACGGCGATGGGGTCAGTCGGCGGCGAAGGTCCGCATGACCAGCCCCGTCCGGGGCTTGGGACCGAACGAGGTCGACTTGCGTGGCACGCGCTCGCCCTGCGCCGCGACCGTGAGCACGTCGTCGGTGGCCAGCGGATTGAGCAGCACCGCCGTGCCGCCGACACGGCGGGCCTTCTCCACGGCGGCGAGCGGGTCGTGGTGCACGACCATCACCGACTGCTCGCTGTCGGTGATCCCCCACACCTTCGGCAGGAGGAACATCGTGAGCACCGAGGTGTCGAGCGCCCGCCACCGCGCGGACCGCTCGGCCGGCATGGCGTGCTCGACCTGCAACGGGTCCGGGTCCGTCAGCAGATGGGCGGGGCCCTCGCCGGCGAGCACGAAGGCGGGCCCGGTCGCCCTGGCGAGCCCCGAGAGGGCGTCCTCGACGGAGGCGAACTCGTGAACCTGCCACGCGCCCTTGGCCCGCGCGGCCGCCTCCTGCAGAGGCAGCCCGGGAACGACCCGGTGGATGGCCCGCAGATCGGGCGGATACACCGTGGAGTCGACCAGGTAGGCCAGGCCGTAGTCCCAGGGGCCGGGCCCGAGGTGATCCTTCCGCAGGGCCTCGTACGTCGCGTAACGGTGGTGGCCGTCGGCGATCAGTGCCTGGCGCTCGCGCAGGTCCTCGGCGACGGCCTCGATCTCGTTCGGGTCGGTCACCGCCCACAGACGGTGGTGCACGCCCTCGCGGGTCCGGACGTCCATCGACGGGAAGCGCTGGGTCGCCACGTCGTCGACCAGCCGGGAGGCGGTGCCGCCACCCTCGTACAGCAGGAAGATCGGCTCCAGGTTGGCCTGGGTCGCCCGCATCAGCGCGAGGCGGTCGGCGACCGGCTCGGGCAGCACGTTCTCGTGCGGAAGGACGGCGGGCAACCCGACGCCCACCGCGCCGATCAGGCCCCGCTGCAGGAAGCCGACGCCGCTCTGCTCGTACACGTACAGGCCGGGCAGGGTGTCCACCGTCAGCACTCCGTCGGCCAGCCAGGCGGTCAGCGCCGCGCTCGCCTCGCCGTAGTGGCTGACTCCGGGAAGGATCAGCCGCACCACGTTGTTCGGATGACGACCGAGCAGTTCCCGCAGTTCCTCAGGGGAGATGAGATCGTACGGAGGCGAGGTGACGGCGGCCATGTCGTCCACCGCGTAACGGACGCCGTGGAACGGACGCAGCACCAGTCCCGCCCGTTCAGAACTCTCCATACCGGGCATGTTGCCATAAGGCCCGGACTCCTCGACGCTGCGGTGCCCGGTTCATACGAAACGGAGTGCAGGAAGGCTTACCCGATGATCGAAGGACGAAACGAGTCCTATGCTTCTTCCAATGATCCGGGCGGTGCGCCTTCAGGCGGCGTCTACGAGTGGTTCAGGCGTGGCATGAAACTGCTCGAGGAGGGGAGCCCGGCCGCCGCGGCGGCCATCCTGGAGCACGCCGCCCAGGCCGAGCCCGGCTCGCGCAGCATCCGCGAGGCGCTCGCCAGGGCCCAGTTCAACTCCCGCCGGTACGACGAGGCCGCCGGAAGCTTCCGCTGGATCGTCGACGCCAACCCGACGGAGGACTACGCCTACTTCGGTCTCGGCATGGCGCTGTGGCGCAGCGGCGACATCGAGGCGGCGCAGGAGCCGCTCGCGATGGCGGTCGCGATGCGGCCTCTGCGGCACTACGTCTCGGCGCTCAAGCAGGTCCGGGCGACGCTGCGGGCGAGGCGGGCGTGACGATGAACACCTCTTCCCCCACGTCCCGCACGTCCGGCGTGCTCGTGGACGACTACGACACGCTCCTGCTCGATCTCGACGGCGTCGTCTATCTCGGCAGGCACGCGGTTCCCGGTGCGCCGGAGGCCTTGCGCGAGGCCCAGGACCTCGGCGTACGGCTCGCGTACGTGACGAACAACGCGTCGCGCACGCCCGGCGCGATCGCCCAGCACCTGAGTCATCTGGGCGCTCCCGCCACCGCGGAGGACGTCGTGACGTCCGCGCAGGCGGCCGCCCGGCTGGTGGCGGAGCACGTGCCGGCGGGCGCGGCCGTCCTGGTGGTCGGCGGAATGGGACTGCGGATGGCGCTGCGTGAGCATGGGCTGCGCCCGGTGACGACGGCCCTCGACGAGCCCGCCGCCGTGGTGCAGGGCTTCGCCGACAACCTGTCCTACGGGTTGCTGGCGGAGGGAGCGCTCGCCGTCGGCCGTGGCGCCTGGTTCGTCGCGGCCAACAGGGACACCACCATGCCCACGGACCGGGGCAAGCTTCCCGGCAACGGCTCGCTGAGCCGCGTGATCGCCACCGCCACCGGCGTCGAACCCGCCGTGGCGGGCAAGCCGGAGCCGCCGCTGCACCGCGAGTCCATGATCCGGACCCGGGCACAGCGGCCACTCGTGGTGGGCGACCGGCTCGACACCGACATCGAGGGCGCGAACCGGGCCGGTGTCGACAGCCTGCTCGTGCTCACCGGCGTCGCCGGTCCTCTCGACGTGCTCACCGCCGCGCCCCACCACCGTCCGACGCACATCGCCGCCGACCTGTCGGGGCTGCACCGGCCCGCGGCCGGCGTTCGGCGCGGGACGACCGGGTGGACCTGCGGCGGCTGGGCGGCCGCGTGGGAGGACGGGAGGCTCGCGCTCACGGGGGAGGGCGACTCCGTCGACGGCCTGCGGGCGGCGTGCGCCGCCACCTGGGAGGCGGTGGGCGACGGCCAAGCGGACGAGGACGCCGTGAAGGCGGCGCTGACGGCACTCGGCCGCTGACCCCGGAAGCCCGCCCGAGACCGCTGAGCGGGCAAAGACCGCGTTCCGGATGGCGCCGCCGGGTTCGGCTCGGGCGACGCCGGTCCGTGAAGAGCGGAGTCCGCGAAGAGCGGGCCCGGGAAGAGCGGGCCCGCGAGAAGCGCGGCCTGGGAAGGGAGCGCCGGAGGCGTCAGAGGAGCTTGCGGAGACGGAGGAGGTCGCTGAGGCTGGCGTCGATCTTGACACGGCCGCCGAGCAGCGCACGGCCCATGTCGAGCTCGCCGTTCACCATGGAGATCAGGTCCTCGCTCTTCAGCGTGAGCTTGACCTCGGCGGGCCTGCCGTCCTCCGGCGGCACCTCCTTGAACGGGTCGAGGCCGTTCCGGTGGAGGCGGCCGAAGAAGGTCACGCCGAGGTCGGAGATGCGGCAGGCGAGCCTGCGTTCGACGACGTGTTTGGCCCGGTCCTCCGCGCTTATGCCGTCGAACTGCTCGACGAGCTTGTCCAGCGCCGCCCGGCACTCCTCGACGGTCGCCATGCGCCTGCCTTTCTCCTCACGGACCGTGTTCTCCCGCGGGCCGCGTGCCGGCCACGGGTCGCTGATGCGATTCCTCCTACCACCGACAGTAGGCCCTTCACCGGCCACCCGCGCGGAATCGAGGCCGAGTCGCCGGTCGGCGGCACCGCGAAGTCTCCGAGGGACGGCGGGATGGGACGCGATCGTCGGCCGGGTCCGATAGCGTCGGGACGACCGGCAGCCGCAGGCGGCGGTGACGGGCAGCCGATCGGAGCAGGAAGGGACCATGACGGACAGCGATATCGCGCCGGGGGAGCCACCCGCCTCGGGCACCGACGGCGTGCGGGCCGCGTTGTCGCCGCTCGGGGAGCTGGCGCAGACGCCGGTGTCCGGGCACGTGGGCGTCTTCGAACGGGTTCTCACCGGCCTTGAGACGGTGCTCGCGTCCGTCGAGGACTCAGGCGGAGGAGAATCCGGCAGAGCGGACTCCCGCGTGGGGGGCCTGGGTGGGCAGCCGGCCGAGGACGGGACGCCACGGGAGAACCACCGGTGAGGGCGATCCAGGTGCCGGCGTCCGGCGGTGGCCGGAAGCCCGCCGTGTGTTCGAGCGCCATGCGTCTGCCCGCCATGCGTCTGCCCACCGTACGGCGGGGCGCCGTGCCGGGGCGGGCCGGGTGAAGCGCGTCCGGCTGGACAGCGAGCTCGTGCGCCGCGGGCTCGCCCGGTCCCGCGAGCAGGCGGCGCAGCTCATCGACGCGGGCCGGGTGAGCGTGAGTGGACGTGTCGCGGGCAAGGCGGCCACCCAGGTGGACACCGCCGCGCCCATCGTCGTGGCGGAGACGCCGGAGGGCCCGGACTACGTGTCCAGAGGGGCGCACAAGCTGCTCGGCGCGCTGCGCGCCTTCGCGGGCCTGAGCGCCGAGGGGCGCCGCTGCCTCGACGCCGGCGCCTCGACCGGTGGGTTCACCGACGTGCTGCTCCGGCACGGCGCCGCGCACGTCCTCGCGGTCGACGTGGGGTACGGCCAGCTCGCCTGGTCGTTGCGCACCGACCCGAGGGTGACGGTGATGGAGCGGGTGAACGTCCGTGATCTGACCCCGGAGATGGTCGGCGAGCCCCCGACGCTGGTCGTCGGAGACCTGTCCTTCATCTCCCTGCGCCTGGTCCTGCCCGCGCTGGCGGCCTGCGCGGCCGCGGTGGCGGACTTCGCGATGCTGGTCAAACCCCAGTTCGAGGTGGGCAAGGACCGCGTGGGCGCGGGCGGGGTCGTACGCGACCCGGCTCTGCGGGCCGAGGCGGTGCGGGACGTCGCGGTCGCCGCCCGGTCGCTGGGCCTGACCGTCAAGGGAGTGACGGCGAGCCCGCTGCCCGGGCCGTCGGGCAACGTGGAATACCTGCTGTGGCTGGGGAAGGGACCGGGACACGACCCGGTCCCCGACCTCGACGCGGCCATCGGCACGGCGGTCGCGGAGGGCCCCCAGTGAGCGCGGGCGGCGAGAGCGGGCGCGGGCCGGAGAGCGGGCGCGGGCGGCGAGGCGTGGAGACGACGAGCACGGTGAGCGGCACGGTCAGCGGTACGGGGGGCACAGGAGGCACGGGAGACGTGATGGACGACCGGGCGGACGCCAAGAGGACCGTCCTGGTCACGGCGCACACGGGCCGGGAGGCGGCGGTGCGCAGCGCCCGGCTGGTCATGGAACGGCTGATCGCGGCGGGTGTCAACGTCCGGGTGCTGGACGACGAGGCCGAGGAGCTCGGCTGCGCCCTGGCCGAGGTGGTCCCCGAGAACGGGGCCGCGTCGCAGGAGGCCGAGCTGCTCATCGTCCTGGGCGGTGACGGCACCCTGCTGCGGGCCGCGGAACTGGCGCGCCCGGCCGGGGTGCCGCTGCTGGGGGTGAACCTCGGCCATGTGGGCTTCCTCGCGGAGGCCGAGATGGAGGACCTCGCGTCCGTGGTGGACCGGGTGGCGGAGGGGCGCTACGAGGTCGAGGAACGCATGACGATCGAGGTCGTCGTGCGCCTGAACGGCTCGGTGCTCGCGCGAACCTGGGCGCTCAACGAGGCGTCGGTGGAGAAGAAGGACCGCATGCTGGAGGTCGTGGCGGAGATCGACGGCCGGCCGCTGTCCCGATGGGGCTGCGACGGCGTGATCTGCGCGACGCCCACGGGGTCGACGGCGTACGCGTTCTCGGCGGGCGGGCCGGTCGTCTGGCCCGAGGTGGAGGCGTTGCTGCTGGTGCCCAACAGCGCCCACGCGCTGTTCGCCCGGCCGATGGTGGTGTCTCCGAGATCCACGCTGGCGGTGGAGATCCTGCCCGACACCAGCGCCGGAGTGCTGTGGTGCGACGGCCGCCGCCGCTTCGACGTGCCGCCCGGCGCCCGGGTCGAGGTCCGCAGGGCCGACGTGCCCGTACGGCTCGCCCGGCTGCTCGGCGTGGAGACCACCGGCGCGCCCTTCACCGACCGCCTGGTCGCGAAGTTCGACCTGCCCGTTCAGGGCTGGCGCGGCCGGGTGCGCTCCGGCTGACCAAGGCCGGCCGACCAAGACCGACCAAGACCGGCTGAACCAAGGCTGACTGAACCAAGACCGGCTGACCGCGGAACGGGTGACCATGGAACGGCCGGCCGCGGAACGGCTGACCACAGATCGGCGACGGAGTCGCGGCGGTTGATGGTGATTTGCCCGTTGACCAGCAGTTCCTTGTCCACAGATTCTCGTTCGGTTCGCGGTCCCGACTCGCCGTCCTCGAAAATCTTGACGAGTTACGCGTAGGATCTCTGGCGGGTTCGGTCGGCATTACGGGAGGGACCAGTGCGGCCACGGGTCGAGGAGGTCCGCATCCAGGGGCTCGGCGTGATCGACGAGGCCGTTCTGGAGCTGTCACCCGGATTCACCGTCGTCACGGGTGAGACGGGCGCGGGCAAGACGATGGTCGTGACCGGTCTCGGCCTGCTGTTCGGAGGGCGGGCCGACCCCGCCAGGGTGCGCCCGGGCGCCGACAAGGCGCTCATCGAGGGCACCCTCGTGATCGAGGCCGAGGGGCGGGTGGCCCAGCAGGTCGGCGACGTCGGCGGCGAGGTCGAGGACGGGCAGCTCATCATCTCCCGGTCGGTCTCCGCCGAGGGCCGCTCCCGCGCCTGGCTCGGCGGCCGTGCCGTACCGGTCGGGACCCTGACCTACATCGCCGACGACCTCGTGGCCGTGCACGGGCAGATGGATCAGCAGCGGCTGCTGCAACCGGGCAGGCAGCGCGCGGCGCTCGACCGTTACGCCGGAGACGAGCTGGTCAAGCCGCTGCGCGCCTACGAGCAGGCGTACAAGCGGCACAAGCAGGTGGGCGACCTGCTCCACGAGCTGACCGCGAAGGCCAGGGAGCGGGCGCAGGAGGCCGACGTGCTGCGGTTCGGCCTGGAGGAGATCGAGAAGGCCGAGCCGAGGCAGGGGGAGGACGTCGAGCTCAAGGAGGAGGCCGAGCGGCTCTCCCACGCCGACGCGCTGCGCACCGCCGCGACGACCGCCCACGCGGCGCTGCTCGGCGACCCCATGACGACCGCGCAGGACGTGCAGGACGCCGTGTCGCTGCTCGGCCACGCGAGGACGGCCGTGGAGTCCGTGCGCGACTTCGACCCCGCGCTCGCCGGGCTGGGCGAACGGCTGGCCGAGGCCGGTTATCTGGTCTCCGACGTGGCGACCGAGCTGGCGGCGTACGCCGAGTCGGTCGAGGCCGACCCGGCACGGCTCGCCGCGGTGCAGGAGCGCAGAGCCACGCTGAACGGTCTCATGCGCAAGTACGGCGAGGACGTCTCCGCCGTGCTCGCCTGGGCGCAGCGGGCCGCTGAGCGGCTGACGGAGCTCGACGGCGACGACGACCGCATCGAGGAGCTGACCCGGGAGCACGGGGAGCTCGGCGGGCGGCTCGCAGAGCTGGCCGGGGAGCTGACCGCCATCCGGACCGCCGCGGCCGAGCGTTTCGGCGAGGCGGTCACCAAGGAGCTGACGGCTCTCGCCATGCCGCACGCGCGGGTGAGCGTCGCCATCACCGCCGCCGGCGAGTTCGGGCCGCACGGCGTCGACGAGGTCGAGCTCCGCCTGGCCTCCCATCCCGGCGCGCCACCGCTGCCGCTGACCAAGGGGGCCTCGGGCGGCGAGCTGAGCCGGGTGATGCTGGCGATCGAGGTGGTCTTCGCGGGAGCCGACCCCGTCCCGACGTTCGTCTTCGACGAGGTCGACGCGGGCGTGGGCGGCAAGGCGGCCGTGGAGATCGGCAGGCGGCTGGCCAAGCTGGCCCGCACCGCCCAGGTGATCGTGGTCACCCACCTCCCGCAGGTCGCGGCGTTCGCCGACCAGCACCTCGTGGTCGAGAAGGCGAGCGACGGCCGGGTGGTCCGCAGCGGCGTGGTGGCGCTCGACCGGGAGGGCCGCGAGCGGGAGCTGTCACGGATGCTGGCCGGCCTGGAGGACTCCGAGCTCGGGCGGGCGCACGCGGCGGAACTGCTGTCCATCGCCGCCGCCGACAAGGGCGCCTGGGAGAAGGAGGCGTCGAAGGCGGGCCGGGGCTCCGGTCGGCGGGCCGCCACCGGCTGACCTGGCATCCGTATGCGCTGACCTGGCCGTTCCCGTACACTCGGCGGGGCGCGCCGGGGGGTGGCGTTTGGGTCAGGGCGCGCCGGGAAGCAGTCAAGCCCCGGGGCACGAGGGGGCGGAGGAACGGGGGACGGACGTCGTCACGAGACAGGTGCGCGGGCCAGGACGCCCCCGGTTCCGCACCTCGGCAACATCCCTGACTTGCGGTGACAATTCAGACGAGCCTTGGGGTGTGGAAGCGTGGCGGTCTCCGCCTCTGGCAGGATGGTCATGATGAAGGTCCCGAGCTTGAGCGTTCCGGGCCTCCGCCGCAGGAAGGTCGAGGGCCTTCCCGGGGTGTCGGCAGTGGCGAGAATCGACAGACGGACGAAGAGGCTGACCAAGCGCCTCCAGCCCGGTGAAATCGCGATTATCGATCACGTCGACATCGACCGGGTCAGCGGGGAGGCTCTCGTCGCGTGCGGCGTGGCCGCCGTGGTGAACGCGGCCGCCAGTATCAGCGGCCGCTATCCCAACCTCGGGCCGCAGATCCTGATCGACGCGGGCGTTCCGCTGATCGACAACGCGTCGCCCGAGTTGTTCGAGCGGATCGCCGACGGCGACGTGATCCGCGTCCACGACGGCATGGTCTACCTCGGCGACGAACTGGTCGGCAAGGGGGAGCCGCAGACCGCCGAGAGCGTCGAGGCGGCGATGACCGAGGCCCGGGCGGGCCTCGCCGTCCAGATCGAGGCGTTCGCCGCGAACACGATGGAGTACGTCCGGCGCGAGCGCGACCTGCTCATCGACGGGGTCGGCGTCCCGGACATCCGCACCTCCCTGGAGAACCGTCACGCCCTCATCGTGGTCCGCGGTTACCACTACAAGGAGGACATCGCGACGCTCCGGCCGTACATCCGCGAGTACCGGCCCGTGCTCATCGGCGTGGACGGAGGCGCGGACGCCCTGCTGGAGGCGGGCTACATCCCCGACATCATCGTCGGCGACTTCGACTCGGTCTCGGAGAAGGCGCTGCGCTGCGGCGCCGAGCTGGTCGTCCACGCCTACCGGGACGGCCGGGCGCCGGGGCTGGAGCGGGTGCACCGGCTGGGCCAGGAGGCGGTCGTGTTCCCCGCGACCGGGACCAGCGAGGACATCGCGATGCTCCTGGCCGACGACAAGGGCGCCACGCTGATCGTCGCGGTCGGCACGCACTGGACGCTCGACGAGTTCCTCGACAAGGGCAGGTCGGGCGCGGCGAGCACCTTCCTGACCCGGCTGCGGGTGGGCAGCAAGCTCGTGGACGCCAAGGGCGTGAGCCGGCTCTACCGCAGCCGGATCTCGACCCCCTCCCTGCTGCTGCTCGTGGCCACCACACTGGTCACGATCGGCGTGGTGATCTCGGTTTCGCCGATCGGCCAGGTGTGGCTGAACGGCCTGCGCGTGGCCTGGAACGGCTTCATCTTCTGGTTGGTCGGACTCTTCTCGTGATCGATTTCCGTTATCACCTCGTCTCCATCGTGGCGATCTTCCTCGCGCTCACGGTCGGGATCGTGCTGGGCAGCACCGTGCTGGAGCCCATGTTCTTCAAGTCGGCCGAGGAGATGACCGCGTCCCTGCGGAAGGCCAACGAGAGCAACCTGGCCCAGATCTCGCAGCTGCAGAGCCGCGAGGAGGGCTCGGACTCGCTGATCACCGCGCACCTGACCGACCTCGTACGCGGCCAGCTTCTCGGGGAGCACGTCCTGCTCGTCGAGGCGCCGGGCGCGCCGGCCGCGATGCGCGACGCGGTCGAGAAGCTCGTGACCGGCGCGGGCGGCGTCTACAGCGGCAGGATCAGCCTCACCGAGAAGTTCATCGAGGCGGACCAGGCGAGTCTCGTCGACGGGCTGGCGGCCACCCTCGCCCCGCCCGGCACGACGTTCCCCGACGGCGCCTCGCCGTACGACAAGGCCGCCGCGATACTCGCGAGCGCGGTCGTGACCAACGACCGCGGGCAGGCGGGCCGGACCAACGCGGCGGCCGCCGGAGTCCTGGAGGCGTTCCAGTCCGGCGACTTCCTCACGGTGAGCGGCAAACCCGAGGAGCGGGCGACGATGGCCATCGTGCTCGCGCCGGCCCAGCCGTACGACGGGGAGGACGCCGAGCGGGAGACGAACGCCGTCGTCTCGGTCGCGGCCGGTCTCGACAGCGGCGCTCTCGGCACCGTCCTCGCGGGCACCGCCAACGCCTCCGCCGCGGGCGGGGTCATCGAGGCCCTGCACGACACGGGAGGCGTGGCCTCCGCCGTCTCGACCGTCGACACTCTCGATTTCGCCGCAGGCCGGGTCGTGGTGGTCTACGCTCTGCGGGAGCAACTGACCGGCCGCTCGGGCGCGTACGGGATCGGCAGCGGGGCCACGGCGTTCGAGCCTTCGGTGACGCCGCCCAGCCAGAGCCCGACCCCCACCCCGGCGGGCAGCCGGGGCTGAACCGCCGCCCGCGCGCCGTCCGTACGCCGGGCGGGCGAGGACGAAGCCCGACCGGCCGGCACGACTTGAGTACGAAGCAAGCGGCACGACCAGCACGACCCAGTATGCAGAGAAGGGGAACAGCCGTGGCCATACGTCCCCAGGCCGGCACCCGCGCCGCCGCGGCGGCGGGCGCCGCCGTCGGTGCGGTGCTCGG
>QFZU02000275.1 GCA_003260025.2 Microbispora triticiradicis | reverse complement strand
CCGGAACCGCTCGCCGGACAGCAGGATGTGCCGGCGCATGGCGTAGGCGGCGGCGTCGGGGTCACGCGCGGCGATCGCGGCCACAACTTCGTGCTCGGCCACAACTTCGTGCTCGGCCATGGCCAGGTGAGTGACCTGGCTCTCGTGGAGAAGCCGGAACAGGTGCACGTGCGTGTCCAGGCGAGCGAGCGCCTCGCGGATTACCTGTGCGATGGCCGGCATGGGGCACACGCACGACCAGGCCCTCCGCCTCCATGCGGTTCAGAGCGTCTCGGATCGGCGTCTGCGAGACCCCCAGCTCTCGCGCCAGGACGTCGATCGTGACGCGGAAGCCAGGCTCGATCCGTAGCGACATCAGGAGGACTTCCCAAAACCAATTTGGATGGTGTTTCAGTACAGGCTGTACACTCGGAAGACCTCCAGTTTGGTCACGCTGCGTAGCACTGCGGGGAAGTCCTCCAGTGATCGCCGGAAGCCGGTTTTGAGGACTTTCCAGCATTTGAGGTGGGCGATGGCCCGCTCCACCGCGGCCCGGATGCCGTTTAGCGCGGTGTTGCAGGCTTTGCGGGCATCGGTCAGCTCCCGGCCGGGCGGCTTCTTGTAGGGGGTACGGATCCCTGTGCCCTGATAGCCTTTGTCCCCGTTTATTCCCATTCCATCCGGTTCGTAATGCGCCGCCCACCGCGCGGCGAACCGGACTGGCGAAACGCCTGGCTGTCGTGCATGGAGCCAGGGCATGGGTCGCCGACGTCCGCCAGGCGCCCGGACAGCGTGGCGACGACTTGAACGTTCTGCCCGCAGTACCCCTTCTTGTCGGAGTACAGGCCCTCGATCCCGTCCCGCTCACCGACCGGGACCACCAGCCCATCCACCAGCACTGCATCCCGATGGGCCTGCGCTTCATACAGTGGTGAAAGCACCATATCGATCAGTGTTCTCAACTCGTCCTGGTAGCGCTCCACGGTCGTCGACCCACACCGGTCGCAACGCTGCTGCATGCTGACGACCACTCGGATCGTATAGGAAAGGTGCCGGGCGGCCAGCAGCTCGGCCTGGTCGCTGGAGGCGATGCCGGGCTCCAGGCCCGCGTCGATGCGTTCTTGTCTGCGCCAGTTGTAGATGGTCTGGTCGCTGATCTGCAGATTGGCGGCCACCTTGCTGCACGGTGCGGCCCGCCTTCAGCAGGTCCAGGACTTTGCGACGGAACTCGGGGGGATAGCTCCTCGGCATGCTGACCTCTCTCGGGGGTCCAGGCATGCCAGTCAACCAAAGGGACTCCACGAAAGCCGGTGAACATCACCAGCAGGCTCGTCTTCCTCGGCCCCTGAAAGCCAGAATTACGGCCCGCAGACCCGTCCACGGAAACGGGGTGAGGTGGGCCACCCTTTCGGCGAAGGGTGGCCCGTTTCCTTTCTGGTCGTTTCCTTTCTGGCGTCCCGCCCCCGGCTCAGGACTGGTTGAACAGCGAGAGCGTCAGGGTCGAGTGGTACTCCCCGGCGGCGACGTCGACCCCGGTCCGCAGGGCCAGGTCGGCGTTGACCTTCGAGGTGCCGATCTCGTCGGTGGAGTTCGCCGTCGAGACGAGCAGCTCCTGCCCTGCCAGACCCACGGCGGGCGCGCCGGTGCCGTCAGAGACGACACTGGAGACCGGCTCACCGGCCGACACCGCACCGGTGGATGAGCCGGTCAGCAGGCGCGGCTTCCAGCCCAGGTACTCCGGGCCGATGACCTTGGCCGGGTCACCGGCCGCGGTGAATGCGCTCGCCTGGCCCACGACCGCCCAGTACTCCCCGGCGGGGATCTCCTCGGGGGTGCGGGTGTCGGTCACCGTGACCGTCGGCAGGGTGCCGGTGAACTGGCGGGCGGCGGCGTCGGAGCCGTTCTCCTGCAGGGAGACCCCGTCGTTGTCCGCCACGGTCATCGACAGCTGACCGGGAGTGGTGGTCGGCTCGATGTTCACCGAGACGTCGATGCCGTCACCGGGGGCGTCGTCCGCCATCGCGGGACCGGCCACACCCGCAAGCGCAAGACCGAGCACCGACGCGGCCAGTATCTGGGCAGTTCTCGTGGTCTTCACGTAATCGCTCCATTTTATGGGGGGCATGGGGGCGGGGCCGGCCGGTCGATCGTCCAGACGGCCGACCGGCCGGCCCCATTTCAGTACGGCTCGTTCAGTAGGGCGGTGGCCCCGGTGCGTACACCGCTGGGTGCTTACACCGTGGCCACCGCCGACCTGGTCCAGCTACAGCTCTAGCCGCAGGTGATCGCGTTGTAGCCGGCGTCGTAGGTCGAGGTGACCTGCTTGCCACCGATCGTCGCGGTCCCCTCAACAGTCACCTTGCCCGCGCCGATCTGCCCGGCCCGCGCGTTGAAGGACTGATAGGCCTGCTTGCCCGGGGCCACGTCGGCCACGGTCTTGGAACCGTACGGGGTCGTCAACATCACGTCCGCAGGCACATCGCCGTCGTTGACGGCCGTCACCGCCACGTACGCCGACGTACCCACGCAGCGGGACGAAGCGGTCACGGTCAGCGGAACCCGCGGAGAGGAAATGGCCACCGTGAGGGTCTTGACATCCTCGACGTTGCCCGCCTTGTCCGTCGAGCGGTAGGCCAGCGTGTGCGAGCCGTCGCCGGAGACGACGACCGGCCCGGTGTACAGCTTCCAGTCACCGCCGTCCAGCTTGTACTCCGTCCGGTCGACCCCGCTGCCCTTGTCCTCATCGACGGCGGTCAGCGTGACCGTGACCGGACCGGTGAACGAGCCGCCCTCCGGCTGCGCCGGGTCGGTCGTCGCGGTCGTCACCGGCGGCGTCTTGTCGGCCGCGGCGACCGGGCTGAAGCTGAACCGCTGGTTGTCGGCGTTGTTGCAGGTCCACTGGATCACTGCGGCGCCGTCGGCCTTGGAGTTGCCGTTGATGTCGAGGCACAGGCCACTCACCGCCGGATTGACCTGGTAGGCGTCTCCGGACTGGATGAGGTAGAACCGCTGGTTGATCTGGTCCTTGTGTCCGTCGGGATGGCAGGAGTACTGGACGAGCTGGGTGCCCGTCGCGGTCGAGCCGCTCGGCACGTCAAGGCACTTGCCGCTCTTGACGTTCTTGAGCTGGTAGGCGCCCGCGGTGAAGGGAACGGCCTCCCACTGCTGCTCGCTGCCCTGCGTCGCGCCCATCTGAACGATCTTGGCATCGTCGGCGGTCGAGGCGTTCTGCGGCGTGACGTACTTGCCGCTGCTCTTGGGGGAGATGGTGTAGACGCCCTTGGCCCCTCCTCCGACCGTGACTGTCGCGACCATGCCTGCCCACTTCTTGCCGTCGTAGCCGGAGTGGAGCCTGCAGATGACGGTCCAGGTCCCCTCCCGATCGAAGGTGTACGAGACCGGCGGACCTCCCGGCGAGACGGCGCCCTTGGTGACCTCGAAGATGTCGCCGCCGTTCGGGTCCGGATTGCCGCCGGGCGGCACGAGCCAGACATCATGCGGCATCCCCGCGTCGGGCACGTTGAAGTGCCAGGTGACGGTGCCACCGCGGGCGATCTCACAGTTGTCGGGATTCCACCCCGTGCCCGTGGCGTAGATGTCGCACGCCGTGGGGAGCGTCCTGCCGCCGTCAAGCACCGTGAAGACGGCGCTCTGCGACGCGGAGGTGTTCCCGGAGTAGTCGGTGGCTCGGTAGTCGACCGTGTACTTCCCCGGGTTCTTGAACAGTACCGGCGCGTCGTAGGCGGTCCACGCTCCGCCGTTGACGCGGTACTCGACCTTTTCCACACCGGCACAGCCGACATCGGTGGCGTTGAGTTTGAGCGTGGCCGAGTCGATGTAGGCGTTCTGCTGGCTGGGGTGGGCCCGGCCCTCGATCTGGTGCGAGACCGTCGGTGCCTGAGTGTCCTCCGTGCACTTGCTGGAGGGCTTGAACTCGATCTTGACCAACTCCATTTTCGCGGTGGAGTTGAGCTGAGCGCGGCAGCAGCCGAAGGTCCAGCGCCCCATGTAGAGGGCGCCGTCGGGCCCGAACTTGGTCGGGATCACGAAGCTGCTGTTCGGCGTGCCGAAGTGGTTGACCGGCAGCCAGTCGTTGACCCGGAGCAACTGGTTGTTGTCCTGCCGCAGGCGCGCCTCCTTCCAGAACCCGTTGTCGGCGCCACGGTTGGTGATCAGCCACGAGCCGTCGTAGTAGGCCGGGAAGGCGCCGGGGCCGAAGCTGTCCTTGTATCGATAGACCGGACCGGTGACCGGCTGCATGCCCCCGGCGCCCAGGTCGCCGAAGTCCATCGGATTCTCACCGCCGGGGTTGCCGGGGTACTTGCGCCAGATCGTCGCTTTCTTCGCGGGGCCTGGGATTTCATCGAGGCCTTGGAATGTGGGCTGCGAACTTGTACCACCCGGCGGGGCCCAGTTGAGATCGGCCGGGATCTTGTCGAGCGAGCAGTCGTACTGCTGACCGGTCGAGGAGTTGGTCGCGTAGTCCCAGCGCCACGTGGTGTTGGTCTTCGAGTTGTCGCCGACGCAGAACGGCCAGCCCTGGAAGCCGGGCTCATCGACCAGATCCCACTCGCAGGTGCCGGCCGGGCTGCGGTCGGCCTGGTCCACCGAGTTGTCGTGGCAGTACTCGCCGACGACGACCGTACCCGGGTGGGCGGGGTCGGTGTGCACCGTGAACGGCTGCCGGAAGCCCATGGCATAGATCTCCGGCCGGGTCTTCGGGGTCCCCGGCGGGAACATGTTGCCCTTCGGAACCGTGTAGGTCTTGTCCAGGCCGGGGTCGGCGGCCTGCCCTGCCGGGATGTCCTTGATCGGCTTGATGCGCAGGACCTTTCCGCGCAGGTCGGCGGTATTGGCCGCCGTCTTGCGTGAATCCCAGCGCTCGGAGGCGCGATGGTCCATCGGCACGTAGCGGTTGTGGCCGGACGCGTTCGGGGACACGTCGTCGCCGACTCCGAGGTAGAGGTTGCCTTCGGAGTCGAACACCAGGCTCGCGCCGCCGACGTGGCCGGGGCCGTTGTCGGTGGGGCCACCGGGGAAGCCTGAGGGGTTGCCCGAGATCTTCGCCTTGGGCACGCGCAGGATCTCCCGCTCATCGTATGGATGTGCCGGGTCACCGCCTGCTTTCGCGGGCTCGAACGCGGTGCCGGTCTCGTTCAGCGTGAAGCGGCTGATCAGGTTGTAGCCGACCGTTATCTGGTTGCCCGTGGTCGGCCAGTCGGGGTTGCGCGGGGAATAGTAGACGTAGATGTCGCGCTTGCTCGGATTCGATAGGTCGAAGCCCGGCTCCAGGCTCATCCCCAGCACGCCGTCCTCGGAGTTGCCGTGGTCGGCGCGGGTCGGGATCGTCGCGACCGTGGTCGAGTTGTTCGGCGGGCCCTTCGGATCGTGCATCTTCACGTAGCCCTGGGACTGGTAGCCCGTTGTGGGGCCGATCTCGGTCCAGTAGAGCTTGCCGTCCGCTGCCACGTCGAGAGCCATCGGGCCGTTCGCATTGTCGACCAGGGTCGTGCGGGTGAAGTTCGACCACACGGTGCCTGAGCAGTCGGTCTTGTTCCCCTCGCCGGCGACCCAGCGCACCCCTCCGACGATCTGCTTGACCAGCGGGTTGTCGCCGCCGTTCTCGCTGTAACGCACGCCGAAGTGACCCTGCGAGGTCACCCAGGTCCGGCCGTCGTCGTAGGGCCGCGGGGTGGCGGTGCCGTCCTTGACCCTCTCGCCGTCGTAGAGCTTGCACCACGTCGTGGGGTGGTCCTGGCCCATTTTCTGGCTGCCGGTGTTGTAGGTGCGCTCGTCGAAGGTCTCGAGCACGTGGTGGGTGCCCCGGACGCTGCGGACAAAGTTGTAGTGCTCGTCGGCGAGCTGATAGGTGTCGGGCAGGTCTTTGGTGGAGAGGTGGTTGTGATCGGCGACCTGGACGGTTGCGGCGTTGCCGGTCGCCGACCCGTTCGAGTGGGCGGTCATCGTCGTGCCGATGACGCTGTCCGGCCCGCCGTCCCACCAGTCCCACACGGACACGCCGGCGCCGGCGTCGGTCATGTTGTGCACAGCCGCGATCCCGCCGCGGTTCTGGGTGAAGCGGATCAACGCGTCGCGTTGTGCCTGGTCGAAGAGCGGTCCGGGCCGACCGCCGCCGGCCCACGACCACGATGCGTTCAGGAACAGGACCGCGTTGTATCGGGCCAGGTTATCGTCGGTGAAGATCCGAGGGTTCTTGTCCGGGTGGTTGCAGTTGTTCGTGCCGCCACCGTTGTTGTCGCAGTCCTCCCAGTCGACCTCGTAGCCCGCGGCCTGGAGAGCGGCCTGGACCACTGGGCGACCGTTGTCGATCGCCTCGGCGTGCCGATACCCGGTCGTGCCGGTGTAGATGAGGACCCTCTTGCTGCCCTCCGCCCGGGCAGAGGCCGCAAGGAGGGCTCTACTCGCTTGCCCGGTGCTCGTCGCCGGGGCAGCAGCCGTCAGGGGGGTGCTCTCCGCTTGGGCGGTGGTCACAGGGGCGAGCATCTGAGCCCCCAGAGCGACCGCGGTCAGTGCGACTAAAGAACGCCTCACACTCCGCGCGGGCGGCGCGGCGTTCCGCATACCACTCACTTCCTCTCCCAATGCGGCGGCGACCAGCCCCGCGGCCGGAGCGATGTGGTTCGACCGCCTGAAGGTCAAGACGTAGCGTCTGCGCCTTTTGTCTAGATGTCAAGGACTTTCGTCAGTGAATCACCAAAGCTGGTACTAGCAATTCCACCCTTTTGTTTACCAAAGATGTTAGTTGTCTTGATCGAGGTAGTTTCGTCCGCTAGCGTCCCCGCTATGAGCGGGCAGAGGGTTCACCGGCGGCTTCTCGGCGTCGCTGCGGCCACGGTTGCGATCGCCGTCGGAGCAATGGCTCTGACCGGATGTAACGACGAGTCCGGGGAGGCGAAGACGCGGGGGCGCGACCTGACCGCCCTTCAATGCCCGATGGTGGAGACGGGACAGAATGGTGGCGTCAGCCAGTACAGGCCCGCGGAGAACGCCTTCGATACGGCGGAGCTGCTCGGGTTGGAGCTCGCTGAGGCGCGTGAGAAGGCGGCCCGTCACAACTGCGGAATCATCGTTTCGCGCGAGGACGACAAGAGCCGGCCCGTGCCGATAGAGATCGACCCGACGAGGATCTACGTCTACGTCGCGGATGGCGTCGTCAGCTATATAGAGGGGGTCGGCGGTGGGCTCTAAGGTCGGCGACCCGATGCGACCTCCCACCAGGGCTTCCGTAATCTCCGCCGGTCGGCGGTCACGGTGGGTCGTGATCACGGTGTGGCTTGCGCTCGCGATGCTCGCGGTGCCGCTACAAGCCAGGCTCGGCGAGCGGGCCGCCGACGAGAGCGAGACCTTCCTCGTCCGGGGATCGGAGTCGGCGACGGTCAAGCAGATCATCGACGAGCGGTTCCGGCGCGGCAGCGAGACAGCGGCGGTGATCGCCTACTTCCGCGAGAGTGGGATCACCGCGGACGACGGACGGCGCGCCGACGCCGACGCCCTCGCGCTGTGCCGGTCCGGCGCGATCCCGAACTTGACGATGATCGCCACCCCGTACCAACGCGCGTGCGGCGAGACCGATCCGCTCGACATGAGCCCGGGCGCTTCGCTGCTCACCTCACCCGACGACACCGTCATCTTGAGCACGGTCCTGATGACCGACGACTCGACGCCCGACATTGAGCAGGCGGTCGCGGCAATCCGCGACATAGTCCCGTCGGCCGCCGGCGACGAGAGCGGATTGAGGGCCTTCGTGACCGGCCGTGCCGGCTTCGAGGCCGATCGAAAAGCTGCGCTTGAAGGGATCAACGGGACCCTCTTGGCAGTCACGATCGCCGTGCTGCTGCTCCTGCTGCTCCTGACCTACCGCTCGCCGCTGGTTGCGCTGGTGCCGCTGGCCGTCGTCGTCCTCGCCTATCTCGTCACCGCCGGCCTCGCCTACGGCCTCGTCGCCGTTGGCCTCACCGAGGTCAGCGGCCAGACGACCGCGATCCTGATCGTGCTGATGTTCGGTGCGGGCACCGACTACTGTCTGCTGATCGTGGCGCGGTTTCGCGACGAGCTGCGCCGGGCGCGGGACGTCGAGGAGGCGATGGTCGCCGCCGCCCAGCGCACCGCCCCGGCGATTTTCTCCGCTGGAGCAATCGTCGTCGGCGCGATGCTGGTCCTCGCCCTTGCCGACTTCAACGCCATGCGCGAGATGGGCCCGATCCTCGCCCTCGGTGTCGCGATCATGGTCTGTGCCGGCCTGACCCTTCTGCCCGCGGTGCTCACCACCCTCGGACGACGGGCGTTCTGGCCCGCTGTTCCCCGCCTCGAGCCCGAGTCCGCACCTGCGGTCACGTTTTGGGGGCGCGTCGCGGGTCTCGTTCACGCACGCCCGGGAGTGATCGCCGCGGCGGTCACCGCTCTCCTCGCCGCGGGCGCGCTGGCCGGCATCGGCGGGCGTCCGGCGCTCGACTTCTCCGAGTCCTTCCGTGAGGCGCCGGACTCGGTCCGCGGCCAGCAGGTGATCCGCGACCACTTCATCCCCGGCCGGGCGGCGCCGCTTCGCATCGTCGTAGCCCAGGAGGTGGGCGGGAAGGTCCAGAGCGCTCTCACCCAAGGCCCGCACACACCCGTCGCCGATATGCACGCGGTGGCCAGGTCGGTCGGGGCGGACGGCGACTCCCCGGGTGCGGAGGCTCAAGGCCAGCGAAGGTCCGCGACGGACTTGCTCATCTTCGACGCGGACCTGCGGATGGATCCGTTCTCGGAGCAGGCCACCGACGCCGTCCCGGTGCTGCGCGAGGTCGCTGAGCGCGCGGCCGACGGCCACACCGTCCTGATCGGCGGGACCGTGGCCGAGAACTACGATGCCCGCCAGGCACTCGAACGTGACACCAGGCTGATCGTCCCGGTCGGCCTTGCCCTGATCCTCGTCGTCCTCGCCGTGCTCCTGCGCGCGGTGGTGATGCCGCTCTATGTGATCGCGACCGTGATCCTCTCCTTCGGCTTCGCCCTCGGTGTCGGTTCCCTCATCTTCACCCACATCCTCGGCCAGCCGGCCTCAGACCCAAATCTGCCGATGTACGCGTTCATCTTCCTCGTCGCCCTGGGCGTCGACTACAACGTGTTTCTCCTCAGCCGGATCAGCGAGCGGCGTCGACAGCACGAGACCCGCCGCGCGGTGACGGAGGCCCTCGAGCGGACGGGCGGCGTGATCACCTCCGCCGGCCTCGTGCTCGCCGCCACCTTCGCGACTTTGATGGTGCTTCCGATGGAGGCGCTGTTTCAGATCGGCTTTGTGGTCACCCTGGGCCTGCTCGCCGACACCTTCCTCGTCCGGGCCCTGCTCGTCCCCGCTCTCGCGGTGATGCTCGGCGAGCGAAACTGGTGGCCGTCCAGGCAGACCGCTACCCCGGGCTGACGTCGCCGGTGCTGTGACCTCTTGCTCATGCATGCTGTGTTCCAGCGTGGTGGAACTCGCGCGCGTCAGCAACCTTCGCGTGCTGGCGGACAACCGGCCGCCCGCGCCGGAGCGCTGGTCCGCGAGTCGCATAGGACCTGCGCGGATGTCGTGCGGGAGCGGGGCATGAACCGCGAGACCCTGTGCGTGTGGGTACGCGAGGCCGAGCAGCAGGAGTCCGACGCCGGGATCGGGCTGGCCCGCAGCGAGCGAGAATAACTCGCACAGCTGCGCAAGCGCGTCGCCGTGCGGGCCAGATCACCGGACTGCGGCGAGGTCGATGCCGGGGACGTCCTCCGCAGGGGCCGCCGGCCGGATGGCCGACGGCCCGGGACAGAGCGTGCACCAGCTTTAGTGCCGTAAGGATGGACCAGTTGGGTTGCCTGGGGGTCAAGGAGTCGTGGGTTCAAATCCCGCCGTCCCGGCACTGTTCTAGCAGGTCGGAGCCGTGATCGCGCAAAAGTGACCACGGCCGGCCGCTGACGGTGGACCGTCGAAACACTCCTGCAGCTTGGGTTGGCGTTCGACTGCGTGCTCGGCGGTGGCCCGTGATTGATTCATCGTCTGGCTGGTCGCCATGCTCAAGACCTAAGCTGGGCCACATGCTGGCCATGGTGACAGAAAGCGCGGCCCCCGCCCCATGTGATATGGACTGAAGTTGGGCGCTCTCATTCAGGCGCTGACCATAATCATCACGTTCACTTTTCGTGACCTGAAGATCTTCACCAGGACTTTCGACGAGGTGGTCGGGCCGCTCGTGGACAAGGCCGTCAACCCCGGCGAGCGACAACACGTGAGGGAAGCACTGCGGGCCACCTCGCTCAAGGTCGGTTTTCTCCTGTCGCCGTACGCCACGACGGTTGGGAAGCCGAGCCGCCCCGATCTCTTCATTCTCGGCGGCGCCATCGCGCGGTTGTACGACGACCTCGTGGACCATTCTGGTCAGCCCGACCTCGACGCCGGACTCGATGTGCTCTTCAGCGGTGGTCCCTTCACTCCCCTGACCGAGTTCGACGCCCTGCTCCACGATCTTTACCAATCCCTTGCTCTACGCCTCGACCTGCCTGAGGATGCTCTGCCTCATGTGACGCTCAGAGCGCTGCACGGCTATCAGAAGTTGTCCCGCGAACAGAAGAATCCCGCTATCGGCGAGGATTTGCTCTGGGAGATCACTCGTGGAAAGGGCGCCGCGGCCAATCTGCTCCTGCACGCGTTGGCCCATCCATACATGACCACCCGCGAACAGGACGTTCTCAAGGATCTCGGCGTGACCCTGCAAATGCTCGATGACCACTTCGACCGCGACATCGACCGTGCGGCCGGAATCACGACCCCCGCGACCCGGGGAGAGTCACGCCTCCCGCACGTGCGCCGCCGCCTTCGCACCACCCGCGCGACACTGCACGACCTGTACACCCGGACGGGTAGCCGGCCCTATGTCGGCGCGCTCTACGCCATGCTGGCCTGGGCCTACCTTTCCCGGTTACCTCATCCGAGACGCCGTGCGCGCAGGTCATCCGCCCGGACGCCGCTGCTGGTCATCGCCAGGCGCGGAAACGGGGTCATAAACTCAGTTCCCCACGAATCGGGTCCCCCGTGCGCCGACTGATCATCACCCTTCTATGGCTGCTGCTCGCCGTCGGCGTCGTCGCGGGTGCCGTTGCCCTGCTGCTCGGCGAGGATGTCGAGCCGGCCGTGGCGCTGGTCTCAGCTGCCGTCTCGGCCGTCGCGCTGCTGGTCTCTCTGCGCACTTCCAGCCCGGCCCGGGAGAGCGCAGCCGAGCGCGCCGAGAAGCTGCGCGTCAAAGTTCGCGCGCAGGTGACCCGAGAATCGGCCAGGCGTGGCATCTGGGAAGCCCAGCCCATGGTGATCCGCTGGCGGGCGACCGGCCTCCGGACGACCGGGGGCCTGGCCGCCGAGCTGCCCGCCGCGGGAGACTCCGGCGAGCTCATTACCGGCTTCACACGCCACCGCATGCCCAAAAGGCTGGTGGTGACGGGAGAACCGGGATCGGGGAAAACCAGCTTCGCGCTGCTTCTCACCCTCGCGATGACCGAACCGGCCGCAGTGGCCCCGGTGCCGGTCACGCTACCGCTTTCGTCGTGGTTACCGGAGGAGACCCTGCACGCGTGGATCAACCGCCGTCTCCTGCTGGACTACGGATTCCTGGATGACAGCAGGAACGGCTCCCGGGGCGGGCCGTCCCCGATGGTGATTGAACTGTTCGAGCTTGGCCTGCTGCTTCCGATCTTCGACGGCCTCGACGAACTCGCGGAAGAGCGCCGGGCGCCTGTCCTGGCGACACTGAACTCAGACACGTGGAGCCGTTCGTTCGTCCTCACCAGCCGGACCGAGCAGTTCACTCCGGACTTGGCACGCCTCCTGGACGGCGCGCTGGTCACCACGCTGCAGCCGCTGGACGCTCAGGCGGCCGCCCTCTATCTGATCGACCGAGACGGAAGCGAGGCCCTCGCACCGCTTCTCGATGAGCTGACCACCCGTCCTCACGGAGAGGTGGCCGCCGCGCTCAGCACCCCGCTCATGCTCTTCCTCACTCTCACGCAGTACCGCAACAACCGCCCGCTACCCGCCGAACTGCTCAGAGACGGCGCCCGCCTCCGCATCGAGCGCCACCTGGTCAGCGCCTTCATCCCCGCCGTGCTGACCGGGCCAGGGGCGGACCCGTCCACGTGGAGACCGGCCGTCGCGCAGACCACGCTGCGCTTCCTCAGCCAGTACCTCCACGACTCGGGCTCCGGTGACCTGGCATGGTGGGAGATGCATCGCGCTGTCCGCACGCGCGCCTTCTTCCCGATCGTCCGCGTCACCGGCGGGGGCTTGGGCTGTGCGATCCTGGGTGCGATCCTGTTCGGGCTGTTCGGCTTGCTCCAGGTCGGCCTCGCGCTCGGGTTCGCCGTAGGATCAGCGGCTGGTCTTGTCCTGACTCTCATCGGCCCCGATGCCCCACGTCAGTCGGCCCCGAGCATCCGCGCCAAGAAGAACCCCTGGCGCTCGCTCTATCGCAGCATCGGTTTCGGCTTGGTTGGCGCCGCCATGGGCGGAATCGACAGCGCCCTCCTCTTCGACGGCAAGTCGTACGTCGTGGCCCACGCGCTCATCTATGGACTGACCTTCGGCGTCGCCCGTTCACTACACGAGGAGGCCATTCCCAAGGAAGCCGGCACCCCTGAGGGTTTCCTCAGCAACGACCGGAAGGCGACGGCCTACAGTTGGGGGCTCGGCGCGCTGGCAGGAGCCCTCGTCGGCGGGATCGACGGCGTGTTCCTGGGCACGCGGCTGTCTCAAAGCCTGAAGGAGGCACTCCAGACCCACCAGGCGTGGGGCCTCGGCCTCCCCACCTGGCAACAGGCCATCCTTGGTGCCTTCGTCAGCGCACTGGCGGCCGGTGGCGGCCTTGGTCTGATGTCCCAGGCGTCCAGCGCCTCCGCCCGCTTCGCCACCGCCCGCCTGTGGTTCGCCTTACGTGGCCGCGCCCCTTTGCGCCTCATGCCTTTTCTGGAGTACGCCTACGACCTTGGCATTCTGCGCCGGTCCGGCCCGTACTACCAGTTCAGGCATCAGATGATCAGTGACCATCTTCTGGCCACCGCTCCTGAACCGGCCAGAGCCTTCAAGAACAGCCCAGCGTAGTCGCTAAATTGGATCACCACGTGCGGTTTGGGTGTGCACGTAAACCGCTCAGTTGTGATCACGCCGCGATTCGCCGCCACTTCAACGCGTGTCGCGTTCCGGTCGAAACTCGTGCACCACTTCGATGACGCCGGAGATGTGCGCGTTGAGTTCGTCCAGTTCACCGGCGGGCACCCACAGTTCGAGAATCGTCTCCCCGCCGACCTGCCGCGGGCTTGCGATACCGGGATAGGCGCAGATGCTGCAGCTCCTGCAGGTCCGTCGCCGCGTGGCCGAGGGCCCGTTGCCGTCCGTCCCGGGCGGTGGCATGGGCCAGCGCCATAGCCTCTTCGAAGGGGTCGGCCGTCGGCTGCGTGTCAGCGACGGGAGCCTCGAACTCGGTGCCCGGCATGTGCTGGAGCCGGGCTGTGCGCCAGGTGCTCCAGTCGGTGCCGATGCTGTCCAAGGCAGCCAGCAGTTGCTCTACGGCGTGCCGCTCTGCGTCGTTGCCGTTTCCCCAGACAGCGGTGATCAGCGGAATGACCTGAGCCCAGGTGAGGTGGTTGAAGCGTGCCAGCGCCTGGGTGATCGACGGTGTGTGGGGCATCGGCGGAGTCAGGTAGGTGAGGTCGATGCGGCGAGCCGGATGGTGATGTTCGGCGAGGGCGAGGTACCCCGAGAGCTGCCCTCGACGGTGACTTGCGGTTTCGGTCTTCAGCTCGATCATCCACAGGCGTTCGGGCCAGAGCATCGCGTAGTCCGGTGCTCCACCCTGTTCGTCGTCATGCCGTCGTGGAAGGTCGAACTCGTCGACGAACTGCGGCCGGACATCCCAGGCGCCGGTGCCGAACGAGAGCGTGTCCAGCTCTAACAGGAAGCGGGCTCCGCGGTCCGTGGGAGCGTTGGGCGTGTTCCACCGCGGATAGGGGCCGCCGAGGATCAGCACGGTCAGCAGCCGCTGGCAAAATTCTTCCCGGCCGAGCCGGAGCCGTCCTAAAAGGCGCAGAGGATCTTCGATCGCCATGACCGTCACGATCTCACGGCTCGGCTCGGGCCGCCCAGCGCCAGGATGGCCGAGCACACGTGAGCCAGGGAGGCAACCGAGGCCTTCCCGCCGATCCGGCCAGGGGCGGTAACTTGAGCCAGATCGCGCTGACCGAGTACGGCGAGGGCTTCTACGGCGTGCCGGACGGAAAGCAGGATCCGCGACATGTCCGCAGCCGGCGCGAGCTCGGCAGGAGACTTCAGCGCCGGCAGGTTACGCAGCTCGAACGTCCCCTCCGGGTTGGTCGAGATGAGACGGCCCAGCCGACTGGTCATCTGGTCAAGGTGATTCGCGGGGCTCATGCGTCGCTGGTCGAACAGAAGCCGCTGCCAGTGGTGCCGTACGGCCTGCCAGCGGTCGAGCACACGGTGAAGACCTTCCGCCGATCGGCGGAGTGTGCGGCGAACAAGTAGTTCGCGGGCGGGACGCAGTTCGGTGTGCCGACGCGTCAGTATTGTGACGGCCTGGTAGGCGCGAAGGAGGGCCACGACAGCGGCTGGCTCGGTGGTCGCTGTTGTTCAGGCGCTGGTCGGCGCGGGCGAGCCTGCCTGCTGCTGGGTGTTTCCGCCCTTCTTGGCCTGTCCGGAAACGGGCCATCGCGGCCGGGCTCCCGGCGCGAGACACAGGCGTACTCCCCGGAAATTGGCGCTACCAAATCACATTGATATCTGTAAATATCGGTTCGGATGGTGCCGGAAGTGGCGCTTCGGGTCATGTAACGACAGGTCGGCTGGTGCGGTGCAGCAGGACGTCATGCGGTATGTCATGTCAAGGGGAGGCCTAACCTCGATCTTTCGCGCTCATCCGGTGGCTGGCTGATCGGTTCGGCTGAAGTGTGAAATCGCGGCCGTGGTCAGCCTGG
>QFZU02000274.1 GCA_003260025.2 Microbispora triticiradicis | reverse complement strand
GAGGAGCGGGCTCCGCCCGGCGCGGCCAGGTCCACCGGCCCGGCGGGCACCCCTCCGGGCACGCGCAGGCGGAAGACCGCCCGGGCCGCGGCCGAGACCCCCTCGGGCACGGGGTCGGCGCCCGCGCCCATCCGCAGGGCCGCGATCAGGTACTCCTCCCTCATCGGCGCTCCTCGTGTCTCGTCGTTCCGCTTCCACGTGGCCGCCCCGCGGGGCGGGCCCGGTTCCCGCTCAATCCGGTTCCTCCATCAGCGCGCGCAGGCGGGACATGCATCGGGCCCGGGTGGGCCCGATGCTGCCGACCGGCAGGTCGAGCCGGACCGCTATCTGGGCGTATCTCGCCTCGGGATGCAGCACGTAGAGGCGGATGAGCGAGCGGCAGGGCTCCCCGAGCAGGTCGAGCCGCCGCCACGCCTGCCTGCCCAGGTCGGCGTCGACCACGGCCGCCGTCGGGTCGGGCTGCGCCGGGTCCGGCACGTCCAGGTCGGAGACCACCTCGCCGCGGGCCCTGCGGCTGAGCCTGGCGGCCTCGTGCCGGGTGGTGGTGACGAGCCAGGCGCCGACCCGGGCGGGGTCGCGGATGGCGCCCGCGTTCTCCACGAGCCGGAGCCAGGCGCACTGCACCGCGTCGGCGGCGTCGGCGGCGCTGAGCCCGAACGCCCGCGCGACGGCCCACATCCTGCCGTCGAACCGGGCGACCAGGTCCTCCCAGCCGGCCTGGTCGATGGTGGCGAACGAGTCGTCTGTCGGCATGAAGTCACTCTTCGCGCTCGGGGGAATGCGAATGGTGACAGGAACCCTATCGATCCACGGTCGTCACGACCACCCCGAGATCCCCGGCCCGCCGGCCGTCCCGCAGCAGGCGTCGTACGGCCTGATCGGGCGGAACCTTCCGGCACAGGCGGGCGACCACGCCGGAGACCACCGCGGCGGCGAAGGACGTGCCGCTCCAGGAGGCGTAGCCGTGGAAGTCGCGGTGCTCCAGGAAGCTGCTGACGAGCCCGACGCCGGGCGCCCACACGTCCACCCATGGCCCGTACGCCGAGAAGGGCGCGCGGGCGTCCCCGTCGAGCGCGCCGACCGCGAGGACGCCCGGCAGGGCGGCGGGCCAGAAGGGGCGGGCGGAGGCCGTGTTGCCGGCGCAGGCCACGACGGCGGGGAAGACGGCGAGCGCCTCGGCCAGTCCCAGCGGCGGACCGTCGTCGAAGGTGTGCCCTCCGAAGGAGAGGTTGAGCACGTCGGCCGGCCCGCCGCGCAGCAGGGAGAGGGCGCCGAGCAGCGCCGCCTCGTCGCCGATGCCGTCGCTGTCGAGGAGACGTAGGGCGCGCAGGCGCGCGCCGGGAGCCTGCCGCAGGATGAGCCCGGCCACGAACGTGCCGTGCCCGGCCTGCCGGTCGAGCACGCCGTCGCCGTCGGCGTCGGGCGTCTCGGCGATGTCGTCGCGGTACCACCGCGCCAGCCAGGGATGCGGGGCGAGGCCGGTGTCGAGCACCGCGACGGTGACCTCGCAGGGCTCCCCCGGCTCGTACGGCGGTGGCGGCGCGGGGGAGGGCGGCCCGCCGGGCCCGCCGAAGAACAACGGCTGGCCCGACAGGACGTGGTTGGGGGAGGCGGCGTGCCCGCGGCCGCGAAGGGTGGCCGTCAGGTCGACCACGTCCGCGCCCGGCGCGAGCCGTACGCGGTGGACGCGGCCCGCCTCGGAAAGCGGTCCGGGGAGCGGTTCGGCGGCGAGCGCCCACCGGGCCACGGCGGCGGGGGCGGAGGTCAGCAGTTCGCCGGGGCGGATGAGGGCCGGACGCCCGGGGACGGGCTCGATGAGCCGGGTGCGCATGCGCGGGGCCTTTCCACGACCTTGCCTGGTTGATCGCGGAAGGTGTCATGCCCAATGCAAAGAGTTGCCAAGCACCATTCGGTATGACCCCCCTCTGGTGCCAGGCTGCGACGGACGGTAGTCTCTCCTACAGTCATCCAACCGTGATCATCTCAAACCGTGAGGCCGTTGGGGAAGGCGCACCTCATGCGAATTGGGAGGTCCGGTGGCTGCTGCTCGTGGCGTCCTGTACGTCCACTCGGCTCAGCCTGCGCTGTGCCCGCATATCGAGTGGGCCGTCGCAGGCGTTCTTGGCGTGCCCGTCGACCTGACGTGGACCGCCCAGCCCGCCGCGCCCGGGACCCTGCGGGCCCAGGCGGAGTGGGAGGGCCGTCCCGGCACCGCCGCGGCGATCACGTCATCGCTCATGGGCTGGCAGCGCATCCGCTTCGAGATCACCGAAGACGCCTCGCCGGGCGTCGACGGCTCCCGGCACGCCTACACGCCGACGCTGGGGGCCTTCACGGCCGTCGTCGGCGCGAACGGCGACATCCTGGTCCCCGAGGACCGGCTACGCAACGTCATGCTGATGGCGGCGCAGGGCCGGGTGGTCCTGGAGGACGAACTCGACCGCCTGCTCGGCAAGCAGTGGGACGAGGAGCTCGAGTCGTTCCGCTACGCGGGTGAGGGAGCCCCGGTCCGCTGGCTGCACGCCGCCGTCTGACCCTTCCGCCCGGCGCCACGCCGGTGCCACGCCGGTGCCACGTCGATGCCACGGGCGGCCCGGGCGGCCGGGCACCGCCCGCCCCGCGGAGCGGCCCTGCTCACGATCGGATCACCCGGTGGCCGGGGCCGCGTCGCGTCACGTGGCGGCTCTGCTCACGGGATCGGCGACCGGGCGCGGAGACGCGGAAGCGCCGGTCCCCGTGACCGGGGGCCGGCGCTTCCGGGAAGCGATCAGAGCGGGATGTTGCCGTGCGCGCCGCGGGCCGGGGTGGCCTGGGCGAGCACCCGGGCGATCGCGCCGCGGGTCTTGGCCGGCTCGATGACCTCGTCGACCACACCGAGGTCGATGGCGCGCTGAAGGCCGCCCGCGGCCTTCTCGTGCTCCTCGGCCAGCCGGGCCTCCAGCGCGGCCCGCTCCTCCTCCGGCACGGCGGCGATCTCGCGCCGCTTGATGATCCGCACCGCCGCGACCGCGCCCATGACCGCCACCTCCATGGTCGGCCAGGCGAACACGCGGGTCGCGCCGAGCGAGCGGGAGTTCATCGCGATGTACGCCCCGCCGTACGCCTTGCGGGTGATCAACGTGACGCGGGGCACGGACGCCTCGGCGAAGGCGTGCAGCAGCTTCGCGCCGCGCCGGACGACGCCGTCGTGCTCCTGGCCGACGCCGGGGAGGTAGCCCGGCACGTCCACCAGCACGACCAGAGGCACCCCGAAGGCATCACACATCCGGACGAACCGGGCGGCCTTCTCCGCCGAGGCGGAGTCGAGGCAGCCGCCGAGCCGCATGGGGTTGTTGGCGATGACGCCGACGGTGCGGCCGCCGAGGCGGCCCAGGGTGGTCACGATGTTCGGCGCCCACTTGGGCTGAAGCTCCACGCCGGGGTCGTCGAGCAGGCCCTTGACCAGGGGATGCACGTCGTACGCGCGGCGGGGGTTCTCGGGGAGCACGTCGCCGAGGTCGACCTCGTCCACCTCGCGCATCCGGCCCTGGTGGCCGAGGAGACCGGCGAGCTGGCGGGCCTTCAGCAGGGCCTCGGGCTCGTCCTTCGTCACGACGTGGACGACGCCGCTGCGCTTGCTGTGCGGCTCCGGGCCGCCCAGGGCGGCCATGTCGATCTGCTCGCCGGTGACGCTGCGCACGACGTCGGGGCCGGTGACGAAGATGCGGCCGTTGTCGGCCAGGATCACGATGTCGGTCAGGGCCGGGCCGTACGCGGCGCCGCCGGCCGCCGGGCCGACGACGACGGAGATCTGGGGGACGACACCGGAGGCCTTGGTCATGGCGGCGAACACCCGGCCCACGGCGTGCAGCGACTCCACGCCTTCGGCGAGGCGGGCGCCGCCGCAGTGCCAGACGCCGATGACCGGCACCCGCTCGCGGACGGCCACGTCGTAGGCGTGGACGATGTGCTCGCAGCCCTCCGCGCCCATCGCGCCGCCCTGGATGCGGGCGTCGCTGCAGAACGCCACGACGGGCACGCCGTCCACCCGGCCGGTCACGGCCAGCACGCCGCTCCTGTCCTCGGGGGCGATCGGCCGGATCGAGCCCTCGTCCAGCAGGTGCCCGAGTCGCACCAGGGGGTCGCGGGAGTCGACGGCCGCCGCTTCGGCGGTCTCGGCCGCTGTCCCCCTGCCGGCCGCCGTCCCGCTGTCGAGCACAGTCATTCGAGACTCCCTTGTCAAACGGTCGTGAAGGCCACGGCGACGTTGTGTCCGCCGAACCCGAAGGAGTTGTTCACGGCCGCGATCTGCCCCCCAGGCAGGTCGCGCGGCTTGTCGCACACGATCTCGACGTCGACGCCGTCGTCCAGGTCCTCCAGGTTGATCGTGGGGGGGACGACCCGCTCGGACAGCGTTTTGATCGTGAAGACCGACTCGATGCCGCCGGCGCCGCCGAGCAGGTGCCCGGTCATCGACTTGGTCGAGGTGACGAGGACGTGCGAGCCGAACGACTTCTCGACCGCCTGGGCCTCGATCACGTCGCCCGCGGGGGTGGAGGTGGCGTGCGCGTTGACGTGCAGGATGTCGCGTCCGGTCAGCCCCGCGTCGGTCATGGCCTGGGTCATCGCCATGACGACCCCCCGGCCCTCGGGCTCCGGCTGGGTGATGTGGTGGGAGTCGGCGGACATGCCGAGGCCCGCCACCTCGGCGTAGATCCGGGCGCCGCGGGCCACCGCGTGCTCGTACGACTCCAGCACGATCAGGCCCGCGCCCTCGCCGAGGACGAAGCCGTCACGGCCGCGGTCCCAGGGGCGGGAGGCCCGCTCGGGCTCGTCGTTACGGGTCGACATGGCCCGGGCCGCCGCGAAGGCCGCCACGTTCAGCGGGTGGATCGCCGCCTCCGTGCCGCCCGCCATGACGACGTCCGCCCGGCCGGCGCGGATCATCTCCAGCGCGTACCCGATGGCCTCGGCGCCGGAGGCGCAGGCGGAGACGGTGGCGTGCACGCCGGCCCTGGCGCCCAGTTCGAGCCCCACCCAGGCCGCCGGGCCGTTGGGCATCAGCATGGGCACGGTGAACGGCGACAGCCGCTGCCAGCCCCGCTCCTTGAAGGTGTCGTAGGCCGACAGCGTCGTGCCGATGCCGCCGATACCACTGGAGACGCAGACCCCGAGCCGCTCGGCGGGAACCTCGGGGGCACCCGCGTCCTGCCATGCCTGGCGGGCGGCGATCAGCGCGAACTGCTCGCTGCGGTCGAGCCTGCGGGCCTCCGGCCGCGGCAGGACCTCGGCCGGATCGACGGCCGCCACGCCGGCGAACTTCACCGGCACGGAGTCGACCCAGTCCTCGGTGAGCGGGCGGATGCCCGACCGCCCCTCGAGGAGCGCCGACCAGGTCGATGCGACGTCTCCACCGAGGGGCGTCGTCGCGCCGAGCCCGGTGACCACGACACGTACCCGGTCCTTACTCACTTCGTCTGCACTCCTCTTGCTTTTCGGGGCGTGAAGGGACCAGACGCGCCCGGCCGCTCCCGGTGCGGGAGCGGGGCACGTCCGGCGGTTCAGCTCTGGATGAAGTTGATGACGTCCTTGACGGTCTTCAGGTGCTTGAGCTGGTCGTCGGGGATCTCGACGCCGAACTCGTCCTGGGCCGCGACGGCGATCTCGACCATGGAGAGCGAGTCGATGTCGAGGTCGTCCACGAAGCTCTTCTCCGGCGTGACCTCCGCGGCCGGGATGCCGGTGATCTCGTTCACGATCTTGCCGAGGCCCGCGAGGATCTCCTGCTCGGTCAGTGCCATGTCGCGACTTCTCCTTGTTGTGTTTTCCTGGTTCGTCTGGGTCGCCCCAGATCCGTACGGCGGGCCGTACGGGGGTCTCTCAGGGGATCTCGATCACCTGAGAGGCGTAGGTGAGGCCGGCGCCGAAGCCCAGCAGCAGGGCCAGCCCGCCCGACGCGACCTCGCCGCGCTCGATCATGCGGGAGAGCGCGAGCGGGATGGACGCGGCCGAGGTGTTGCCGGCGAGCACGATGTCCTTGGCGACGACGGCCTTGTCGGCGCCGATCTTACGGGCGATGGCCTCGACGATCCGCAGGTTCGCCTGGTGGGGGACGAAGGCGGCCAGGTCGGCGGGGTCCACACCGGCACGCTCGCAGGCGAGCCTGGCCACCGGGTGAAGGCTGGTCGTGGCCCAGCGGAACACCGCCTGGCCCTCCTGGTGGAGGAAGGAACTCCGGTCCTTGATCATGATCGCGTCGGCCTTGTCGCCGGCGCTGCCCCAGGCCACCGGGCCGATGCCCGGCCGGTCGGAGGGGCCCACGACGGCGGCGCCCGCGCCGTCCGCGAAGATCACGGCGGTCGACCGGTCGTCGCCGTCGACCCACTGGCTGAGCTTCTCGCTGCCCACCACCAGCACGTTGGTCGCCGAGCCCGTCCGTACGGCGTCCGACGCGGCCGCCAGGGCGTAGCAGAACCCGGCGCAGGCGGCGTTCAGGTCGTAGGCGCCGGGAGCGGTGACGCCCAGCCGGTGGGCGACGCGGCCGGCGGTGTTGGGGATGGGCGCCTCGGGCGTGCAGGTCGCCACGATCACCAGGTCGATGTCGTCGCTCGACAGGCCGCTGGCGGCCAGCGCCTTGCCGCCCGCCTGGACCGCGAGGTCGATCTCCGACTCCTCCGGCCCGGCGATGCGGCGTTCCCTGATCCCGACGCGGCTCTGGATCCACTCGTCGCTGGTGTCGATCCGCGCGGCGAGGTCGTCGTTGGTGACGACCCGCGCGGGCTGGTAGCCGCCGAACGCGAGGATCCGCGCGGCGGGGGCGCCCTGGCCGAGCCTCATCCGAGCACCTCCTTGGCCGTGTCGAGGTCGGCGGGGGTCTTGAGCGCGACCGTCCTGACGCCGGGCATGGCGCGCTTGGCCAGGCCCGTCAGCGTGCCGCCGGGCAGCAGTTCGATCATGGTGGTGACCCCCCGCTCGGCCATCGTCGCCATGCAGGCGTCCCACCGGACCGGGTTGGCGACCTGGGTCACCAGCCGCTGCAGGAACTCGCCCCCGGCGCCGACCGCCGCGCCGTCCGCGTTGGACAGCAGCGTGATCGACGGCTCGGCGGGGGTGACGGTCGCGGCCTCGGCGCGCAGGTGGTCCACGGCGGGGGCCATGTGGACGGTGTGGAAGGCTCCGGCGACCGCCAGGGAGCGCACCCGCGCCCTGGCCGGCGGGTCGGCCGCGAACGCCTCCAGGCGCTCCAGCGTGCCGCCCGCGACGATCTGGCCCGCGCCGTTGATGTTCGCGGGGGTGAGGCCGTGCCTGTCGAGCGCGGCCAGCACCTCGTCCTCGGCCCCGCCGAGCACCGCGCTCATGCCGGTCGCGGTGACGGAGGCGGCCTTGGCCATCGCCAGCCCGCGCTCCCGCACCAGGGAGAGGGCCTGCTCGGCGGTCAGCACCCCGGCGATCGCGGCGGCGGCGAACTCGCCCACGCTGTGCCCGGCGACCAGGTCCGGCCGTACGCCCAGCGTCTCGAAGGACGCCAGGGCCGCCGCCACCAGCAGGGGCTGGGCGACCGCGGTGTCGCGGATCTCGTCGGCCCCGGCGGCCGTCCCGTACGACGCGAGATCGAGGCCCACGATGTCGGACCACGCGGAGATCCGGTCCCGGAACGCGGGGATCTCAAGCCACGGACTGAGGAATCCTGGGGTTTGGGCGCCTTGGCCCGGAGCGACGATGACGAGCACGTACTCAACCCTGCCCTGTAGAGGTTCACCACACTGATGGAGATCCGAACGAACTTTGTGGAGGTCGCGTTGTGGGGTACCTACAGTTTCGGTGTCGAGAAGATTAAGACACGCGGCTCAGGTTACGGACAGGCGACCGAGTATGAGACCAACTTGGAGGGTGAATGCGGACCTGCCCTCCGTCGGCTGGTATCCGGTCAGCTCCGTGATCTTCCGTAGACGGTACCGCACCGTGTTGGGATGGACGAACAGCAGGCGCGCGGTCGCCTCCAGCGAGGTGCCCTGCTCCAGGTAGGTCGCGAGGGTGTCGAGCAGCGGGGTCCCGGCCAGCGGCTTGTAGACGTTCTCCACGAGCTGGGCGCGGGCGTCCTCGTCGCCGTCCAGGGCGCGCTCGGCCAGCAGGTCCTCGGCCAGCACGGGCCGGGGCGCGTCGGGCCAGCCGGCCGCGGCACGCAGCCCGGCGATGGCGGCGCGGGCCGACCGGGCCGCCGCGTGCAGGTCGGGCACCTCCGGCCCGATCACGACGGGGCCGGCCCCGAAGCGCGACACGACACCGCGCGCCGCGTCCTTGACGCCGTCCGCCCCGCCCACGATCACGATGAGCCGGTCGCCCTGCACGCCGGCCAGCAGTTCGTGGCCGATGCGGCGGCCCTTGTCGCGCAGCCCGTCGATGACGCTCTGCGGGTCCTCGTCCGGGGCGAACCCCGCGAAGACGACGACCGGCGCGGAGGTCCAGCCGAGGGCGGCGGCCCACGAGTGCAGGCCGTCGTCGACCTGGCCGCGCACCAGCGCGTCCACGATCAGCGCCTCCAGCCGCGCGTCCCACGAGCCGCGCGCCTCCGCCTCCCTGGCGTACACCTGGGCGGCGGCGAAGGCGACGTCGCGCGTGTAGCGCAGCATCGCGTGCCGCAGCAGCTCCGCGCCGCCGGGCGCGGCCAGCTCCTCCACCTGCGCCTCGACGACCTCGACGACGATGCGGACGAGGTCGACCGTCTGCTGGAGCGAGACGCTGCGCTTCAGCTCGCGCGGCGCGGTGCCGAAGAACTCGATGCTCGGCGTCGGCCTGCCCTCGCCCGCGTGGCCGAACCACTCCACGAACGCCGCGATGCCGGCCTGCGCCACCAGCCCGACCCACGACCTGTCCTCCGCCGACAGCGCCCGGTACCAGGCGAGCCGCTCCTCCATCCGGGCCATCGCGGCGGTCCCCAGGCTGCCCATGGCACGGTCGAGCCGCCGCGCCGTGTCCTCCCGGATCCTGTCGCTCATCGGCACCTCGTCCCCGGCCCCCCGGGTGACTCCGTCGCTCTGCCCGTCCGTACGCACCTGTCCGCCGTTTCGCGCGCCCCGTTCGCTCACGTCCCCTAGCGTGCCAGGTCGCCGCGCGGAACGCGCTCCCGGTCCCGTACGGCGCGTTGCGGCGGCCGGCGGGGATCTCAGATGACGGCGACCGCCGTGATGAGGCCGATGAAGAAGTGCGTCACCCCGAGGAGCACGGCGGCGGGCCGCAACGCCTCGTCGCGGACCAGCTCACGCACCGAGATCCCCGCGACCTTGTCGAAGGCGACCATGCCGAGCGTCTGCACGGCGATGCCGACGAGCCCGAACACGAGCGTCGCGAGCAGGCCCTCGCGCAGTTCGCCGCCGGACGACCAGATGGACGCCGCCACGATGAGCGCCACGCCGGCCACGCTGGAGGTGGCGAGCACGGTCGCGTTGGGGTTGCGGTCGGTGCGGATCACCGTGCTGAGCCTGCCGGGGATCGCCAGGTCCACGACGTAGAACCCGGCGACGAGCAGCAGCACGCCCAGGACGGCGTACGAGACGATCGCCAGGGCGCCGTGGCCGAGCACGCCGGCGAGCGAGGTGGTGGTGTTCACGGGGGGCCTTCGCTTTCAGCCGTGGATGCGGTGGGGGACGAAAGAGGACGTGTCGTCGGTGACGAGGCCGGAGGTCTCCCGGATGCCGAGCCCGGCCGCCTCGTCGTCGATCACCCAGGCTCCGAGCACCGGACGCCAGCCGTCGAAGACCGGCAGCGGCCGGAACTCCTGGTAGACGAAGCCCTCGGCGCCGTAGCCGCCGTGGGTCTCCAGCTCGACGCCGGGCGCGGAGATGCGCATGGAGGCGCCTTCGCGGCCGAGCAGCGGCTTGCGCGCGTAGCCCGGCCCGGAGGCCAGCTCACGGGGCCCGTCGAGATAGGCGGGCAGCAGGTTGGGGTGGCCGGGGTACAGCTCCCAGAGGATCGCCAGCAGGGCCTTGTTGGACAGCAGCATCTTCCACAGCGGCTCGATCCAGGTCATGGAGACCTGCTGCGCCAGGGCCTGCGGGGCGAACGGCTCGGCGACGAGCCACTCCCAGGGATACAGCTTGCACAGCGTGCGGATGACCCGGTGCTCCATGTCGACGAACCGGTGGTTGAGCGCGTCCCAGCCGATGTCCTCCATCGCGACCGCGGCGGTGGTCAGGCCGGCCTGCTCCGCGGTCTCCTGGAGATAGCCGACGGTCATCGCCTCCTCGCCCGTCTCGTCGGCGCTGGTCCACCCGAAGTGGACCGGGCCGGTCTGGAGCGTGAGGGACTTCCAGCGGTCCACGAGGCGCTCGTGGACCGAGTTCCACTGGTCGTCGCCGGGATGGACGTCCTTCAGCCAGAACCACTGCACGACGGAGGTCTCGACCAGGCTCGTCGGGGTGTCGGCGTTGTACTCCAGCAGCTTGGCCGGGCCGGTGCCGTCGTAGCGCAGGTCGAAGCGGCCGAACAGGTGCGGGTCGCGCCGCCGCCACGACTCGGCGACGGCCGCACGGCAGTGCGGGGGGATGCCGAGGTCGGCGTACCGGTCGTGGGTCACGACGTGGTCGGCCGCGGCCAGGCACATCCGGTGCAGCTCCTCGACCTGGCCCTCCAGGCGGAGCACCTCGTCCAGCGTGAAGACGTAGTGGACGCCTTCGTCCCAGTAGGGCCGGCTGAGGCCCTCGGGATGGGCGGACCGGTGGAACGCCAGGCCCTGCGACTCGATGATCGCCGCCCAGTTCTCCCTGGGCGCCGAGGTCCGCCTGCGCACCCCTCAGCCACCGCCGCCGCTGTGGAACCCGAACCCGCCCCGCTGGACCACCCGTCCCGTACGGCTGGTGATCTTCGCGTCGGCGGGCCGCACCGTCGTGCCGTGGTGGACCCGGGCGCCCGTGCGGCTGCCGCCGTAGTACCAGCGGTACGCGCCGTGCGAGCCGCCGTAGTGCCGATGGTCGTCGTCGCAGTAGTCGTCGTCGACGACCATGTAGGAGCCGTCCGGGTTGCGCGTCGAGGTGTCGACGCAGTCCGCGCCGACCTCCTCGTAGTCGTCCTGGGCCGCGCAGAAGCCGACGAGCAGCACCGACAGCACGCCCAGCGTGCCGAGCTTGACCGCCGTGGACGACTTGCCGCCGCCCTCGGGCGGCGGCGGAGGCTTGCGCCCCGCCTGGCGCGCCTGCCACTGCGCGCCCATCGCCAGGGGATGCGGCGGCGGCAAGGAACCGCCGGGGGGCGGTGTTCCGCGTGGGGGGCTGTCCCGGGGCTCTGGCAATCCGGCTCCTGCTGTCGAGATCGGCACACACTATCGTCTCGTTGGACGAACGGGACAGTCTGGTGCGAGGTTCCGGATCGGGGCAGGCGGCGCCGGGTAGCGTGCCCGGTGTGGACCCAGTCGAGGCGCTCAAGCGCATCGCCTTCCTGCTGGAGCGGGCCGGCGAGCCGACCTACCGCGTGCGCGCCTTCCGCGGCGCCGCCGCCGCGATCGAGGACCTGCCCCGGGAGGAGCTGGTACGGCTCGCGCGCACCGGCGGCCTGACGGACCTGAAGGGCGTCGGCAAGGTCACGTCCCTCGCCGTCGCCGAGGCGCTGGACGGCGCCGTGCCGACGTACCTGCGGCGGCTGGAGGACACCGCCGGCACCGACCTGGACGAGGCCGCCCGGGCCCTGCGGTCGGCGCTGCGCGGCGACCTCCACAGCCACTCGGACTGGTCCGACGGAGGATCGCCCATCGAGGAGATGGCCGCCGCCGCCCGCGAGCTCGGCCACGAGTACCTGGCGCTGACCGACCACTCGCCCCGGCTGACGGTGGCGCACGGCCTGTCCGCCGACCGGCTGCGGCGGCAGCTCGACGTGGTCGCCGAACTCAACGAGCGGTACGCGGGGGACGGCGGCCCGCCGTTCCGCGTCCTCACCGGCATCGAGGTGGACATCAACACCGACGGCTCGCTCGACCAGGAGCCCGAGCTGCTCGGACGGCTCGACGTCGTGGTGGCCAGCGTCCACTCGCTGCTGCGGATGGACGCCGGCGCCATGACGCGGCGGATGGTCACGGCGGTGGCCGACCCGAACGTGGACGTCCTCGGGCACTGCACGGGCAGGGTGGTGAAGGGCCGCGGACGGCCCGAGTCGAGCTTCGACGCCGAGATCGTCTTCGAGGCGTGCCGGAGGTTCGGGGTGGCCGTGGAGATCAACTCGCGGCCCGACCGGCTCGACCCGCCCAAGCGCCTGCTGCGCCTCGCGTACGAGATCGGCTGCGACTTCGCGATCGACTCCGACGCGCACGCCCCGGGCCAGCTCGACTGGCAGCGGTTCGGCTGTGAGCGGGCGGCCCTGTGCGGCATCCCGGCGGAACGCATCCGCAACACCCGGCCGTGGGGCACTTGGGGTGATAGGGCTGTGGCCTCTGGGTGAGGGGTGTTGTACCGGTCTGTCCGGACTGATCGACGTAGCGTCGAATCATGAAACGCCGCGACGCGCTGGTGAAGGAGCTGGAGGCCGGCGGCTGCCTGCCGGCCCGCGAGCTCGCCACGCGCCTCGGGGTCAGTAAGAGCACGGTCGTGCGCGACGTGGCCAGACTCCGGGAGGCCGGCGTCCCCATCCGGCTCGACCAGGGCGGGTACGCGCTCGCCGGGCCGGACACGGTGAAACGGGCGATCGACCGGGCGCTGCGCGGGCGGTACGTGCTGCGCCTGGAGTACGCCGACGGCAAGGGCGTGCCGACCGTCAGGGACGTCGAGCCCAGCGTCTGCCTCGGCGGCAGGGGCGGGCACTGGTATCTGGTGGCCTGGTGCCGGCTACGTGAGGACGTGCGGGTCTTCCGGCTCGACCGGATCTCCTGGGCGGAGGTCGCCGAGGAGCGCTTCCCCGAGCCGGGCCGCGACCTCCTGGCCGAACTCGCCGAAGCCGCCGGCGGGTGACCGGGGCACCGGCAGGGACCTGATCGTCAGGGCGGGGAGCAGGCCCGATGGGGGTCGAAGCAGAGCCGGGGACGGCCGGAGTCGAACGGGTCAGCGAGAAATGTCGGTGGGGTGGCCTACCTTCGGGGGCGTGAACCGTACCGACCGGCTCTACGCGATCGTCGAGGACCTGCGGGCGATCTCCCCGCGCTGCCGGTCCGCGCGTGAGCTCGCCCAGCGTTTCGAGGTGAGCTCGCGGACCATCGAGCGGGACATCTCCGCGCTGCAGCAGGCCGGCGTGCCCATCTACGCCGAGGTCGGGCGCAGGGGAGGATACGCGCTGGACAGGAGCATGTCCCTGCCCCCGCTCAACTTCACCCCCGCAGAGGCCGTCGCGGTGGCGATCGCCCTCAGCCGCACCGAACAGCAGCCCTTCGCCGACGAGGCGCGCAGCGCGCTGCGCAAGCTCGTCGCCGCCATGCCCGGTCCGGAGGGGGAGCGCGCCCGTCAGCTGGCGGCCCGCGTCCAGATCCTGACCGACGAGAAGCCGGAGTCGCGGTACACCGGGTCCATCGGTCGGGTCATCGAGGAGGCCCTGCTCAAGGGCCTCGTCCTGCGCATCCGGTACGCCGACGCCCAGAGCGTGCTCACCACCAGGGACGTCGAGCCCGGAGCATTCGTCGGCGGGCGGAGCGGGTGGTGGTATCTGGTGGCGTGGTGCCGCCTGCGCGACGCCGTCCGCGTCTTCCGGCTCGACCGGATCGCGGACGCCGCCCTCACCGAGGAGCCGGTGCCCGGACGGCCTCTGGAGGCCTTCGACGCCGACATACCGCACATGATCGCGCGAACTCCGGCACTGGACTGAGAGAATTCGAAAAAATGTTCGTGAGGAAGTGGAAACACCGACAGGGGGGTGTCGCGAGGCGCTGGGAGTCTCTACTCATGCGAGCGGCGCACGGGTCCCGGCCCGGTCCGGCCCGATCTGTCCGCCCGCCCGCATCGCTCAACCCGCCGCCCGGCCTGCTCGCACGGAAACACGTGTGCTCGCACTGAAGCACGTGCGCTCGCATGGAAGCACGTGCGCTCGCATGGAAACAGTGCGCAGCAGCACCGGGAGGAGGCGCTGAGCGGCTCGACAGCACTCCACAGGACTTCGCAGGACTTCACAGGAAGAGAACGGACGATGACGACTCCCGCCGAGCCCGCAGTCAACACGGTCGCCTGGTTCGAGATCGCGAGCGACGACCCCGAGGGCGTCCAGCGGTTCTACGGCGACCTGTTCGGCTGGCGCTTCCGGACCGACGAGAACTCCGCCGCGATGGGCATGGACTACCGGCTCATCAGCTACGCGGGTGACGACGAGGTGCAGGGCGGGGTGTTCGCCACCCGCGGCGACATCCCCGGCCACGCCGTCTTCACCGTGCTGGTGCGGGACGTCGTGGAGACCTGCCGGCAGGTGGAGGCCCTCGGCGGAAAGGTGCTCAGCGAGGTCGTGGGCAACGACGGCGGACCCGACTTCGCCTACCTCCACGACACGTCGGGCAACCTCTTCGGCGTCTTCGCCCCCGCCGCCTCCTGACCACCCTCATGTCCACGCTCCCGGAGACGGGCGGCCCGGCGCCCGTGCATTGCCGCGGGATTCGCACCTCCCGGCAGGCGATGCCTGGCCGGTGGCCGACAGTGGCGGGTGAGCGAGTGCCGAATCAGTGAGCTTCGCGACGGCCGGTAAGACCGGCCGGAGCGTACCGAGGCCGTCCGGACGCCCGCCGGGACTTCGTCCCGTGCTTCCCCTGCGGCGCCTTTCCCCCCGGGTCCTTCCCCTCCGGGCCGTCAAGGGCGCACGGACGGCCCTTCCCCGCCCTGGCCGCGTACGCCCCTTCCGGGCGGGCCGGGCGGGCACGCCGGCCGTCCGCACGGGGTGCCCGTGCGGACGGCCGGCGGAGGCTTCACCTCGCGTGCCCGGCGGAGCTGAGGGCGTGG
>QFZU02000273.1 GCA_003260025.2 Microbispora triticiradicis | reverse complement strand
CCGCTCGCCGGCCGGGCGTGCGGCCTGGGGGCCGGTCCCGGCCGGCGGCAGCTCCGGCCGCTCGTGACAAGCACCGAATTGACCTTCACACTGACGGCGTGGTCGCCCGAGAACAGTACGAACGCCTGGCCCGCTATCTCGAACAAGACGGACACGAGCGCATCGAAATGACCTTCGCCCAGGTCGCCCGCACCATCGGCGAGGAACTACCTGCCAGCGCCTACAAGCATCCGGCCTGGTGGGGCAGCGACCCAAGCACACGCAAGCCGTATGGCTCGACGTCGGCTACCTGGCGAGGCCCGAGCTCGCAGCAAGACGGGTGACCTTCATCCGCGGCTAATTAAAGACATGCCTCCGGCGGGGTCTCCGGCTCCAGGATGCCGCCAAGCTGGAGAGCGCGGGCCACAAGTGGCTGAGGTAGGAGCCGCGCATCCCTTCTGCCATCGACCCAGGCAAGCCCAGCAGACCGACTCCTACGGCTCAAGCCCGTCTGTGACCCTTGTCGTCCAACGGGCCGAGGAACGGCGACGGGCTGAGGGACACGCGAAGACGAGCTTGCACCTCCGTCGTCGGCCCGCTGCCGCTTCGCGGTGGGTCGACGGCATACGGGATGCGCGGGAGAGCGAAGCGTGCGCGTCCGTGCAGGTGACGACTCTAAGGCCAGCTGTTGCTCAACCGATGCTGGCGTCAGTGTGCGCGTGAGAGATAGCCCAGTCTTTTTGCGAGTCAGGCTACTACGTGCGTCACCAAGCGTTTAATCGATGATGGGACAAGGTCTGGCGCTAGGAGGTCCGGTCATCGACTCGATCATTAACACTCTGATTGTTCTCGTGTGGTCGCTGACGGCGCTCACGTATATGAGCTTTACCGGTGGGCTCATCTTGAGGATGGTAGCCCGCCCCTTGTACCGGTGGACTCGTGACATCGGCCGAGTGCACCCACAGACGACCGTTCCTCTGGTGTACGCCCCTCTGTTGTCAGGTCTGACGGCCATCGTGGCGGGGATCGGCGTTAACCTATACACGGAGTGGAAAGATCCTGGACCGGATCTCAATGCCTCATTTGGCATTATTTTTATGATCGCGTCTCTAATCGCAAGTGCCGCTGGCGGACGGGCAATGCTGCGGCGAGTTGCGAAAGATACGAGTGGAATCGATCGAATGCGGCGCAAGCTTGGTTGCTATGCTGATCGGCCCAGCGAGGTTCCCGACTTTCGGACGGCACTCTCCTACAGTCGACGAGCACGGCGAGTGGGTAGACGCCTCGTGCAGCGAGCTGCGACGCTGCCGATGTGCGGGCGGCCCGATGGCAGTTTGATCCGCATGATCGCACTCGGGACACTCATCGTCGATCTACCCACATTTGGCTTGTCTCTCAAGGTAATGCTTTCTCGTGCCGGAGACAGAATGTGGATCTGGATAACGGTCGGGTTGGCGCTTGCAATCGTGATGGCGCCCGCCGCTGTGTTCTTAAATTGGCACCATCGGCGCTGGTGGATCCGGAGCGTAGGAGAGGAGCTGATCAAGGAGGCGGACCGGGCGGAGGATGCCTTGCTTCGGCTTAAGACGTCGAGGGGGTTTGGCCAGCGCGTCCGCCGCTGGTGGGCGAGCCAGATGCCCTTCCTCAGACCTCAAAGCTTCATCCTGCCCCTGTTGCGTGTGCGTGCCCGCAAACGCGGTTAGAGCGCTGTTCCCGCCTACGAGCACGTCCGCGCAGGTCACGAGCCCGCTCTAGTTGCAGTTTTAGTTGCAGTTCCCCGTCGTACCAAGCCGTTCCAGGAGGACCGCCGTGCGGTGTTGGTCCAGGTGGAACCGATCGGGACGGCCGAGAGCCGAGCTGCTAATGCGGTTTGGGTCTTAAGCCCATCCGGGGTTCAAATCCCCGAGCCTCCGCAGTTCAGAGCCCCTCTCGCCGGTCTTCGGCGAGAGGGGCTTTTTGATCTCCACAGGGCCTCTGGTTGCAGTTCTAGTTGCAGTTGCTCTCAACCTTCGGGTTGCGGGCGCTTTCAGTCCTCGCCCCACAGGGCCGCCCCCATGCGTTGGCGTCCTTCACCTGGGGCTGGCGATGTAGTCGTGAGTCGCCGGCGTGTTCGTGTACGCAGCACCGTTGGGGTGGCCGTCCGGGCGAAGTGGGAGAGTCGATTACGTGATCAGATCACGGCATGGGCGAGCCGACGCGATGCAGTGTTCCGTCAGGGTCGACATAGCCGAACTCCCGAAGTCCGTATGGAGTGTCGTGAGGCTCGCCGAGGCGGCCAGTGACGTTCGCTGCGACCCATTCGGCGTAAAGGGCATCGGCGTCTGACACATAGATGTACACGGCCGCAGCAGTGCGCGCAGGGTCGTGCTCGTTCCACTCGGTGAGATGGAGCGACACCGGCCCCCGAGCGACGAACCCATATCCAGGGTCCTCATCGGACCGCCGCGCCGCAAACCCCAGGTGACGGTAACGCTCAAGCGCGGCGGCCAGATTGCGGACGGGGATCACAGGCGCCACGCCCTCGAAGACGACCTTGCTGTCCATGGCCTCTCCTACGGCTGTCGGCGCCGAACCTCGATGCGAGGCTACGCGGCGGCCCTGACAGTTTCACCGGGCCCAGGTAGCTCAACGCCTCCGGCTCCGGGAGGTGCCGTACCGGAGAGGCGGGGCGTGCGCATCCACGCAGGTCACGACCCGCTCGAGTTGTAGTTGCCCACCGCTGCGGTCTGGTGACCTGAGACAGATCTCCGATCCGGGGCGCGGCAACAAGATCCACACCCTTGCGCTAGTTGTACGCCATCCTTCGCCCCGTATCGTCCGCATCAGTGATCCCGTCTGCGTGAGAAGGGACCGGCATGTCCGGCAATGCGGTGCTACGCGTTTTCCGATCAGTAGATTCGTTCGATCCCGACGAGTTCGGGCGGCTGCTGGCCGAGGACGCCACGCTGGTGTTCGGCAACGCCGAGCCGCTGGTGGGACGTGAGGCCATCGTCGCGGGCATCCGGGAGTTCTACTCCACCATCGGCGGCCTGCGGCACCGGGTCGTCCGTACCTGGCAGGTGGACGCCGACATCATCGCCGAGACCGAGGTGACCTACCAGAGGCTCGACGGCAAGGACGCGAGCGCCGTAGCCGTATCGATCTGGCGCACCCGCGACGACGGCCTGATCTCGGACTACCGGATATTCGTCGATCTCGCCCCCATCTACGCGGTCTAGCGATTCGGCCACAGGTGAGGAGGAGCTGGAGCGGCGCTTCTGACGCGGCTACGTCGTCGATGCCGATCGGCTCGACGAGCGGCTGAACGTGTCCAAGACAACCCGACCTCAAGGAACTGGGCGACATCAAGCAGGCGCTGGTAGTGCGCGACATTCTTCATGTGCCATGGTCGAATGATCACAGGTACACACCTCCGCCCGGGGTGACTTCGATGAAGGGGGCGTTGTGGGCTCTTCGTACGTTGTCACCGGGGGTGGGCGGGGCATCGGCCGGGCGATCGTCGAGCGACTCCTGGGCGACGCGAACGCCGTCGCCGTGATCGAACTCGACCCGGCGGCGCTCGACTGGATCCGTACTCACCCCGCGGGTCCCCGGCTGATCGCGGTGGCAGGCGACGCCGCCGACGAGACCGTCACGGAACGGGCCGCCGACCTGGCGCAGGCGGCGGGCCCTCTCGCCGGATGGGTCAACAACGCCGCCGTCTTCCGCGCCGCATCGTTCGACTCCCCGTCGGCGAGTGAGCTCCTGGCTCTCATCGGGGCCAACTTCAACCCCGTGGTCGCCGGCTGCGTGACGGCGATCCGCCGCTTCCTCGACGCCGGTACGGCCGGGGCGATCGTCAACGTCTCGTCCCACCAGGCGCAGCGGCCGGTGCGCGGCTCCCTGACGTACGCGACGGCGAAGGCCGCGACCGAGGGGCTCACCCGCGCGCTCGCCGTCGACTACGACCCGCGGGGCATCCGGGTCAACGCCGTCGCCCTCGGCTCGATCAGCACCGAACGGTACGAGGCGTTCCTCCGCCGCCAGGAGCCCGTGGCGGCCACGCGGATCGAGAACGAGATGGGCCTGCTGCACCCGCTCGGCAGGGTGGGCCGTCCGGAGGAGGTGGCCGCCGCCGTCGCCTACCTGCTCTCCGCCGACGCGAGCTTCATCAACGGCGCGACCGTTCCCGTCGACGGCGGACGGTCGGTGCTCGGACGCGACCCCGAGGAGGCATGAGTCACGCGCGGTTCTTCCAGTCGTCGGCGAGCAGACCGTAGAGGAGATCATCGGTCCATTCGCCCTTGAACCAGGTGTGCTGGAGGCGCAACCCCTCTCGCCGGAAGCCCACTCGCTCCAGGAGCCGTGCCGAGCTCGTGTTGCGGGCGTCGCACTCGGCGGAGACGCGCCGCAGGCCGCGCCGCTCGAACAGGTCGCGCAGTACGGCCCGCACCGCCTCGGTGGCGTACCCCCGGCCCTGCCATCGGGCGGCGAGAGTGAAGCCCAGCTCCGCCTGCATCCGGTTCTCGTGCAGGTTCACCCCCACGTCGCCGATCAGGCACTCCTCGGCCCGAAGCTCCACGGCGTACTGGAACCACCCGGGCTCCTCCGGGTCCCGCGAGGAGAACACGGTGACGAGCGAGACGGCCGACTCCACCGGAACGGGGGCGGTCCAGCTCTGGTAACGCGCGACCACCGGGTCGGAGCGGTAGGCGGCGAACGCCGGCGCGTCCTCCGGCCGGAACCGACGCAGGAACAGTCGTGGCGTTTCCAGGAGCATTCGCCGATTCTCGCAGCGGGCAGCCCGGTGCGGGCCGCGGAAGGGTCAGGCGAGGCCCTCGGCCGTACGCCGGCGGAGTGGCGCCTCGTGGGCGGAGTCGGTGCACAGCGTCAGGGTCAGCCCGTCCTCCGCCGCCCCGGCCAGTACGGCCAGCAGGGTGGCGAACTGCTCGGCGGGTTCGGCGGCGAGCAGGTCCCCGGCGTGCTCGACGACCAGGTGGACGTTCCCGATGTCGCGCAGCGAGTCGGTCAGCGCGTCCCAGTTGTGGCCGAAGTAGCCGGGGAGGCGCAGCACCCGTGCCACCTCCGCGAAGAAGGCGGCACGGGTACGGCAGGCCCGCCCGTCGACGACCGCCGGGGCCCGGCCGGTGGTGATCGTGAGCCATTCGGGCAGCGGACGCGGGGCGGAGGTCATGAAGGATCCCTAGAGCCGGTAGAAGTCGGTGTAGTGGTTCGGCGAGAACCAGGTCACGCCGGTGCTCCGGTTGACGACGATCCGGTAGGCGTCCCGCGCGGCGCCGCGGGCCCGGGAGTACACGTCGTACTCGTAGTAGGTGGCGCCGCTGGGCAGCTGGCCCTCTCTGTTGTAGAAACGGCCGCCGGTGTAGTTGTACCTGCCGTCCGGCCAGGAGTACCAGCCGGCGCTGGTCGGGTATCCCTTCCCGGCCCAGATCGCGTTGGCCGAGCGCGCGTCGGCGCAGCGCGAGATGGTGCAGGAACCGTAGACCGCCGCGTCGGCGGGAACGGTGCCGGTCACCGTGGTCAGGGACACGACGGTGGCGATCAGGGCGATGAACCGGGCCGGCCAGGACGACCGGAAGCGTCGCGGAGTCCGCACGAGACCTCCAGAGGCGAGGGGGATGGACAATCGCCAGCATCACCCCGAATTCGGGCCGAACCAAGGTAAAGATCGCCAAAGGTATGGTGAACTCCCGGCCGCGCCGCCGTACACGCTCGGTTCCCCGCGAACGAGCGGATGGGTATGACACCTGACAACGAGTATGCCCGGATGGTCGAGTACCGATCAGCCGCTGCTCGCCGTCGGGCGAGGATCGGGGGATCCGATGCTGAGATCGCTCATCGTCACGGTCGCGACCGTGATCGCGCCGCTGTCAGGGGTCACCGCCGCACACGCCGCACCGCCGGATGCCAGCGACCAGGACAAGGCGTTCCTGGTCAGCGCGCATCAGGACAACCTCACGGAGATCGAGGGCGGCCACACTGCCGAGAAGCAGGCCGGAAGCCAGGCCGTCAAGGACGCCGGAAGCCGGTTGGTCAAGGACCACACCGCCCTCGACGAGCAGGTCACGAAGGTCGCCGCGGAGTACGGGGTGGACCTGCCGGGCGAGCCGACGGAGAAGCAGCAGGCCGAACTGCGGAAGTTCGCCGCCAAGAGCGGCGCCGCGTTCGACCGGGCCTGGGTCCCGGCGCAGGTCGAGGATCACCGTATGACCCTGGTGGCGCTGGACAAGGAGGCGTCGACCGGTTCCTCCGAGAAGGTGCGGCAGCTCGCCCGGGACACCAAGCCGGTGGTGCAGGAGCACCTCGACCTCATGGAGAGCATCCAGAGTGGCGGGTGAGGGCCGGTGCCGGCCGGGGCGGGTCTCCTGGCCGGCACGTCCCCGATCCCTCTGAGCGATCCGGCTTCCGCGGGGACGGCTCTCACCGAAACAAGGCCACGACCACCCAGATGACCAGCGCCCAGAAGACCAGACCCGCGACCACGGCCGCGACGAGCCCGCGAAGGCGGTACCGCCTGCCGGGCGGGCCTGGTGGCTCGTTCACGTTCCCTCCCGCGGGGCGGCCCGGTGTCCGCCTGCGTGCCCTGCTCCTATACCCCGGGTACGCCTCTCCTGTCGCCACGAAGCCATATCCGTCACACAGAGTGATGGCGTGGCAAGGGTCCCCCGAGGACCAGTGTGCGCATCGGCGGCGCGCCAAGGTAGCCATGCGGCCGATTCCGGCCAACCCGTTCGCCGACCGGCTCCTGCCGTGCGCGAACGGTCCCCGCGTACGGGTCGGCTTGACCGTGCGCAGGGCGGATTATTGGCGCAAGCAGGGGTGAGGGGTCTGGTAGAGTTACACGCGTTGCCGAGCACAGCAAGTGAACAGGCAGCCAGGCGGCCGTAGCTCAATGGATAGAGCATCTGACTACGGATCAGAAGGTTAGGGGTTCGAGTCCTCTCGGCCGCGCCCAGATCAGAGGCCCTTCGGATTTATCCGGAGGGCCTTTTTGATCTCCATACAGCAGTGGAGTACAGCAACCGCCCCACACAGATGTTCTCGCAACTGCTGCGGATCCACAGAGCCGGCCCCGGGCGGAGATGTCCGCACTGGTACCGCGGAGGATGCCCCTGCCGGCCGGGGTCGAGTCGCCCCACGCCATAGGTTGGCGACTCCGCTCAGACGCCGCCGAGATCCTCCCGCAGGCGGCGAACCCAGTCGGCAGGGAAGACCTGTTCAAGCCGCTCCTTGCTGGTCTCCAGAAGCCCCTCCTTCGCCAGCGGGAAGAGCGCGCCGTCCCGTACGGCAGCATGGTCTTCAGGAGCCGGGCATATCAGGACGGCGAGAATCCAGCACGTCCGCTGCAACTCCTCGATCCCCGTGGTGTCGACCATCTTCCTGATGGGCTTCCACGCCATTCGCACGGCAAGAGATACCAGCGCGTCGAGAAGAGGGACGCGACGCTCGGCCTTGCGAGACATGAGGATAGCGTCAGTCGCATATTCAGGTATTCGGTCGAGGGCGTCCGAGAATTTCTTTATGCCATCGGCTATGGCGACGAGAAGATCGCACCAGAAGTGATCGGTGAGTGTCCTTCGGACTTCTCTCGGTTCGCTACCGCCGAACTTGCTGTCCAGCTCACCGACCACAGAGCCAGTGAGGATGTTGCCGACTTCCTGGATGCGTTCGATGGCCCTCGGGTTCTCGGACAGCCAGTCGATGAGATCGACTGTTGCACTGTCCGTAGCGGCTGCCTGTCTACGCTTGGACGCGGCCCGTCGTCCCTGCGGAGGCCGAGTGGCTACCCACTCGGCTTCAATGCGGTCTCGCTCTGCCTGGCGTTCGGCGGCAGACGAGTCACCCGCCAGGTCGAGAGCGTAGGGCCAGCCGTGCTGAACCCCACCGCAGGTGGAACATCGGCACTGATGCCGCTGTGCGCGCTCACAGCTCCGCGGATGCGTCATTCACCCTCCATGGCGTCCAGCGTTGAGGCGGACTCCGGATTGTCGGCGAACCTATTCCTTTAAATCACAGAAAAAAGGACAGAAGAGTTCTCGTGGTCGCTAGGTGGGTGTGTCTCTCGGGTTAGCGTTCCGAACTCTTGCATGCGTACCTAAGGCCCTTTGGGTTGATCCCAAAGGGCCTTATCGGAAAAGGTGATGAGCTTACGATTCGCTCGGGTTATCGAGACTCCGGTTGAGCCGGTCAAGGGCAGCGCGGGTCTCCGGGGTCGGAATCTGCGTGTAGACGTCCATGGTCATTGAGATCTGCGAGTGCCTCAGGATGCGCATGGCGACGCGAGGGTGAACGTCGAGCGCGGCCAGGAGCGAGGCGCAGGTGTGTCGGGTGTCGTGGACGCGGATGACGGGCACGCCCGCTCTCCGGCAGTGCGCCGTAAAGGCCCGGTTGAAGTTACGCGGCTCGACCGGCGTGCCGTTCCGTGTGGTGAAGACGAGGTCGGAGTCCCGCCACTTCTCCCCGGCGGTCTTGCGTGCGTCCTCCTGGGTCCGCTGGCGATGCCTCGCCGCGGCGGGTTGGCTCGCGATGCGCGTCTGGGAACACGAAGACCCTCAAGACGCTGCCGCAAGGGTCGCCCGCACAGTGAACGTCCGAAGATCCTCCGACCGTGCCACCTGGGAGCATTAAGCGATCACACGCCGTGCCCACGCCTCCGGCGCGTACAAGCCTTCTTGCCACGGGCCATGTCGGTGTCCATCTGCCGCCGGCTAAAGAAGGACGGCGGCGCGGTGCTCCGAGAGGCGAACTAGGTGACAACAGTCGGTGGAGGTGGAGCGGAGTGCGTGTCCAGCAGCCCGTACGTACCGGCGCCTTGGCGATCACCCGCTACCGGTCGGCAACTACCGCAGCCTGGACTTCCCGCGGCCGGCCCGCCCGGCATCCGAGGAAGTACCCTTAGCTGGTGTTCTCGCCTCAAGGCCCGTCGCTGCGTGAACTGGTGGTCCAGGCGCTGTCCTCGGTCGAGCGCGGCTACGACCTGCTCGCCCCGAAGTTCGAACACACGCCTTTTCGCACCCCCGATAGCGTTCTTGACGCAACCGCCGACGCTCTGCGTCCGCTCGGGCCGTTCGGGAAGGGACTGGACGTGTGTTGCGGCACCGGTGCGGGCATGCGGATCCTCAACCCCCTGTGCCAGGGACGGATCACAGGCGTCGACTTCAGCACCGGCATGCTCGCCCAGGCGCGCCGGGCGCACCCGGACGCTGAGTGGGTACAGGCCGACGTTCGAGCCCTGCCCTTCGCCGGGGCGTTCGACCTCGCGGTCAGCTTCGGAGCGCTCGGACACTTCCTGCCCGCTGAACGGCCCTCGCTGTTCGCCGGGGTGTACCGCGCGTTACGGCCTGACGGGCTCTTCGCCTTCCCGATCGTCGCGCCGCCCCCCATCACGTCGGGCTGGTACTGGGCGCTGCTCGGATTCGACCTGGCCATGCAGGTGCGCAATGCCGTGTGGCGTCCCCCCTTCGTCATGTACTACGGCACCTGCCCGCTGCACGCGGTCCGCGATGACCTGACAGCAGCCGGATTCACCGTGACGACAGTCCCTTTGACGGCCCTTGGCCGACGCGAAGATGGCAGCCCGCGCTGCCGGCTTGTTCTCGCACGCAGAACATAGGTGTCCAGGTACTGGCGAACTCGATAGAGCAGGTGCAGCACCTGTCGCCCCGGATCACGGTGCGGTCAAGGCCCGATCTGGGTGAACGGAGCCTTCATCCGATATCCGCTTCTCGGTATGAGAGGTCGACCCCCGCTCCAACGGAGCGCTCTTGCTAACGCGGCTGCTGACAACAGCCGCGCTTGGCCGCGAGCAGCTCGGCCTTCTCCGTGCTGGTCAACCCCGGATCCAGCCCGCGGTCGATGCGATCCTGTCGCCGCCACATGTAGATCGTCTACGTGCTGATGTCCAGATCGCGGGCCAGGTCGATGACCTTACGTCCAACCTCGATCAGGTTCAGTACCTCAGCAATCCCGGCGCGGTTCAATGCTGGACGGGTTCAGTGACCGGGTGGCCTCTCCGCTTGGGGCTTCGCTACCCGCAGTTGCCAAAGGTCTTGCGGCCACCGGTCGCCTCGGCGAAGTCCAGCCGGGTGTCTCGGGTGCTGCCCCAGTACGAGACGCACTTGCCGCGCGCCTTCACCTTGACCGGCCCGGCGTAGTACTTGAACTTGCCCGCGTCGGTCTTCGGCTTGCTGCCCTTCACCGTCAGGGTGGCGGTGGTGTAGGTGGCGGTCCGGTAGAAGGCGGTCTTGATGCTGACCACGCAGTTGTAACCGGTCCTGCGGTTGTACATGAGGTAGACGTAGCCGAAGGTGTCACGTCCGGACTTGAGGGGACGGGAGCCGTCCTTCACCCGGGCGAACCCCGCCCCGCAGACGCCCTCGGGAGTGTAGGGGGCGGAGGCCGCGTACGCCGTGTATGCCGGGTTGGCCGCGAGAACGCCGGCGGCCAAGGCCGTCACGGCGACGACCTTCGTAACAGACCTGATCACTTGTCTACCCTTCGATGGTGGACCGGGGCGCATGCCACAGCGGATCACCCATCGATCTTGGCTTAACCCCCTACTTCCCGGCAATGGGCACCGGGAAAGGCTTGGCCGAAAGGCCGGTGCCCCATATCGCGGCGAGAGCCCAGGCGGCCTCGCACCAGCTCGCCGGGCCCGGGGCGCGCCTCCTCGGCATGCGGCTGGCCGGGGCGAAATTCACCGGTCCGTGGATCTCGCCGGGCCCCGAGGCGTTGAAGGACCTCTTGGGGTGCGCGGGCGATCCAGTGCCTGATCGCCGCGTGGCAACGGATTGCAGCTGCTCGGAAAGCGGCCAAGGCGAGGGCTCAGGAGGCCATCGCCGCATCGAAATGTCTCCACGCTTTCGGGCATCGCCAGAGCATCTGTGTGTGCCTTCCCGACTGACGTTGGCGCGTCGGCCTGCTTGAGATGCCTGATCAGATTCGGGAAGGCACACCCTTCCCATCAGATCCACAGGTTTCAAGCATTGCTCGTAGACGAGATCTTCCGCGTTCTGGATCAGTCGGCTGTGTTCGGCCGTCAGCCGTTGGCTACGGGTGATCCTTCATCCTCAGCCATGGCTCCGGTTCGCTCAGGTTTCCTGGTCGCGCCAGGATTGCCGCATGAGCGAAGCCGTGGACAGAACGCACCCGCCGGACCCGGTGACGAAGGCCGGCTATGTGCTGGAGTTCGAGGACACCTTCGACGGAGACACGCTCGACGAGCGTCGCTGGATCCCGCGTTACCTGCCCCAGTGGACGACGCGTGCCGCCTCGGCCGCCCGATATCGGATGGGCGACGGGTGCCTGCGCCTGCTGGTCGAGGAGGACCAGCCGCCGTGGTCGCCGGAGACGGAGGGCCGGATGCGCGTGTCCTCGCTGCAGACGGGTGTGTTCTCCGGACCTGTGGGCAGCAGCGTCGGCCAGCATGGGCGGGGCCGGGCCGTCGTGCGGGAGGCGCAGGACGAGGTGCGGCTCTACACCCCGCACTACGGGCTGATCGAGATGCGCGCCAGGGCCGCCGACGACCCGCGTGCCATGGTCGCACTGTGGATGATCGGCTTCGAGGACGCGCCCGAGCGGTCCGCGGAGATCTGCGTCTGCGAGATCTTCGGGCGTGACGTGCGACCGGAGGCAGCGGCCGTCGGTATGGGCGTCCACCCGTTCGGCGACCCCGCGATCACCGACGAGTTCGCCGCCGAGGTCCTCCCCATCGACGTACGCGAGTTCCACGTGTACGCGGCCGAGTGGACCCCGGATCGGGTGACGTTCTTCGTGGACGGCCGGCACGTCAAGACCGTCCGGCAGTCCCCGGACTATCCGATGCAGCTCATGCTCGGGATCTACGAGTTCCCCGACGCGGAGGGGCCCGAACGGGTAGGGCCGTACCCCAAGGAGTTCGTGGTCGACTATGTGCGGGGCTACCGGCCCGTGACGGATTGAGCCGTACTCTTCGCCATTGAGTCTCTCCCTACGAATCAGAAGGTCAGTGGGTCGAGTCCTCTCGGCCACGCAAATCACAGAAGGCCCGTTACCAGGATCACCTGGAAACGGGCCTCAGTGTCTTCCGGGCTCGAAATGGCGTCCGTCGCCGCTCGCTTCGAGGTGCCCGGGCGTCTCGCTCGTCACGGAAACACCTGTCAGGCGGCGCGTACGCCTGTACGGCGAGCGTGTCGAACAGGCTGACAACACGATCTCGTTGTGGACAGCGCGAGCGATCCGGAACCGTGGATCCCGCCGCAGGACTCACCTGCCGGCGCTCGCCACCAGGAGAAACGATGAAGCTGCCGCCATGCGCCGCCGCCCTCGCGGCCCCCCTGCTCGCTTGCCTGACCGGAGCGTCCGGGGTGCCGGCGGCACAGGCGGCCGACGTCAGGGCCCTTCCGAGGGTGGACATGGAGGCCACGGTCAAGGCGGCCCAGATCGACCCGCGGCGGTCCGACGACAGGCCGACCCCGGGCGCCAAGGCCGGCGTGCTCCTTGTCGAGCGGGCGCTGCGCGACCGGCACCTGCTCGACGCGAAGTGGGTGGACGGTTACTTCGGCGCGACGACGGTCGTCGCCTTCGCGAAGTTCCAGAGGTCGCTCGGCCTCACTGGTCTCGCCGCCAACGGACTTCCGGGAAAGGCGTCGCTCACCAGGCTCGGAGCCGGTCGTTTCACGGTCACCCGCACCATCGGGCCGGGCGCTCGGGTGTCCGTCGGCGGCGTCGTCGTCGACGCCCGCACGCGGAGCATGCTGGCCGAGGCGAAGCGGCTGCTCGGCCGCGACCTGGTGCTGTTGCAGGGGTCGTACAACCGCGGCGGCGACCCCACGTCCGCGGGCACCCACGACGGCGGCGGCGTCGTCGACATCTCGGTCGAGGGGATGGGCTCCGCCACCCGCACCGCCGTCGTCCGCGCGTTGCGGCGTGTCGGCTTCGCCGCCTGGGTGCGTAACCCCGGCCAGGCCGACTGGCCGTGGCACATCCACGCCGCCGCCATCAACGACACCGACCTCTCCAGCCAGGCCCAGCACCAGATCGGTGACTACTACCTCGGCCTGAACGGGCTCGCCGGCCGCGGCCCGGACGACGGCCCGAAGGTGCCCATCCGCACCTGGGAGGAGTACCGGCGCCGCTGACCATCCGAAACCCAGGCTGCACAGACAACGAAGGAGAACACCATGGGAACGCTCAACAGGATCCTCACCACGGCGGCCGCCGCGACGGTGCTCGGCGGGACGGTGCTGGCCACCGCCTCGCCCGCCTCGGCGGCCACCCGCAACGGCGTGTGCGAGACCGGCGAGTTCTGTTACTACTT
>QFZU02000272.1 GCA_003260025.2 Microbispora triticiradicis | reverse complement strand
GTGGAGTGTGGGGCGCATCCGGTGCTGGGGTTGGGGTTGCGGGGGGTTGTCGAGGAGGCGGGTGTCGAGGCGGGGGTGGTCGGTTCGTTGCGCCGGGGCGACGGCGGCTTCGCTCGGTTTGTGACGTCGGCGGCCGAGGCGTACACCCACGGCGCCACCGTCGACTGGACCGCCCTTCTCGGCGGCGGTGGGAAGACGATCGACCTGCCCACGTACGCGTTCCAGCGGCGCCGGTTCTGGCTCGACGCCCCCGCGCGGCGGGAGCGGGACGCCGCGGGGCTCGGTCTGTCCGAGCCCGGCCACCCGCTGCTCGACGCCGCGGCGCCGCTGCCGGCCTCCGGCGGCTTCCTGTTCACGGCGAAGCTCTCCCTCGGCGCGCATGCCTGGCCGGCCGACCACGCGGTGCACGACGTCCCCCTCCTGCCCGGGACGGCGCTGGTCGAGCTCGCCCTGCACGCGGGCCGGCAGACCGGCTGCGACCTGCTCGAAGAGCTCACGCTGCAGTCGCCCCTGGCCATCCCGCCCGACGGCGGAGTGCGGCTGCAGGTCGTCGTCGACGCGCCGGACGACGCGGGACGACGCGGGATCGCCGTGTACTCCCTCGGCGAGGACGAGCCCGACGACGCCGGCTGGACGACGCACGCCGTGGGCTTCCTCGCGTCCCGGCCCGGCGGCGAGGCCGTCTCGCTCACGCGCTGGCCGCCGCCCGCCCCCGAGCTCGACGTCGACGGCCTGTACGACCGTCTCGGCGACAGCGGATTCCACTACGGCCCCGCCTTCCAGGGGCTGCGCCGGGTGTGGAGGCAGGGGAACGAGACCTACGCGGAGGTGAGCCTGGCACAGGACGCCGCCTCCGGTGCGGCCGCCTTCGACATGGCCGATGGGTACGGCCTGCACCCGGCCCTGTTCGACGCGGCGCTGCACGCGATGTTCGTCGGCCGCGACGGGGACGGCGCGCCGGCGCCGCGGCTGCCGTTCTCCTGGACGGACGTCGCGCTCCACCGGTCGGGCGCCACGGATCTGCGCGTCCGCATCGTGCAGCGGGGCGAGGAGGCATGCTCGCTCGACATCTGCGACGCGCGAGGCGTGCCGGTCGCCTCGGTGGGATCCGTCGTGGCCAGGCCGTTCTCGGCCGACCGGCTGCCCGGGACGCGCGCCCCCGGCGCGGACTGCCTCTTCCGCCCGGAGTGGGTGCCCGTGGACGCGCCGCCCGCCGCTGGGATTCTCTTCGCCGACGACCTCGACGACGTGCCCGAGCAGGTGCCCGCCGCGGTCGCGATCGAGCTGAGCGCCGCTGCTGAAGAGGCGGCCGGCGGGGAGGCGGCCGACCGAGACTCCGACCCGGTCGCTGACGGGGACGGCGACACGGCGTCGGCCGCCCGCCTGAACACGCGCCGCGTCCTGGCCCTGGCACAGCGGTGGCTGGCGGAGGAGCGGTTCGCGGACGCGAAACTGGTCGTAGTCACCCGGGGCGCGGAGGGCGACCCGGGACACGCGGCGGTATGGGGACTGGTCAGGGCGGCGCAGGCCGAGCACCCCGGCCGTTTCGTGCTCGTCGACGTCGACGACTCCCGCCGCGGCCGGGACGACTACACGGCGGCAGTGGCCGCGGCGGTGGCGACGGGGGAACCGCAGTTGGCCGTACGGAACGGCAGGCCGTACGCCCTGCGGCTCACCCGGGTGCGGGAGGCGCCCGCCGCGCCGTCGCGCCCGCTCGACCCCGAGGGCACGGTGCTGATCGTCGGCGGCAGCGGCGGCCTGGGCCCGGTGGTGGCCCGGCATCTGGTCGCCGCGCACGGCGCGCGGCACCTGCTGCTCCTGTCCCGCCGTGGCTCCGCCGCTCCCGGGGCCGACGAACTCGCCGCCGGCCTCGCCGAGGCGGGCGCGTCGGTGACGTTCGCCGCCTGCGACGCCTCCGACCGCGGGGAGCTGGAAAGGGTCCTCGCGGGACTCGACCACCCGCTGACCGCGGTGATCCACGCCGCGGGGGTGGTCGACGACGGGGTGATCGAATCTCTCACGCCGGAGCGGATCGACACGGTGTTCGCGGCCAAGGTGGACGCCGCGGTGAACCTGCACGAGCTGACGCGTGACGCCGACCTGTCCGCGTTCATCCTGTTCTCCTCGGCGGCGGGCACGTTCGGCGGGCCGGGCCAGGGCAACTACGCCGCGGCCAACGCCTTCCTCGACGCGCTCGCGGTCCGGCGGCGGGCCGAAGGACTGCCCGCGACGTCGCTGGCCTGGGGAGTCTGGGCGGAGGCCGGCGGGATGGCGGGCCGCGCGGGCGAGGCCGGCGGGCGGGGCCGGATGGCCCGCAGCGGGGTCCTGCCGATGTCCGCCGAGCTGGGCCTGGCGTTGTTCGACGCGGCCGTCGCCCGTGACGACGCCGTCCTGGTGCCGATCCGCCTCGATCTCGGCGAGGTGTCGTCCTCGCTGCTGCGCGGGATGACCCGGAGGCGGACGGCGGCGGCCGCGCCCGTGGCGGTGGAGTCGCTGGCGGACCGATTGGCGGCCATGCCCGCGGCGCGGCGGCATCGGACGCTCACCGACCTGGTCCTCGGGCACGTGGCGACGGTGCTGGGGTACGAGCCGGGCACCGCCGTGGATCCCGCCCAGTCGTTCAAGAACCTCGGGTTCGACTCGCTGCTCGCGGTGGATCTGCGCAACCGGCTCGCCGAGACGACCGGGCTGCGGCTGCCCGCGACGCTGGTGTTCGACCACCCCACGCCGGCGGATCTCGTCGCCTACCTGCGGCCACAGTTACTGACGGACGAACCGGACCCCGACGGGCCCAGCGCGGCCGAGGCGCTGCTGGCCCGGCTCGACGACCTGGACGAGGCTCTCGGCTCGCCGGCCGTGACGGACACGGAGCGGGCGGCGCTCGTCGCCCGGCTGAAGGCCCTGACCGCCAGGCACGCCGCGGGCGCGACCGGCGCCTCCGCGGTCGGCTCGGCGGCCGTGGACGATGCCACGGACGACGAGATGTTCGCCCTGATCGACCGGGCGATCGGCGCCGCCTCCTAGTGCGCTGTCCGCCAACGTTCACCGGGGTGGAGGGAGCGGAGCGGAAGGGACCGAGGACCGCAGCGAAGGCCCAGCGAAGCGGGCTTCGCGAGGACCGGAGGTTCCTTCCGGCGCAGTGACCGACTAAGCCAGCGAAGCGCAGTGATGGACCAGGCCGGCGCAGTGGCCGACCAAGCCAGCGCACCGACCAGGCCGGTGCGGTGACCGACCAGGCCGGTGCGGTGACAGATGCGGCCAAGTTCGTGGACACCCCGCCAGGCCTGTTCCCCGGGGCCCGTTCCCAGGCCTGGCACCGCCTCCCAGGCAACCGACGACGTCATGAATCCGGAGGAGACTGATCGTTTTGCGTGTTCTGTTCACATCGTTCGCTTTGGACGCCCACTATCTCGGTTCCGTCCCGCTGGCCTGGGCTTTGCGGGCCGCCGGGCACGAGGTGCGGGTGGCGAGCCAGCCCGCCCTCACCCGTACGATCACCGCGGCCGGGCTGACCGCCGTACCGGTCGGCGACGACCGGGAGATGGGCGGGGCGATGTCGGGCGTCGAGGTCGACGACGCCGGCACGCCGTGGAACGCCGTCGACCTCGACCCCGCCCGCCCCGAGGTGCACTCCGCGGAGTTCGTCGGCGCGCTCCACGACATGCTGCCGAAGGCGTTCTTCGCGCACGTCAACGGTGACGCCATGATCGACGACCTGGTGCGCTTCGCCCGATACTGGCGGCCGGACCTGGTGATCTGGGAGCCGTTCACGTTCGCGGGCGCGATCGCCGCCAGGGCTGCGGGGGCGGCGCACGCCCGGCTGCTCTGGGGTGCGGACCTGTTCCTCGACCAGCGGGTGGCGTTCCTGGGCCACCTGGCCGCCCGGCCGGGCGGGCCGCACCGCGATCCCCTGGCCGACTGGCTCGGCGAGGTGCTCGACCGCCATGATCTGACCTTCGACGAGACCGTGGTCCGCGGGCACTGGACGATCGACCAGATGCCGGTCAGCATCCGGCTGCCGCTCGGCGAGCCCACGGTGCCCATGCGTTACGTCCCGTACAACGGCACCTCGGTGCTGCCCGGCTGGCTGCGCCGGCCGCCGGAGCGCCCGCGCGTGTGCGTGACCGTCGGGCTGACCGCCAGGGACGGCGCGGACTACCTCGTCGGCTCCCTCGCGGGCCTGTTCGACGCGCTCGGCGACCTGGACGTCGAGGTGGTCGCGACCCTGAACGCCGAACAGCGCGAACGGGCCGCGACGCTGCCGGACAACGTCCGCGCGGTGGACTTCGTCCCGCTGCACGCGCTGCTGCCCACCTGCTCGGCCATCGCCCATCACGGCGGCGCGGGGACCTGGTCCACGGCGGCCGCGTACGGCGTGCCGCAGTTCGTCTTCCCCTCGGTCTGGGACAACTTCTACCGGGCGCGGCGGACCGCCGAGATCGGCGCCGGACTGATGGTCCCGCAGGACGCGCTGACTCCGGCCGCGCTGCGCGGCGGGCTGGAGCGGCTGCTGGCCGAGGAGCGGTTCGCCGACGGCGCCGAGCGGCTCCAGGCCGAGATGGCGAGTGACCCGAGCCCGGCCGACGTGGTGCCAACCCTGGAGAAGCTCACCGCGCGGCACCAGGAGTTCGACGCGTGACCGCGTACGACGGCCGCCGGCAGCCGGGAGGATCCCCATGCGAGTACTGATCGTCGCGCTGGGCACGATGGGCGACGTCGCGCCGTACACAGGGCTCGCGGCCCGGCTGGGGGAGGGCGGGCACGAGGTCGCCGTCGCGGCCTATGCCCGGTTCGCCGGCATGGTCCGCGCCACCGGCGCGGAGTTCCGGGAGGTCTCCGGCGACCCGGCGGCGGCCGGCGGGTGGACCCAGGCCGAGGACGGCAGGCAGGCGATCCGGAGCATGCGGGAGTCGGTGCTCGACCGCGGCCGGGTCATCCTCGACGCCGCCCGGTCGCACCGGCCGGACGCCCTGCTGCTGTCGCTGCCCGCGATGCCGGGGCTTCAGGTCGCCGAGAGCCTCGGCATCCCCTGCGCCGGCGTGTTCCTCGACCCGCTCTATCCCACTGCGGAGTATCCGCCGACCTACCTGCCGATCAGCCGTTCGCTGGGGCCGTGGGGCAACCGCACGGCCCATCACCTGATGAACGGCGTCTTCTCGCTGCTGCTGGACGGCGCGACGAACCAGTTGCGCGCGGGGCTGGGACTGCCCACGCTGAGCCGCCGGGAGATCGCCCGGCAGATCGCGCGGACGCCGGTGCTGCACGGGATCAGCCCGGCCGCGCTGCCCCGGCCGGCGGACTGGCCGGAGACGATGGAGATGTCCGGCTACCTCTGGCCGGCGGTCGCGCCCGGCTGGCGGCCGCCCGCGGATCTCGCGGACTTCCTCGCCGCGGGGCCGCCCCCGGTCTTCGTCGGCTTCGGCAGCCGGAGCATGTCCGGGCAGGAGGCCGAGAGGATCGCCGGGATCGTCGGCGAGGCGCTGCGCCGCACCGGGCGGCGCGGCGTGCTCCAGGCCGGGTGGGCCGGGCTGACCGGCCACTCCGACGACGTCGTCACGATCGGAGAGACGCCGCACGAGTGGCTGTTCCCGAGGATGGCCGCGGTGGTCCACCACGCGGGGGCCGGCACGACCGCCGCCGGGCTCCGCGCCGGCGTGCCCACCGTGACCATCCCCATCCTCGGCTCCCAGCCGTTCTGGGGCGGCCGGGTCGCGGCGCTGGGCGCCGGTCCCGCGCCGGTTCCGTACCGGAAGCTCAGCGTCGACCGCCTCACCGCGGCGATCTCCGCGGCGGTGTCCCGGCCCGGGTACCGGGCGGCGGCCGAAGCGGTGAGCGGGCGGATCGCCGCCGAGGACGGCGCCGGGAGGGTCCTCGCGGCGCTCGACCGGCTGGCCGGCCGCGCCGCGGCCGACGACCGGACGTGAGACCTGCGAGGTGGCCGATGCGCCGGCAGCTTCTCCGCCGTTTCTGCCTGGTTCCGCGGAGTGCGGGGGTGAATGATCCCGCCAGGCGGAATCTTTCTCCGCTGTCTGTTTCGATCTGGGGGCACACGTGACCGTCTTCCATCCGTACGACGTCGCCGCCTTACGGGCCGAGTTTCCCGCGCTCGGGGCGGGCTCGGCCCATTTCGACGGCCCCGGCGGCCCGCAGGTGCCGCGAGCGGTGATCGACGCGATCGTGGAGGCGATGTCCAGCCCGCTCGCCAACCGGAGCAGCAACACCACCGGCGGGCGCAACGCGGACGCCATCGTCGTCCAGGCGCGGCAGGCGCTCGCCGACTTCTTCGGCGCGGACCCGGGCGGGATCGTGTTCGGGCGGAACGCCACCCAGCTCGCCCACGAGTTCTCCCGGACGCTGGCCAAGACCTGGGCTCCCGGCGACGAGGTGGTGGTGACCCGGCTCGACCACGAGTCCAACGTCCAGCCGTGGGTGCTGGCGGCGGCCCACGCCGGGGCGACCGTCCGGTGGGCCGACTTCGACCCGGAGACCGGCGAGCTGACGGCGGACCACGTCCGGCGGGTCCTGTCGGACCGGACCCGCCTCGTCGCCGTGACCGCCGCCTCGAATCTCATCGGCACCAGACCGCCGGTCCGGGAGATCACCCGGCTGGCGCACGAGGCGGGCGCGCTGTGCTACGTCGACGCCGCCCACTACAGCGCGCACGTCAGCGTCGACTTCGACAGCTTCGGCGCCGACTTCGTCGCCTGCTCCGCGTACAAGTTCTTCGGGCCGCACCTCGGGGTGCTGGCCGCGCGGCCGGAGCTGCTGCGCACCCTGAGCCCCGACAAACTGCCTGCCGCGACCGACGTCGTCCCCGAGCGCTTCGAGCTCGGCATCCTGCCGTACGAGGTGCTCGCGGGGGTCCGGGCGGCGGTGGACTTCCTGGCCGGGCTGAGCCCCGTGCGGGCAGGCACCCGCCGGGAGCGCCTCGTGGCCGCGCTGGGCGCGATCGAGGCGCACGAGGACGCGCTCCGGCTCCGGCTGGAGCGGGGGCTCGCCGAGCTGCCCCAGGTCACGGTGCACTCCCGGGCCGCCAGCCGGACGCCCACCCTGCTGCTGAGCGTGGCGGGACACGACCCCCGGGACGTCTCCCACCACCTCGCGGCCCTCGGCATCGACACCGAGTCCGGCACCTTCTACGCCGCCGAGGCGTCCCGGCGGCTGGGCCTGGGCGACCGGGGCGGGGTGCGCGTCGGGCTCGCCCCGTACAACGACCACGACGACATCGACCGCCTCCTCGCCGGTCTGGCGGCGTACGTGGGCGACCACGTCCCTCCCGCGCTTGGGCGGGACCGGCTGTTCGTGACCCCCTGAACGACCCCCTGAGTGACTCACAAAGTGACTCACCGAGTGACCGGCTGAGCGACTCCCCGAGTGATCCCTGACCTCGTTCGCGCGGTTTCCCGCGACGATCTCCCTCGACGATCGGAAGCACCCTTGACCGAGACACTCCTCGACGACGTGTGGATCCGCCGCTACCACGACGGACCCGGGACGCACGGATCCGCGGGGTCCGCCACCCTCGTCTGCTTCCCGCACGCGGGCGGATCGGCGAGCTACTTCTCCACGCTGTCGGGCCTGCTGCGGTCCAGCCACCGGGTGCTGGCGTTGCAGTACCCCGGACGGCAGGACCGGCTGCGCGAGCGCTGCCTGTCCACCATCGACGAGCTCGCCGACGAGGCCTTCAACGCGCTGGAACCCCTCATGGGCGGGCCGGTCGCGCTCTTCGGGCACAGCATGGGCGCGATGATCGCCTTCGAGGTGGCGACCCGGATGAAGCGGCGGCGCGGCCTCGACCCCGCCGCGCTGTTCGTGTCGGGCAGGCGGGCCCCCTCGCGCGACCGCCACGACGACGAGATCGTGCACCTGGGCGGTGACAGCGCTCTCGTCGCCGAGATGAAGCGGCTGAGCGGCACCGACGCGCGGGTCCTGGACGACCCGGAGGTGGTCGAGATGATCCTGCCGGCGCTGCGGAGCGACTACCGGGCGGTCGAGACCTACCGGTACCGGCCCGGGCCGAGGCTCGGCTGCCCCACGATCGCGCTGACCGGCGACGACGATCCCAAGGCGAGCGCGGACGAGGTCGACGCGTGGCGCGACCACACCTCCGGCGAGTTCCGGATGCACGTGTTCCCGGGCGGGCACTTCTACCTGAAGGAGCACTGGACGGCCGTCGCCGACGTCATCGCCGGGCAGCTCGGCCGGGCCCGCCCGGACCAGTCTCGGTGAGCGCGGGGGTGGGAGCCGGCGTGGGAGCGGGGGCGGGGGCCGCTGTGGACGAGCCCACAGCCGTACGCGCCCCGCGACGGGCCGCCGTGGGCGTCGCCGGCTCCTGGCCGGTGCTCGCCCTGGCGGGTGCGCTCGGCCTGGCGCTCGCGCTGACCGGCGGGCGGTACGGCTACTTCGGAGACGAGCTGTACTTCTGGGCCGCGGGTCACCACCTCGACTGGGGATTCGCCGACCAGCCCCCCTTGCTGCCGTTGATCGCGCGGGCGATGGACGTCGTCGCTCCGGGCTCGCTGGCGGTGATGCGGCTGCCCGCCCTGGTGTGCGCCGTGGGCGGAGTGCTGTTCGCCGCGGCGATCGCCCGTGAGATGGGCGGCACCCGGCGGGCGCAGCTGCTGACCGCCGCCGCCGTCGCCGGGTCGCCGGTGCTGGGCGCGGGCGGGCACGTGCTCGCCACCACACCCGTGGACACGTTCCTGTGGATCGTCGTCACCTGGCTGCTGGTCCGTTGGGTCCGGCTGCGCGACGACCGGCTGCTGCTGTGGTCGGGACTGGTCACCGGGCTCGCGCTGCAGGGCAAGTACACGATCGTGTTCTTCTGGCTGGTCGCGGGCGTGGCGATCGCGGCCGCCGGGCCGCGCGAGCTGCTGCGCCGCCGGTGGTTTCTCGCCGGCATGGCGGTGGCGGCGCTGTCCTGCGTCCCGGCCGTGCTGTGGCAGGCCCGCAACGGCTGGCCCCAGCTGGAGCTGGGCGCCGTGCTGGCCGGGGAGCACAGCCCCGCGGGGTTCTTCCTGCTGTTGCTGGGCTCGGCGGGCGTCCTCGGCACGCCGCTGCTCGTGTACGGACTGTGGCGCGCGCTCCGGACGCCCGAGTATCGCTTCCTCGGGTGGGCCCTGGCCGGGCTGGTGCTGGTGTTCGTCCTCACCTTCGGCGCCGGCTACTACGTGACGGGGCTGTTCCCGGCACTGTGGGCTGTCGGCGCGGTGGGTCTCGACCGCGTACGCGGCCGGTGGCCGGTATGGGTGGCGTGGCCCCTGGCCGTGCTGTCGGCGGCCATGGTGCTCGCGGTGCTGCCGGTGCGGCCGGTGGAGACCCTCGCCGGGCAGGACGGCGCGGAGAACCTCGTCAACGCCGAGAGCGTCGGCTGGCCGGAGCTCGCCGACGCGGTGGCCGGGGCGTACCGGGCCCTGCCGCCGGAGGTCCGGAGGCGCACCGTGGTCGTCACCGGCCACTACTGGAGCGCGAGCGCGATCGAGCGTTACGGCCCCGCACGCGGGCTGCCGCACGGCTACAGCCCGCACCGGGGCTTCTGGTACTTCGGCCCGCCCCCCGACGACGCCACGGTCACGCTGTACGTCGGCGACCCGCCGGCCCGTCTGCGCGACTCCTTCACCCGGGTCCACCGCGTCGCGGCGGTCGACAACGGCCTGAACGTGAAGAACACGTTCCAGAGCGCCCCGATCTGGCTGTGCGAGGACCAGCGGGAGCGCTGGTCCGCCCTCTGGGGGCGGCTCCGCGTGCTGTAGTCCAGCCGGCCCGGCGGCACCCGCGCCGGGCCGGCCGTCACGCGGGCCCGCTCACGATCGGGGCGGCCGCGCCATCGTCCGCTCGGGTTCAAGACCCAGCCCGTCGCCCCCGGCGAGCATGTCATCGCAGACCCGGTGGAAGTGGGTGATCAGGCACTCGCGTTCGTTGAAGATGTTCTGCCGGTACGCCGACGACCGGGCGACGGCCGCGACGTTGACCCATTCGTCGACGTCCTGCTGCACCACGGCCTTGATGCCCTCCCAGAGCATCTCCGCGAGGTCCTGGTAGTCCTCGTCGTCCGTGTCGTACTGCAGTTCCCACGCCTCGAAGCGGGTCCTGTTCACGCCGAGCGGCACCGAGCGGAAAAGCTGGGTGTGCACGTTGTGGCAGTTGAAGACCGCGCTGGGGAACAGGTTGTAGTTGCAGATCGCGAGGGAGGTGTGGTCGAGCGTCCGGCGTAGCTCCTCCAGCACGCCCATCAACGGCACGACCATCATGCCGTTGCGGCCGAAGACGTCCATCGTCGCCTGCCGGGCGTCCTTCACGTCGGCGGCGGGGATCTGGTGCAGCGCCTGCGCGTGGTAGAACTCGCTGAAGGCGTCGATGACGACCTTCCAGTTGACGTCGACCTCCCATTCGACCTTCTCGACGAGCTTCATGTCCTCCATGCGGAAGGCCCCGAGGTCGCCGGCGAGCTCCGGGCCGATCCAGTCGAGCAGCGGCCCCGCCACGCCCGGCCCCGCCAGGACCGCCCACACCCAGCCGCCCCATTCGTCGAGTTCGACGGCGGGGGAGCACAGGCCGTTTAGGGTGGCGCGGTCGAAGTCGGGCCGATCCGGAACGCCGATCACCCTGCCCTCGACGTCGTAGGCCCAGTTGTGCCAGCGGCAGGTGAACCGGCGTGCCCCGACGCCGTTCTCGACCACGATCCGGGTGCCGCGATGCTGGCAGACGTTGTGGAAGCCGGCCAGCCCGCCGTCCTTGCGCCGGGTGACGACGATGCTCTCCCCGTGGCCCTCCCACACATGGTGGTCACCGGGACCGGGGATCTCGCTGGAACGGCAGATGATCTGCCAGCTCCGGTTGAGGACCCGGAGCCGTTCCTGCTCGAAGCGCTCGGGATCCCGGTAGACGTCGGCGTCGAGCGTCGAGGGCCCGATCGGCGGCACGTTCGGGATCCCCGGGCCGAAGCGGGCGGGCAGATCGCCGCGGGTGGGTTTGAAGACCACAGTCGGACCTCCGTCGGTCTGAGCACGATGCCCGGCGTCGGATTCACCGGGGATGCGACCGGATCATGCGCACTCACGCGGGCGGGGTCCAGGCAGAACCGATGGCGACTATCCGAAGTGACCGGCCAGAGCCCGTTATCCGGCGTTTTCTGCCGATCCGCAATGTGTAACAGGTTTCGCCGCTAATTCTGCCTGGACCCTGTCCCCAGCGCAGCCAGAGGATGCGCAGGCAGCGTGATTCCGTCGTGAGCCGACAGACGGGGCGGGGCTCCGGCGCGATCCGAGATCTGCGCGCGGGGGGACGAGGGGAGAGTTGTCCGTGGGCGCCGAAAACGAGGAGAGACTGCGCGGCTACCTCAAGCGCGTGACAGCGGAACTGCTGGAGACCAGGGAGCGTCTCGCGGAGGCGGAGGGGAGCCACGCGGAGCCGATCGCGATCGTGGGCATGGCCTGCCGGTTCCCCGGTGACGTCCGCTCGCCCGAGGACCTCTGGCGGCTGGTCGAGAACGGGGACAGCGGCGTCACCGGGTTCCCCGAGGACCGCGGCTGGAACCTCGCCGCGCTCGGCCCCGACAGCGAGGACCCCGCGTCGCGGTGCGCTTCGCGGCACGGCGCCTTCCTCCACGACGCCGCCTGCTTCGACGCCGAGTTCTTCGAGATCTCGCCGCGCGAGGCGGTCGCGATGGACCCGCAGCACCGCCTGCTGCTGGAGATCGTCTGGGAGGCGCTCGAACGGGCGGGCATCCCGCCCGAGTCGCTGGGCGGCAGCGCCACCGGCGTCTACGTCGGCATGATGGCGGGCGACTACGCGATCCCGATGGCCACGTCGAGCCGGGGGACGCCCGGACTCGGCGGGTTCCTCGTCAACGGCAACACGAACGCCATCGCGTCGGGGCGGATCGCGTACACGTTCAACCTGCGGGGTCCCGCGGTCACGATCGACACGGCGTGCTCGTCCGGGCTGGTCGCCCTGCACGACGCGTGTCACGCGCTGCGCCGGGGCGAGATCTCGGTGGCGCTGGCCGGGGGCGTCGCGGTGATGTCGACGCCCGCGCTGCTGGTCGAGTTCACCCGCCAGGGCGGGCTCGCCGCGGACGGCCGCTGCAAGGCGTTCGCCGCCGCCGCGGACGGGACCTCCTTCGCCGAAGGCGTGGGGATGCTCGTCCTGGAGCGGCTGTCGGACGCCCGCCGCGCCGGTCACGAGGTCCTGGCCGTCGTACGCGGCAGCGCGGTGAACCAGGACGGCGCGTCCAACGGCCTGACCGCGCCGAACGGAGCCGCCCAGCAGCAGGTGATCCGGCAGGCGCTGACCGCCGCCGGGCTGGCGCCGTCGGACGTGGACATGGTGGAGGCGCACGGGACGGGTACCCGTCTCGGCGACCCCATCGAGGCCCAGGCGCTGCTGGCCACGTACGGCCGGAACCGGGAACGTCCGCTGTATCTGGGCTCGGTGAAGTCGAACATCGGCCACACCCAGGCCGCCGCGGGCATCGCCGGGGTGATCAAGACGGTCATGGCCATGCGCAACGGCGTCATGCCGCCGAGCATCGGGATCGACGAGCCCACCCCCCACGTCGACTGGTCCGCGGGCGACGTCAGGTTGCTGACCGAGGCGACGCCGTGGCCGTCGACGGGCGGGCCGCGCCGGGCCGGAGTCTCGTCCTTCAGCATCAGCGGCACCAACGCGCACGCGCTGATCGAGCAGGCGCCCGCCGAGAATGCGGGGGACGCCGGTGACGAAGAGCCCTGTGACGAAGAGCCCGGTGTGCGTCCGTCCGCGGACCTGCCGGCCGTCGCGTGGCCGCTGTCGGCCAAGTCGCGCCCGGCGCTGCGCGCCATGGCGGCGGGACTGCTCGCGCGCCTCGACGCGGAGCCGGAGGTCGCCGACGCCGACGTCGGCCTGTCCCTCGCCGCCGGGCGCGCCACCCTGAGGCATCGCGCCGTCGTCGTCGGCTCCGGCCGGAAGGACCTGCGTACGGGCCTGGAGGCGCTGGCCGCCGGGGAGCCCGCGGACACCCTCGTGGAGGGCTCCGCGACGACGACGAACCCGGGCCCGGTCTTCGTGTTCCCGGGTCAGGGGCAGCAGTGGGTGGGGATGGCGGCGCGGTTGCTGGTGGAGTCGCCGGTGTTTTCGGCGC
>QFZU02000271.1 GCA_003260025.2 Microbispora triticiradicis | reverse complement strand
GGCCTCCAGCGGGCGGACCCGGGCGGCCCGGCCCGACGCGGACCAGGCGCCGAGCAGGCCCGCCGCGATCCCGGCCGCGACCGCGCCGGCCACGGGGAGCGGGGTGAGGCGCACGTCGAACGACGCGGGCTCGAAGCCCGCCGTGACGAGCACCCGGCCCAGGGCGGGCGCGACGGCGGCGCCCAGCAGGGCCCCGGCCGCGGCCGCGACGACGCCCACGGCGAGCGCCTCGCCGTACACGATCAGCCGCACCTGGCGCGGGGTCGCGCCGGCCACCCGCAGCAGGCCGAACTCCCGGCGGCGCTGGACGACCCGGAACGCGAAGGTGGAGGCGACCACGAACACCGACACGAAGCCGCCGAGCAGCGCCATCGCGGTCAGCACCTGCATGCCGATCCAGCGGGTCCGCGCGTCGGCGGCGGGCTCGGCCTCGGCCCGGTCCTCTCCCGCAAGCACCCGCGCCGTGCCGTCCCCGGCGCCGCGCACGGCACGCCCGGCCGCCGCCCGTACGGCGGAGAGATCGGCTCCTGGCTCGGTGCGCAGCCCGATGACGTGGACCCCGTCCCCGGACCGTGTCGCCCCGTCTCCGGACCGCGCCGGCTCGCCGTCGGAGACGTACGGCCCGGGGTCGCGGTAGGGAACGACCGCCGCGACACCGGGCACGGCCGCCAGGGCGCGGACCAGCGCCTCCGTCGTCTCGGGGGACCAGGGCGGGTTCTCGGCGAAGTTGTTCTCCTCCCCGGGCACGCCGGGGCCGTGCACGAGCAGGGGCACGGCGGCGTACCGGGCGGGCACCCGCGGGCCGGCGGACGTCAGCAGCAGCGCGCTCGCGGTGAGGATCGCGGCGCCGAGGCAGAGCGCGGCGAAGGTGCCCGCCAGGCCGGTCCACCGGCCGCGGAGCAGCGAAAGACTCAGTGGCCGGTTCAGTGGCCGGTTCAGTGGCCGGTTAAGCGGGCGGTTCAGCACGTCTCCTCCAGCAGCGCCACGCGGGCGGCGATCTCGGTGGCGCTCGACCGGCCCAGCTCCCCGGCGAGCCGCCCGTCGGCGAGCAGCACGACCCGGTCGCCGTACGCCGCCGCGGCGGGGTCGTGCGTGACCATGACGACGGTCTGCCCGTGGGCGTCCACGAGCGCTCGCAGGAGTTCCATGACCACCCGGGACGCGGCGCGGTCGAGCGCGCCGGTCGGTTCGTCGGCGAAGAGCACGGCGGGCCGGGTGATCAGCGTGCGGGCGATCGCCACCCGCTGCCGCTCGCCGCCCGAGAGTTCGGCGGGCCGGTGCCCGGCCCGCCGCTCCAGGCCGACCTCGGCGAGCGCCTCGCGCACCTCGTCCCGGCCGGGCCGGCGCCCGGCCAGGCGGAGGGGAAGCGCCACGTTCTCCTCGGCGGTGAGCGAGTCGGCGAGGTTGTACTCCTGGAACACGAAGCCGACCCGTTCCCGGCGCAGCAGGGTGAGCGCCTTCTCGCCGAGCGGGCCGAGGTCGACGCCGCCGATCAGGACGGTCCCGTCCGTCGGCCGGTCGAGCCCGGCGGCGCAGTGCAGCAGCGTTGACTTGCCGGAGCCCGAGGGCCCCATCACGGCCGTGAAGGTCGCCTGGGCGAAGCCGAGGGTCACCCCGTCGAGAGCGTTCACCGCGCCGGGCCCGGTGCCGTACACCATGCGGACCGAGTGGAGCAGGACCGCCTGCGCCGTTCCTTTCTGCGCCGTTCCTGTCTGCGTCGTGCCGGTTCGTGTCGTGCCTGTTCGTGTCATGGAGCCGAGCCAACCGGGGGCGGGCCCGCGAGGCACTGGCGCTGAGGCGAGAACCGGAGGTATCCCCAGCACTACCGACAACGGCGGGCCCGGCGGCTAGCGTCGATGCCGTGGCCGCCCCCTTCCTCGTCCCCGCCGTCGCCCCTCTCACGCCCCGTACCGCGCTGGAGGCGCTCGCCGGGCCGCCCCAGCGGTTCCTCGCCTCGGCCTGGCCGTGGCGGTCGCTGGCGTACCTGCTGACCGGGATCGTCCCCGGTTCCGCCTTCGCCGCCGTCCTGACGCCGGTCCGGGCGATGGACGGCCCGGCAGCCGTACCGGTGTCCCTCGTGGTGGCGGCCGTGCTGCTCACGCCCGTGGCCCGGTTCGAGCGGTGGCGGCTGAGGTACGTGGACCGGCAGCCCGTACGCGGACTGCCGGGCGGGTGGTGGCCGGGATGGCGGGAGGCGGGGCACACCCTCGTGGGGCTGTTCGCGCTCTGGTGGGTCGACCTGCTGGTGGCGGCGGCCGCGATCGGGGGGCCCGCGGTGCTGATCCTTTCCCCGGTCGTGCAGCCGATCGCTCCCGAGGGGGAGGCGACTCTGGCGGAGACCTTCGCCGGCTCGGCCGTCGGACTGCTGCTGGTGCCCGTCGCGGCGTACACGGTCAGCGCCTGGGCGGGCGCCCGGGCCGCGATGGCGCGGGCGATGCTGGTCCCGCAGGAGGCCGAGGTGCGGGAGATCGCGCGGTCCAGGGCCCGGCTGGTGGACGCCTTCGATGCCGAGCGCCGCCGCATCGAGCGCGACCTGCACGACGGCGCGCAGCAGCGGCTGGTCGCGCTGTCGATGAAGCTGGGCCTGGCCGGGCTCGACCTCCCGCCGGGCTCGCCCGCGGCCCTGCGGCTCGACGAGGCGCGCGAGCTGGCCGGGCAGGCGCTGGAGGAACTGCGCGAGCTGATCCGCGGCGTCCATCCGCAGGTGCTCGCCGATCGCGGGCTGCCCGCCGCCGTACGCGACGTCGCCGGGAGGTCGCCCGTGCCCGCGCGGGCGGACATCGCGCTGGACCGGCGGCTCCCCGAGCGGGTGGAGGCGGCGGCCTACTACGTCGCCTGCGAGGCGCTCGCGAACGTGGCCAAGCACAGCGGGGCAGGCTCCTGCACGGTGCGCGGCCGGCTGCGCGGCGCACGGCTCGTGCTGGAGGTCGCCGACGACGGGCGCGGGGGAGCGGACCCGGCGGGCGGCACCGGCCTGACCGGGCTCGCCGACCGGGTGGCGGCCGTCGGGGGCACGCTCACCGTCGACAGCCCATGCGGCGGCCCGACCACGGTGCGGGCGGAGATCCCGTGCGAGAGGTGACCCCGTGCGTGTGGTGATAGCCGAAGACTCGGTGCTGCTCCGGGAGGGCCTCGTGGGCCTGCTGGAACGCTTCGGGCACGAGGTCGTCGCGGCGGTCGGCGACGCCGCCGCGCTGATCGCCGCGGTCGCCGAGCAGGACCCGGACGTCGTCGTCGCCGACGTGCGCATGCCGCCCGGATTCAGCGACGAGGGGCTGCGGGCGGTGCTGGAACTGCGGGCGGCGCGGCCGTCCCTCGCTGTCCTGGTGCTCAGCCAGTACGTCGAGCAGACCTACGCCGCCGAACTGCTCGACCAGACCCGGTGCCCGGGCGGGGGCGGGGTGGGTTATCTGCTGAAGGACCGCATCGGCGACGTCACGCAGTTCGCCGGGGCGGTGACGACGGTCGCGGGCGGTGGCACGGTCATCGACGCCGAGGTCGTCCGGCAGTTGCTGCGCGGGCGCCGCGACCCGGTGGCCCGGCTCTCACCGCGCGAGCGCGAGGTGCTCGCCCTGGTCGCGGAGGGCAGGTCCAACGCCGCGATCGCCCGCGCGCTGTTCGTCACCGAGGCGGCCGTCGCCAAGCACATCGCCAGCATCCTCGCCAAGCTCGACCTGCCTCCGGACGCGGACGACCACCGCCGGGTGCTCGCCGTGCTCGCCTACCTGCGCGCCGGAGTCTGAGCGGGTCCGAGGTCGCGTCGCGCCGGTCGCGTGCGGACGCCCGAGCGCCGGTCCCGGCGCCGGTGGGGGCGGGAAGGCGTGCCGGGCGGCTGTGTGCGTGCTCGCCCGGCGAACGCCCCGTCAGCGTCCCGCGCTGGAGATGACCTTCTCGGGAACGACGCGTACGGTGACGCGCTGCTCTCCCGGCTGGCGGTAGGGGTAGGCGTCCACCCCGAGGTACTTCTTCGCCAAGCCGTCGATGACCGCGTCCGCGCCTTCGAGCTCCAGCGTGGCGGTGCCGGAGACGCTGACGAAGCGGAAGGCGTTGCCCGGGTCGAGCACGCTGACCGACACACGGGGGTTGTCGCGCAGGTGCCGCTCCTTCGCCCGTCCCACGGCGGTGTTGAAGACGACTTCCTCTCCGTCGATGTCGACCCACACCACGGTGTTGTGCAGCGATCCGTCCGGCCTGACGGTCGTCACCCAGGCGTGGACCGGCTCCTTCAGTAAAGCCACGGCGTTCTCATCGAGCTTGCTCATTCGACTTCTCCTCGGTCGGTCGGCGCTGGCCAGATCGGCAACACGACAGCGCACGACCCCATTCTCTTCCCGAGGACGGGGAACATGATCCTCGCCTGCTCTCCGGGGTCTGATCGCGCCGGATCAGAGGGCGGAGACGGGCTCGGGGACGGGAATGGCGGGGTGCCTGACCTCCTCCCGCAGCCGGGGCGCGAGCTCGGTGGTCAGCGGCGCCCTCTCGGTCCGCAGCCGGTTGAGCGCGAGCACGAGCGCGGTGCCCCACAGCAGGTGTCCCGCCAGCAGCGTGGCCTGGCGGCCCGGGCGGTCCTTCGGCAGGGGCGCGTACGCGCCGATGCTCGGCGCGAGGCCCCGGCAGCCGAAGTGCCACACCAGCAGCCCGTACGCCGTGCCGATCGGGACGGGCACCCGCTGACCGGCCGACAGCAGGCCCAGCACGGTGCCGCAGCTCGACCCGAAGGCATAGTGCGCGATGGTCGAGAGCACGCTCTCGCCCGGTCGGGGACGGCTCCCGCGGCCCGGCAGAGTCATCCGGGCGAATCGCCGCGGCGGCGGCTCCTCCAGCAGACCGGCCCTGTCCGCCGCCATCAGCATCGCGCTGTACACCGCCGTCGCGAGCGCGCCGCCGACGGCGCCGTTCACCAGGTTGCGCATCATGAGGAGCCTTTTCCCACCCCGGCCGGATCACCCGCCCTCGCGGTGCCCCGTTCTCGGTAAACAATCAAGGCGTCGCACGACAGCCGTGGGCGAGTCGGGCTCGGCGTCGGGGTCGGGTGGCAGGGACGATCACATGCCGAAGATCCCGCGGAGAAGCCGGCGGATGGAGTTGGAGCGCGGCTCGGCCCGGGTCTCCTGGCCGCTCGGATGGGTGGCGGGCACGGGTCGGGCCTCCTGATCAGGGGCGGCGGTCGCGGAGGGGGGCTTGTTCTGTACGAGCCGGCAGCCCAGCGACATGTAAGCACGCAACTGGTCGTAGTAGATGCGCCCGGTGACGAACCTGCCGTCTTCCACCGACCACATTCCGCAACCCCTCCAGAAGACGGGGCGGCCGGTGCCGGGGATCACGGTGCCGTCCGGGAGTAGCATTTCCCCCGTCTGAGTTCCCGACGTGACCCATTCGACGGAAACGGTGTCACCGCAGACCGAGATCGTGATGACCCTGGTCGTCAGGTCGGGCACGGTGGAGAAGAACTGGCCGAAATACCACTCGATCTGTTCGTGCCCCTCCACCACGCCGACGGGGGTCACGAGAACGGCGTCCGCGTGGAAGCAGTCCAGAAGGCGCCGCTTGTCGTGCGTGCAGAGCGCCTCCGCGAAAGCGTCATGGATCTCCCGAGGATCGGGCATGGCTCCCCCTCGCCCTCACGGAAGCGTACTCCGGTGGTGAGACCGGCCGGTCTCATCGAGGAGTAAGACCTTGCCCAAGAATGTCAACTCGCGACGATGGAGGTGAGCAGGCGGTCCCAGTCGGCGAGGAAGCGGTCGAGGTTGTAGCGGGCGAGCGCGGCCGAGCGGGCGGCCTTGCCGGCCTGGGCGGCGAGCTCCGGTTCGTTGGCGAACCGGTCGAGGGCCCGCAGCAGTGTGGGGATCTTGGTCGAGACGACCCCCGCCTCCGGCGGCACCGCCTCGACGGCCTCGGTGGTGGCGAGGGCGACGACCGGCATGCCGATCATCATTGCCTCGATCAGCGACAGGCCGAGCGAGGTCCAGCGGTAGGGGTGCAGGTAGACCCGGCGCCTGGCCAGCTCGGCGTGCATGGCGCTCTGCGGCAGGTCCTCGAAGGCCTCCATCGCCCCGTCGAGGCCGAGCTTGGCGGGCAGGTTCGTCACCTGCATGCCGAACACGTCGATCGGGGCGCCCGTGGCGAAGGTGGGCAGCAGGTCGGTGCCCGCCACCCGCCAGCGCCTGATCGGCTCGTTGACGACCACCCCCGCGCGGGGCAGTTCACCGCTGTAGAGGTGGCCGGGGTCCACCACGCCGTGCTCGATCACGTGGGTCGGCGCGCGGCCGGAGTCCCAGAAGAGGTCGTTGAAGTGGGTGACGTGGACGAGGGGGATGTCGTCCCGGTCCGCCAGCGGGTGGCGGGTCTTCGGCACGTCTCCCGCGGGGGTGTTGTGCTCGACGTAGACGCCCGGCACGTCGCGGCCCAGCCACTCACGGGCGAGCTCGATCTCGTGCGGCCGCTGGTAGACGATCAGGTCGACGTCCTCGGCGGCCAGCCGGTCGTGGGGCACCTCCCGCACGGTACCGGGCCAGGGATAGGTCTCCGCCCGGCCCCGCCCGTCCGGGCCGCGGTCGGGCGTGAGCGGCACCAGGTATTCGTGCCCCCCGTGCACGAAGGAGGTGGTCCACGAACCGTGGACGTGCCAGACCATGATCTTCATCGTGTCGCTCCCCGTCCGTCCTTCTGCAGACTCTGGAACACCGTGCTCTGTCGCGCCTCCCCGCCGGGCGCGTCACCCCTCTGCCCCGCCCGCACCCGCTTAAGGCTCAGCCGTGAGCGGAATCCTCGGCAGCACCAGATCGACCGCCGCGGCGAGGTCGGGCGCCACCTCGAGGGCCGCGGCCACCTCCTCCGGGAGTGTCACCGGGGTCGGCACGAGGACGCCCCGCGCGCCCGCCGCGCGGGCCGCCTCCACGTCCCGGCCGATGTCGCCGATCACGACGCAGTCGACGGGCGAGACGCCGAGCCGGCGGGCGGCGCTCAGCACGAGGCCGGGCGCGGGCTTGCGGCAGGCGCAGCGGTCGCCGTCGTCGTGCTCGCAGATCTCCCACACGTCGAACGGGCCCAGCAGGGCCTCCACCCGGTCGTTCACTGCCCGCAGGGCCTCCGGCGCGATCAGCCCCTTGGCCACCCCCGACTGGTTGGTGACCACACCGATCGGGACACCGGCCGCGCGGAGCCGGTCCAGCGCATCCCGCGCCCCCTCCACCGGCGCCACGCGGCCCGGATCGCTGTTGTAGGGAACGTCGTGGACGAGAGTGCCGTCACGGTCGAAGAGCACCGCGGCGGGCGGGTGAGCGGGCTGGGTCACGGGCGGCCTCCTGCGGAATCGCCCGCCGGGCTACCCGGAGGAAATCGGAGCAAACGCGCTGTGACCGCGCCCTGACCGCGTGCTGACCACCTCCAGGTCAGCGCCTTTGGCTACGCAGAGTAGCGGTTATTGAGCACATCCCCCACTCACGTCGACTTCTCTACAAAGCAGTGTTTAGCGCCGCTTCTCTCGGTAACCAGACCGGCACTGCGCAACGGAGGGAAACCGATGCGGTTCTTGGGGATAAATGCGATATTTCATGATCCAGCCGCAGCGTTAGTGATCGATGGCGAGGTGGTCGCCGCTGCTGAGGAGGAGCGCTTCAGCCGGCGCAAGCACGGCAAGCGGCCGGTGCCGTTCTCCGCCTGGGAACTGCCCGAGCAGGCCGCGGCGTGGTGCCTGGAACAGGCCGGCCTGCGACCCGAGGACCTCGACGGCGTCGCCTACTCCTACGACCCGGAGCTGGTGCTGCCCGGAGGGGAGGGACAGGACGCGCGCTGGGAGGAGATGCGCACCACCTACGCGCGCCGGGCCCCCAACTTCCTGGCGACCGCCCTGCCGGGGCTGGACTCCGCCCAGGTGCGGTTCGTCCCCCACCACATCGCGCACGCCGCGTCGGCCGGGCTGGCCGCGCCGTACCGCGAGTCGGCGGTGCTGGTCTGCGACGGCCGGGGCGAGGCCGTGTCGCACCTCGCCGGGCACTACCGGGACGGCGAGCTCACCGTCCTGGCGAGCCAGGCCCTGCCGCACTCCCTCGGACTGATGTACGAGGACCTCACCGCGCACCTCGGCTTCCTGCGGTCGAGCGACGAGTACAAGGTGATGGCCCTCGCCTCCTACGGCGAGCCGCGGTTCCTGCGGGAGATGCGCGAGCTCGTCCACCCCACGGGCGACGGTGGTTTCCGGGTCGAGCCGATCGACTGGAGCGTCTACGCCAAGGCCCTCGGCAAGGGCGAGAAGTGGACCTCCGACCATGCCGACCTCGCGGCGAGCGTGCAGACGCGGCTGGAGGAGGTGCTGCTCGACCTCGCCAAGTGGCTGCACGAGCGGACCGGCGCCCGTTATCTGACGATGGCCGGGGGAGTGGCGCTGAACTGCGTGGCCAACACCCGGCTGTTCGCCGAGGGCCCGTTCGAGGACGTCTGGGTGCAGCCCGCGGCGGGCGACTCCGGCACCGCGCTCGGCGGGGCGCTGCACCTCGCGCAGGCCTCCGGCGACCGGGTCGCCCCGATGCCCGGCGCCGACCTCGGCCGCGGCTGGACCGACGAGGAGCTCGGCGCCTGGCTCGACGTGGCGAAGGTGCCGTACGAGCGGCCCGCCGACCTCGCCGCGGCCGTCGCCGCCGAACTGGCCGCCGACCGCGTGGTGGCCTGGTTCCAGGGCCGCGCGGAGTACGGCCCCCGCGCCCTCGGCCGCCGCTCCCTGCTCGCCAACCCCGGCAATCCCCGCAACACCGAGCGGCTCAACGACGTGAAGGGCCGCGAGCAGTTCCGCCCCATCGCCCCGATGGTCCTCGCGGAACGCGCCTCCACGATCTTCGGCAGGGGTCCGATGTCGAGCCCGTACATGCTGTTCGTCCACGACGTGAAGCCCGAGTGGCGCGACCGCGTCCCCGCCGTCGTCCACGTCGACGGCACGGCCCGCATCCAGACGATCGAGCGCGGGCGCGACCCGCTGCTCGCCCGGTTACTCGAGGAGTTCGAGGCCCGCACCGGGGTTCCCGTGGTGGTCAACACGAGCCTCAACACGGCGGGCCGTCCGATGGTGGACGACCCGCGCGACGCGCTGGAGTGCTTCGGCTCGGCGCCTGTGGACGTGCTCGTGCTCGGCCCGTACGTCGTGCGCAGGGGGGCGGTGTTCGCGGGATGACATCGGAGACGACCCGGCAGACGACGCAGCAGGCGACCCAGCAGGCGACCCGGCAGACCGGCCGGAAGCGGAGGAACGCGCCCGCGGACGCCACCCCCCAGGGGCCGGCGGTCACCGTCGTCATCCCGACGATCGGGCGGCCGAGCCTGGCCGCCACGCTCGCCGCCATCAGTCCCCGGGAAGCCGCCGGCCCCCGGGAGGGGGACGGCCCCGAGGTGATCGTGGTGGACGACCGTCCGGGGGAGGACGCCGAGGCCCTGCCGGTCCCCGCCGGCGTACGAGTGCTCAGGTCGGGTGGGCGCGGCCCGGCCGCCGCCCGCAACGTGGGCTGGCGGGCGGCGACGACCCCGTGGGTGGCGTTCCTGGACGACGACGTGGTACCGGGGCCCGGCTGGGCGCGGGCGCTGGCGGCCGACCTCGCCCGCCTGCCCGCGCACGTGGGCGGCAGCCAGGGACGGCTGGAGGTGCCGCTGCCCGGCTCCGCCGAGGGCCGCCGCCCGACCGACGCCGAGCGCAACACGGCCGGCCTGGCCGACGCCGACTGGATCACCGCCGACATGGCCTACCGCAGGACCGCCCTGGAGGCGACCGGCGGGTTCGACGAACGCTTCCCCGGCGCGTACCGGGAGGACGCCGACCTCGCGATACGCGTGGAGCGGGCCGGATTCTGCCTGGTGAAGGGAGAGCGCCTGACCCGGCATCCGGTGCGCGGCGACGGCTTCTGGTCCAGCGTGCGCTTCCAGCGCGGCAACGCCTCCGACGCGATCATGCGCCAGGCGTACGGCCGCGACTGGCGTCTGTTCATCGGCGGACCGGGCAGGCTCAGGCGGCACGCCCTCACCACCGGCGCGGGTCTGCTCGCGCTCACGCTGGCCGCCGCCGGCGTGCGGACCGGCCGCCGGACGCGTCTCGCCGCGGGCGCCGCCGGGCTCGCCTGGCTCGGCCTCACCGGAGAGTTCGCCTGGGCGCGGATCGCCCCCGGGCCGCGTACGCCCGGGGAGATCTGGCGCATGGCCGTGACCAGCGTGGTGATCCCGCCGGTCGCGTGCGCCCACCGGCTCAGGGGCGAGCTGGCGGTGCGGACGGGGAGGCGTCCGTGATCGGGACCGCACTGGTGGTGCGGCCCGACAACGCGGGAGACGTGCTGCTCGCGGGGCCCGCCGTGCGCGCCGTCGCCGCCGGGGCGCGGGAGGTCGTCATGCTCGCCGGTCCGTACGGCAGGGCGGCGGCCGAACTGCTGCCCGGCGTCGGCCGCGTGCTGGAGTGGCGCGCCCCCTGGATCGACCCCGACCGGATGCCGGTGACCTCCGAGCACGCGGCCCGCCTGGTCGATCAGGTGCGCGCCGTCGGACCCGACCTGGCCGTGATCTTCACGTCCTTCCACCAGTCGGCGCTGCCGACGGCCCTGCTGCTGCGGCTCGCCGGGGTGCCGCGCATCGCCGCGATCAGCGAGGACTACCCCGGCTCCCTGCTCGACGTGCGTCACGTCGTGGACGAGAGCGTGGACGTGCCCGAGCCGGAGCGGATGCTCGGCCTCGTCCGCGCGGCCGGCTTCGTCCTGCCGCCGGGCGACGACGGGCGGCTCGCCGTACGCGGGCCGCTGCCGGACGTGGCGCACCTCACCGGCCCGCCGGGCTACGTGGTCGTGCATCCCGGCACGACCGCGCAGGCCAGGGCGTGGCCCGTGGAGCGCTGGGCGGAGGCGGTCGAGGCGCTGCTGGCCGCGGGCGAGCGGGTCGTCGTCACCGGCAGCCCGGGGGAGCGGGCCCTGACCGCGATCGTCTCCGGTCCCGCGGCGGACCTCGGCGGGGCGACCACGTTCGCCGAACTGGCCGCCGTGCTGGCCGGGGCGTCGGTGGTCGTGGCGGCCAACACCGGCCCCGCCCATCTCGCGGCGGCGGTCGGCACGCCGGTGGTCAGCCTGTTCGCGCCGGTCGTGCCCGCCGCCCGCTGGGCGCCGTACGGCGTGCCCTCGGTGCTCCTGGGCGACCAGGACGCCCCCTGCAGGGGGAGCAGGGCGAGGCTCTGCCTCGTCCCCGGCCATCCGTGCCTGTCCGCCGTCAGCGGTGCGCAGGTCGTGGACGCCGTCCACGGCCTGGCCGCGGCGAAGGAGTCGCTCCGCGGGGCGGTCACGGAGTTCGGCGAGGCGGTCACGGAGCTCGGTGATGCGGTCACGGAGCTCGGTGATGCGGTCACGGAGGGGGTGCCATGAGGATCGCCCTGGTGTCGGAGCACGCGAGCCCGCTCGCGACCCTCGGCGGCGTGGACGCCGGCGGGCAGAACGTGCACGTGGCGGCGCTGGCCCTGGCCCTGGCGGAGCGGGGCAACGAGGTCGTCGTGCACACGCGGCGCACCTCCCCGGAGCAGCCGGACACCGTGCCCATGGCGCCCGGCGTCATCGTCGAGCACGTGCCGGCCGGGCCGCCCGAGCCGCTGCCCAAGGACGAGCTGCTGCCACACATGCCGGAGTTCGGAGCGCACCTCGCCCGCCGGTGGAAGGCCGAGCGGCCCGACGTCGCGCACGCCCACTTCTGGATGAGCGGCCTGGCCACCCTGACGGCGGCCGAGCCGCTCGGCGTCCCGGTCGTGCAGACCTACCACGCGCTCGGCACGGTGAAGCGCCGCTGGCAGGGCGAGGCCGACACGAGCCCGGCGACCCGGATCTCCGCCGAGCGCGACATCGGCCGCCGGGCCGTCACGGTGGTCGCCACCTGCTCCGACGAGGTGCGGGAACTCGTCGCGCTGGGCGTGCCGCGCGACCGGATCGCGGTCGTGCCGTGCGGCGTCGATCTCGGCCTGTTCCACCCCGGCGGCCCGGCCGCCCCGCGCGGCGACCGGCCCCGGGTGCTGAGCATCGGGCGCATGGTGCCGCGCAAGGGGGTGGACACCGTCGTCCGCGCCCTGCGGCACGTGCCCGGCGCCGAACTCGTCATCGCGGGCGGCGACCCGGGCGACGAGGAGGGCACGCGGCTGCGCGCGCTGGCGGACGGCCTCGGCCTCGGCGACCGGGTCCGGCTGATCGGCAGCGTGGGCCGGGCCGAGGTGCCCGCCCTCATGCGCTCCGCCGACGTGCTGGTGACCGTCCCGTGGTACGAGCCGTTCGGCATGGTGCCCCTGGAGGCCCTGGCCTGCGGGGTGCCGGTGATCGCCTCGGCGGTCGGCGGCCACCTCGACACCGTCGCGGGGTGCGGCGTGCTCGTGCCGCCCCGGCGGCCCCGCGCGCTGTCCCGCGCGCTCGGCGACCTGCTCGCCCGGCCCGAGCTGCGGTCGGCGCTGTCGGCCGCGGGGG
>QFZU02000270.1 GCA_003260025.2 Microbispora triticiradicis | reverse complement strand
GGGTCCGCGGGCGCCGCGCCCCCGGCCGCCGCGGTTCAGACAGGTGAGGTCCAGGCAGGCGGGGTGCAGGCAGGCGGGGTGCAGGCAGGCGGGGTGCAGGCAGGCGGGGTGCAGGCAGGCGGGGTGCAGGCAGGCGCGGTCCACGTCCAGGCCGCCGACACCCCCGCCGGCTGAACCCGCGTACGTCAGCCCGTGCGCATAGGCTCGCCTACGTCAGGGGGTCACTCGTCCCACCCCTTGTCCTGTTCCTTCCACTTCTTGTTGCGCTCGGCCGCCGTCTGCAGGGCGTGGGAGGCGGCGTCCTGGGAGTCGTAGGGCCCGAGCCGGTCCTTGTTGGGGCAGCCCTTCTCCGGCTCGACGGTCATGTGCTTCAGGCAGAACCACCATTGATCGCTCACGGCACTAATCGTGCCCAGCGGAAGCGCAACTAGACTTGGCGGCATGTCCACGCTGCTGCGCCCCGGGCGTATCTCGCCCACCCGCAAGGTCCCCGCCCACATCCCCCGCCCCGAGTACGTGGGCAGGGCCGAGCCCAGGAAGGGCGACAGCGACGTCCAGACCCCCGAGACCATCGAGAAGATGCGGATCGCGGGCCGGATCGCCGCGCAGGCCCTTGAGGAGGTCGGCAGGCACGTCGCTCCCGGCGTGACGACCGACGAGCTCGACCGCATCGGCCACGAGTTCCTCTGCGACCACGACGCGTACCCCTCGACGCTCGGCTACCGCGGCTACCCGAAGTCGCTGTGCACGTCGATCAACGAGGTGATCTGCCATGGGATCCCCGACGACACCGTCCTGCGCGACGGCGACATCGTCAACGTGGACATCACGGCCTTCATCGGCGGGGTGCACGGCGACACCGACGCCACCTTCCTCGTCGGTGAGGTCGACGAGGAGTCGCGCCTGCTGGTCGAACGGACCCGCGAGGCGACGATGCGGGCGATCAAGGCGGTCGCGCCGGGCCGGCAGCTCAACATCGTCGGCCGGGTCATCGAGGCGTACGCCAAGCGCTTCGGCTACGGGGTCGTCCGCGACTTCACCGGCCACGGCATCGCGGCGTCGTTCCACTCGGGGCTCATCGTCCCCCACTACGAGGACACGTCGCTGTCGGTGACGCTGGTGCCCGGAATGACGTTCACGATCGAGCCGATGCTCACACTTGGCACGATCGACTACGAGATCTGGCCCGACCGCTGGACCGCCGTCACCAAGGACCGCAAGCGCACCGCGCAGTTCGAGCACACGATCGTGGTGACGGAGACCGGCCACGAGATCCTGACCCTGCCCTGAGGCCCGCCCCGCGTGCGGGCGTGTGGGTCCCGCGTGGTCAGCGGGACCGGTCGCGCCGGTTCAGCTTGGCCAGGTAGTCGTTGTAGGCGTCGAGCTCGGCGTCTCCGGTGCCGCCGCCCGGCTTCGCCGCTGCGGCGTCGGCCCGGCGGTCGGCCCGGCGGGCGACCCGCTCGTCGTCGCGCCACCACTGGAAGCCCAGCGCGAGCAGCACGATCAGGGTGGGGATCTCGCCGAAACCCCAGGCGATGCCGCCCCCGGTCTGCTGGTCGGCCAGCGACGAGGCGCCCCAGGTGCGGCCGAGCTGGTCGTAGTACGCGCCGGCCAGCACCGTGCCCATGCTCATCAGGGCGATGCCGAAGAACGCGTGGAACGGCATGGTCACCATGAGGAGCAGCAGCCGCCCGGCGTGGGGCAGCTTGTGCGGCGCCGGGTCCACGCCGATGATCACCCAGAAGAACAGGGTGCCGCTCAGCAGGAAGTGCGTCGTCATCGCGATGTGCCCGAGGTGCTCCTCCATCGCGGCGGCGAACAGCGGGGTGAAGTACAGCGCGAACGTCGACACCACGAAGATCGCCGTCGCGATCGCGGGGTGACTGACGAACCTCATCACCCTGCTGTGCAGGATCACCGTGATCCACTCGCGGGGTCCGCGGTCGCCGCGCCGTACGGCGGGCCTGAGCGCGCGCAGCGCCAGCGTCACCGGCGCGCCCAGCACGAAGAAGATCGGGACCAGCATCGACAGGATCATGTGCTCGGTCATGTGCACGCTGAACAGCACGGGCGCGTACCGCGCGATGCCGCTCTGGGTGCTGAGCACCAGGATGACGACGCCGAGACCCCAGCTCACCGTGCGGCCCACCGGCCACTTGTCACCCCGCCGGGCCAGCCGCACGACCCCCGCGCCGTACAGCCCGGCCAGGGCCGCGGCGAGCACGGCGAAGAACAGGTCGAACCACCACAGCGTGAACAGGTTCCCCAGGGACAGCGGAGGCGGGAGCAGGTAGCCGAGGAGCTCGAACGCGCGGTCGACCGGCGTGTTGACGGGCGGCGGGGCGGTCCGGGAGAGCGCCACGCCGACCCCCATCGTCGCGCCCATGAGCATGACCTCGCCGAGGGCCAGGCGCAGGAACGCGTGCGGCTCTCCCGCCGACAGCCTCGGCAGCGTACGGCCCCGGTGGCGCCATCCCAGGTACCCCAGCACGGCGAACGCCGCGACCTTGGCCATCAGGAGCAGGCCGTAGGCGGAGGTGAACAGGTCGCCGATCGTGGCCAGGCGCGAGGCGCCTGCGGCGACGCCGGAGAGGCCGACCCCGATGAAGCACCACAGCGCCATCCGCGAGAAGCGCGCGGCGGCGACGTCGATCTGCGCCTGCCCGCGGAGCGCGTGGACGCAGATCGCGGCGAGCCCCCCCACCCACAGCGCCAGGAAGAGCAGGTGCATGCCGACGGAGGTGGTGGCCAGCCCGTGGTTGGGCGCGGAGGAGGAGTGCCCGGTCAGCGCGGGCGGCAGGAGCGTCACCAGCGCGAAGACCAGCAGTCCCGCGGCGGCGCCCGCCGTGATCGCGCCACGGGCGAACAACGCGATGGCGACGGCGAACAGCACGACCAGGGTCAGCGCGATGCCCTGCGGCACCTGGCTGGCGTAGCTGGTGAGCTCGTTGCCGGCGAGGATCTCCCCCACCGGCGCGCCGAGGGTCTCCGACAGGCTGAAGACCAGCGCCACCGCCGCGGCGACCGCCCAGGCCAGGGCGGACCACGAGGCGCCCTTCACATAGCTCTGGGCCGGCCTGCCGAGCAGCCCCTTGTCACTGGGCAGGAAGGCCGCGGCCACGGCCAGCAGTCCCACGGTCAGGACGCCGGAGACGTCCATCGCGAGCTTCGACAACGGAAGCATCCAGCGCGTCAGCGTGCCCTCGTCGGGCAGGCCGGGGATGATCCGGGGGGTCGCGGCGCCGCCGAGCACCATCGCGACCACGAGCGCGCCCGCCGTCGCGCACAGCGCCGCGACGGTCAGGCGCACGACCCTGCTCACGGCTTCTTCCGCAGGCTCAGGAACATGCCGATGCCGATCCCGGCGATGCCGAAGACCACGGCCCAGAACCAGCCGGGCACGCCGCCGCCCTCGCTGTCGCCGGCCTGGGACGCCTGCGCAGCCTCGGACGTCGTAGCGGCCGACGCGACGGGTGCGGCGACCGTGTCCTGGGGCTCGGCCACCGAGGTCGCGCTGCCCAGCGCCTGGTCACCCACCACAGTGAAGGGGATCTCCCCCTCCAGGGGGTGACCGTCGGGAGAGACCACCCGCCAGGCGATCGTGTACCGGCCCGGCGGAACCGCGTCGGCCACCGCCTCGGTGACCTTGGGGCCGTTGACGGCCGGAGCGCCCTTCTCGTAGCGCTTGCCGTCCTCGCCGCGGACGACCACGACCGGGAAGCGCACGGAGTCCGCGAACTCCAGGGTGACCTTGGTCAAGGTCTTGACCTGGGCGTTCTTCTGCGGGTCGCTGCTCTTGAGCGAGGTGTGCGCCTGGGCCGGCAGGACCGGGGCCGCGCACAGCAGGAGCGACACCAGGAACGCGGCGAGGCCGGCGAAGGCGGCGAGGATGGGTCTCTTCATGACAGTCCCAGGCTACCGACGCGTGTGCCCGGTCCACACCCCCGCACCGGAAGACGGGGACGACCTGTCATGTCCCCTGCTCAGAGGCCCGGCCGCACAGACGGATCCGGGCCGGAGCGCGACGCTCCGGCCCGGTGGGTCAGGTCTGTATGGGGCCTATATATGAGGCCCCGTGGACGAGCGGTGTGCGGGGACGCCTGTCACAGCCCGGCGCAGGCGAGGGCCCGCTGGTAGGCGTCCACGCTCTGCCGGTCGTCCCCGATCCGCCGGCGCATCTCCCCGATTGCCATCCAGTCCTCGGCCGCCTTCCGGGTGAGCGGCGTGGTCTCCAGCCAGAGGCTGACGGAGTCCAGTTCCGCCGCCGCCTCGTCATCCTGGTGCAGTAGGAAGCGTGCCTGGCTGAGGAGGAGGGCGGCTCGCATCTCAAGCCATCCCGAGGTGCCGCGCACAAGGTCGATGGCGGCCTGCGCATACTCCACGGCCTGCTCGGGATACTGGAGGACGATCTCCGCCCACGCGAGGGCAAGAGCGCCAAAGGCCCTGTCGAAGGTACTGGTGGCCGCCGCTTCCATCTCCCGCTGCGCCCGGAGCAGGAGGTCGCGTGCCTTCTCCGACTCCTCGGGGCGCAATCTGAGGACCATGTCCGCGTACGCCTGCCGCAACCGCGCCAGGTTGCGCGACTCACCGTTCTCGGACTGGATCGCCAGCGCACGCTCGATCAGCGCGATCGCCTCCTCCCCGCGCCCCGCCTGCTCGGCCACGAGGGCCGCGTTCCAGCACGACGCGACGGCGGCTCGGGGAGTTCCCAGGGTCTCGGCGGCCGCCAGCAGTTCACCGGCGAAGTGCCCGGCCCGCAACAGGTCGCCCCGCCACAGGTAGACACTCAGCAGCGTGGCGCCCAGCTCGACCAGCGGGTCGGTCCAGCCTGACCTGGCCATCGTCTCAAGCGCGTGCTCGCCGACCCGGACGGCGGCGGAGTAGTCGCCCCGCTCCCGATGGCATCGGCACAGTGCCAGGGCGACCGCGACTTTCCGTTCCTGGGTCATCGCCTCCGCCTCGGACCCGCCGAGTTCCTCCAGCATGGAGATCGCCTCCGCGAGTTCGCCACACGCCTCGGAGGCCAGCGCGTAGCCGTAGCGGGCCTCCACTCGAAGGGCGGGGAGACCCAGGAGGTTGCCGTCGGCGAGCAGTTCGGCGTACCGGCGGCGAGCCTCGGCGACTTCGCCGTTCTCCAGCGCCATGCGGGCGAAGCTGAGGCCGACCTCGAGGTCCTCCATCTGCTCGGCGGTGACGCCGTTGACGAGGTAGGTGAGCGAGCAGTCCAGCTTCTGCGCGAGCAGTTCCAGGACAGCGGGGGTAGGAGTACGCTTGCCGCTTTCGATCAGTGATACATAACTGTCAGAAAGTTCGGGATGAGCCAGCTGTGCTTGTGAGAGACCCCGCTGACGGCGAATCGCCTTGATGCGTTGTCCGACCAGATCTTGCGCGGCCATTGGCAACTCCTGCACTATTGTAAGCCCGGCAGTCTGAACTGATGGGAGACCCACCGTGCGCCGCCTTACCCTACCCGTTCTTACCGTCGTCATCTCGGCCATAGTGGCCGTTGGCGGCAATGCTACGCCAGCAAGTGCCGCTCCGTCGCCTGAGCTGGTGAATTTTATGGCCTCACTGCCCTGCTGCTGATCAGAGCCACCTGGAGCCTCCCCGCTGGGACGCCGGAGATGAAGATCAGGTACCACCCGGCGTCATGCGCCCTCTCCGGCTCCCCCACGCCCTCTAATCGGAGTTTATGCCGAGTCGAAATTCGGCCCCGACCCGACGAATTCGCGCACCTGTCATCAGATTATCGATCGGCCCACCGGCAATTGGCCGCCCACCGATCAATCGCCGAATTTCCTTTTCCTTTTTGGCCTTTCTGAGGGCTGGCGCCTTTCCATCGGCACCGTCGACGTCAGGCCCGGCGCGCAATTCGTGGGCGAGTTCTCCGCCCAGCCCGTAACCCGCCTGCGGATTTCGGCCGGCTTCGACGGCAGAAGGCGCCGCGGCTTCGCCTCGCGTCATGGCCCAGCCGGACGATCCCCCGCACGAACCGTGGATCGCCGCACGCGTACGCCTCAGGCCGAGCAACGGACCCGCGGGCGCCGTAGGAGCCTTCCGCGCCAACCTCTCCACCACTTCGAGACTCGACACGCTTGGCCTTCACGCATCTAGACGAAATCTAGATATGTGATGGCATATTTGGAGTTCTGCCGCAGCGGCGGGCCGTGGCCCGTCAGGGCTTGGTGAACACGGGGATGACTTCGTAATGCGGTAGTAGAGGAACGTCGGGGATGCGACGAGGTGTCTGGTCACGGGCTTCCCATGCCGACGCCTTCAACCAGTCCTGACAGGCTTCCACAGAACGCGTCCGGTCCGTCACGGCTTGGAGTCCGACGACGTATGGATAACGCGAAAGAGCGTGAAACGTCCCAGCGCTCACCGTATCGTCTGCAACTGCTGGGGCCCGTGGCGGCGTGGCGCGAGGGCCGGACCGTCGACCTCGGGCCGCCGCTGCAGCGTGCGGCCCTGTGCGTCCTCGCCGCCCGCGCGGGACGGGTCGTCACCAAGGACACGCTGATCGGCGGGCTCTGGGGGGATCATCCGCCGAACACCGCAGAACAGAGCGTCTACACCTACATCGCCGGTCTGCGGCGGGTGCTGGAGACGGCGCCGGGCCGGCGCGGCCCCTACAGCACCCTGATCTCCCGCTCGCGGGGCTATGTGCTGGAGCGCGGGGCGGTGGAGGCAGACGTCGGCGACTTCGAACGACACCTTGCCGAGGCCCGGCGATTCCAGACCGCAGGGGATGCGCGCGGAGTCCTGCGAACGCTGGAGGCCGCCACCGAGTGCTGGTCGGGTCCCGCTCTCTGCGGCGTGCCCGGCCCCTTCGCCGAAGCCGAGCGGGTCCGGCTGGAGGAGCTGCGCCTGACGGCGATGGAGGACCGGGCCGGCGCGCTGCTCGATCTGGAACTGCACCAGAAGGCCGTGACCGCCCTCACCGAACTGGTCGCGGAGGCCCCCCTGCGAGAGCGGACGCGTGACCTGCTCATGCTGGCGCTCTATCGGTCGGGCAGGCAGGCCGACGCGCTCGACACCTACCTGGAGGTCAAGCGACTGCTCGCCGAGCGGCTCGGTGTGGATCCCGGCGAGGCCCTGCGGGAGCGGTATGAACTGATCTTGCGGGCTGACCCCTCCCTCGACCTGGCGCAGAGCGAGACGACCGACGCCGGTCCCGGGGCTCGGCCGCCGCGTCAGCTTCCGCGCGCGGCCACCGGCTTCGTGGGCCGGGTCGAGGAGCTGGTCCGCCTGCGGTCGCTGCTCACCCCGTGGGACGGCGGCGTCCCGCAGGCCGTGGTCGCGATCACCGGCGCCCCCGGAACGGGAAAGTCCGCCCTGGCCGTCCAGGCCGCGCACACCGCGGCTCACACGTTCCCCGACGGCCAGCTCTACGTGAACCTTCTGGGAGCGACTCCTGGGGTGGAGCGTCTGGAGCCCATCGGCGTGCTCGGCAGGCTGCTGCGGGCGCTCGGGCTGGAGGGCAAGGCCGTGCCGTCCGAGGAGGACGAGGCCGCGGCGATGCTGCGTGACCGGCTGGACGGCCGCAGGACCCTCATCCTGCTCGACGACGCGGCCGGGCCGGAGCAGGTCCGCTCCCTGCTCGGCCTGCCTTCCGGAAACACCGTGCTCATCACGAGCCGGGAGTCCTTCGCCGTGGCCGACGACTGCGTCCGGCTCGTCCTGCGCAGGATGCGGCGGTCCGAGGGGGTCACCGTCCTGTCGAAGCTCGTCGGGGCGGAGCGGATCTCGGCGGATCCGGCCGCCGCGGCCCGGCTGGTCGAGCTGTGCGGCGGGCTGCCGCTCGCCCTGCGTCTGGCCGCCGCCCGGCTCGGCGAGCGACCGGACTGGAGCGTACGGGACCTCGGGGGAAGGCTGGAGGACCGGCGGCGCACGCTGCACGAGCTGGAGTCGGGCCAGATCGCCGTGCGCTCCAGTCTGGAGATGAGTTACGAAGGACTCGCCCGCGGCGGCGCGCTCGATCGGCTGGCCGCCCGGACGCTGTGTCATCTCGGCGTCCTGCACGTGGCGAGCGTGACCGCCGACGTGGTGGCCGCCCTCGTCGACGAGCCTCCCGACGCCGCCGAGCGGGCCCTCGACCGCTTGGTTCGGGCGCATCTGCTGGAAACCGGCGAAGCCGGCCGTTACCAGCCGCACGACCTCGTGAGGCTCTTCACGATCGAACTCGCGGACACCCACCTCACACCGCAGTCGCGTAAGGACGCGCTCATGCGGGCTCTCGGCTTCTACGGCGCGACCTCACGTCACGCCAGCGCCCTGCTCGATCCGCACCGCGTGCATTTCCCCTGGCCCGACGTCCCGCAGCGCCCGCTCTCACTGGACGGTTCCGCCGAGGCCAGGGGCTGGCTGGACAAGGAGCTGGCACATGTCATCTCCGCCGCCTCACAGGCGATGGCGAGCGGGGACGACGAGATCGCCGCCCTCGGGGCCTATGTCGGATTGGCGCTTTCGTGGCAGCTCATCCGTGAGGCGCGCTACAGGGAGCAACTCGAACTGAGCCGCCAGACGCTCCTCGTCGGGAAACGTGCCGGTGATCTGGACATGCAGGCTCTCGCACACGGCCAGATCGCCGGAGCACTCGGGAACCTCGGACAGCTGGATGAGGCTGTACCGCATCAGGAGATCGAACTCGAACTGCGACGCATACTGCGCGACCGGTTCGGCGAGATGCGTGCCCTGGGCAACCTGAGCGTGGCGCAGATCGAGATCGCGCGTTACGCGGAAGCTTTGGAGAGCGCCGAAGTTCAGAACGCCATAGCCCGGGAGATCGGTTCCGCGGTGGGAGAGCGGCACTCCCTCCTCATGGCGGGTAGCGCGCGCCGAGGTCTGGGCGACGCGGCAGGGGCGCTGTGCCTGCTCGAACAGGCGCTCACGCTTGCGCGGGTGGCGGGGGACCAGCACCACGAGTCCATCAGCCTCCTGTTCCTCGCCGAGTTGTGTCTGGACCAGGGCGATCCGTCGACCGCCAGGGACTACCTGGAACGCGGCCTGCGCCTCTCCCGCGAGAGCGGCCAGCGAGGACGTGAAGGCCATCTGCTCGGCAGGCTGGCGCAGGCGCATCGCCTGCTCGGTGAGCCCGAACCGGCACTGCGCTGTGCCCTGAACTCACTGGCCATCGCGCAGCGGTCCGGGGACGAACAGCTACGCCGTCAGGCGGAGGACGAGCTTCGCGAGATCGGGGAGGCGTTCCCCGGGGTGGAGGTCACGCCGCCGCGCTCCGCGGAGGAGGCGCTGAGTCGCTGACCGCGGCGGGCTACCCGGCGCGCAGGGCGAGGAAGAGGTCGACGCGGTCGGCCATCGACGACAGGTCCCTGCCGGTCAGCTCCTCGACCCGCCTGATCCGGTATCGCACCGTGTTGACGTGGACGTGCAGGCGCTCGGCGCAGGCGTTCCACGAACCGGTGCAGTCGAGGAACGCGCCGAGCGTGCGCACCAGCTCGGCGCCGTGCCGCCGGTCGTAGTCGAACAGCGGCCCGAGCAGCCGCTCGGCGAAGGACGACCGCACCTCGCCCGGCGTGGTCGCCAGCAGCAGCGCGTGCGTGTAGATCTCGTCGCCGGTGACGACTCCCCCGCCGCGCGCCGCGGCCAGCCGCCGGGCATGGCCCGCCTCCTCCACCCCGCCCCGGATGGCCTGCGCGCCGGTCAGCGCCCCGCTCACCCCCACCGACACGGTGAGCGCCGGCAGCCCGGCCGCGATCACCGCCGCCCGGCCGCGCAGCCGCTCCGCGAGGGCGTCGCGGTCGTCGCCGTACGCGTCGCCGCGCAGCGGGACCAGCGTCACCGACGCGTCCGCCCCGGCCACCGCCACCACCCGCCGGTCCAGCAGCTCCTCCACGACCTGGCCGCCCAGCAGGGCGGGATCGGGGCCGTCGGTCGCCCCGCGCCGGCTCGCCGCCGCGGCGACCAGCGCGTACGGCTCCGCCGGGTCGACGCCGCAGGTCCGCAGCCGCGCCGACAGCTCCGTCGGCTCCCCTCCCGAGCAGGCCAGGGCGATCAGCTGTTCGGCCAGCCGCCGTTCCACCCGCCGGCCCGCCTCGGCCCGGGTGCGCTCCAGCGCGACGCAGGCCGCCAGTTCGAAACCGATCTCCGCGTCAACCTCCCCCCGGCACACGAGGGCCCAGCCGGCGGCCCGGTGCGCGCGGTCCACGGCGAACAGCGTGAACCGCCCGCCGCGGTCCACCACCACGGGCAGGCGGACGGCGGCGAGGTAGTCGCGGGCCAGCCGTACGGCCTGGTCCTCGGGCAGGGCGCCCGCGACGACGGAGCCGCAGGCGGACACCACGGCGGCCGTGACGCCGAGCTCGGTCTCCACGAGCGCGAACAGCTCCCCCAGCCCCGCTCCCTCGGCCACCGCCGCCACGATCCTGCGGTGCCGCCCGAGAGCGCCGCGCAGGTCACCGGCCTGCACGGCGGCGACGCGCCGGCCCACGAAGTCGGTGACGGCGCCGAACGACACCTCGACGGGCACCTCCAGCAGCGGCAGGCCGTGCTCGCGGCAGGCCGCCACCAGATCGTCGGGCACCATGCCGAGCCGCGCGTCTCCAGCACCGATAGCGGCCACCCCCGCCTCCGCGAGGGCGGCCACGAACCGCGCGGAGTCGCCGGGAGACCGCCGCCACATGAGCCCGGTCAGCACCAGCTCGCCTCCCGACAGGTAGCGCCGGGGGTCGGGCAGGTCGGTGATGAGCACCCCGCTGATCTCACGGTCCGGCGTCTCGTCGCCCGTCAGCAGGACGAGCCGCAGCTCCGGGGCGGAGAGCAGATCACGAAGCAGCACGACCGACAGCCTATTTGGAGGTATGTACAAGCATCGACCCCGTCCGCCGTCCCGTTTCCCATGACCACGCCGATAGGCCGGGGCCCGGTCCGGTTGCTGTACTACGAGCATGACGCGGCCGATGACGACGGACACCCAGCGCCCCTCGGGGCCGGGTTCGGGGCTCGGCGAGAGCGTGCCGCGCCCGGACGGCAGGCTGAAGGTGAGCGGGGAGTTCGCCTACTCCTCGGATCTGTGGCTGGAGGGCATGCTCTGGGGCGCCACCCTGCGCAGCCCGCACCCGTCGGCGTGGATCCGCTCGGTCGACGTCGGCCCCGCCCTCGCGATGCCCGGCGTGTTCGCCGTGCTGACCCACAAGGACGTCCCCGGTGAGAGGTTCTACGGGCTGGAGCACCGGGACCAGCCGGTGCTGGCGATCGACCAGGTCCGCTACCAGGGCGAGCCCGTGGCGATCGTGGCCGCCGACCATCCGGAGACCGCGCGCCGGGCCGCCGCCGCGATCGTCGTGGACTACGAGGTGCGGCCGTCCGTCGTCGACCCCCGCCGCGCCGCCTTCGACCCGTCCTGCCCGGCCGTCCACCCCGGGGGCAACGTCGTACGGCACCAGCCGGTCAGGGTGGGGAGCACCTTCGAGGCCGAGGTGGTCGTCACCGGCGAGTACGAGGTCGGCATGCAGGACCAGGCCTTCCTCGGCCCGGAGTCGGGACTGGCCGTGCCCGCCGAGGACGGCGGGGTGGACCTGTTCGTCGCCACGCAGTGGCTGCACGTCGACCAGGGTCAGGTGGCTCCGTGCCTGGACCTGCCGGCGGAGAGGGTGCGCCTGACGCTCGCCGGGGTCGGCGGCGCCTTCGGGGCGAGAGAGGACCTGTCGATGCAGGTCCACGCCTCGATGCTGGCGCTGCGGACCGGCCGCCCCGTCAAGATGGTGTACGGCCGCGAGGAGTCGTTCTTCGGCCACGTCCACCGGCATCCCGCCCGGATGCGGTACGAGCACGGCGCGACGGCCGACGGGCGGCTCGTCTACGTGCGGGCCGAGATCCTGCTCGACGGCGGGGCCTACTGCTCGTCCACGCCCGCCGTGGTCGGCAACGCCGCCTCCCTCGGCGTCGGGCCGTACGAGGTGGACAACGTCTGGATCGACGCGTACGGCGTCTACACGAACAACCCGCCCTGTGGCGCGATGCGCGGGTTCGGGGCGGTGCAGGCCTGTTACGCGTACGAGTCGCAGATGGACCGGCTCGCGGCGGCCTGCGGGCTGTCCCCGGTGGAGATCCGGGTCCGCAACTCGGTGTCGCAAGGATCGCGGCTGGCCACCGGGCAGCTGATCGACAGCCCCGCGCCGCTCGCGGAGATGCTCGCCGAACTGGCCGCGATGCCGCTACCCGCCGAGCCGCCGCCCGCCGGCCCGGACGGCGCGGGGGTGGACGGCGCCGGGCCCGATCTGCGCCTGCTGCCGGGCGGCGTGGCCCAGGCGAC
>QFZU02000269.1 GCA_003260025.2 Microbispora triticiradicis | reverse complement strand
CGGCGCCCACGCCGCCGCCCGCCACCATGCAGCCGGCCACGGCGCAGGCCGCCACCGTGCACACCACGGCCCAGCCGCAGGCGAGCGCCGTGCCGCAGCCGGCCCAGCCGGTGGGCCAGCCCGCCCAGCAGGCCGCGCCGCAGGCCGAGGGGGTCACGCCGTTCCCCAGGGACGCCGCCGACAGCGGGCGCGACCAGGGGGTCACCGGCCCGGTGTCGATCCCGAGGCCCACCCCCGAGCCGCCGGCCCCGATCACCTCCCGCCCCTCCCAGCCGGGTCCCCGGCGTCCGGTGGTGTTCGAGGAGCAGGAGGAGGAGCTCGACGTGCCGGACTTCCTCAAGTGACCTTGCGCCCTGACCGGCGCGAGGAGCTGGCCGCCGCCCTGGCGGAGGTCGAGCGGCGCGTCGAGGAGGCGTGCCGGGCGGCCGGCCGGTCGCGGGCGGAGGTCACCCTCATCGCGGTGACCAAGACCTACCCGGCCTCCGACGTGCGCCTGCTCGCCGGGCTGGGCGTCTCGCACGTGGGGGAGAACCGCGACCAGGAGGCGGCGGACAAGGCCGCCGCCTGCGCCGACCTCGATCTCACCTGGCACTTCATCGGCCAGTTACAGACGAACAAGGTCCGCTCCGTCGTCGCGTACGCCCACATGGTCCACTCGGTCGACCGTCCCCGCCTGGTGGAGGCGCTCGGCCGCGAGGCCGTACGGGCCGGGCGCGAGGTGGACTGCCTCATCCAGGTCTCCCTCGACGAGGGCGCCGGGCGGGGCGGCGCGCGGCCGGAGGAGGCGCCCGCCCTCGGGGCGCTCGTCGCGAAGACCGAGGGGCTGCGGCTGCGGGGGGTCATGGCGGTCGCCCCGCTGGGGGAGGACCCGGCGCCGGCGTTCGCCCGGCTGCGGGCCGTCGCCGGACGCCTCCGCGAGGAACACCCCGGCGCGGATGTGATATCGGCCGGAATGAGCGGAGACATCCCCCAAGCCATCGCGAACGGCGCGACACACCTGAGAGTCGGTACGGCGTTGCTCGGCCGCAGAAAGCCCTTCGTCAGGTAATGTCCCCCAAGTGGACCATGGTGTCCGCGCTCCAGGTAGAGGTCGATCAGCGGTGAGCTCCAAGGGGGGTACGGCTACCGCCCTGGCCTTCCCCAGGGACCTTGTAGGCACCAGAAACGCGGAGGACGACGAGCGATGGCCGGCGCGATGCGCAAGATGGCGGTCTACCTCGGTCTCGTGGAGGACGACCGCTACGAAGACAGGTACACGGCGGAGTACGGCACCGACGAGGACTACGGCGACGAGGACTACGAGTCGTCGCGGCGCGGCTTCGCCGCGACCTCCGGTGCGCACGCCGGGGCTCCGGAGCGCGACGAGGACACCGAGACGTCCGTCCCGGCTCCGCGTCCCCCCACGACCGTGCTGGAGCGCCGTACGACCGATCTGGCGCGGATCACCACCCTGCATCCGCGCACGTACAACGAGGCGCGCACGATCGGCGAGCACTTCCGCGAGGGCACGCCGGTCATCATGAATCTGACAGAGATGGTCGACAGCGACGCCAAGCGCCTTGTCGATTTCGCGGCAGGTCTCGTCTTTGGCCTACACGGCAGCATCGAACGTGTTACCAACAAGGTGTTCCTGTTGTCCCCCGCCAACGTTGAGGTGACCGCCGAGGACAAGGCCAGAATCGCGGAACGCGGCTTCTTCAACCAGAGCTAGAGTTCCATACATGAACAGTGACCGGCTTAGCGGTGCCCCTGTGGCCCGGAGGCGGCGGAACAGAGGGGAGGCGGGGCTCGACCGTGGGGATCATTAGCGAGATCTTGGTCATCGCCCTGACCCTCTACCTGGTTCTGCTGATCGGCAGAATGATCATAGATACGGTGCAGGCGTTCGCCCGCTCCTGGCGGCCCACGGGGGTCGTCCTGGTGCTGGCTGAGGTCACCTATACGGCGACCGACCCACCCCTCAAGTTCCTCCGCCGTTTCATTCCGCCCCTCAGGTTGGGTACGGTGGCCTTTGACCTGAGCTTCACAGTGCTGTTCATTGTGGTTTTGGTCTTGATCCAAGTCGTGAACGCGCTTCCACGTTGATCGGGTAACGCTCTACCGGACAGACTCCAAGCGCGCCAAGGAGACCCAAATGCCGTTGACGCCCGCTGATGTGCGGAACAAGCAGTTCAGTACCACCCGGCTGAGGCCGGGGTACGACGAGGAGGAGGTCGACGCGTTCCTCGACGAGGTCGAGGCCGAGCTTGACCGCCTCATCCAGGAGAACGAGGAACTCCGCGCGAAGCTGGCCGAGTGCCTCAGGGGCAAGGTCCCCGGCGGCATGGGCATGCCGGGCTCCATGCAGATGGCGTCCGCTCCGGTGGCCGAGCCCAAGCCCGAGATGATGGCCCCCCAGCCGGAGCCGATCAAGCCTCCGGAGCCGGCGCGCCCCGAGCCGGTGCCCGTCGGCATGGGCCTGCCGCCCGCCGAGGACAACATGGACACCGCGGCCCGCGTGCTCGCCCTCGCGCAGCAGACGGCCGACCAGGCGATCGCCGACGCCCGCCGCGAGGCGGACGAGACGGTGACCCGCGCGCGGCGTGAGGCCGACGACATCCTCGGCAAGGCCCGCCGTCAGGCCGAGCAGATCATCGGCGACGCCCGCGCCCGGGCCGAGACGCTGGAGCGCGACGCCCAGGAGCGGCACCGCCAGGCCATGGGCACGCTGGTGCAGACCCGCGACGAGATCGAGCGCAAGGTGGAGGACCTGCGGATCATCGAGCGCGAGTACCGCAGCCGCCTGAAGCTGTTCCTGGAGGACCAGCTCAACAAGCTGAACGTCTCCGCCGAGGGCAGCGGCCCCTTCCCGATCCTCGGTGGCGGTCCGGCCATGGCCCACGCCGCCGCGCCGGGTCCGCAGCAGGTGACAGGCGCGCCCAACCCGTTCGCCCAGGAGCCTCCCCAGCACTCCGGCGCCTTCCCCGGTCCCGACGGCCCCCACAACGACCGCCGGTAAGCAGTGGCGGGTCCTCAAAGGGACCCGGTAGCTCGGAGAACCCCCGTGATCCTCATCAGTGCCGCACTGGTCCTCGCCGCCATCGTCCTGCTCATCGCGGGCGTCGTGCTGGGGACGCCCCCCCTAGTGATGTGGTCGATCGTCGTCAGCGTGCTGTCGGCGGTCTGTCTGCTGATCGGGGCACTGCTGAGGCGCCACGAGCTGTTCCCGTCCGGCGGGCGTGCCGCCGAGGGGGCCGCTCCCACCCCCCAGGGTTCGACCACGCCCCAGCTCGCGCCGGTCGGCGCGATGAGCGGGGCGTACGGCGGAACCCTCGCAGGGGCACCGGCGCACCCGGTGGCGACGCCCATGGTGGCGGCACCGCCGGTCACGCATCACGGGGCTGTGCCGCCCCAGTCTTTTCCCGCACAGCCCTTCCCCTCCCAGGCCTTCCCCGCGCAGCCCTTCCCGCCGCAGCCCTCCCAGCGGACGGTGCCGGTCTCCCGGACGCCGGCCACCGCGGGCCGCGGCCTCGCCCCCGACGCGATCGTCCTGGTGATCCCCGGACGCAGACGCTTCCACCTGGCCACCTGCCGCCAGCTCGTGGGGCGCGAGACCGAGGAGCTGACCTACGAGGAGGCCCGCGAGGAGGGCTTCACCCCCTGCACCACCTGCCTCCCCGAGACCTTCGCCCGTACGGCGGAGCCCGAGGAGCCCGCACCCGGCGACAGCGCCACCGGCGGCGACACGGCTCCCGGCGACGCCGCTCCCGGTGACACAGGCCCCGGTGACACAGGCCCCGGTGACACAGGCCCCGGTGACGCAGCCTCCGGCGAAGCCGCCGACGAGAGCCCGGCCCGGGGTGAGACACCCCCCGGTGACAGCGCGCCCGGTGACACCACTCTCCGCGCCGACGCCCCCCGTAGTGCGGCGGCTGGTGGCAGTGCGGCCGGTGACACGGCTCTCCGCGCCGACGCCCCCAGCAGCGACACCGCCGGTGACAGCGCGGTCGGCGACGCCACGATCAGCGCCGGCGTTCCGCGCGGCGAAGCCGGACCCCAGACCACCCGCCGCCCCGCAGGGGCCTCCGCCGCCACCGAACCGGAGCCTCCCCGTTCCGCAGCAGCCGACCCCAAGCCGCCCGTTTCCGGGCTCCCCGAGACCGGCGTGCAGGGATCACGCCCGTCCGGGCCCGCCCGCCCGTCCGGCACCACGGCTTCCCAGGCTGCGACATCCGGGGCTGCGACATCCAGCGCCGTCTCCTCCGGCATCACGGCATCCGGCAGCGCGTCTTCCGGCACCGGGTCTTCTGGGGCTGCGTCTGCTGGGGCTGCGTCTGCTGGGGCTGCGTCTTCTGGTACTGGGAAGTCCGGTTCCGCCTCGTCTGGCACCGGTTCTTCGACCAGCTCATCGCCCGGGTCCGGGTCGTCCGCGTCCGGTTCGACGGCAGGGCCGGAGGAGCGGGACGAGAAGCGCGAAGGAAAGCCTGAGACGTCGTCAGGCGTGACCGAGGACGAGGGCGACGGCCACACGCCGGTGGACTGGTTCGGCCGGAGCGTGACGAAGCCGTCCGGCGCCGGGAGCCCGGCCTCCGGTACCGCGTCGCCGGGATCGTCCACGTCCGGGTCGTCCGGAGTGTCCGCGTCGTCGTCTGGGTTGTCGTCCGGGTCGTCGGCGTCTTCGGTGTCGTCCTGGTCCGCACGGTCCTGGTCGCCGTCCGGCACCGGGGACGAACCCGGCCGGGCCGACGACGAGACGGACGAGTCGATCACCGACACGGCGGAACACGACTGGTTCAGGCCCGGCAGGGTGCGCCCCTGGGACCCGGCCCCGGCCGGTGCCGCCGGAGGCGAGGACCCGGGTGAGAGCGCCTCCTCCCGTTCCGCCCAGCCGGGCGCGGCCAAGGCAGCCAAGCCGGGCGCGACCAAGGCACCGGGCAAGAAACCGGTGGAGCCGGCGGAGACCACCGAATCCGGGCGCGCCGGGTTCGAGGCCTCCGCCGGTCCCACCACCTCGAATCCGACGGACGCCGCGCCCGACAGCGACGCGGGTGCCACCTCGGCAGCGGCCGACGGCGGCACGGGCACCCGTGACACACGTGGTGGTGCGGGCAAGAGCAGTGGCACGGCAGAAAAGGGCACGGCAGGTGAGCGAGCCGACCGTGCCGGCAGCGCCGACCGTGCCGGCAGTGCTGACGGTGCCGACAGCGCCGACGACGACGCCGACGGTGCCGGTCGCCCGGCAAAGCCGGCCGCGGGCCCGGACGGGGACGAGGCCGGGGACGCTCGGGTGCGGGTGATGGTCGGCACGCGGCGCTTCCACAGCGCCGAATGCCCCCTGGTCAGCGGGATGGACGACAGCGGCGTGGAGACCATGACGCGGGCCGAGGCCGAGTCGTCCGGCCTCACCCCCTGTTCCGTCTGCCAGGGCGGCTGATCCTCACGGACGATGGGGCCGGTCGGATGAGTCCGACCGGCCCCTCGCCGTCTGTCGTGAAGGCGCCGCTTGTCAGGCCTTGCGGAGGCGGAAGGACAGGCCGAGGTCGGCGTCCTCGTGGGCCGGCAGGTCCTCGCCCGGACCGTCCCCGTCCGCGGTGATCTCGGTCATGCTCGCCGCCAGCACCTCCTCGGCGACGGCCGCCCCGCTCTCGCGCAGCGCTCCGGCGAGCTCGCCGTCCGCCGACCACCACAGGTCGATGCGGTCGGTGATGGACAGGCCGGTGGACTTGCGGGCCTCCTGGACGAGCCGGATCACGTCGCGCACCAGGCCCGCCCGGCGCAGCTCGTCGGTGATCGTCAGGTCGAGCGCCACGGTCTCGCCGGTGCCGGTGTCGACCGCCCCGGTCTCCACGGCCCAGCCCGTCCGGGGCTGCTCGGTGACGATCACGTCGTCCGGGCCAAGCTCCACCGTGCCCAGCTCTCCGGCCTCGACCACGGCCGATCCGCCCGAGCGCAGCGCACGGGCCAGCTCCGCCGGTTCGGCCGCCGACACGGCGGAGGCCACGAGCTTGGTCTGCGAGCCGAACCGCTTGCCGAGGCTGCGGAAGTTCGGCTTGACCGTGAACGTCACCAGGTCGGCGGAGAAGCCGGACAGGTCCTCCAGCCGCTGGACGTTCAGCTCGTCGGCGATCAGGTCGCGCAGCTCGCCGGGGAGCGCGGCCCAGCCCGGGGCCCCGACCAGGGCCCGCCCGAGCGGCTGTCGGGTCTTGACCGAGGAGGAGGCACGGGCCGACCGGCCCAGCTCCACAAGCCGGCGCACCAGCGCCATCCGCTCTGACAGCTCGGGGTCGAGCAGCGCCGTGTTCGCCTCCGGCCAGGACGCCAGGTGCACCGAGGCCGGGGCGTCCGGGCCGCGCAGCGCGTCCCACAGGTAGTCCGTGAGGAACGGCACGAGCGGGGCCATGAGCCGGGTGACCGTCTCCAGGCACTCGTACAGCGTCGCGAAGGCCGCCGCCTCGCCCGTCCAGAAGCGGCGGCGCGAGCGGCGGACGTACCAGTTGGACAGGTCGTCCAGGAACTCGGTGAGCCGCCGCCCGGCGCGGGCCGTGTCGAACTCCTCCAGCGAGGCGGTGACCTCGGTCACCGTACGGTGCAGCTCCGCCAGCGCCCACCGGTCGATCAGCGGCCGGTCGGCGTACGCCGGCGCGTCGGCCACCCGGGCGGGCGACCACGACTCGGCGTTGGCGTAGAGGGTGAAGAACGACGCGGTGTTCCAGTAGGTCAGCAGGACCTTGCGGACGATCTCCTCCAGCGCGGCGTGGCCGATCCGCCGGGGCGCCCAGGGGGAGCCGGAGGTGGCCATGTACCAGCGCAGCGAGTCGGCGCCGTGCTGGTCCATCAGCGGCATCGGCCGCAGCACGTTGCCGAGGTGCTTGCTCATCTTGCGGCCGTCCTCGGCGAGGATCAGCCCGAGGCACAGCACGTTCTCGTACGACGAGCGGCCGAAGACCAGCGTGCCGACGGCCATCATCGAGTAGAACCAGCCGCGGGTCTGGTCGATCGCCTCGCAGATGAACTGACCCGGGTAGGACTTCTCGAAGACGTCCTCGTTGACCAGCGGGGCGCCCCACTGGGCGAACGGCATGGCGCCCGAGTCGTACCAGACGTCGACCACGTCCGGCACCCGGCGCGCCTCCGCCTGACACGTCGGGCAGGGGAAGGACACGTCGTCGACGAAGGGGCGGTGCGGGTCGAGCGCAGTCAGGTCGCGGCCCGCCAGCTCGCCCAGCTCCTTCAGCGAGCCGACACAGGTGACGTGGTCCTCGTCCTGCGAGCACACCCACAGCGGCAGCGGCGTGCCCCAGTAGCGGGACCGCGACAGCGCCCAGTCGACGTTGCCGCGGAGCCACTCGCCGTACCGGCCGTGCTTGATCGTCTCGGGGAACCAGTTCGTGCGCTCGTTCTCGGCGAGGAGCTGGTCCTTGATCGCGGTGGTCCTGATGTACCAGGAGGGGAGCGCGTAGTAGAGCAGCGGGGTGTGGCAGCGCCAGCAGTGCGGGTAGCTGTGCTCGAAGTGCTCGCCGCGGAACAGCAGGCCGCGCTCGCGCAGGTTCTCCGTCAGTGGCTCGTCGGCGTCCTTGAAGAACAGCCCGCCCACGAACGGCACATCCGGCGCGAAGCGCCCATCGGGGCCGATCGGGTTGACGACCGGCAGGCCGTACCGCTTGCAGACGGCCATGTCGTCGGCGCCGAAGGCGGGCGCCTGGTGGACCAGGCCGGTGCCGTCCTCGACCGTGACGTACGTGCCGAGCACGACGTAGTGGGCGTTCTCGATGTCCACCAGGTCGAAGGGGCGCCGGTAGGCGGTGTGCTCCAGCTCCGAGCCCTGATAGCTGGCCAGCACCTCGGCGTCCTCGCCGAGGACCCGCCGAAGCAGCGGCTCGGCCACCACGAGCACCTCGTCACCGCGCCGGGCCGCGACGTACGTCACGTCGGGGTGCACGGCGACGGCGGTGTTGGACACCAGGGTCCAGGGGGTGGTGGTCCAGATCAGCAGAGTGGCGCCCAGGTCGGCCAGGGGACCGGAGACGACGGGCATCCGGACGTACACAGACGGGCTGGAGACGGTCTCGTAGCCGCCGGGCTGGCCGAGCTCATGGTCGGACAGGCCGGTGCCGCACCGGGGGCAGTAGGGCGTGATCCGGTGGTCGCGGAACAGCAGACCCTTGTCCCAGATCGTCTTCAGCGACCACCAAACCGCCTGGACGTACTCGGGGTCCATGGTGAAGTAGGCCTGGGACATGTCGACCCAGTAGCCCATTCGCTCGGTCATCTCTTCGAACGCGGCCACGTGCTGCAGCACCGACTCGCGGCAGCGCCGGTTGAACTCGGCGATGCCGTACGACTCGATCTGGGGCTTGCCCGACAGGCCGAGCTCCTTTTCGACCGAGACCTCGACGGGCAGTCCATGGCAGTCCCAGCCGGCCTTACGGGGGACGTGGTAGCCGCGCATCGACTTGTAGCGGGGGAAGACGTCCTTGAAGACCCGGGCCTCGACGTGGTGGACGCCCGGCATGCCGTTCAGTGTGGGCGGGCCCTCGTAGAACACCCAGGACGGGCCGTCGGCGTTCTGTTCCAGGGATCGCTCGAAGATCTTCCCGTCCCGCCAGCGTTCGAGGACCTCTCGTTCGAGGGCCGGCAGGTCGACCTGCGCGGGAAGTGAGCGGAAGTAGTGGGAAGACATCGTCGGGTGTGACCTCCACGCGGTGGCTGACAGAGCTGGTTCACGCGTGAAGGGACGAAGCCGGGGACGGCTCCGCGGTACCACCCTTCTTGACGTCCGCTGCCGGACGCCCTCTCGTTTCGTTGCCGCTGCCGGTTCTACTGGGCCGATGGCCTTTCCTCCGGCGGCTCCGGGGTGATCTTCCCACCGCGGCCCGCCCCGGGCTCACACCGTCCCCGGGTCGCTGAGCGGGCGGATGCGGAGGTACTCGTCCCCATCAACGCCTTGCAGACTACGAGGATAACGCGGACCGGCCGCGGGGGCTTCCCGATATCCGGACGGCGCCCCGGCGACGGCGGGCGACAACCGGGTGAGATCCGGCCCGGGGCGGGAATACGTGGGAGGAACATACGTGGACACCCCGAGTGTTGTGAGGGGTGCGCGCCCTGGTCTCCGGCGGAGTCCTCATGGGGTGCCCGGCGGCGGGAGCCGGGCCGCCGTACCAGCCGCGGCAAAGTGGATCAAAAATGGGGCGACGGGGAGGAGCTGGCCGAACGCGCCATCCTGGTACGGATGGGGTAAAAGCCTCGGCGAGCCCGTTGCCGATTCGTTATCGGCGACCTATGCTTCCCGGACCTGGCCGAAGTGCTCCTGTGCGAAGGGGAGGCCCGCAATGACGACCCGCACGGCGAGAACCGCCATCAGTGACGACGTCTGGTCCGACGAGGAGCTCGCCGGTGTCCGCGAGCGGCTGCGGCACGAGATCGGGGAGCTGCGCGCCGACATCGCCAGGGCGGAGGAGCAGCTCGCCTCGGGGGACGTGAGCCAGGGCGCGGGGGACGATCCGGCCGACGCCGGCGCCAAGACCTATGAGCGTGAGCGCGAGATCGCCCTTACCCTGAATGCGCGCGACCTGCTCGCGCAGAACGAGCGGGCGATCGCCCGCGTCGACGCAGGGACATACGGAGAGTGCGAATCGTGCCACAAGCCGATCGGCAAGGAGCGCCTGCGGGCGTTCCCGAGGGCGACGCTGTGCGTAGCGTGCAAGCAGCGGGAGGAGCGCCGCTGAGCGGCGCCGGCCCGGCGAGGCCCGGCAACCGGGCGCGGAGGATCGCCCTCCTCGTCGTCGTGGCCACGGTGATCTACGCGCTCGACCAGGTCAGCAAGTTCCTCGTGGTGAAGTTCCTGGAGCACGAGGAGCCCCTGACCGTCGTTCCCGGCGCGCTCGTCCTGACCGTGATCCGCAACGCCGGCGCCGCCTTCAGCATCGGCACCGGCATGACGATCGTGTTCACGGTGATCGCGCTGACCGTCGTCGTCGCGATCGTCCGTACGGCCCGGCAGCTGCGCAGCCTGCCCTGGGCGATCACGCTCGGGCTGCTGCTCGGCGGGGCCGTCGGCAACCTGACCGACCGGATCTTCCGGTCGCCGGCGCCGTTCCAGGGGCACGTGGTCGACTTCATCCAGGCGTTCCCCGTCACCCGGTTCCCGGTGTTCAACGTCGCGGACTCCGCGATCGTCTGCGGCGGCGTGCTCGCGGTGTTCCTGGCCTGGCGCGGCTACCAGATCGACGGCACCCGCCAGACGGAGGAGGAGCCCTCCGGTTCCGGCGCGGAGCAGGCGGTGGAACCGGCCGAGAGCCGAGATGGGATCCCGGAGCACGCCCGGGGCGAGGTCCCTGAGCAGACCCGGGAGCAGGCGGGGGACCGGTCGAGGGAGCGGGCCGATGGGTGACCGCCGCAGTCTGCCGGTTCCCGACGGGCTGGAGGGCGAGCGTCTCGACGCGGCCCTGGCCCGGTTGTTCGGCTTCTCCCGCACCCGCGCGGCCGAGTTGATCGCCGCCGGGGAGGTGCTGGTCGACGGCGCGGTCCCGGCGAAGTCCGACCGCGTCCACGCCGGCGCCTGGCTGGACGTCACGATCCCGCCGCCACCCGCCGCCCCGATGCCCGTGGCCGAGCCCGTGCCCGGCATGACGATCCTGTACGAGGACGACGACGTCGTCGTGGTGAGCAAGCCGATCGGGGTGGCGGCGCACCCCACGGTCGGCTGGACCGGCCCGACCGTGATCGGCGGACTGCTCGGCGGCGGCCATCGCGTCTCCACCAGCGGCGCGGCCGAGCGGCAGGGCATCGTCCACCGGCTGGACGCCAACACCACCGGCGTCATGGTCGTCGCCAAGAGCGAGCGGGCCTACACGCACCTCAAGCGGGCCTTCAAGGAACGCACGGTCGACAAGCGCTACCACGCGCTCGTCCAGGGGCACATGGACCCGCTGCGGGGCACGGTGGACGCCCCCATCGACCGGCACCCCTCAGGTGACGGACGCTTCGCGGTGGTGGCCGGCGGCAAGGACTCGGTCACGCACTACGACACGATCGAGGCGTTCCGGGCGGCGTCGCTGCTCGACATCAAGCTGGAGACCGGCCGGACCCACCAGATCCGGGTCCACATGGCCGCGCTCAGGCATCCGTGCGTCGGCGACCTGCTCTACGGCGCCGATCCCACGCTGGCCGCCCGCCTGGGCGTGCGGCGGCAGTGGCTGCACGCGGTCTCGCTGTCGTTCGAGCACCCGGCGACGGGGGAGTGGATGACGTTCACCAGCGACTACCCCGACGACCTGGGCCGCGCGCTGGAGATCCTCGGCGACGAGGGCTGAGCGGCCCGCGTCGCTCAGGCGTTCCAGTCGATCTCCGGCTGGGTGTAGCCGTCCGGGAAGTCTCCGGTGGCGTCGCCCGCCCCGGCCGGGTCACCGGTGCCCTTTCCCTTTCCCTGGTTGCCCGTGCCCGACTTTCCCGACTTTCCCGAGTTTCCCTTGCCCTGGTTTCCCTTGCCGGTGGGCGACTGGGCCGCGCCGGAGTTCTGGCCCTTGGCGGGCTTCTGCGTGCCGGGACCCGCCGCGGCGGGCTTGCCTTTTGGGGCCTTGGCCTTACCGCCGGGCTCCGCCTGGTTCTTCGCCTTGGGCGCGGACCTCTCCGTACTCCTGCCGCGGCTCTCCTGTGCCCGCCGCCCGTCGCCGCCGTAGGATCCGGCCCTGGAGTTCGCGACCGGCCTGGCCGCCGTACGGCCTGAGGCGCCGCTTCCGGCGCCGTCGGCGGCCTCCAGGACCCTGGCCTTGTCGGGCACGGCCTTGGCGGTCTTGGTCGCGAAGACGGTCACGGTGGGCACGCTGACGACGGCGGTCCCCCGGGGGTCGGCCGCGGTCCGGGCGGTCGCGAACGCCGCCGCGCCCGCGGCGACGCCGACCAGGGCGACGAGCGCGCCCGTTCCGACCGCCACCGCCCAGGGCCTGCGGCGGTGGC
>QFZU02000268.1 GCA_003260025.2 Microbispora triticiradicis | reverse complement strand
GGCTCGCCGTCCAGCGCCGCGGGGTCGGCCCAGGCGTTGGGCCCGCCCGCGCCCGCGCCGCGCCGGGCGGGCCAGCCCGACACCCGTACGGGCACGAGACCGGCCGCCCCGCTGAGCAGGGCCTCGTCGAGCAGGGCGGCGTGCGCGCCCCTGACGCGGGTGAAGTCGGCGAGGTCGGCCCGGGTGGCCACGCCCAGCGAGCGCCCGGCGATGCCGGTCAGCCGGGTCACGCACTCGGCGTCGGACAGGTCCCGGCCGAGCAGCTCCGCCGGGATCGCGCGCTCGGCGAGCTCGTAGACCCGCCGCCAGCCCACACGGCGGGTGCAGACGACCTCGCCGATGTCGAGCAGCCACTCAATGGCGATCTTGGTGTCCGACCAGTCCCACCAGGGGCCCCCGTTCTTGGCGCCGCCGATGTCGGCGGTGGTCAGCGGGCCGTCGGAGCGCACCTGCTCCAGCACCTTGTCCACCACGGGCGGCACCTCGTGCCACCGGAACCGCCGCTCCCGGAACGCGCGGCGGCGGAAGTCGTACAGCGGCCACTGCTCGATGGGCAGGACGCAGGCGGCGTGGCACCAGTACTCGAAGGCGCGGGCGGGGGCGTCCCAGTAGGCGCGCTCGACCGCGTCCCGGCCGACCGCGCCGAGCCTCGCGTACGCGACGAGCTCGTGGGAGCGGGCGAGGACGGAGATGGTGTCGAGCTGGACGGCGCCGACGCGCCGCAGCATGGCGGGAACCCCGCCGGCGCGCGCGGCGGCGCCGAGGAAACCCTGGGCCCGGAGGATGATCCTGCGGGCCTCGTCGGCGGTCAGGTCGGTCACAGGAGGAGATGGTAGACGCGGTGACCGACAAAACGCCTACGGCGGTTCGGGGGCGGATGGGCCGCTGAAAGCTTCAGCGGCCTCCTCTCCGGCTTCAGGAGCCGATGGACCGGTGCTCGAACGGGGAGTGGTGCTCCTGCACGTTGATCTCCCGGGGCGCGTCCACGATCACGTCCGAGAAGATGTCGAACGCGAGGGCGAGCAGCCCGCCCACGGCGCAGACGCCCGCGCCGATCCACACGAAGAGCCAGTTCGGGCCGAGGGTCAGCGCCACGCCCCCGATCGTGAAGCCGATGAGGATGATGCTGACGGCGAGCCATGATTTGGCGCTTCCCGCGTGGCTGCCCTGGTGTCCGCTCTGTGCCATACCCCGTTTTCTACCTGATGGGCCGGGCGGTCGGGACATCGGGGGAACCTTCTGGGCGGTTTTCTCCTTATGAGATAGGGGATTGTTGCGCGGCGCTCCGTCGTTTGAGGGTGGCTGTGTCTGGTGATGGAACCGCCTACGATGGTTAGCGGGGAAGTATGTCTCGTCCTCACACCCCGGTGATCGACCGGGGTGAGACCTGCGAGGAGCTTTACTAAAAGTGCCAGCCATTCTCGACAAGATCCTTCGCGCCGGCGAAGGCAAGACTCTGCGGAAGCTCAAGCGCATCGCCGAGCAGGTCAACTCCATCGAAGAGGACTTCAAGAGCCTGTCCGACGCCGAGCTCCGCGCGCTGACCGCCGAGTACAAGCAGCGGCACGCCGACGGCGAGTCCCTCGACGACCTGATGCCGGAGGCCTTCGCGACCGTACGCGAGGCCGCCCGCCGGGTCCTCGGGCAGCGCCACTTCGACGTGCAGCTCATGGGCGGTGCCAACCTGCACATGGGCAACATCTCCGAGATGCGCACCGGTGAGGGCAAGACGCTCACCTGTACGCTCCCCGCCTACCTCAACGCGATCTCCGGCAAGGGCGTCCACGTCGTCACGGTCAACGACTACCTGGCCAAGCGCGACGCCGAGACGATGGGCCGCGTGCACCGCTTCCTGGGCCTGGAGGTCGGCGTCATCCTGGCCAACATGGCGCCGGACGAGCGCCGCAGGCAGTACAACGCCGACATCACGTACGGCACGAACAACGAGTTCGGCTTCGACTACCTGCGTGACAACATGGCGTGGTCCATGGAGGAGTGCGTCCAGCGCGGCCACAACTACGCCATCGTCGACGAGGTCGACTCGATCCTGATCGACGAGGCCCGCACCCCGCTCATCATCTCCGGCCCCGGTGAGCAGTCGGGCAAGTGGTACCAGGAGTTCGCCAAGATCGTGCCGAGGCTCCGCCGCGGCACCGAGGGCAAGGACGGCGAGGAGAGCACCGGCGACTACGTCGTCGACGAGAAGAAGCGCACGGTCGGCATCCTGGAAGCGGGCGTGGAGCGGGTCGAGGACTGGCTCGGCATCGACAACCTCTACAAGCCCGAGCACACCCACCTCGTGCAGTTCCTGAACAACGCGCTCAAGGCGAAGGAACTGTTCAAGAAGGACAAGGACTACATCGTCGTCGACGGCGAGGTCCTGATCGTCGACGAGTTCACGGGGCGTGTGCTGCACGGCCGCCGCTACAACGAGGGCATGCACCAGGCCATCGAGGCCAAGGAAGGCGTGAAGATCAAGGACGAGAACCAGACTCTCGCCACGATCACCCTCCAGAACTACTTCCGCCTGTACGAGAAGCTCGCGGGCATGACCGGTACGGCCGCGACCGAGGCGAACGAGTTCCACCAGACGTACAAGCTGGGCGTCGTCCCCATTCCGACCAACCGGCCGATGATCCGTCAGGACCAGGCCGACGTCGTCTACAAGACCGAGGACGCCAAGTTCCAGGCGTGCGTCGACGACATCAAGGCGCGCTACGAGCAGGGCCAGCCGGTCCTCGTCGGCACCACGAGCGTCGAGAAGTCCGAGAAGCTGTCGCGCATGCTCAAGCGCCAGGGCGTGCCGCACGAGGTGCTGAACGCCAAGAACCACGCCCGTGAGGCCGCCATCGTCGCGGAGGCGGGTCGCAAGGGCGCGGTCACCGTGGCCACCAACATGGCCGGTCGAGGCACCGACATCATGCTCGGCGGCAACCCCGAGTTCCGCGCCGACCTGGAGCTTCAGCAGCGCGGCCTGTCGCCGTCCGAGACGCCGGACGAGTACGAGAAGGCCTGGCCCGAGGCGCTGGAGAAGGCCAAGGAGGCCGTCAAGGCCGAGCACGAGCAGGTCGTCGAATCCGGCGGGCTCTACGTGCTGGGCACCGAGCGGCACGAGTCGCGGCGCATCGACAACCAGCTCCGCGGCCGTTCCGGCCGTCAGGGCGACCCCGGTGAGTCGCGCTTCTACCTGTCGCTCGAAGACGACCTGATGCGCCTGTTCAACGCCGCCCGGGTCGAGATGATCATGACGCGGCTGAACATCCCGGACGACGTGCCGATCGAGTCGGGCATGGTGTCCAAGGCCATCGCGTCGGCCCAGCACCAGGTCGAGCAGCAGAACTTCGAGATCCGCAAGAACGTCCTGAAGTACGACGAGGTGATGAACCGCCAGCGCACGGTCATCTACGCCGAGCGGCGGCGGGTGCTGGAAGGCGCCGACCTGCACGAGCAGGTCCGGACCTTCGTCGTCGACGTGGTCGACGACTACGTCAAGGGCGCCACCGGCGAGGGCTTCGCCGAGGAGTGGGACCTCGACAAGCTGTGGAAGGCCTTCGGGCAGCTCTACCCCGTCTCCGTGACGGTCGAGCAGCTCGTCGAGGAGGCCGGCGGCGCCAAGGAGGACCTCGACGCCAAGTTCATCGCCGACAAGATCAAGGAAGACGCGCTCCAGGCGTACGACCGCCGCGAGGAGCAGCTCGGCCCCGAGGCGATGCGCGAGCTGGAGCGCCGGGTCATCCTCTCGGTGCTCGACCGCAAGTGGCGCGAGCACCTCTACGAGATGGACTACCTCCAGGAGGGCATCGGCATGCGCGCCTATGCCCAGAAGGACCCGCTGATCGAGTACCAGCGCGAGGGCTTCGAGATGTTCTCCGCGATGCTCGACGGCATCAAGGAGGAGTCGGTCGGCTACCTGTTCAACCTCGAGGTCGAGGTGCAGGCCAACCCGATCGTGGAGGAGAACGCCGAGGAGGACACGGCGCTGTCGGAGACCGGGTCGATCATCGCCAGGGCGCTGCGGCAGCCGTCGCGGCCGACCGAGATGGTCTACACCGCGCCTGGCGAGAGCGGCGACGTGGAGGTCAGCCGGGTCAGGTCGACCCCCGAGCAGCGCGCCGCGTACGGCGACGTCGAGCGCAACGCGCCCTGCCCCTGTGGCTCAGGCAAGAAGTTCAAGCGCTGCCACGGCGACCCGCGCAACCAGCAGGCCTGACCGCCGGGTGTGACCTGAGCTGAGGAGGACCCCGCCGGACATGTCCGGCGGGGTCCTCTCATGACCGGGCGTCGGGGGCCGGGGGCAGGGGTCAGGCGGTCTCGAAGTCGGTGACCAGCCACTGCATGCCCTGCCGCTCCAGCCGCACGGCGAGCACGCGGCTGCGCGGCCCGCAGTTGACCAGCAGGCACATCTCGATGACCCCCTCCAGGGGCCGTTGCACGTGCGGGAGACCGGTCAGCGGTGGCCGCTCGGTGTCGATCATCTTTCCCGCCCGGACCAGCTCGCGGTAGGCCCGCTCGGTGAGCCGGCCGGCCACCGTCTCCGGCGGCCTGCGGCCCGCCAGGATCTCCGCCAGCGCCTGGCCGAGCCCGCGCAGGCGGCGCTCGTCGGTGAGGGAGCCCCCCGGCCGGCCGTACGGGTAGGACACGGGCGGCGCGGGGAGGGTCGCCGGGGCGAGGGCGAGCGCGCCGTAGGTGACCGGGCCGCCGTCCCGGTCGTCGTACGGAGGATCGGCCGGGGGGACGGACGCGAGCCGTGGCAGGGGGACGGGCTTGGGCATCGGGACTCCGCTCTCGCGCGCCGGGTTCTGACGCCTAATAGAGATTTCGGTCATCCCGCCTGATACCGGGGTCGCCAACTTTGCCGAGAATCGCCGCCGTGTGCCGCCGTTCGTCCGGGAAGATCCGGCGGAGCTGGGGGAACATCCCCTGTTACCGGAACATGGCGAAGAACGTTGAGGTCATCCGGAATTCGTGGAGAACGCGACAGGGGCGCCCGGGATCGCCGGGCGCCCCTGCTCCCCGCAAGGGGGGGTGACGCGTCAGGCGCGGGCGCGCGCCGTCTCGGCGCTCTCCCCGGAGTCCACATCGGGCTCGGGTTCCCGGCCGGGCGTCAGGATGTTCAGCTTCTTGATGAGGAAGCTGAAGATCACGTAGTAGAGGACGAAGTAGACGACGCCGATCAGCATGATCAGCCAGAAGTTGTGCGTGTTGTCCTTCGTCGCGTTCAGCGCGGCGTCGATGGCTCCGGCGGAGAACCCGAAGCCGAGGCGTCCGTCCAGGAACGCGACCAGGGCCATCGAGACGCCGGTGAGCAGCGCGTGCACCGCGAACAGCACCGGCGCCACGAAGATGAACGCGAACTCGATCGGCTCGGTGATGCCGGTGACGAAGGAGATCAGCGCCGAGGAGATCATGATGCCGCCGACGGTGGCGCGGCGGTGCGGCGGGGCGGCCCGCCACATCGCGATGGCGGCGGCCGGCAGGCCGAACATCATGACCGGGAAGAAGCCCGCCATGAACGCGCCGGCGCCGTCCTGCCCGGCGAAGTAGCAGTTCAGGTCGCCCGCGGCGTGGGTGGCCCCGACGGTGCACTCCGGCACGGTGAACCAGACGATCGAGTTGACGAAGTGGTGCAGGCCGAAGGGGATGAGGCCCCGGTTCACGATCCCGTAGATGCCCGCGCCGAGCGTCGAGTTGTTCGCCAGCCAGCTGCCGAAGTTGGACAGCCCCTCACCGATCGGCGGCCAGATCAGGCCGAAGACGACGCCGAGGACGAGCCCGGCCAGCGCCGTGAGGATCGGCACGAAGCGCCGCCCGCCGAAGAAGGCCAGGTAGGCGGGCAGCTTCGTGCGGTAGTACCGCTGCCACAGGACGGCCGCGACGAGGCCCATGAGGATGCCGCCGAGCACTCCGGTCGGGTTGGCCGACGCCAGGTTGAGCGCCTCGGCAGGCTTGCCGTCCGCCCCCAGGACGGACTGCGCCACCTTCTTGTGCACCGCCGCGTCCGCGGCGGCGTCGAAGAACATCAGGTGGGTGACCCGGTCCCAGACGAGGTAGCCGACCACGGCCGCCAGGGCGGTCGAGCCGTCGGCCCGCCGGGCGAAGCCGACCGCGACACCCACCGCGAACAGCAGCGGCAGCGCGTCGAACAGGGCGCCGCCCGCGCCGCCGATGACCTGTGCGATCTTGTCCAGGGTCGCGTTGTCCGTACGGCCGAGCAGGTCGTCCTGGCCGATCCGGAGGAGGAGCGCCGCGGCGGGCAGCGCCGCGATCGGAAGCATCAGGGAGCGGCCGATGCGGGAGAGTGCGGTCATCACCGCGTTCTGGCCCGAGGGTGCGGCCGGCAGGCCCGCGTCGGCGGAGGTGGAACTCATGGGCTGTTCCTCCAGGATGGGGGTAGCTAGAGGCGTCTGGCCGGGGCTCCGAGGAGCGTCCGGAGTTGGTAGCGGTCGGCCCGGTAGGTCGAGACGCCGAGTTCGGCGCAGACCCCGCCGGCGAAGGACCGGCGCTGCAGCAGCAGCACGGCCCCGCCCCGGGGCAGTTTGAGCAGGTCGGCGTCGCTCGGATCGGCGACGCCGCCGTCGATGGTCAGCTCCCCGGCGTCCATCACGAGCGCGTAGCGCGACTCGAGCAGGGCGTACAGGGATCGTCCGGTCAGGTCGAACTCATCGAGGCCGGGCGCGAGCTTGACCGGGATGTGGGCCCGTTCGATGCTCAGCGGTTCCCCGTCCGCCGTACGCAGGCGCTCGATGAAGTGGACGGCGTCGCCCGGCTGGATGCCGAGCTGCCGCGCGAGGTGGGCACTGGCCCGGACCACCCGCCGGTCCAGGTCGCGGGAGCCCGGCTCCATGCCGCGCGCCCGCATGTCGTCGGTGAAGGAGGTGAGCTGGAGGGCCAGCTCGATCTTCGGCCGCGCCACGAACGTGCCCTTGCCCGGCACACGGTGCAGCCGCCCCTCGGACACCAGGTGGTCGACGGCCTGCCGTACCGTCATACGAGACAGGTCGAAGCGCTGGCTCAGGTCGCGTTCGGAGGGGATCGCCGCGCCGATCGGCAGCTCGTTGTTCTCGATGAGGTCGAGCAGGATCTCCCGTAGCTGGAAATACTTCGGCACCGGGCTGTCCGGATCGATCTGGGCCACTGATCCCTCCCCTCTCGCTCCGGATCGTGTGGATAAGTTAAGGTTCTTACTGGTCTAGTCCGGACTAGACCACAGCCGGGAAATATGTGTCAATGTATGGGCCGGCGACGGATCCATAACAGACAAATCTCGCCAAGCAGGGGATGATCACTGATGACGACCAGAATGCGCGGTGAGATCGCCGAGCAGCCCGCGGCGATCCGGGCGACGCTGGACGCCCTGCTCCCGCGGACCGGCGAGGTCGAGGCCGTCGCCCGCGGCACCCGGCACCTGCTCTTCGTCGCCCGCGGGACCTCGGACAACGCGGCGGTGTACGGCCGCTACCTGATCGAGGCGCGGACGGGCCGGATGGCCGCGCTGGGCGCCCCCTCGATCGCCACCACCTACCGCCGCAGACTCGACCTCGACGGCGTGCTGGCCGTGGGCCTGTCCCAGTCCGGCCGTACGGAGGAGATCGTCGAGACCCTCCAGTGGGCGAAGGACTGCGGCGCGCGGACCGTCGCCGTCACCAACGGCGGCGAGGACTCGCCGCTGGCCCAGGCGGCCGACCTCGCGCTGTGCACGCTCGCCGGCGAGGAGAAGGCCGTCCCGGCCACGAAGACCTACACGACCCAGCTCGCCGCGCTGGCCGTGCTCGCCATCGGCCTCGGCGCCGACGTCGACCCCGACGACCTGCGCCGGGTGCCGGACGCGGTGGAGAAGCTCGTCTCCGACCCCGGCGACCTGGACGCCGTGGTCGAGGGCCTGGCCGACAAGCCCGGCGTCGTCGTCTCCGGCCGCGGCCTGGCGTTCTCGACCGCGCTGGAGCTCGCGCTCAAGCTCAAGGAGGCGTGCTACCTGCACGCGATGGGCCTCTCGTACGCCGACCTGCTGCACGGCCCGATCGCGGTCGTGGACGCCGACACCCCGGCGATCCTGGTCGCGTCCGGACAGGGCCCCACACTCGCGGGCACCGTCGCGCTGGCCGAGCGGGTCACCGGCGCGGGCGCCGCCGCGTACGGCGTCGGGGGCGGCGAGCGGCTCGCCGCGGCCTCGACCGCCGCGCTGAACGGTCCGGACCTGCCCGAGTGGGTGGCGCCGTTGGGACTCATCGTCCCGGGGCAGTTGCTCACCGAGGCGCTCGCGCGCAGGCTCGGTATCGACCCCGATTCCCCCCGCGGTCTGAAGAAGGTCACCCAGACCGACTGAACGACGGACCGACCGAATACCAGGAGGACCCCCATGGCTGCAGACGCCGAGGCGATCATCGCCGGGCTCGGTGGCGCCGACAACATCATCGAGGTGGAGCCGTGCATCACGCGGCTGCGCACCGAGGTGCACGACGCGTCGAAGGTGAACCAGGCCGCGCTCAAGGCGGCCGGCGCCCACGGAGTGATGGCCGCGGGCAACGTCGTCCAGGTCGTGGTGGGCCCCGAGGCCGACACCATCGCCAGCGACATCGAGGACATCATCGGCTGAACCGGCAGGTCACGACGGGCCCGCCGGTCCCTCGCCCGTCCCTCACGGGTCTCCGGCGGCCCCTGCGTGACGCCTGCCCGGAACCTCAGGGAAGGGCGCTTCATTGACGACTGTTCTCGCCCCTGTCGCGGGGGCGGCCATCGGGCTGTCCGCCGTGCCCGATCCGGTGTTCTCCCAGGCGATGGTCGGCCCCGGCACCGCGATCGATCCCCGCAGGGAGCCCGTCGAGGCCCTGGCCCCGATCGACGGCACGATCGTGAAGCTGCACCCCCACGCGTACGTCGTGGTGGGCGACGACGGCAGGGGCGTGCTGGTGCATCTCGGCATCGACACCGTCCAGCTCAAGGGGGAGGGCTTCCGCCTGCTCGCCGCCGAGGGCGACCGCGTACGGGCCGGTCAGCCGGTGGTGGCCTGGGACCCCGCGGTCGTGGAGGCGGGCGGCCGGTCGCCGGTCTGCCCGGTGGTGGCGCTCGACGCGGTGCGGGACGCGGTCGGCGGGATCGCCGAGGGCAGCGTGAACGCGGGCGACACGCTGTTCGAGTGGGCGTGAGGCCGTCGTGAAGGCCGCGCTCTTCGATCTCGACGGCACTTTGATCAACACGGAGATACGCAGCCGGGCCCTGTGGCGGATGCTCCTGGACAGCCACGGGATCGCCCACGACGAGACGCTGCTGCGGCGCTTCATGGGCCGCCGCGGCTCCGACGTCATCCCCGAGGTGTTCCCCGACATGGACGCGCGGGTGCTGATGGACGAGATCTCCTCCTACTACGGCCATCCGGACCTGCCCGGCATCGTGCCCGTGCCGGGCGCGGCCGACCTGGTCCTGCGGGTCGCCGGGCACGGGTCGCCGCTCGCGCTGGTGACCTCGGCGGATCGGGACTGGGCGGTGGAACGGCTGACCGAGATCGGGGTCCTGGAGGTGGTCCGGACCATCGTGTCCGCCGAGGACGTGACCGTGGGCAAGCCCGATCCGTCCGGCTATCTTCTGGCCGCGGACCTTCTCGGGGTGGACCCCGCCGCGTGCGTGGTGTTCGAGGACTCGCTCGCGGGTATCGAGGCGGCCCAGGCGGCGGGTATGACCTGCGTCGCGGTGGCCACCACGCATCACCCGGATGAACTGTCGCATGCTGATCTGGTAATCCCAGACATGTCGGGTATTGACTGGCCTTTGACGGAACCACCCGCGGTCTAGACCACCGCGCGGAGTGAGGAGAGAACGTGGCCGAGCGCAGAGTCAGTGTCACGTCGGAGGTCGGGCTGCACGCCCGCCCGGCGGCGACGTTCGTGCAGACCGCGGCGAAGGCGTCGTTCGACGTCACCATCGCCAAGGCGGGCGGCGCGCCGGTGAGCGCGAAGAGCATCCTGTCGGTGCTGGCGCTCGACGTACGGCAGGGGGAGTCGATCGTCATCAGCGCGGAGGGCGAGGGGGCCGACGCGCTGCTCGACGAACTCGCCCAGATCGCCGCGGCCCCCTGACGCCGGCGGACGCGCGGTGAGCACACGGCGGACGCCGTCGGGCGGCGAGGCGACGGGCACGGGAGCGGGGGACGGGGTGACCGGTCCGGCGGCCCTCACGGGGGACGGGGAGACGGGCCGGGAGGCGCCCGGCAGGGGAGGGACGGTGACCGGCCCGGGGTCGCTCACCGGCACGGCGGTCAGCCCCGGCGCCGGATACGGCCCGGCTCACGTGCTGGCGGGGGAGATCCCCGAGCCGGACAAGGAGTCGCGCCACGGCGGCGACGCCGCCGCCGAGCGGGCCCGCGCCGAGCGGGCGGTCGAGGAGGTGGCCGCCGACCTCGAGGCGCGCGGCGCCAGGGCGGGCGGGGAGGCCCAGGAGGTGCTCGGCGCGCAGGCGCTGATGGCCCGCGATCCCAGCCTGGCGGCGGAGGTGGGCGCGCTGATCGACCGGGGCGTGGCCGCCCCGCGCGCCGTCTTCGACGCCTTCGGCAAGTACCGCGACCTGCTCGCCGCGGCTGGAGGCTATCTCGCCGAGCGGGTGACCGACCTCGACGACATCCGCGACCGGACCATCGCCGTGCTCACCGGCCTGCCCATGCCCGGCGTGCCGGCGAGCGCCGCCGAGCCGTTCGTGCTCGTCGCCAGGGACCTCGCCCCGGCCGACACCGCGCTGCTGTCGAAGGACGTGGTCGCCGCGTTCGTCACCGAGCAGGGCGGGCCGACCAGCCACACCGCGATCCTCGCCCGCGCGATGGGCGTGCCCGCCGTCGTCGGCTGCGCGGGCGCCACCGCGATCGCCCCCGGCACCCCCGTGCTGGTGGACGGCGGCTCGGGTGAGGTGCTGCTCTCCCCCGGCCCGGACCGGGTCGCGGCGGCCCGCCGGGCCGTCGAGGCGCGGCGCGCGGCGCTGTCGGCGGCCGACGGCCCCGGCGCGACCGCCGAC
>QFZU02000267.1 GCA_003260025.2 Microbispora triticiradicis | reverse complement strand
GCCCCGGGCAGCGCGGTGTCCGTCGGCGCCGGGCTCGCGCCGGCCGGGGCCGAGGCCGCCGGTGTGGGCGTCGCCTGGGCGGCTGGGGGCAGCGTGGCGTACTCCCGGCTGCGGGTGACGACGGGCGCGATGACCGGGATGTCGCCGGCCTTCTGGAACCGCAGCGTGAGCTGGACGGTCTCGCCGCCGCGCAGGGGCGTCTTCAGCCCCTCGATCGTGACGCCGGGGGTCTTGGCGAGCGTGCCGGGCTCCAGCGTGATGGGGCTCGGCACCTTCACCGAGGTGGCCTTCTGCTCCTCCGGCACGATGCCGACGAGCTGGTCCGCGGCCCCCGTGCCGTTCAGGAGGGTGAGGTGGATAGGCGCCGACCCGCCGGCGGCGATCTGCTCGCCGGAGTCCGGCCCGAGGATGAACGCCTGCGGGATCTTGACGCCGTTCATGCCGTAGGTCTGGCCGGAACCGTCATCGGAGATGAGGACCCCGGCCTCGCCGGGGGCGTAAGGCACGTTGGTGTTGGCGTCGAAACCGGCGCCGCACGCGGCCAGCGCAGGAATGGCGGCGGCGAGGAGCGCGGCAACGGCGATCGCCCTGCGACGGCTGCTGGTCACGGTTCGAGGTCTCCTTGGTACGCACGTGTATGGGCAGCAATCACCTTATCCGCGCCGGTCCCCGGTCCGGCGTTGGCTCCCGCCCGTGGCCCGTAGCACCGCAGGTCACCCCTTGTGTCGCACCGGCCGATTCACAGAGTGGATTGCTTGTCAAGCCCCAAAACGGGGCTTTGACCTGCAGTTATGTTTCTTTCACTGTTCCGGGAGGCGGGAACCGCGTGGTACTCTGGAGTACAGCGGAAGGGGTACTCGTCACATGACTTTCCAGGTCGGCGACACTGTCGTCTACCCCCACCATGGGGCTGCTCGGATCGAGGCCATCACGACCCGAACCATCAAGGGTGAGGAAAAGACCTACCTGGTGCTCAAGGTCGACAAGGGCGACCTGACCGTACAGGTACCAGCAGAGAATGCCGAGCTCGTCGGTGTGCGCGACGTCGTCGGCCAAGAAGGACTCGAGCGGGTCTTCGACGTGCTGCGCATGCCGCACACGGAGGAGCCCACCAACTGGTCCCGCCGCTACAAGGCCAACCTTGAGAAGCTGGCGTCGGGAGACGTCAACAAGGTGGCCGAGGTGGTGCGCGACCTGTGGCGGCGCGACAAGGAGCGCGGCCTGTCCGCGGGTGAGAAGCGCATGCTCGCCAAGGCGCGCCAGATCCTCGTCAGCGAACTCGCGCTGGCTGAGAAGACCAACGAGGACAAGGCCGAGGCCCTGCTCGACGAGGTGCTCAACTCCTGAACACGACATTGCCAAGGGTGGGCGTCGGAGTCGACGTCCACCCTTTCGCATCTGGGCGAGATCTTCATCTCGCCGGGCTGCTCTGGCCGGGTGAGACCGGGCTGGCCGGCCACTCGGACGGTGACGCGGCGGCCCACGCGTGCTGCGACGCGCTGCTGTCGGCGGCCGGGCTCGGAGACGTCGGCGCGCTCTTCGGTACCGCCGACCCCCGCTGGGCTGGCGCCGCGGGTGTCGCACTCCTGGAGGAGGCGGCCCGCCAGGTGCGGGCGGCCGGCTTTGAGATCGGCAACCTGGCGGTGCAGATCATCGGGAACCGCCCGAAGGTGGCGCCCCGCCGCGCGGAGGCGGAGAAGGCCCTCGGGGCCGCCGCGGGGGCGCCGGTGAGCGTCAGCGCCACCACGACCGACGGTCTCGGGCTCACGGGCCGGGGCGAAGGGATCGCGGCCGTCGCGACCGCCCTGATCGTGCCGGCGTGAATGTCCCGTTCCAATCGGACATGCCAACCTGATCGATGCCCGGCGCGTCTCACTAACACGTGGGCGGCGGCACGAACCAGGCGCGGAATCGAGCCGCCGCCCTCTTTTTTCTTTCGTGGGATGCATATTCCCGTCCCATGGGGTAGCCCACAGTTCGAGGATGAAAGGGTCACCCTCAACGGGAGGTCGATATGACAATCGAGTCCATTCTCGGCGCTATCATCATCGGCGCGATCGTCGGCGCTGTGGGCCGTCTGGTCCTGCCCGGGCGGCAGCCGATCGGCTGGCTGCTGACGATCGTCGTCGGCATCGTCGCGGCCCTCATCGGTACCGCGATCGCGCAGGTCATGGGTGTCGCCACGACTGATGGCATCGACTGGATCGAACTGGTCATGCAGGTCGTACTGGCCGTCGTCGGTGTCGGCATCGTCGCCGGCCTGAGGCGAGGGTCGCGAGTGTAAGGCACTCGCCTGGTAGGGCGGCTCCCGCCCCAATCAACGGTGCAGGCCCGTCCGGCTCCCCAGCCGGGCGGGCCTGCACCGCGTTCGGGCCCAACTCGACCGATCGCCGACGGCCGTGGAAACACACGGCCGGCCGGCTCAGCCGGTGTCGCACCGGCTGTCCGTCGCACCGGCTGTCCGTCGCACCGGCTGTCCGGGCGAGACCGGTCGCCTGCCCTCCGGCCGGGACGGTGTCGGCGACACCTTTTCAAGCCGGAGGGCGGGACCACACCTCGGTTGGGCGCATCCGCCTCGGTCGGGCACATCGTCAGAACCTGGAGGTGCCGCGCGTCTGCCGGTGCCGCCTTGTCAGGCAGGCGGGCGAGGGGTGCTGCGCATCCGGCCCGACGGCGGTGCCATGGGCACGGACTCTTCGCCGTCCTCCGCGGCCTCCTGCCCGGTGTCCTGTGCGGTCTCCACGTCCTGTGCGGTCTCCTGCGAGGACCGCTCGCCGCCCTCGGCGACGTACGGGTCGTGCCGTCTCGCCTGCTCGTCCGGCTCGGCGCAGTCCGCCGCGTGAGCGGGGTCGGGGACGTCGCGGATGGTACGGAGCGGCTGGGTGTCGATGCCCGCCTCGTCCTGCGGGTCTTCCCCCTGTGAGCCGTCCACGATGTCGTCCGTCCCGGGAGTCTCCTCGGCCGGCTTCGGCCGGGGATGCACGAGGACGTCACCGGTGTGGGGCCGGACGAGATCGCCCCAGCGCACCGGCCGGTTCCGCCGAGGCGGGGCCGCCTGTTCGGCCGGGCGGGGGCTCTCGGGGCTCGCGGGGGCGTCAGTGACGACGGCCGGGTCCGGGCTCCCCGAGTCCTCGGGGTCCACAGGGGCCACAGGGGCCTCGGGGCTCGCGGCGATCGAAGGGTCGGCGGTGCTCGCGGGGATCTCGGCGGAGCCGGTGCCGGCCGGGCCGGGGTTCCCGATCGTGTCGTCGGCCGGGGGCTCCGGCGTGGGCGAAGCCGCCTCGGCGGGCTCCTCCACGGGAAGCTCCGTCACGGGGGGCGTCGGGGGCGCCGCCGTCGGGGGCACAACGGCCAGGGCCTCGGGGTCCTCCTGCTCCTCGTCGGTCTCGTACGCCGTTTCGGATCCCGTCTCGGTGACGGTGCCGGGGACCGCCTCGGCGGGCAGCCGTACGCCGTCCTCGTCGGTGTCAGGGGTGACGACGCCGGTCGCTTCGCCGTCGGCTGGAGCGGTGGGCGGCAGGGGCGGGGCGTACTCGGGTGGTGCGACCGTCTCGGAGACCGGGCTGACCGGCAGCGGGGGGACGTAGCCGGGTGGTGCCACGGCCTCGGGCACGGGATTCAGCGGAGCGGCGTGCTCCTCGGCGGGAGGCGGCGGGGGAGTGCGCCGTTCCTCGCGGACGACGGGATAGGGGGCGGTGGCGGCCGGCAGGGAGGCGCGCCGGCTCATGGGCTCGCCGTCGAACGGCAGGAGGCCCTCGTCGGAGTCGTCGTCCAGGTCCAGGTCGGCCCGGTTGGTCCGCACGTGCTTCAGCAGGAGCAGCAGCAGCCACAGGCCGACGGTGAGCATCACCCAGGGCAGCAGCGCGACGACGAGCGCCGCGGCCTCGGGATCGAAGGAGACGCCCATGGCGGTCGAGGCGTTCGCGGCGGCGGCGGACGCGAGGAGGACCAGCAGGACGAAGCCCGCCTGCACCCGGACCAGGAGACGCGCGCCCCGCAGCAGGGGCACGCTGACCAGGGCGACGACCAGCAGGATGTCGAACGCGGCGGGATAGAGGTAGGCGAGGCGGGGCTCGGCGCGTCCGGAGACGGCCAGCGTCCGCAGATCCTCGAAGGAGAGCGCGCAGGCCGCTCCGGCGAGCATCGCGAGGGCGGCGCCCGCGAGGCCGACGGCAAGGCGGCGCAGCACCAGCGGGATACCGGAATAAGTGTTTCGGGACGGGCGGGAGGCCCTGCCTGCCGCGCCGGGGGGAGTGACGTCCATGGCGTTTCGAGCCTACAGAATCGGACCGGCGGGTTGATCGCACCGGGGTGACGGCCCGCTTCGTGTCGTGAGCGGCGTGTCGCGGCGGAGATCGTCACTGGCTTCGCCCGCGTGTCCCGCGGCGTGTGTCCGGGACAGACCAGGAGAGATTCGGCGGGGCCGCGAGATCAATACCGGTTTTGCTGCGGCTTAAATCGGGACTTATGTGACGTATGTTTCACTGCTCCGCCAGGCCGAGGCATTCACCGGCGCCCAAGTAGCCCTGTGCTGTGGCGTCAGGCGTTAGCCTAGCCTTCGTGAGCCTGCACCTCTACGACACCAGCACGCGTACGGTCCGTGAATTCGTACCGGTCGAGCCCGGCCGGGTCTCGATGTATCTGTGTGGTGCGACCGTTCAGGCTCCGCCGCACATCGGTCACATCAGGTCCGGCGTGAACTTCGACGTCCTGCGGCGATGGCTGCTGCGGCAGGGCTACGACGTGATCTTCTGCCGCAATGTGACCGACCTCGACGACAAGATCATCAGGGTGGCCGCCTCGGAGGGCGTGCCCTGGTTCGTCGTCTCCGAACGCAACCAGCGCGCCTTCACCTGGGCGTACGACCAGCTCGGCTGCCTGCCGCCGACCGTCGAGCCGCGTGCGATGGGCCACGTGCCCGAGATGGTCGAGCTGATGCGGCGCCTGATGGACAAGGGGCACGCGTACGCGTCGGGCGGCGACGTCTACTTCGACGTGGTCTCCTACGCCGACCGGTACGGCAAGCTCTCCAACCAGAAGCTGGAGAACATGCGGGCGGCGGGCGACACCGACACCGACTCGCTGAAGCACGACCCGCGCGACTTCGCGCTGTGGAAGGGCGCCAAGCCCGGCGAGCCGACGTGGCCGACGCCGTGGGGCCGGGGCCGCCCGGGGTGGCACCTGGAGTGCTCGGCCATGGCGACCAAGTATCTCGGCGGCACGTTCGACATCCACGGTGGCGGCGTCGACCTGATCTTCCCGCACCACGAGAACGAGATCGCCCAGTCGCAGGCGGCGGGCGACGGCTTCGCGCGCTACTGGCTGCACAACGGCATGCTCAAGCTCGGCGGCGAGAAGATGAGCAAGTCGCTCGGCAACTCGCTGCTGATCCCGGACATGCTGCGCAAGGTGCGCGCCGTGGAGCTCCGCTACTACCTGGTCGCGGCCCACTACCGCTCCGCCATCGACTACTCCGACGAGGCGCTCCAGGAGGCGGCGGCCGGTTACCGCCGGATCGAGGGGTTCGTGACCCGGGCGGCCGAGGTGATCCACGACGTGGACGCCGCCGCGCCGCTGCCGCAGGCCTTCGTGGACGCACTGGACGATGACCTGAACGTCTCCCAGGCGCTCGCCGTGGTCCACGAGGTCGTCCGCGAGGGCAACGTCGCCCTGGCCCAGGGCAACAAGGAGCAGGTCGCCCGGCTGCTCGCCGAGACGCAGAACATGCTCGACGTGATCGGCCTCGACCCGAGGTCGGAGCAGTGGCGTACGACCGGCGACTCCGGGCTGCGGGAGGTCGTGGACGCGCTCGTGGCGGTGGCGCTGGAGCAGCGGCAGGCGGCCCGTGCCCGCAAGGACTACGCGGCGGCCGACGCGATCCGCGACCAGCTCGCCGCCGCGGGCATCGTGGTCGAGGACACCCCGCAGGGCCCGCGGTGGGAATTGGCACGCTGAACGTGGCCCTACGCTAGAGACCATGGCGGGTAGGGCTTCAGGGAAGCCGTCGAAGAAGCAGGGGCCTGCGAAGGGCTCGGGTGGCAAGGTTCGTCGCTCCCTGGAAGGCAGGGGAGCGACGCCGCCGGCGGAGATGCGGCACTGGTACAAGGACAAGGCGCGCGCCGAGCGGATCGAGCGGGAATCCCGGGGCGGCGGCGCCTCGTCCTCGCGCACGCCGAGCCGTACGCGCAGGGACGACGCGCCCGAGGTCATCGGCGGGCGTAACCCGGTGGTCGAGGCGCTGCGGGCCGGCGTCCCCGCGAGCGCGCTGTACGTGGCGCAGCGGATCGACAGCGACGACCGGGTCCGCGAGGCCATCAAGATCGCGGCCGACCGCGGGATCGCGCTGCTGGAGGTCGGCCGCGACAGGCTCGACCGGCTGACCGAGAGCACGGTGCACCAGGGTGTCGGGCTGCAGATCCCGCCGTACGAGTACGCGCATCCCGAGCAGCTCGTGGAGCTGGCCAGGGACGCGGCCGAGGTGCCGCTGATCGTCGCCCTGGACGGCGTGACCGACCCCCGCAACCTCGGCGCCATCGCCCGCTCCGCGACCGCCTTCGGCGCGCACGGGCTGCTCGTCCCGTCACGCCGCTCCGCGGGCGTCAGCGCGGGCGCCTGGAAGACCTCGGCGGGGACCCTCGCCACCCTGCCCGTCGCCCGCGCCTCGAACCTCACCCAGACGCTCCAGACGTACCGGGAGGAGGGCCTTTTCGTGGTCGGCCTCGACGGCACCGCCACCGTGGACATCGCCGACGTCGAGCTGGCCTCCGAACCGCTCGTCGTGGTCGTCGGGTCGGAGGGCAAGGGCCTGTCGCGCCTGGTCAGGGAGTCGTGCGACCAGATCGCCCGCATCCCCATGAACGCCGCCGCCGAGTCGCTGAACGCGGGCGTGGCCGCCGGGATCGCCCTCTACGAGGTCGCCCGCCACCGCCGCCGGTGATTCCGTCGTGACGGTACGGCCCCCGGCCCACTAAACTCGTCTGGTAGCAGGCCGCCTTAGCTCAATCGGCAGAGCATCTGTCTTGTAAACAGAAGGTCTGGGGTTCGATTCCCCAAGGCGGCTCTCGTACGACAGGCCCCTGACCAGGTGCTTCCCGGTCAGGGGCCTTGTGCTTTGGCGGCTCACCCGATCTCTTCGGCGTCGCTGGGAGCCACTCTGGGAGCCACCCGCTTCCGTTGCCCCAGCAGAGCGCCGGAAATGGCCTCAGCATGCGGCCCGGGGGCCGGTCTCGGCCGCTGGCAGCTCGGGCCACCCCCCGCCGTACTCCGCCTGCATATGCCAGCATCGCATCATCGCGACCGGTTCACTGTGCTTGGGTCAAGAGGTACGTTTGCCGGCGGTCGCCGAGTTCGCCGATCTTCTTGCGTAGCACGCGCGCATCCCTCGTCGGGAGGACATGGATGACGGCGTCCAAGAACTCGTAAAGCTCCAGCAGATCTGGACAGCAGAGCATCTCCCGGTTGTCGGACTCATCACGAGGGCTTGTGACGCGCGGTCAATCCCCGTAGCAGTGCAACATCAAATCGGGCTCTGCACGCCAGTTCATCAGCAGTTTCCGCATGGCCGTCACCAACTCACGCTGTGTGTCATCGCCGGCAACTGCCTCCAGACGATCGATATCAGCCTCAAGCTGAGATAGCTCGCGGCGACTGAGAACGGTGTCCGACCACGGGTCGATTTGGCCGAGAATCGGCAGCCTGCTGCCCCCGGCATTGTCCACCAGCAGCAGTAGCTTCTCCACCTCCACGTCCAGCAGCCAACCTCGCTGTTGCGCTGTCCCCCACTCCTCGGCGTCGGCACGGCGGTGCTCACGACGCTGCGCACGAGTAGCCCGACGTAGGCTCTTCGGACGAGGCTGCGGAGGACGCAACATCAACAGCAGTCCCATACCGGTGACGGTACTGGCTCTGGTGCATGAACTTCACTGGCTGGCATCACATCCGTCGGCCGGGGGCACCTTCCCGAATTTCCTCAAACTGGTCCACCACCGCCGAGGCCGGTACCCCCGTTGCGGGCTCGGAGACGCTGAGCCGTACGAACAGGGGGTGTCGTCGTAGGTGTCGCAGACCTTCGCGACTCCTTCAAAGAAGTCGTCGCGCACGCTGGAGGCGAACAGGCCGATGTCCTCGCTGGGCCGTTCGAGCACGCCGTGAGCCTGTACGGCTAGCCGCCCGCCAGAGCGAACCCGTAATCGGCGGCCGCCGCCAGGGCGATGCCGGCCAGACGACGGTGGAAGTCGTCCATCAGACGGCTTGACGCTGCAGCTCGGGGAATCGATCGAGCCACAGAGCGCTGACGCGAGGGGGTAGGACCACTTCAGGCCAGTGCTTGCGCAGGAGCGAGTCGGGCGCTCTCCCTGAGAGCATCACCATGAAAGTGTCCGCCGTGCTTGGTCGGTCGGGGTGGCCCGCTGGGGATTTCCGCCGAAACCGCTGTGCGCGAATGGGTCCGTCAAGGTTCCAGGGCAAGCCCCCGGGGAATCGCCCGCACCCTATCGAGGTCCGAGCCCCGTCTTCCCATCGATCAGCTCACGGACGATGTCGAGATGGCCGGCGTGGCGTGCGGTCTCCTCGATCATGTGGAGGACGATCCGACGCAGGTCGGTGATCTCGTCGCCGAGCGGAGCGGGGTGACGTCCGCGCGGGGGCGTCGACAGCGGCATGGAGGCAAGGACCGCGTTGGACCGCTCGCACTGGTCGCGGTAGAACGCGAAGACCTCGGATGGCGGTCGCGGAGTGGTCAGTGGCACATCGCCGTCGGGCCAGGGCAGTGGCTCGGCGGAGCCGCATGCGATCTCTTGGAACCAGTGCCGCTCGGCGTAGCCGAGATGCTCCACAAGGCCCAGCGGCGTCCATTTCGAGGGCAGGAGAGGAGTCGTCAGGGCTTCGTCGTCCAGTCCCTCGATGATGGCGAGAACGCTGGCGCGTTGCGCCTCCAGGAACATCAGCAGTGTGTCCTTCTCACTGTCGTCCACCGGGTACTCACCCTCTCTGACCACCGAATGAAGGGCCGACGAGAAACGCCGTGCGGCATCGTCATCGGCAGGTGCCGAACGGTAGCAAGCGAGACCGACATCTTTCAGGCACTGGCGTTCGACCCGCGAAAACTGGCTCTGGCCGCGTCGGCCGGCAGTCCGGCCGCCCGCGGGTACCACGCCGGAGCCCTGACAGCCCGGTCAGCCGACCGTGACGCGATTACCCGCCATGGTCTCGCCGGGTGCCGTGCCAGTATTACCCGTCTATTCGGGGCGCGGAATTGTCGGTCGGCGTGGCTAGGGTCTGCTCGTCCTTGTCGTCATCGACAGATGGGAAGACTGTGGGATTACCCAGTAGGGCCGGGTGTCGGATCGGAGGGCTGGCGGGAATCGCGGTTCTGTCGGCCGGTGCTTTCGTTCCCGCCGCACAAGCCGCACCCCAGCGAGCATTTTCGGGTACGGCCTCCGCCCAATTCGCATCGGCCGACAATCCGGTGCGGAAACTCACCCTCTCATTCGAGCGGACCACTGCGACCAAGTGCCCGGTGACCTTCAAGGTCTACGGGACCTTCGAAGGACTCCCTCCGGGACTGCAACTGATCCAATACCGCATCGTCGGCACCGAGCAATGGAAGAGCCTCAAATCCCCGTTCAAGCACAACGGCAGCTTCACCGCCCTGCTCGCGACGCTCGACTGGGAATGGGACTACGAGACCGAGACGTCGGGTCAGACGTCAGTCCAGATCGAGCTCAGGCAGCCCGACGGTCTCGTGTCCAACAAGCTCTACTACTTCGAGTGCGGCATGGCCGGCGCGGACGAGACCTTCGGCGAGACCTCCGAGCCCATCGTTCGGACGCCCAGCGGCGGCCCGCTGGCCGAACTGGTCGCCGATGCCAACCTCGACGCGGTCCAGGCCCGGTCGGGCGCGGAGGCCGCCCTGGTCAGCAGGTACGGATTCCACCTGGACCTCGACGCGGGCCCGGTCACCTACGAGGAGGTGTTCGCGACGCTTCCGGCCGGGTTCGCGGTGGATGTGTGGGAGATCACCGGTGCCGCGCTGAAGTCCGTCCTCGCCTACCCGAACGCGCAGGGCTGGGTGCTGACGCCGTCGTCCTCGCTCCGCTACACGTTGGAGGGCGGCGCCGTCACCGAGATGACCTTGAACGGCGTTCCGGTGACCGACGACCAGGTCATCAGAATCGCGGCCAACTACATCCTGGTGGGCGGCTACGAAGGTTTCCCCCGATGGCCCGGAGTCACCAACGTCTATCGCGGTGGCCCGGACGACAGAGGGGCCCTGGCCACCTATCTGGTGAAGAACTCGCCGGTCAGCGCACCGGCCGGCGACCGGGTCACCGTTCGGTGAGCATCACGTGAACGAGCTGATCGCCGGGTGGAATTCGTTCCGCCCGGCGATCAGTGGACCTGAGCCGGTCGCGGCCGTGGAGGAGCTTTACGGGACGCTCCAGAGGAACCAGAAGTTGTATTGGTAATCGCAGTGGTACCAGCTCCACATGTGGTTCTGGACGCCGTAGTCCCCGTACCGGTAGCAGTCGGAGGAGTAGTAGTAGACGTTGCGAAGCGTATCGGCGTGCGCGGGGGCGGCGTTGGCGACGACCACCAGCCCACTGACCAAAGCGCCGGCGACGGCCAAAGATCTGAGTTTCCGCACTTACCCTCCTTGGAGTGGATGTCGTGCCGGACTTCCACTGGAAGCATTGCAGTGCGGGGGATATCCGTACAGTTCATGTTCTCCGCCGTAGTTTCCCTGCGAGGCGACCTGCGGAGATACCGAACATGCGCTGAAACTTTCTCTGCGAATCCTCCGCGCTGACACCGGTTCCGTGAGTGGCTTTTTGCAGTCATCTCCGGTCTTGGCCGGCACGGGTTAGCCTCGATCTTTCGCGCTCATCCGGTGGCTGGCTGATCGGTTCGGCTGAAGTGTGAAATCGCGGCCGTGGTCAGCCTGGTG
>QFZU02000266.1 GCA_003260025.2 Microbispora triticiradicis | reverse complement strand
GGGCCTGCTCGGCGCCTGGTCCGCGTCGGGCCGGGCCGCCCGGGTCCGCCCGCTGGAGGCCCTGCGCGACCACGCGGCGGGCGGCACGCCGATGACGCGCCTGCGGTGGATCACCGGCGTCACGGCGGTCGCCGGCGGCCTGGCCCTGGCGGTGGCGAGCGCCTCCGCGCGAGAGGACTCCCTGGTGAACGCCGTCCTGGTCGCCGCGATGGCGCTCATCGTCGGGCTCACCCTGCTCGCGCCGGTCACCCTCCCGCCACTCGTCCGCGCCTTCGCGTGGCCGATCTCCCGGGCGGCCGTGGGCATGCTGGCCGGGCGGAACGCATTGGCCGCCGTACGGCGCACCGCCGCCACGGCGGCCCCGGTGCTGCTGACGGTGGGCTTCACCGTGCTCGTCACCGGCATGGTGCGGACGACCGCCGCGGCGTACGCCATGGGGAACCCGGCCGCCGACCAGGCGGAGGAGGACCGGCTCGTCTGGCTGTTCACGCTCCTGCTGGTGGGGGTCTCGGCCGGCTACTCCGGCCTGGCGATCGTCAACACGCAGGTGATGGCGGCGTCGGCGCGCGTGCGCGAGTTCGCCGTCCTGCGCCTGTCCGGAGCGACGCGGCGGCAGGTGATCGGGGCGACCGCGGCCGAGGCGGTGCTCGTCACCGGGATCGGCACCACGCTGGGGTTCGCGGTGGCCGTGCCCGCGCTGCTCGGGATGCGCGCCGGGCTGTCCCAGAAGGCCGGTGCGGCCGTCCCCCTGGTGATTCCCTGGCCGGCGGTCGCGGCGGTGGTGACCGCGTGTCTCGTCCTCGCCGCGGGCGCCGCCACCCTTTTCACATGCGGCGCGATTTCACCTCGGCGACCGCTGTTCCCACGGTCCGGGAAATCGGCGTGAGGCGAACGTAAAGGGGCGGCCAAGCATCGGCCCTGAGCTGGTAAGACTTGTGATCCTTTTTGTCCTGACGGCTCCGATCTCGGATACGTCTCATACCCTTTTTATCCGGGCATTGCATTACACAGAATCGGGGAGGGGTCATGGCTGGCAGGCGCATGCCTTTCCTTTTACGCCCGCGTTCGATCCAGGCGCGCATCGCCCTGATGAGCGCGGTTCTCTCCCTCATGGTTCTCACGGTGATCGGAGTGGGCCTGGACCTCGCGGCCCGGAACCGGATCCACTCGCACCTGTTCATCGACGCCCAGCGGGTGGCCACCGACTGGATCGCCTCGATGGGCCCCGACGGCATCCCCCCGCCGCCCGCCGCGCCCGAGAACCTGGTGCAGCTCGTCGACTCCCGGAACCGGGTGATCACCGCCAGCCGGGGGGCGACCGGCAGGCCGCCGCTGACCTCCCCCATGCCCGGCGACCAGGACCGCCTGCAGTACCGGATCGAGTGCCGGGACGGGGAGCGGTGCGTCGTGGTCACCGCCGTACGGGTGCTTCCGGTGCAGTCCCGGCTCTTCTGGAACGGCGAGCCGCACGCCGTCTACTCCGGGAGGGCCGAGCCGGCTCTCCTGGCGACGCGGCGGCTGGAACTGTTCATCGCGATCGGGGTGTTGCTCATGACGGCCGGCTGGACGTGGGCGAGCTGGCGCTCGGCGGGGCGCACACTGCGTCCCGTCCGGGACATCCGCGAGAAGGTCGAAGAGATCACCGTGTGCGACCTCAGCCTGCGGGTGCCGCAGCCGCGCGGCCGCGACGAGATCGCCGAGCTGGCCCGGGCCTCCAACGACCTGCTCGAACGCCTCGACTCCTCGGTGCGCCAGCAGCGGCACTTCGCCTCGATGGTCTCCCACGAGCTGCGGACCCCCCTGGCCGGGCTGCGGACGCAGCTGGAGGAGGCCCTGCTCTACCGCGACGACACCGATCCGTACGAGACCCTGCGCACGGCGGTGCGCACCACCGAGCGCTGCCAGGCGATCATCAACGAGATGCTCGCGGTGGCCCGTGTCCGCACGGCCGCGGCGGCCGAGCCCGAGCCGGTCGACCTCGGGGCGCTCGCGCGGGAGGAGGCCGCCGCCCGTACGGACGGGGTGCCCGTGCGCGCCGAGATCAGGGACGACGTGACCATCCTCGGCAACCGGGTCCAGCTGTGCGGCGTGCTGACCAACCTGCTGGTCAACGCCCAGCGGCACGCGCACAGCGAGGTGGAGGTCAGCGTCGAGCGGGCCGGGGACGAGGCGGTCGTCACCGTGCTCGACGACGGCGACGGCATCGCGCCGGAGGACCGCGAGCGGGTCTTCGAGCCGTTCGTCCGGCTGAAGGACGGGCGCCGCCGCGACCCCAAGGGCACCGGGCTGGGCCTCGCCCTCTGCCGCGTCACGGCGGACGCGCACCACGGCACGCTCCGCGTCGAGGACTCCCCGCGCGGCGCCCGCTTCGTCCTGCGCCTGCCGCTGTCCGCGGCAGTCCCGGCCGCCGAGGGTCGCCGGCTCAGCTGTTGACGATCGGCACAGTGCCCATCGGCACGGGGGCGAGGGTCAGCGCGAAGTCGCCTCCGCTGTCGGTGTACCAGCGGGCGACCGCGAACCCGGCCCGGGACAGCTCGCGAAGCAGGCCCTCCCTGCGGAACTTGGCGCTGATCTCCGTGCGCAGCTCCTCCCCCTCGGCGAAGGCGGCCGTCAGCCCGAGCGCCCTGATCGGGACCTCCATCGGCCGGGTCGCCCGCAGCCGCATCTCGATCCACTCGTTGTCCTCGTCGTACAGCGCGACGTGCTCGAACGCCTCCGGCTCGAAGGCGGCGTCCAGCTCGCGGTTGACCACCCGGAGCACGTTGCGGTTGAAGGCGGCCGTGACGCCCCGCGGGTCGTCGTACGCCGCGACCAGCCGGGCGTGGTCCTTCACCAGGTCGGCGCCGAGGAGCAGGGTGTCCCCCGGCCGCATGGTGGCGCGCAGTTCCTTGAGGAACACCTCCCGGGCGGCGGGCGTGAGGTTGCCGATCGTGCCGCCGAGGAACGCGACCAGCCGCCTGCCCGTCCTCGGCAGCAGCGCCAGGTGCCGCTCGAAGTCGGCGCGCACCGGCCGCACGTCCAGGCCGCGATAGCGTACGGCGAGCCGCTCGGCCGCGGCCTCCAGCGTGACGGCGTCCACGTCGACCGGGACGTAGGTCCGGAGCGTCCCGGCGGCGGCCAGCGCGTCGAGCAGGAGCACGGTCTTCTCGCTGGTGCCCGAGCCCAGTTCGACGAGCGTGTCGGCGCGGCTGAGGGCCGCGACGTCGACCGCCCGGCGGCGCAGGATCTCCAGCTCGCACCGGGTGGGGTAGTACTCGGCCAGCCGGGTGATCCGGGCGAACAGCTCGCCTCCGGCCGCGTCGTAGAACCACTTGGGCGGCAGCCACTTCGGTGTGGAGGTGAGCCCGGCGCGCACGTCGCCCTCCAGAGTCTGGCGCAGGTAGTCGCCGCCGAGATGATCGATCATGCTCATGGCCACCTCTCAGTCGATGGGTGTCACCGCCACGCCGTCGGGGGAGGCGAGCAGCAGACTGCGGTCGGGCACCGGCCGCCATCCGGGCCGGTCGTCCAGCGGTTCGCTGGACACGAGCACTCCCTCCTCCAGGTGGGTGAACAGGGTGTCGCCCCAGGCGACGGCCGCCACCTCCGCGCCGCCCGTCACGAGCAGGTTGAGCCGCGCGTGCCGGTCCCCCTCCGCGGCCTCGCGCACGACGAGGGACAGCGCGTCGGCGAGCGGCACGCCGACGCGGAGACGGGCGAACACCGCCGCGGCGAGCCACGCCGAGTCGCACGCGCTCTCCGGGTCGGCCTCCACGCCGGTCACCAGGGGCCGGACCGCCTCGCGCCGGACCCTGCCGTTGTGGCTGAGCAGCCAGCGCCCGTCCGCGAACGGCGCCGTCGCCGTCTCCTCGACCGGCATGCCGGTCGTGGCCGACCGGACCGCCGCGAGCAGGCACGACGAGCGTGCCGCCGCGGCGAGGCCGGGCATGTTGGCGTCCGCCCACATCGGCACCGCCCGGCGGTAGCGGACCGGCTCCGGCAGGGCCGCGTCGTACCACCCGAACCCGAACCCGTCGGCGTTCACGATGCCGTACCTCTGCAGGCGCGGCGCGTACGACTGGCGAAGCAGGCCGTGCTCGGGGTCGCTGACGAGCGAGGCCAGGGACCGCGCCGGCCCCAGCCACGCCGCGTGGCGGCACATCGCCTAGTCCTCCGAGCGGGCGCAGCGGAACCCGGCGAAGATCTGCCTGCGGATCGGGAGGTCCCAGTTGCGGAAGGTCGTCCGCACCGCGGAGGGATGGGTGGCCCACGACCCGCCGCGCAGCACCCGGTAGGTCTCCCCGAAGAAGACCTCGCTGTACTCCTTGTACGGGAAGCTCCGGAAGCCCGGGTAGGGCTGGAACCACGAGTCCGTCCACTCCCAGACGTCGCCGACGAGTTGCTCGACGCCGTACGGGCTCGCTCCCGCCGGGTACGCCCCGACCGGCGCGGGCCGGGCTGCCCGGTGTCCCAGGTTCGCCCGGTCACCGAGGTCTCCCGGCCCGGCGTCGCCCCAGGGATACTCGCGGCCACCGCACGCCTTCTCCCACTCGGCCTCGGTCGGCAGCCGCTTGCCCGCCCACCGGGCGTACGCGTCGGCCTCGTACCACGAGACGTGCTGGACCGGCTCGTCCGGCGGCACCGGCTCCTCCCGGCCGAAGCGGAGCCGCCACCAGGTGTCGCCGTCCCTCGTCCAGAACAGCGGGGCGTCCACACCGCTCCGCTCGACCCACTCCCAGCCCTGCGGCAGCCACCAGCGCGGGTCGCGGTAGCCGCCGTCCTCGACGAACCGCAGGTACGCCCCGCAGGTGACGGGGTGACGGTCGATCCAGTAACCCGGCAGGTGCCGCCGGTGCGCCGGGCGTTCGTTGTCGTACGCCCAGGCCACCGTGTCCGTGCCCATGCTGAAGATCCCGGCGGGGATGTGGACCTCGGGATCGGTGGCCGGAGCGCCGGGCGGCAGCTCGCCGTCCCGCACCAGTCCCGGCCGCCGGGACAACTGCAGTGTGGCCAGCATGGTCTCGTCGTGCTGGTGCTCGTGCTGGAGGACCAGCCCGAAGACGAAACCACCGGCCCGCAGCGGGTCGGGGTCGGCCGGGTCCAGCCGGTCGAGGACGTCGAGCACCCGGCCGCGCACGCCCGAGATGTACCTCCTGGCCTCGGCCGGGGCGAGCAGCGGCAGCGTGGGCCGGTCCGCGCGCGGATACCTGAACGCGTCGTAGAGGTGGTCGATCTCCGGGCGCAGCGGCTCGATGCCGCCCGCCTCCCGCAGCACCCACAGCTCCTCGTAGTTGCCGACGTGGGCGAGGTCCCAGACCAGCGGCGACATGAGAGGCGAGTGCTGGCGCGTCAGCACCTCGTCGTCGGCGTCGGTGTAGACGAGGGACCGCTCCCGTACGGCGGCGAGTTCGGCCGCGATCCTGTCCTTCAGTCCGGGCATGCCGATGTCGAGTTCGGTCATGCGAACATCTCCTCCATCCGGTCGGCGGCCGGTGGGCGGCCGGATTCGATGTGCCGGGAGGCGAAGGCGCGGACCCGGCCGACCAGGCGGGGCCCGGCTCCGAGCCGGGGCAGGGCCTCGGCGGCGGCGCGGAAGCAGACGGAGGCGCAACGGCGCAGGGCGGAGTCCGTGAGCCCGAGGCGGGCGGCGTCCGTCCACCTGCCGGCGAGCGGCCGGGCGGCCTCCATGGCGGTCGCCGCCGCCTGGTCGTCGGTGACGAGCGCGTGGACGACGGCCGCGCACACGGGCCAGCCGGCGGGACCCTGCGCGTCGAGGTAGCGCACCTCCAGCCAGCCCCGGGGCCGCACCGGCGGGAAGAGCGTGGTCGCGTGGTAGGCGAGGTCGGCCTCGCCGGCGGGCCGCCCGGCCACCCGGGCGAAGTCGCGGAACGCCGAGCCGTCGAGGACGGGCCGGCAGTCGTCGCCCTCCCGGACCATCATCAGACGCGCGTCGAGGAGGTAGCGCGCCCAGTCGTCCGCCGGGTCGCCTCCCCCGTCCAGGCGTTGTGCGACCGGAGCGGTCCTGGTCGGATCGAGACGGCTCCACACGGCCTGACGCCCGGAGACCCACCCGCCGGCGGGTGAGTTGGCGAAAGCGGCCACGAGCACGGGGCCGAGCGCGTGCGCTCGTTCCCAGCGGCTCCGCGGATCGTCGCCGAAGTCCAGGTTGACCTGGATCGAGGCCGTCGAGCACATCATCGTCCGGCCGTACGGACGGCCCAGGAAGGCGTCCATCGCCTCGTACCTCGGCTCGGTCAACTGCCTGGCCGGCGGGCGGAGCACGTCGAGGCCGCGGTTGCCCAGCCGCAGCCCGGCCCGGGTGAGCGCGACCCGTACGGCCTCGACGTCGGCGGTGAGCTTGGCGATCGCGGCGGGCAGGGCGTCCGGCGGGGCCGACAGTTCGAGCTGACCGCCGGGCTCGAAGGTCACCTTGCTGCCGCCCGGGAGCGGCGGGAGCGCGTCCGCGATCCTGGCGACGGGGACCGGCCTCGCCGGGTCCACCGCGTCGAACACCAGGAACTCCAGCTCGACGCCCAAACGGTTCGACGCGGCTCCGCGGAAGCAGCTCCGAGCGTACTCCTGCACGTCGGCCATCCGCCCCCCTCGCCTCACGCGACCCGTCTCACACGACCCGGTGGTGCCGAGTCAACTTTCCCCGCAAACGCCTCTTTCAACCTGAGACCCGGCGAAACAGGGTGACAACAGGGGTCACGCGGAGGTCGCGGCCCACTCCTCGTCCCGCATCCGGATCATCGAGACGCCCACGACACCGAAGACCACGAGCAGGATGACCGGGCCGCCGAGCCCCAGGACGAGGTTCCAGGCGCTCGCGCCGAACAGCCAGACGATGATCCCGGCCAGCACACCGGCCGGGAACCACCATCCCGCCCGGCCCGCCCGGGCGTACGCGACGGCCACGAGGACGAGCCCGAGGAAGCTTCCGATCATGCCGGGCATCTGCCAGGCGGCGATCATCGCGGGCTGCGCCGCGTCCTGCATGAGCTTCTCCGCCTGGTCCGCCGGGAGCATCTGGTAGGCCACGATGTCGAAGAAGTCGGAGATCATGAGCGCCGAGAAGTTGATCAGGCCGAGGACCGCCATCACCCCGGCGATGTGGGCGAGCACCACGCCCTTCCTGCGTACGAGGTGGACGAGGCCGATCACGCCGGGGACCCACAGGATCCACGCGTAGTGGAGGAGGGTCGCGCTGACGCCCACGGCGCCCGGGTTGTGCGCGTACACCAGGGGGTCCTCGACCCCCGGCTCCGACGGGTCGGCGGCCATGCCGAGGAGCAGGCAGAGCGGAGCGAGGACGAGGCTGGCGCCCGCCGCGACGCGGCGGAAGGAGTTCGCGTTGGTAAGCATGCGGAGGACCGTACGGAGCGGTCCCGGGACCCGTCGTCAAAGCGTTCTTTGACCCCTGGTCCCCCTCCAGGCGGATTTCCGCGCCCCCCGCGTCCCCCCGGTCGCAAAGGACGCCGGGCAGCGGGCATGGCCTGGGGCGGCGTGCCCCTTTTGTCATGCAATGGGCGTGAATATCTGACCGAGTGACCACTACTGTCTGCGTCATGCTCCACCGCCGTCTCCCCACCCCCGTCGACTGGCTCGTCGCGGTGGCCGTGGGCCTGTTCGCGGTCGCCGAGGAGGTCAGCGGGCGCACGGCAGCCCCCTCACGCGACCATCTGTTCCTCTGGATAACCGCCGGGCTCGTCGCCGCCGCCGGCGTGCTGTTCCGGCGTCGCGCCCCCTTCGCGATCCTCGCCGTCTACTCCGCCGCCAACGTCGCGTTGCTCGTCCTGACGCCCCAGATGGCGGCGGCCTGGCAGTTCTACACCCAGCTCGTGCTGTTGTTCACGCTCCTGTCGGAGGTCCGGCCGCGCGGGGTCAGGGCCGTGTGCGGCCTCGGCGCGACCGGTGCGTTCGTGGCCGCCATGCTGGCCGCCTCGTCCCCGCCGTCCGGCCCGGGGGACGTCGCCGTCGCGCTGGTCATGTGCGCCATCGCGGCGGGCGCGGGCCTCGCCGTACGCCGGCACCGCGCGCTCGCCGAGCAGGCCGCCGAGCGCGGCGAACTGCTGGCCCGCGAGGCGGTGGCGGAGGAGCGCGCCCGGATAGCGCGCGAGCTGCACGACATCGTCGCCCACAGCGTCAGCGTGATGACCATGCAGACCGGCGGCGTACGGCTCATGCTGCGCGAGGACCAGGAACGCGAGCGGCAGGTGCTCACCGCCGTCGAGGAGACCGGCCGGGGCGCCGTGGACGAGCTGCGCCGGATGCTCGGCCTGCTGCGCGGATCGCCGGCCGAGGTCCCGGGGCCGCGGGCCGGCCTCGACGGGCTGCGGGACCTGCTGGACCAGGTCCGGGCCGCCGGGCTCGACGTGACCCTGGAGGTGCGGGGCGATCCGGTGCCGCTGTCCGCCGGGCTCGACCTGTCGGCCTACCGCATCGTGCAGGAGGCGCTGACCAACACGCTCAAGCACGCCGGCGCCACCCGGGCGGAGGTGACCGTCGCCTACACCCCTCGGGAGCTGCGCCTCGACGTCGTGGACCACGGCCCCCGCGAGGGGCGCCCCCGGCCGGGCACGCGAGGGAGCGGGCACGGGCTCATCGGCATGCGGGAGCGGGCCGCGCTGTTCCGCGGCACGCTCACCGCGGCGCCGCTCCCCTCGGGCGGCTTCGGCGTCCGGGCGGTGCTGCCGCTGTGAGCGACGCCGTGAGCGACACCGTGAGCGACACCGTGAGCGACACCGTGAGCGACACCGTGAACGACGCTCCGGACGGCACGGGTGCGATCGGGATCCTGATCGCCGACGACCAGGCGATGGTCCGGGCCGGGCTGCGACTGGTCATCGGGACGCAGCCGGACCTCGCCGTGCTGGGCGAGGCGTCCGACGGCGAGCACGCCGTCGAGCTGGCCCGGAGCCTGCGGCCCGACGTCGTGCTGCTCGACATCGCGATGCCGCGCCTCGACGGCCTGGAGGCGGCCCGGCGGATCCTCGCCTCCCCGCGGCCGCCACGGGTGATCATGCTGACGACGTACGACACCGACGAGAACCTCGACCACGCCCTGCGCTCGGGGGTGAGCGGCTTCCTGCTCAAGGTCTCGCCGCCCGAACACCTGTTCGCGGCGATCCGCAGCGCGGCGCGCGGAGAGGTCCTGCTCGACCCGGCCGTGACGGAGCGGGTCGTCGACGCCTACCGGCGCGCGCGGCCCGCCGCGGCGCCGCCCGGCGACTCGGGGCTGACGGCCCGCGAGGAGCAGGTGCTCCGCCTGGTCGCGCGGGGACTGTCGAACGGCGAGATCGCGGCCGAGCTGTCGATCGCCGAGGCGACGGTGAGCACGCACATCAACCGGCTACTCGCCAAGCTCGGCCTGCGCGACCGCGCCCAGGCCGTACGGCACGCCTACGAGTCGGGTCTGGTCCGCCCCGGAGATCCCGGATCCTGAGCCGGTAGCGTAGGTGCCCATGACAGCTATCGACTCCACCTCTGGTGCGTACGGCATCGGCCTGGCCACGATCGCCGCGGACGGCACCGTGCTGGACACCTGGTTCCCCTTCCCGGCGCTGGGCGAGCCCCCGGCCGTGGGCACCGAGCCGATCTCCCACGAGGACCTGGGCGAGGGCATGGCGGAGCTCGTCGGCCCCGACCCCGCCCGCGGCGTCGAGGTCGTGGCCGTGCGCACCGGCGTCGCCGACCTGGCGGCTCCGCCGGCCGACGCGCACGACGTGTACCTGCGCCTGCACCTGCTGTCCCACCGTCTGGTCCGGCCGCGCGGGCTCAACCTCGACGGGATCTTCGGGCTGCTGGCCAACGTCGTGTGGACCAACCACGGCCCGTGCCGCGCGGAGGGCTTCGAGGAGGTGCGGCTGCGCCTCCGGGCCCGCGGGCCGGTGACCGTGTACGGCGTGGACAAGTTCCCCCGGATGGTCGACTACGTGCTGCCCGCGGGCGTGCGGATCGCCGACGCCGACCGCGTACGGCTCGGCGCCCACCTGGCGAGCGGCACCACCGTCATGCACGAGGGTTTCGTCAACTACAACGCCGGCACGCTCGGCACCTCGATGGTGGAGGGCCGGATCTCCGCCGGGGTCGTCGTGGGCGACGGCTCCGACGTGGGCGGCGGCGCCTCGATCATGGGGACGCTGTCCGGCGGCGGCAAGGAGGTCATCTCGATCGGCGAGCGGTGCCTGCTCGGGGCCAACTCGGGCATCGGCATCTCGCTGGGCGACGACTGCGTGGTGGAGGCCGGGCTGTACGTCACGGCGGGCACCAAGGTCGCCCTCCCGGGCGGGCAGGTCGTGAAGGCCAGGGAGCTGTCGGGCAAGTCGGGCCTGCTGCTGCGGCGCAACTCGACGACCGGGGCCGTCGAGGCGGTGTCCAGGGAGAGCAGGGGCATCGAGCTCAACGCCGCGCTGCACGCCAACGACTGATCTCCCCTGCCGAGGCGCACCCTGAGATGACCCTGAGTCTGCCCTGAACTTGGCCTTCGGCCCTGTGAGCGGGGGGAGTGCGGCCCGTACCGTGAAGGCATGGGACGCATTCTCCTCATCGCAGCAGCCGTCGTCGTCGGGTTCTTCCTTCTCGGCTCCGTGATCGGGCTCATCTTCGGCGCACTGAAGTGGGTTCTGATCATCGGCGCGATCGCCCTGATCGTGTCGGTCGTGTTCAAGCTCACCCGGAGCAGCCGGCCGAGCCACTACACCTGACCGGTGCGGTACACGCAGAAAAGGGGCGGGCCCCGTCGCGATCGCGACGGGG
>QFZU02000265.1 GCA_003260025.2 Microbispora triticiradicis | reverse complement strand
GGTCGCCGGGCGTCGCGACCCGCGTGAGATGCGGCGCCGTCCCGACGGCGGACGCCCGGCCGCCGGACGGCGACTGTGCGGCCCGCGCGTGGGCGCCGAGCCGCCAGCCGGGGCTCACGTTGTGGTAGACCGCACGGCGGACCAGGGGGTGCCGGAACCCGAACCGCCCGGTCCCCGCCACGAGGCGGATGAGGTCGTGGGAGGCGATCTCGTCGATCGCCGAATAGGCGTCCTGCTCGCCGACCTCGGCGACCGCCGCCACCGACGGCACGGTGAGCGGGTCGCCGAGCACCGCGCACGCGGCGACGACCAGCCTCCCCACGGCCGAGAGACGGGCGACCTCGGCGGCCATCGCCGAGGCGAACCACGGCGGAACGGGGGCGATGTCGGCCTCGTCGATGCCGGGCGGGCCCTGCTCCAGCACGTCGGCCAGAGCCCGGAGGTAGCCGGGGTTGCCCTCACTCGCGCGGTACAGCTCCCCGCGCGCGTGCGCGGGCGTTTCCTCACCCATCAGGGCCCCGGCGTGACTTTCGGCCAGAGTCTCCAGGTGGAGCCGGGTGACCTCCCGTGCCGTGTCGACGGTGGCGCGCAGCCGCGGGGACACCTGCCGGTGCCGATGCGCGAAGGCGAGGAGGACAGGGGCGCGGGGCGGCGTGCACATCAGCCGGCACACCACGTCGACGGTGCCCGCGTCGGCGTGCTGCAGATCGTCGAGGACGAGGACGACCGGCAGGGACGAGGCGAGGTCCTCCAGCAGCACGCGGACGGCGTGCGCCGCGCGGTAGGGCGCCGCGATGTCCGGCGGCGACGGCGCGGAGGCGTCCGCCGCCAGCGAGGGGAAGACGGCCGCCAGCACGTCCCGCTGCGCCGCCGGCAGCCGGTCGAGCCGTTCGCCGCCGGTGACGGGGAGCCGGCCGTCCAGCGCGTCGACGATCGCCCCGAACGGCAGGTCGCCGTCCACCGGCTGCGGCCGGCCGTTGAACGCGTCGATGCCCGCGACTCGTGCGACGCGCGTCACCTCGGCGAGTAACGCGGTCTTGCCCGTTCCGGGGTCTCCGCTGATTTCGAGGAAAGCCGGGCGGCCCTGCGACAAGCCCTGGACCGCGGCCTCGATCTCGCGGCGTTGCGACTCCCGTCCGATAAGCGGGCTGACCGGCCGGTGCGGATCCGTGGCCGCGGCGACCGGTGTGCCGTCAAAGGCCGGATACCGCCGCGGCGGCACACTCATATCCTTCACCCCATGGCCTCGCACTTTTGTCGGACCCTGATCGGAATGCGCGTGGATCGATATTCGGGCATGGCTGCGGAACAATCGGCGGTAATGTGAATGAAAATTGTGGGAGCGCTCCCACGATTTTCGCAAGCTCGTCGCTCTCTGTCAGCGTCTCCCGGCTGGCAGCACGTGTCCTGGCAGGATGTTGTCAGGTTCCGTCCATCCCGGACACAGCGCCGAAAGCATCGGTGATTTCTGTGTCGGGAGCCACGGACCAGGGTGTCGATCGAGGCGGCCCGTGGCATGCCGGGCCGGGCGGACCCGGCGGGAATCCCCGGGATGCCGAATTACGGGCGGAAGAAATGCGGGCCGGCCCGCCGTCACCACTTTCCGAAAATGGCGCCGCTTCACACGTTTGTGCACGCTGTGTGAGCGTACGACGACTTCCTGTCGGAGACTGGTCGCCGGGATGCCGGGGGCCACGGTTGCCAAACCAGATGGCAACCGTGGCCGCCGGGACGGGTTGGCGGACCGGCTTTAATATGACGATGCCTGGCAGGCCGCCGGGGAGCGCCGGGCCGCATATCTGCCAAGTGACGCGGTTCGGCGATATGCGGTGTACGAGGTAGGTGGCATGTGAATTCGCAGACTTGCCGCAACAGTGTGCTGCAGGGTTTCGGTTTGGATATGGCCAGCGAGTCGGTTTATTTGACGATTCTGGCGGATCCCGACAGCACGGTCGCCGATCTGATGCTTCGGCTGGGTTTGGCGGAGGACGAGGTCCGGGTCGCGCTGGACCGTCTGCGCCGGCTCTCGCTGCTCCGGCCGTCCCGGGAGGACCCGGGCGTGTTGTGCCCGGTGAGCCCGGGAATCGCGCTGGAAGCCCTCGTCAAGCACCAGGAGGCCGAGCTGGTCCGCCGGCAGAACCAGATCGCGGAGAGCCGGGCGGCGATCGCCGTGCTGGAGGCCGAGTACGCGATCACGCGTCACGCCTCCGGCGACGTCCTGGAACGCCTCGCGGACATCGACGCGATCCGGGAGCGGCTGGTGCAACTGGCCCGCGACGCCCGTTACGAGTTCCTGTCCCTGATGCCGGTGGGCACGCGGTCCGCCGAGAGCACGGCGGCGAGCCGGGCGCTGGACGAGCAGATGCTGGAGCGCGGGGTGGCCGTACGCGCCCTCTTCCTCGACACCATCGACCGCGACCCGGTCACGTCGGGCCATGCCCGCCGGCTCACGTGGCTGGGCGGCCGGGTGCGCACCCTTCCGGTGCTGCCGATCCGGATGATCGTCGTGGACCGCGAGGTGGCGATGGTCCCGGTCGACCCCGAGCACGTCGCGCTGGGCGCGGTGCTGGTCCGCGGCGAGGGCATGGTCATGGCGATGCGCACGCTGTTCGACCTGATGTGGGAACGCGGCCGGGACTTCGGCGAGTCCCGCACCCGCGACGGCGACGGTCTCACCGACCAGGAGCGTGAGCTGCTGCGGTTCCTGTGCGAGGGGCACACCGACGAGGCGGTGGCCCGCAAACTCGGGATCTCCACCAGGACCTGCCGCCGGATCACCGCGGACCTGATGAACCGGCTGGGCGCCCGCAGCCGGTTCCAGGCCGGGGCACGGGCGGCGGAACGCGGCTGGTTCCGCTATCCCGCGCCCGCGCCCGGACCCGGCATGTGGGCGGACGCGCCGACCCTGTGACGTCAGACGGCCTTGTGACATCGGGCGTGCTCGCGGCATCAGGCGTCCGCCGGTTCGCGGTCTCCGGCCAGCCGGTCCCGCAGGTGGTCGACGAGTGCCGCGGGTGTCGGATGGTCGAACGCGATGCTGGCGGGCAGGGCCAGCCCGCTGGTGGCCGCGAGGCGGTTGCGCAACTCCACGATCATGAGCGAGTCCAGGCCGAGCTCGAACAGGGTGGCGTTCGGCTCGATCCAGTCCGCGGCGTGACCGCTGACCTCGGCGACCTGCCCGACGACCAGGTCGAGCAGCAGCGCGTCCCGTTCGTCCGGTGAGAGGCCCGACGGCGGCAGCGCGCCCATGACGTCCGGCCCGGCCTCGGGCTCCGGCGTGGCCACGGTTCCGGTACGCGTCGCCGCGAGGTCCAGGTCGGCCGGCACGATCAGTGGCTCCGCCACGGCGAGTGCGTCGTCGAACAGTCCCAGTCCGTCCTGGACGGGCAGCGGCGAGATTCCGGCGCGGCGCATCCGTTCGAGGTCGGCGGGACCGAGGCGGCCGCCCATGCCGTCGGACTCCCACAGCCCCCAGGCCAGCGACATCGCGGGGAGCCCGAGCGAGTGGCGGTGGCGGGCGAGGGCGTCGAGGAACGCGTTGGCCGCCGCGTAGTTCGCCTGGCCCGCGGTGCCGAGCACGCCCGCCACGGAGGAGAACAACACGAAGGCGTCCAGGTCGAGCCCGCGGGTGAGCTCGTGGAGGTGCCAGGCGCCGTCGGCCTTCGGCCGCATGACGTCCTCGACCTGCCGCGCGGACATGGCGGTGAGCACCGCGTCGTCGAGCACGCCCGCCGCGTGGACGACCGCGGTGAGCGGATGGTCCGCCGGGACCGAGGCGAGCAGCGCCTCCACCGCGCCGCGGTCGGCGACGTCGCAGGCGACGGCCCTGACCTCGGCCCCGAGGCCGGCCAGGTCGGCGACGAGCCGGTGGGCGCCGGCCGCCGCGTCGCCCCGGCGGCTCGCCAGGATCAGATGGCGTACGCCGTGCTCGGTGACGAGGTGCCGGGCGAGCAGTGCCCCGAGGCCGCCGGTTCCGCCGGTGACGAGCACCGTGCCCTGGGGGTCGATGCGCCGGCCGTTCCGGCCCGTGATCAGGGGGACCTGCACCGGCTCCGGCCGATGGAGCATGCCGTCTCGAATGACGATCTGCGGCGCGCCGGTGGCCACCGCCGCCGCGATCGCGTCGCGGGAAGCGGGCGTCCCGTCGACGTCGACGAGCGTGAAGCGGTTCGGGTTCTCCGCCTGAGCCGACCGGATCAGGCCCCAGGACGCCGCGTTGGCGAGGTCCTCGACCGGGTCGGTGGGGAGGGCGGCCACCGCGTGCCGCGTGAGGAAGACCAGCCGTACGCCGGCGGGGGCGTCGTCGGAGAGCCACCGCTGCGCGAGTTCCAGCGTGCGGCGGGTCCCGCGGCGGGCCGCGGCGGGCGTGAGGTCGTCCGGCGGCAGCGGCACGACCACCGCGGCGGGCGGCTCCCCGTCCGCCGCGACGGCCGCCCACGCGGCGGAGAGATCACCGGGGTGCGCCGTGACAATGGGCCGCGGTCTCTCGTACGGCGTCTCGTGGGGCGGCTCAACGACAGGCCAGGCGACGCGGTACAACGCCCCGCGGCGGCCGGCCGAACGTCCGAGCTGCTCCGGCGCGACGGGCAGCAGATGCAGCGACTCGACGACGACCGCCGGGCGGCCGGTCTCGTCCCACCCGGTGATCGACACCGCTCCCGGACCGGCCGGTGAGATCCGCACCAGGAGCTCACGCGCGTCGTGTGCGGAGAGGGCGACCCCGTTCCAGATGAACGGGATGCGGGGCCGCGCGGTCTCCTCTCCGGCGTCGGCGACCAGGTTGACGAGCCGCTCCGGCGCGCCGTCCAGGCCGAGCCCGTGCATCGTCGCGTCGAGCAGAGCCGGGTGCGGGCCGAACAGGCCGGGATGCAGGCGCCGGTCCTCGGGCAGCCGAAGCTCGACGTAGAGATCGTCGCCGTGCCGGTGGGCGGCGCGGACGCTCTGGAACACCGGACCCCAGCCGTAGTGGCCCCGGGCGTTGAACCGCCGGTAGAAGTCGCCGACCTCGATCGGGACCGCGCCGCCGGGGACGCCGCCCGTGGGCCGGTCCGTCTTCGCGGTCCCATTCCGCGAAGCCGCGACACCGCCGGGCCGGGCCGGGCCGAGCACACCGGTGGCCAGCTGCGACCAGGGACGCCCGCGAGCCTCGCCCTCGCCCCTGCACCGCAGCGAGAACTCCCGTCGCCCGGCCGGGCCGGCGGGTCCGGCCCGTAGCTGCAGTTCGACCCTGCCCTCGGGCGGGACGATCAGAGGGGCCTTGTGCGTCAGCTCGACGACCTCGGCGCACCCGGTCTGCCGGGCGGCCCACGCGGCGAGTTCCAGGAACGTCACGCCCGGCACGACGACGCGCCCGTGCACCTCGTGGTCCGCGAGCCAGGGTTGCGTACGCGCCGAGAGGCCGCCGGTGAACAGCATGCCGCCGTCGTCGAGTTCGATCGCCTGGTCGACCAGGGGGTGGCGCTCCGCCGCCCGCGAGACGGCGGAGGCGTGGCTCCGGCCGGACGCCGGAAGCCAGAACCACCGTTGGTCGAAGGCGTACGTCGGAAGATCGACGGGTGTGCCCCGCCCGGCGGCGAGGACGTTCCGCCACACGACGGCAAGGCCCTGGCAGTACGCCTCGGCCAGCGCGGCGATGAGGCCCTGCGCCGCGCCCTGCCCGGGCCGTACGACCGCGATCGGCGCGCCCGGGCGGGACGTTGTGCCTGCCTGGTGCGGTGCGTCTGGGTGCTGCGATGTGTCGGGGTGCTGCGGTGTGCCGGTCCCGTGATGTGGTGAGGCCGGCTGGTGTGTCGCGGCCGGGTCGTCCTCGGCGGGCGTGGGCATGGTGGTCGGGGTGGGCGTGGCGGGACCGAGCACCAGGACACGGCCCGCTCCGCCGGCGGTGAGCAGCCCGGCGCCGTCCCACGTTCCGGTGGCGTCCCGGCGGGTCCAGTGCCCGGGGTCGGCCAGATCATCGGCTGTCAGGAACCGTCCGGTCGAGCCGTGGACGATCGGGATGGCGGGCTCGACGAACCGGGTGCGCCCGACGACCGTGCGGACCTCGCGCAGCGCCTCGTCCTCGTCGCCCCCGCCCACGAGCCGGCCCGCGAACCGGCCCAGGGCGACGGCCAGGGCCGCGGCGTCGGTGAGGGAGAGAGCGCCGGCGACGTAGGCGGCGGCCGGCTCGCCGCTCCCGGTGCCGAGAACGTACTCGGGCGTGACCCCGAGGTATTCGAGCAGCCGGGTGAGCGCCACGTCGGCCGCGAACCGGGCCGCGTACGCGTGGGCGGAGGAGTCGTCCCCGAGGGTGCCGGGGGCGGTGCGGAGCACGTCGCGCAGGGGAGTGTCCAGATGGGCGTCCAGTGCGCCGCGGACGGCGTCGAACTCCGCGGCGAACACCGGGAACGCCTCGTACAGCCCGGGTGCGGAACCGATCCGCCCGTCACCGATCTGCCCGTTTGCTGCCTGTCCCGTGCTGACCGGCCCGGTGCTGAGGAGCCCGGTGACCTCGGGGTAAAGGAACGCGGTCCGTGCCGCCTTCGCGACGCCCTGGACCACGCTGGTGACGATGCCGGGGACGGTGTCGAGAGGACCTTCGCCACGGGCGAGCCGGTCCAGCGCGTCGGCGAGCTCGGCGTGGGTCCGGCCGGTGACGGCGGCCCGGTGCTCGAACGGGTGCCGGGTCGTGACGAGCGCGTGAGCGACGTCGTCGAGGGGGAGCTCCGGGTGACTCCTGGCGAAGTCGCGGAGCCGGGCCGCCTGCGCCCGCAACGCCGTCTCCGTGCGCGCGGAGACCAGCCAGGGCGCCGGCGACGCGGTCTCCGTCCGGGTTCCGGGCACGTGGGCCGGGGGCCCTCCGTGCACGGGTTCCGGCTTCTCCTGTGGTGCGGGCTGCTCGATGACGACGTGGGCGTTGGTGCCGCTGATGCCGAACGACGAGACGCCTCCGCGGCGCGGCCGGCCCGTGCCGGGCCAGGCGGTCGGTTCGGTCACGAGGCGCACCGCGCCCGAGGACCAGTCGACGTGCGGGGTGGGCCGGTCGACGTGCGGCGTCCTCGGCAGCACGCCGTGCCGCATCGCCATGACCAGTTTGATGATCCCGGCCATTCCGGCCGCCGCCTGGGTGTGCCCGATGTTGCCCTTGACCGAACCGAGCAGCAGCGGCGGCCGCGCCTCCCGGTCCCGGCCGTACGCGGCGAGCAGCGCCCTGGCCTCGATGGGGTCGCCGAGCGCGGTGCCGGTGCCGTGCGCCTCCACGACGTCCACCTCGGCCGGGCCGAGCCCCGCGGCGGCGAGCGCCTGCGCGATGACCTGTTCCTGCGCCGGGCCGTTGGGCGCGGTCAGCCCGTTGCTCGCGCCGTCCTGGTTGACGGCGCTGCCCCGGAGGAGGCCGAGGACCCGGTGGCCGTTGCGGGTCGCGTCGGAGAGCCGTTCGAGCAGGAGCATCGCGGCGCCCTCGCTCCACGCCGTGCCGTCGGCGGCGGCGGCGAACGGCTTGCACCGGCCGTCGGGAGCCAGCCCGCGCTGCCTGCTGAACTCGGTGAACACGGTCGGCGTGGCCATCACCGTGGCGGCGCCGACCAGCGCCATGCCGCACTCCCCGGAGCGGAGCGCCTGCCCGGCGAGGTGCACGGCGACCAGCGACGACGAGCAGGCGGTGTCCACCGTCAGGGCCGGTCCCCGCAGGCCGAGGCCGTACGCGATGCGGCCGGAGTTCACGCTCGGCGCGGTGCCGGTCAGCAGGTGCCCGGCGACGTCCTCGGGGACGTGTGTGCCGTCGCCGCCGTACTGGTGCGACGACGCGCCGACGAAGACACCGGTGTCGCTCTCCCGCAGGGTGGCGGGGTCGATCCCGGCGCGTTCCATGACCTCCCACGCGAGCGTGAGCAACAGCCGCTGCTGCGGGTCCATCGCGACGGCCTCGCGGGGGCTGATGTCGAAGAAGGCGGGGTCGAACTCCCCGGCGTCGTCGAGGAAGCCGCCGAGGTTCGTGTACGACGTGCCGGGTCGTTCGCCGTCCGGGTCGTACAGCCGGTCCAGATCCCAGCCCCGGTCGGTGGGGAACTCCGACACCGCGCCGGCGCCGGACATCAGCAGGTCCCACAGGTCCTCGGGGGAGCGCACGCCGCCCGGATAGCGGCAGGCGATCGCGACGATGGCGATGGGATCCGCGTCCGGGTCCACCGGCGCGGGCGCGGCGGCGGCCGGGGCCGCGACGCGGTCGGACGTGCCGGTGAGCTCCGCGTACAGGTGGTCGGTGACCGCGTCCGGCGTCGGGTGGTCGTACGCCAGGGTGGCGGGAAGCGCCAGGCCCGTTGCGGCGGTGAGGCGTTCCGGCAGTTCGACGGTCATCAGGGAGTCGAAGCCGAGGTCGCGGAAGGGCCTGCGCGCGTCGACCGCCTCGGCGGACTCGCCGACGATCGCCGCCGTGTGGCTCAGCACCACGTCCAGGACCCGCGGGCGCCGCCTGGCGGCGGGCAGGGCGGCGAGTTCCCGCCGCAGCCCCTGGCCGGACAGTCCGGACGCGGGGGCGTTCTCAGGCGCGCGGAGCACCTCCCGCGCCGCTGGCAGGTCGTCGAGCAGCGGACGGGGACGCGACGCGGCGAACGGGGGCACGAACCGCTCCCACGCGATGTCGGCGATGGTTACGCAGGTCTCGTCGTCGTCCAGCGCGTACTGCAGCGCGGCCATCGCCTGCTCGGGGGGCAGCGCCTCGACGCCGTGCCGCTGCAGGTGGCGGGCGAACACGGCGTCCGCGCCCATCCCCGGCCCGGCCCACAGACCCCAGGCGAGCGAGGTCGCGGTGCGGCCACGGGCGCGGCGCCGCTCGGCCAGGGCGTCGAGGAAGGCGTTGGCCGCCGCGTACGCGGCCTGGCCGGTGGTGGCCCACAGGCCGACGCCCGCGATCGAGGAGAACAGCACGAACGCGTCCAGCGCGGTCTCGCCGAACAGCTCGTCCAGGTTGGCGGCGCCGGCGGCCTTCGAGCACGCCTCCGCGAGATCGCTCGCGGTGAGGTCCTCGATGGGCACGCGCCGCCCGACCCCCGCCGTGTGGAACACCGACCGGATGGGGCCGTGCTCCGCGGTCACGGTGCCGACCAGCTCCGCCAGCGCCGCGCGGTCGGCCACGTCGCAGGAGGCGATGGTGACGGCGGTGCCGAGCGAGGTGAGCTCCGCTTCGAGGGCCTCGGCGCCCGGTGCGGCCCTGCCCCGGCGGCTGGCGAGCACCAGGTGCTCGGCTCCGCCCGCGGCCAGCCATCGGGCGACGTGGGCGCCCAGGCCGCCGGTGCCACCGGTGACCAGGACGGTTCCGCGCGGGCGCCAGGGTTCGCCGGCGGACGGCGGCCGCGAGGCGCTCACCAGCCGGCGTCCGAACAGCCCGGCGGCGCGGATCGCGATCTCCTCCTCGTGTCCGGGCCCGTTCAGGGCCGTACGCAGGAGAGGCGCGGAGCGGGTGTCGGCCGGGAGGTCGACCAGGCCGCCCCACGAGCGCGGGCGCTCCAGGGCGACAGAACGGCCGATCGCCCAGATCTGCTCCTGCGCGGGGCTTTCGACCGGGTCCGTGGAGCCGGTGCCGACCGCCCCGCGCGTCAGCAACCACAGCGGCGCGTCGAGCGCGGCGTCGCCGAGGGCCTGCACGAGCGTCAGCGTCGCCGACAGGCCACGCGAGATCTCGGCATGACGCGGGTCCGGGCGTTCGTCGAGCGCCAGCAGCGACAGCACGCCGCCCGCACCCGCGGCTCCGTCACCCGCGGTCCCGTCACCCGTGCTGCCATGATTCAGTGCGGCGCGCAGCCGCGACGCGAGCACGTCCCGGCCGGTGTCGCCGCTCACCTCGGTGATCGTCCGCACGTCGGCGCCGCCGTCGGCGAGGGCGTCCGCGCACGCGGTCACCCATTCGTGGTCCGCGTACCCGGCCGGGACCACCAGGAGCCAGACGCCGCGCGGTGCGGGAGCCGCCGTCACGGGGATCGGCCGCCAGGCGACGCGGTACCGCCGTCCGTCGGCGGCCGCCCGTCCGCTGTGCCGCTGGTGCCAGTCCGACAGGATCGGGACGACGGCGCCCAGCGACGACCGCTCGTCCGTGCCGGTGACTCCGAGCGCGTCGGCGACCGCGCCGGTGTCCCCGGTGCGTACGGCGGCCCAGAAGCGCGTCTCGGCGGGGACGGCCGTGGACGGCCACGATTCGGAGGCGTCCGGACCGGGGGTGGCGGTCAGCCAGTAGTGCCGATGCTGGAAGGGGTACGTGGGCAGGTCTGCGCAGGCGGCCGGCCACCCGGCGCGACCCGGGTGCGGGGGCACGCCCGCGCCGCGGGCCCGGGCCCAGGCGACGGCCCGGTCGGCGGTCTCGGCCTCC
>QFZU02000264.1 GCA_003260025.2 Microbispora triticiradicis | reverse complement strand
GGGCGGGCCGGACCACGGAGCGGCCGGCGGGCCGTCGCCCGTGCCGGGAGCGCCGGAGCCGCCGGACGCCTCCCGCCCGACAGTGCGACGGCGGGGCGGGCCCCGTCCGCCGCGATGGTGGCTGAACGCCGGCGGCACCGTGCTGCTCGGCGTCGTGCTGCTCGGCGTCATGGTGGCCGCGCAGATCGCGACCGGCCTGCGGCCCGATGACCTGCGCCTGACCACCGTGGTCGTGGTGCTGGTCGCGGCGAGCGCGCTCGCCTTCGCCTCCGCGGCCACCTCGCCGCGCAGGGCGGCGGGCGCATTCGGGGCGGCGGTGGCGGCAGGCTACGCCGCCGAGTGGATCGGCACGCGGACGGGCCTGCCCTTCGGCGACTACCACTACACCGATGTGCTGTGGCCGCGGCCCGGCGGAGTTCCGCTGATCGTCGCCCTCGCATGGGGCGGCATGGGCCTGGCCGCCCACGCCGTCGCCACCCGTGCCGTCGCCACCCGTGCCGTCCCTGGCGGCACCGCCCCTGGCGGCACCGCCCTTGGAGTCACCGTCTTTGGAGTCACCGTGCCGTACGGCGCGGTGGCCCGGGTCTGCGCCGGGGCCGTCGCGCTCACCGCGTGGGACCTCTTCCTCGATCCCCAGATGCTCCGGCTCGGGCTGTGGGTCTGGGCCGAGCCCGGGCCGTACCGCGGTGTGCCGCTCGGCAACTTCGCCGGGTGGCTGCTGGTCTCGCTCCTGGTCATGACGTTGATCGAACGCATCGCGCACCACCCCGCCCCGGCGGCGGCCCCGCGACGGGGTGCCCTGGGCGGGCAGGCGGGGGCGACCGGGCTGGTCACCCTCTACACGGTGATGGCGGTGATGGAGACCATCGGATTCTCCGTGGTCTTCCGGCCGCCCGACCCGCTGGTGGCCGCCGCCGGAGGGGTCACGATGGGCACGTGCGCGCTGCTCGCCTGGAGGGGCACATGGCGGAGGTGATCGTGGTCGGGGGCGGCGTCGGCGGCATGGTGGCCGCCCTGCTGCTCGCGCGGGACGGGCACAACGTGCGGATCCACGAGCGGCTGCCCCGGCTCGGCGGCAAGCTGGCCGAGCACAGGCGCGACGGCTTCACGTTCTCGATCGGGCCCTCGCTGCTCACGCTGCCCGGCCTCTTCCTGGACCTCGGCGTCCCGCTCGACCTGCTCGAACTCGACGAGCTGTGCCGGTACCGCTTCGCGGACGGCTCGGTGCTGTCCACGTACCGCGACCCGGGCCGCACGGCCGGCGAGGTGGACCGGCTCGCGCCGGGCGAGGGCCGCGGCTGGCGGGCCTACCACCGCTGGGCCGAGCGGTGCCTGGACGCCGCGATGCGCACCTTCTTCGCGGGACCGCTGACCGGCCCCGTCGTCGAGCCGCCGGCCTCCCGGCGGGACGGTTCCGGGCACTGGTGGCCGGGTGGCGTCTCGTCCGGAGCCGGCGAGGCGGCCGGTGGCGTGGGAGGAGACGGCTCGCGGGCCGGTGGCGTGGGAGGCGGGGGGCTGCGGGGCGGGGCGGTCCCGCGGGCCCGGCTGGGCGACCTGTTCGCGGTCGCGCCCGGCCGCACCCTGGACGCGCTGGCCGGCAGATTCTTCCGGGACGCCCGCCTGCGCCAGTACGTGGACCGATACGCGACCTATGCGGGATCGAATCCCTACCGCGCACCCGCCGCCCTCGGCTGCGTCCCCGCGATCGAGCACGGCGACGGCGGGTGGTACGTCCGGGGCGGGCTGCCCCGCCTCGCCGACGCGCTGGCGGCGGCGCTCGACAAGGCGGGCGTGGACGTCCGGACGGAGACCGAGATCACCGAGGTGATCGCGGACGCGGACCGGGTCCGCGGCGTGCGCACGGCAGGAGGCGAGGTGGTACGCGCCGACGTCGTGGTCGTCAACGCCGACGCGGCCTCCCTCTACGGGCGGCTCCTGCCGGACCGCGCCCGGCTGCGCCGGATCGCCGGGCTGGGCCTGTCCTCGTCCGCCTTCCTGATGCTCGCCGCCGTCGAGGGCCGCACGGAGGGCATGCCCCACCACTCGATCGTGTTCTCCGGCGACTACCGGCGGGAGTTCGGCGACATCTTCGACCGGCGGCGGCCACCGGAGGACCCCACGGTCTACATCGGCTGCCCGTCCGCGCACGACGCCACGATGGCCCCCGCCGGTGCGGAAAGCTGGAGCATGCTGGTGAACGTCCCGGCCGGCGACCCGGCCCGGTGGCCAATGTCGCCCGAGGCGTACGCGGAACTCGTCCTGGAGCGCCTGGCGAGCCGGGGGCACGACCTGTCCGGGCGGCTGCGCTTCCTCGACCTGCTGACCCCGGCCGACCTCCGGGACCGGTACGGCGCCTGGGGCGGTGCCATCTACGGCGGCGCGTACGGAGGCCCACTCGCCCCCTTCCGCCGTCCCGGCAACCGGGGGCCCCGGCGCGGCCTCTACCTCGTGGGCGGGTCCGCGCACCCCGGGGGCGGCCTGCCGCTGGTGGCGATGGGCGGGCGCATCGTGGCCGAACTCGTGGCCCGCGACTTCTCCCGCTCCGATCGGCGACGGGGTAGGGCATGACCGTGATGACAGGCCGGAGGATGCTCGGGGCCGCTCAGGCGGCCGCCGCCCTGGTGGTGCTGGCACGGCTCGCCCGCGGACGCCGGCGCCTGCCCCCGCTCAGCCCGCCCGCCCTGCCCACGGAACCGGCGAGCCCCGCTGACCGGGAAGCCGCACGTCCGGCGGCGGCCGGCCTCGGCGGCGCGGCGGCAGAGGCCGCCCGCGACGTGTCGCCGGGTGGCGAGGTACCGGGTGGCGAGGTGCTGGGCGGCGAGATACCGGCTGGCGGGATGCCGGGCGGCGGGGCACTGGGCAGCGGGCCCCGGATTGGCGGGATGCCGGGCGGCGGGGCACTGGGCAGCAGGCCCCAGATTGGCGGGCCCCGGAGTGGCGGGATGCTGGGCGGCGGGGGTTCGGCGATATCCGTGGTGATCCCGGCAAGGAACGAGGAGCACCGCCTCGGGCCCTGCCTGCGCGCGGTACTGGCCGACCCAGCCGTCGCCGAGGTGATCGTGGTGGACGACGAGTCCTCCGACGGCACGGCCCGCCTCGCCGCCGCGCTCGGCGCCCGCGTGGTGCCGGGCCGGCCGCTGCCGGACGGCTGGGTGGGCAAGCAGTGGGCGCTGCACCAGGGGCTGCGGGAGGCGCGCGGCGAGATCGTGGTGACCCTCGACGCCGACACGCGGCCCCGGCCCGGTCTGTTCGCGGCCCTGGCCGCCGCACTGGACGACCACGATCTGGTCAGCGCCGGTCCGCGCTTCGTCTGCGACGGACTCGCGGAGCAGGCGCTGCACGCCTCGTTCCTGGCGACGCTGGTGTACCGGTTCGGTCCGATCGGTCCTCCGGTCCCGCCGCCTCCGCACCGGGTGATGGCCAACGGCCAGTGCCTGGCCTTCCGCCGTGAGGCGATGCTCCGGGCCGACGGCTTCGCCCGGGTCCGGCGGCACATGACCGACGACGTCGCCCTGGCCAGGGCCCTCGCCGCGGACGGCTGGAAGGTCGGCTTCCTCGACGCCCGCGATCTGCTGGAGGTCGACATGCACGAGTCGGCCGCCGAGGTGTGGCGGGAATGGGGACGGTCGCTTCCCCTGGGCGACGTCACCCACCCCGCCTGGCAGGCCGCCGACCTCGCCGTCGTCTGGCTCGCCGCCGCGCTGCCGGTGCTCCGCCTGGCCGCCGGACGGCCGACCCGGCTGGATCTCGGGCTGCTCGCCGTGCGGCTGCTGCTCACCACCGCCCTGCGCCCGGCCTATGCCCGGCCGGGGATGGGGGTGGCGCTGTCGTTGCTGCTCGATCCGGCGGCCGCCGTACGGCTGACGCAGGCGACCCTGCGGCCCGTGCGCACCTGGCGTGACCGTGCCTACCCCACAGCGCCGACGTCAGCCTTCTCCACGCGGACAGCCCCCGCCACGCAGATCGCCCCCGCGCCGACGACCGCCGCAGCGCCGCAGACCGCCCCCGCCATGCGGACAGCCCCGGCGACGCGGACAGCCCCGGCCACGACGACCGCCGCCGCGATGCGGACCGCCCCCGCGACGCGGGCAGTCCCGGCGTCCGCCGAGGTCACGGAGCCTCCGGTGCCCGGGAAGGCTCCCCAGGACGCGTGCGTCGCGGAGGACGCGCACGGTTCGACGGCTGGAGAGGTCACTCGGGTGGTGCCGGTCAGGGGCGGCGGGCCGCCAGAGCCGCCTGCCCGAAGCGGAGACCGATGAGGCACATCAGCGCGCCCGTGGCGGCGACGTGCCCGATCGGCGAGAAGGCCAGTTGCAGCACCGGGATCGCGAACACTCCGGCCCTGGCGCCCAGCGCGAACGACCCGGTGGCCAGCCGCGTCACCGCCAGGACGGCGAGCCCGAGCACGAACGCGGGCGGGCAGATCACGGCCATCCCCCCGGCGAAGGTCAGCACCGACCGCCCGCCGCGGAACCCGGCGAACACCGGCCACGCGTGGCCGAGCATCGCCGCTCCCACCGCCAGGTACGCGACGGAGACGCTCGGGCCGGTGACCACTCCCAGCGCCGTCGTGTGGGCGCCCCCCGCCACCAGGCCGAGCAGGCCGGCGGCCACGCCCTTCGCCATGTCGCCGGCGAAGACGGGCGCCGCCGCCCGCGCGCCGAGCCGTTCGCGCACGTTCCAGAAGCCGGGGTTGCGGTCGCCCTCCTCACGGGGATCGACGCCGCGCCGCCCGGCGACCAGCACCGCCACCGGGATCGAGCCGAGAAGGTAGCCGCCGATGACCGCGACGAGCAGCGGAACGAGCGAGGGAGCCGGCGAGGGAGTCGGCGAGGGAGCCGGCGCGGAGACGAACGGGGAGACGAGCGCGGAAACGAACGAGGGGACGAACAGCGGGAGCGTCGTCACATTCCACCTCCACAGGTACGCGGATCGGGGGGCGATGCGCCACATGGCCTTCGACCGTCCGGTGCTGCGCCGGACCCCCGGACTGCTGTTCTGGCGGCTGCTCGGCACCGGCCGGGGACCGTCCACGACGCTCGGCGCCGACCTGCGCCGCTGGGCGCTGCTGGCCGTGTGGCGGGACGAGCGGGCGCTGGAGGAGTTCCTGGAGTGCTCGCCGATCCCGGCGCGCTGGCGGCGCGAGGCCGTCGAGACCTGGCACGTACGGCTCGCGCCGATCTCCTCGCGCGGCCGCTGGAACGGCGTCGAGCCCTTCACCCCCGCACCCTTCACTCCCGCGCCCTTCACCCCTGCGCCCATCACTGCTACGCCCTTCACTCCCGAGCCCTTCACCCCTCGGACCGGGCAGCACCCGATCCAGGGAACGACGCCTCCAGGCCTGGAGCGTCTCGCCCAGGGCATGACACCGCCGGGCGTGGAGCATCTCGCCCAGGGCATGGCGCCGCCGGGCGTGGAGCATCTCGCTCAGGGGGCAGGGCTTTCGGGCGTGGAGCGTCTCACACAGGGGCGGGAGCCCTCGGGCCTGGAGCGCCTTGCCGCTCGGGAAAGGGCGTCCTCGCCGGCGGCGTCTCCGGGGGAGCGGGCGGGTGGCGGACCGGTGGCGGTGCTGACCCGGGCGTCGATCCGGCCGTCGCGGCTCCTGGCGTTCTACCGGTCCGTCCCCTCCGTCGACCGGCTCCTGCGGGCGCAGGAGGGCTGCCTCGCCTCGGTCGGGCTGGGGGAGTGGCCGCTGGCGCGGCAGGCGACCTTCTCCCTGTGGCGTGACGCCGCCGCCGTACGCGCGTTCGCCTACGCGGGCCGCGCGCACCGCGAGGTGATCGAGCGCGTCCGCGCGCACGACTGGTACTCCGAGGAGCTGTTTGCCCGGTTCGTGCCGTACGCGAGCGCGGGCACCTGGGACGGGACCGACCCCCTCGCCGATGCCGTCGCCGCCCTCCTCACCGGCCCCCAGGCCGACCCGGGCGCCGGTCGCCCGCCGGGCGCGGCGCACGGGTCGTGACGGTCTCACCCCCCTGTCACCAGCGGGCACGACCGTCTCACCCTGTCTCACCGCTGTCTCACCGCTGTCTCAACGGGCGGGGCGGACGGCGAGACGATCGCCGAGGCGGGCCACGACCTCGCCCCGGGCCAGATCGTGGGCCACGACGCAGGCCCGCGCGATGGTCCGGGCGCGTGATGAGCCGTGGGCCACCACGACGGTGCCGGTCAGGCCCAGCAACGCCGCGCCGCCGTGCGTCTCCGGGTCGTAGCGGCCGGCCACCCGCCGCAGCGCCTCGGGATCGGCCACGTCCTGGGTGCCGGCCCCCGCGCTGCCCACAGCGCCGGCCCCCGCGCCGCCCACAGCGCCGACCCCCGCGCCGACCTCTGTGGCCAGCAGGGCGAGCGTGGCCCGGACGGTGCCCTCGACGTTCTTCAGCACGACGTTGCCGGTGAAGCCGTCGGTCACGATCACGTCGGCCACCCCGGTGAGCACGTCGCCGCCCTCGACCGGGCCGTGGAAGCGCAGCGGCAGGTCGCGCAGCAGGGTCTCGGCCCGGCGGGTCAGCCGGTTCCCCTTGCCGGGCTCGGCGCCGATCGACAGCAGCCCCACGCGGGGGTCCGCCACGCCCAGCACGAGCTGCGCGTACGACGCTCCGAGCAGGGCGAACTGGGCGAGCATCTCGGGAGTGGGGTCCACGGTGGCGCCGGCGTCGATCAGCACGGTGGCCCCGCCCGCCGTCGTCGGCAGCGCCACGGCCAGCGCGGGGCGCAGTACGGCGGGCGCGGGGCCCAGCCGGTCGGTCGCGCAGGCGGCGACGGCTCCCGTGGACCCGGCCGACACGAAGGCCGCGCCGGCTCCGTCCCGGACGAGGCCGAGCCCGACGGCCAGGCTGGAGAGGGCCATGCGGACCGCCCCCGCGCCGCGCTCGGTCATCGGGACGACGTCGTCGGCGTGCGCCACGTCGATCTCGCCCACCGCCCCGAGCCGGGCCAGTTCCGCGCGCACGACGCCCGCCCGGCCGGTGAGGACGACCGGCACGCCGTGCTCCCGCCGGGCCTGGACCGCCCCCCGGACGATCTCGGCGGGTCCGTGGTCTCCGCCCATGGCGTCCACCACGACCGGCGAGGTGGTCGGCACGTCCCGCATGTCAGGCCACCCCCACCCGGCGCTCGGCCTGCGCGGCGGCGCGGGCCGCGAGCAGGTTCCGGGTGAAGATCGCGAGCCTGCGCCCGCGCGGCACCGTGGCCCGCCTCGCCAGCACGTCGTGACCGGCCGCCGTGATCTCGTCCAGGATCCCGCCGTACAGCTCGTACGCCGCCCTGATGCAGGGCCGCGACGACGGCGCGAGCAGCGCGATCCCCTCCCACGCCCGGCGGTAGTGGTCACGGGCGCGTTCGCAGTTCAGGGCCACGAGGTCGCGTACGGCCGGGGTGGCGTGCGGCGCGGCGAGGTCGGCCGGGGTCACGCCGAACTTGTCGAGGTCGGCCAGCGGCAGGTAGATCCGGCCTCGCGCGAGGTCCTCGCGCACGTCGCGGATGAAGTTGGTGAGCTGGAACCCCAGTCCGAGCTGCCGCGCGGGCTCGCGGGCCCGCTCGTCCTCCCCGGGCAGGGGCTCCAGCACGGGCAGCATCATCGTCCCGATGGCCGCCGCCGAGCCCTCCATGTAACCCAGCAGGTCGTCGTACGTCGCGTACCTGCCCACGGTCAGGTCGGCCCGCATGGACGCCAGGAACGCCCTCACGTCGGCGTGGTCGATCCCGAAGGCCCTGACCGTGTGCGCGAAGGCGGGCAGCACCGGGTCGCGGACCGGCTCCCCGCCCAGCGCGGCGGTCAGCCGGGAGGCCAGCCGCTCCAGCGCCTGGGACCGGTCGCCGCTCATCTCGAAGGAGTCGACGATCTCGTCGGCGTAGCGGGCGAAGCCGTACAACGCGTGGACGTGCGGCCGTTTCCAGGCGGGCAGCAGCCGGGTGGCCAGGTAGTAGGAGCGGCCGTAGCGGGCGTGCAGCCTGCGGCACCGCTCATAGGCCGCCGTCAGCGTGGCGGACGACGGAGGGGACGACGTTCTCATGGAGTGCTCTCCAGGATGCGTTCGGCGGCCAGGCGGCCGGAGATCAGCACGGGCGGCACCCCGACGCCGGGGGCCGTGTACATGCCCGCGAAGTGGAGGCCGGGGACCCGCCGGGCCGCGCCGGACGGCCGGAACCAGGCCGTCTGGGTGAAACGGGCGTCGAGGGCGAACGGCGTGCCCGCGGAGTGGCCGCGCCGCCGCCAGGCGGGGGGATCGAACACGAGCCGGGGCGCCGCGGACAGGTCGCCGTACCCGAGGCCGGAGAGCCGGTCGAGCATGCGGTCCAGCAGACGGGGGGTGAGGGCGGCCCAGTCCGCGCCGCCCTCCAGGTTCGCGGTGGGCTCCAGCACGCTCAGCACGGCGGGGCCCGCGCCGCCGGGCCCGTGATTGCCTGGCCCATGGTTGTCGGGCCCATGGTTCTGTGGACAGGTCACCAGCAGGCTCGGGTCCGGCTGCGGGCGGCCGGCCTCCAGCGCCGCGAACGTCGCCCGCCATTCCCGCCCGAAGTGCAGAGTGTGGTGGGCCTGGCCGTCCGGCCGCCGGTCGAGGGCGAAGTGCGCCACCAGGCACGAAGGGGAGAACCGGGGACGGCGCAACCGCCAGTCGGCCGCCTCCTCCGGCAGCAGGCCGTCGCCGGGGGCGCCATGGGCGCGGACGAGGTCACAGGCCACCACCGCGTGCCGGGCCGCGAGCCGCTCGCCCGTGTCGAGACGTACGGCCGTCACCCCGGCGCCGTCGGTCTCGATCCGGGTGGCCCGCACGCCGTACCGGAGGACCGCCCCGGCCTTCTCCGCGGCGGCGGCCATGGCCCGGGGGACGGCGTGCATGCCGCCCTCGCGGGGGAAGTAGACGCCGCCGACGGTGTCCATGTGGGCGATCACGGCGTACACGCCGAGCGCGCGCTGCGGCGACCTGCCGACGTACAGCGACTGGAACGTGTGCGCCCTGATCAGCCGCTCGTCGGTGAGGTGACTCCGCACGAGGCGGTCCAGCCGGCGGAAGCCGCCGAGCGCGGTCAGCCGGGCCAGCGCGTACGGCCGGGCCAGCGCGCGCAGCCGGGTCATGTCCCGGTCGATGAACGCGCCCCACTCGGCCTCGAACATCTCGCCGAGCAGCCGGCGGAACCGGCGGTAACGGGCGGCCTCCGCGGGCCCGCACAGCTCCCGCACCTGGTCCTCCATGGCGTCCGCGCCCGCGACCACGTCGAGCCGCGACCCGTCGTGGAAGGTCAGCCGGTAGTATGGGTCGAGCCGGCGCAGCGGCAGCCAGCGCTCCATGTCCTGCCCGGCTGCGGCGAAGGCGTCGGCCAGCACCCCCGGCATGGTCAGCACGGAGGGGCCGGTGTCGACGCGGTGCTCGCCCAGGGCGGCCGTGCCGCAGCAGCCGCCCGGTGCGTCGGAGGCCTCGACCACCGTCACCTCACGGCCGGCTCCGGCCAGGCGCATGGCGGCGGCCAGGCCGCCGAGGCCCGCGCCGACGACCACGACCGGCCCGCCCGCGGTCACCAGACGGTCCTGCGGGTCGTCGTCATGCGCGGTGCTCCTTCGGTCGGTGGTCGGCGGCCGCTTCGGTGATCGGCGGCCGGTTCCGTGATCGGCGGCGCCGTCAGTAGAGTTTTCGCGCCCTCCCACTCCGGCGGTTGCATCCGCGCGGTTGCATCCGCGCGGTTGCATCCGTACGGGGCCTCCCGGCCGAAACAAGGCGAGGGGCGGCCGGAACGACGTGATGGCCGGAGGACGGGAGCGGCGGGACGGCAGGGGCCCGAGCCACGACGGGCCGCGGGAAACGGCGGCCGTAAGCGGAAGCAAGGGCCGGAAGCGCGGGCCGGAAGCGCGGGCCGGAAACAGCGGCTGGAAGCACTCGGAAGCAGCGGACGGACACGGGGTGAGCGGGTGAGGCGGGAGGGGCAACCGGAGACGGGCGGCGACGCCGTCTCCGAGGAGGAGCCGGGGTACGGCATCGGAGCCGTGGCCCGGCGGCTCGGCGTGCCCGCGTCCACGCTGCGCACCTGGAACCTCAGATACGGCATCGGCCCGAGCAGGCGCAGCCCCGGTGGACACCGTCGCTACGACGAGGCGGACCTGCGCCGCCTCCAGGAGATGAACCGGCTGGTCAGGTCGGGGATGCCGCCGGCCGACGCCGCCAGGCTGGCGCTGCGGCAGCGCCAGCCCGCGGCCGGGGAGCGGAGCACCAGGGAGCCGGGGGCCGGTGAGCAGGGGGCGCCCCCGGCGGGAG
>QFZU02000263.1 GCA_003260025.2 Microbispora triticiradicis | reverse complement strand
GAGGGCCTGGCGCATGGATCACTCCTGGTTCTCGTCGGAAAGGCGCCGGTGGCCCGGGCGCGTCGCGCGCCCGGGCCACCGGGAGGGGGTCAGCGCCCGCTGACCTTAAGGGAGGCCGAGCGGGAGACGACCTCGCCGGTCGGGTCGGTGATGCGGACCCGGTACTCGGAGTCCGCGACCTCCGGCGCCGCCGTGACGGCGATGGCGAAGGACGTCTCGCCGGTCATGTTGGTCCAGTCGGCCGAGCCCGGCGACTTCACCTGCCACTGGTAGGCGACGTTCCGGCCCTCGGCCGGCGCGGAGAAGACCGCGAGCTCGCCGGCGCCCACGGCCGTCGTCTTCGGCTGGGACACGAAGCCCAGGTGGACGCTCTTGCCGTCGAGGGTCCTCATCCAGGTGACGAGCTCGTGGGCCCGGTCGCGGAGCACGCTGTGCGCGCGCCCGCCCTGGCTGGAGTCGATCAGCCGGCGGAGGGTGGTCGCCTGCGTGAGCGCGTCGGCGTAGTCCTTCACCAGGTAGGCGTCGTACGACGCGGTGAGCGCCTGGTTCAGGTCGGCGGCCAGACCGGCGTCGATGGAACCGTCGGCGGTGCCGGCGGCGACGAGCTTGCGCACTTCGTCGTGGCTGACGCAGTTCGCCTCGGTCCGGCCCGCGGCCCACTTGATGCCCTCGAGCATGTTCTTCTGGAACAGCGGGTCGAGGGTGTTCTGCCAGTTGTGGAGGAGCGCCTGGGTGAAGGAGCGTCCGCCGTCGTAGTTCTGGCACCAGGAGATCGGGTGGTCCGCGCCCTCGACCCGGCCCGCGCTGGCGCCGATGCTGCCGACGTACGTCGACTCGTTCAGTGTCTGCAGGACGTGCGTCTTCTGGCGCGGCAGGCCGACCCAGTTGTAGAGCTCGTCGACGATCTTCAGCCGCTCCGGGAACTGGCTGGTGGCCGGGTTGGTGTCGTCCTCGGTCACCAGCTCGCCGATGTTGCAGGCCCCACAGGTGTTCTGGAGACCGCTGCCGTTGGAGCCGTGGTTGTCGAACTCGCCGCCGGCCAGGCCCTTGTACCAGTCCCACCCGTGCATGGAGTCGGTGGCGCCGTGCAGGGCGACGAAGCCGCCGCCCTGGTTGACGAACTGCTTGAGCACGGCCTGCTCGTCGACCTTGACGTTCGGGTCCGCCTGAGTGGGGCGGGCCGTGGAGAACACGCCGTTGCCGACGCTGGAGACGCCGATGACCACGTCGTACTTCGACAGGCGCTCGATGCTCTCGAACGGGTTCGGCACCGACACGTCGGGGCTGAGGTAGTCGTAGACGTCGACGTCGAAGTTGTTGGCCCGGCCCATGTCCTGGATCACGGCCATGGTCAGCGGGATGTGCTCGTGCCGGAAGGCGCCCGGCTGGTTGCCGAAGAGGAGGACCCGGAACTTCGGCTTCTTGTTGACCACGGACGCGGTCGGGAGCCGGAAGGGGGCGCGCTCCATGCCCGGCGCCGCGCTCACGGTGACGCCGGTGGCGACGTCGGGGTGCTTGACCCCGCGCAGTTCCTCCACCAGGTAGGCGGCGTCCTTCACGAGGGAGTCGCGCATGTAGCCCTCGGGCACGACCTGCGCGGCCAGCGCGCCGAAGCTCGTCAGGGCGGACACCGCGGCGTCGCCGCCGGCGTCGGCCTGGGCGAGCAGCGCGAGCAGGCGGTCGCCGTTCGACGCCGAGACCTTGCCGGCGGAGACGTACCGCTGGACCAGGGCCCGGACGTCCCCGACCGAGGTGGTGATCTGGAAGGTCAGGGTGTACTTCGCGCCGTTGCCGGCGGCGTCTCCGAGCGCGACCGCCCAGGTGTGCACGCCGACGGACAGGGTGGCCGGGTCCAGCGGCAGGGGGTAGGCCCACTTGCCGTCGATCCACATGTCCCGCACCGCGGCGCCGCCCGACCCGGGGGTGGGGTCGGTGCGCGTCGGGGTGATGGAGGCGGCGGCCGCGCTGTGCGCCACCTTGCCGCCGGAGACGCCCGGCCAGGCCGCGACCGGCGGCTTGGTGTCGATCCGCACGCTGATCGTCTTGGCCGCCGAGGCGTTGCCGGCGGCGTCGACCGCGACGTAGCGGACCGTGCTGTTGCGGTCGCCCTTGACGACGTAGGTGGCCGTGCCGCGGTTGCCGCTACGCACTGCCGGCACCGTGACGGCGGCGTCCGTGCCCACCGTCACGACGAACGACGCGACGGCGTCGTCGTCGGTCGCGGACAGGTTCAGCGTCACCTCGTCGTTGATGAACCAGCCACCGGCGCCGGTGGTGGTCGACGGGGTGTAGGCGGTGTTCGTCGCGCCGTTGTAGTTCGGCTCGGCGATCGGCGACAACGTGGCCGTGTCGAGGACGGGCGCCGCTCCGGACTCCGCGGCGGCGGCGGGGCCCGTGGAGCCGAGCACCAGGGCCGGCACCGCAAGCGCAGCGGTGGCGAGGGCCCGCGACCGCAGTCCGGATCGTGTGCGTGAGGACATGTCACTCCTATGTCGGGACAGAAGTGCATCGCGCCTTCGGACGCCGACCCCACGAGCGCCGACCCGGTGAGGTGGTGATCTACGGTTAACGCGACGACTCTCGGAAGTGTGAGCCGCGCCTCACATCTTTGTCAATGACACGTCCTAACTTTCGACGATTTCGAGGAAAGTAACGAGCGCCAGTGAAATAGTTCATTGGAACGTGTCAAATCTCTCCTCCTGCGCCAAACGGAAGAGGCCCCGCGACCCCGATCGGTGGCGAGCCGACTCCTGTTTGAGGCTGCCCGTGGGGGTATGTCGGCTCTGCGGCGCGGACCGCGGCAGGTGCCCGGCCCGCGGGCCCTGGCACGACGCGGGAGGGGAAGCGATGACCGACGACACCGGCGCGGGCACCTCGCGCCGTTTCACGTTCGACTTCGATCCCCGGTTCGCTCCCCTGCTGTCCGTCGTGGGCGTCCGCCCGGAGACCGCCGGGGTCCTGGTGGGCCCCGGCACACTGCGCGTGCGCTTCGGGCCCTGGGTGGTCGAGACCCCGCTGGCCAACGTCGCGGGCGTGGAGACCACCGGGCCCTACTCGCCGCCGCGGGTGATCGGGGTCCACGTGTCGCTCGCCGACCGCGGGCTCAGCTTCGGCACGAACGCCCGCCGGGGCCTGTGCGTACGGTTCCACGAGCCGATCCGCGGCGGCGAGCCGTCCGGGCTGCTGCGCCACCCCGGGCTGACGGTGACGGTCGACGACCCCGAAGCGCTGGCGGACCGGCTCTCCCAGCGCCAGTGACACACCCCCGGAAGGAGACTCCGTGATCCGCCGACTCGTCCGGGGCGCCGCCGCCGGCGCGCTGTCCACGCTCACCATGAGCGCGGTCATGCTCGCCGGGCAGCGCGCCGGGCTCATGCCGGGCCAGCCGCCCCGGCACATCGTCAGGGCGGCCCTGCCGGGCCACCGGCACCGGCCCAAACGCGGGGAGAGAGCCCTCGGCGCCCTCGCGCACCTGGGCTTCGGCGCCGCCACCGGCGCGGCGTTCGGCCTGCTGACCGGGAACCGGAGGCCCACGGTGCGGCTCGGGGTGGGCTACGCCCTGCTGGTCTGGCTGGGCGCCTACCAGGGCTGGGTGCCCGCGCTGAACATCCTGCCGCCGGCCTCGCACGACCCCGCGCCCGGCCGTCCGGCCGTCATGGCCGCGGCCCATGTCGTGTACGGCGCCACGCTCGCGCTCGCGGTCGACGCGATGCGCCGGGCGGGCGGAACAGCAACCAAGGAGGACAGATGACGACGCCGGACAGGCAGCTCGCACTCGTGACGGGCGCCTCCAGTGGCATCGGATACGAGCTCGCCAGGCAGTTCGCCCAGCACGGCTTCGACGTGGTGGTCACCGCGGAGGACGAGGAACTGGCGAGCGCCGCCGAGTCCCTGCGGGAGTACGGCGGGCAGGTGATCGCGGTACGCGCCGACCTCACGCGGTACGACGAGGTCGAGCGGCTGTGGACGGAGACCGTCGCGGTCGGGCGCCCGCTCGACGCCGTGGCGGTCAACGCGGGCGTCGGGGTGGGCGGCGAGTTCGCCCGCGGCACGTCGCTGGAGGCCGAGCTCGGGCTCATCGAGCTGAACGTCGTCTCCTCGGTCCACCTGGCCAAGCGCGCCGTCGCCGCCATGACCTCCCGGGGCGCGGGGAGGATCCTGTTCACCTCCTCGATCGCCGCGCTCATGCCGGGGCCGTTCGAGGCCGTGTACGCGGCCAGCAAGGCGTTCCTCCACTCGTTCGCGGAGGCGCTGCGGAGCGAGCTGAAGGACTCGGGCGTCACCGTCACCTCGCTGATGCCGGGGCCGACGGACACCGAGTTCTTCGAACGGGCGGGCATGCAGGACACGAAGGTGGGCGCGGGCCCGAAGGACGACCCGGCCGAGGTGGCCAGGCAGGGCTTCGACGCGCTGATGAAGGGCGACGACAAGGTCATCGCCGGTTCGTTCACGAACAAGGTCCAGGGCGTGGCGAGCAGGATCGCCCCCGACCGGGCCAAGGCCGCCATGCACCGCCGCATGGCCGAGCCCGGCAGTGGCGACGCGTCCGGGGACGAGGAGTAGAGGACCCCGGAGCGCGGTGAGGCCGCGGTGTGGGATCGGACGTTCCGTCCCCGCACCGCGGCCTCACGGCGTCTTTGACCACGCCCTCACGGCGTCGGTACGGGGTCCGTCCCGGGCGGCGGGGCCGGCGCTCCGCGTCAGAGGGCCGCGGCCACCGGGACGACCCGCTCGCCGAGGATGCGCAGCGGGTCCAGCCGGTGGACGTCCACGACCGCACCGAGCGCCTCGCTGAACCCGAGCTCGGCGAAACGCCCGAGGTCGTCGATGACGCGCTGGACGTTCTCCCCCTTCTCCCCCACGTCGTACCGGTAGTAGACGGTCTTGACGATCTCGTCGTAGTCGCGGCCCTCGGCGTCGCAGTGGGCCCGCAGCACGTCGAGCTTCCTGGCCAGGTCGGCGGTGGGGAACAGGTTGCACGCCTGGGCGTACCGCGCGACCAGGCGCAGGGTCTTCTTCTCGCCCCCGCCCCCGACGAGGATCGGCGGGTGCGGCCTCGACAACGCCTGGGGCGAGTTGAGCGGGCGCTCCAGCCGGTAGTGCCTGCCGTCGTAGGGCTTCTCGTCGCCGCCCCACATGCGCAGGCAGATCTGAATCGTCTCCTCCAGCCGTTCGAACCGCTCGGCCAGCGGCGGGAACGGCAGGCCCAGGCCGCGCGACTCCTCCTCGTTCCAGGCTGCGCCGATGCCGAGCCAGGCCCGCCCGCCCGACAGCACGTCGAGCGTGGTGACGATCTTCGCGAGCAGCCCGGGCTCGCGGTACACGGTCCCGGTGACGAGCGTCAGCAGCTTGGCCCGGGACGTGTGCCCGGCCAGGTAGCCGAGCGTCGTGTAGGCCTCCAGCATGTCGTGCTCGGTCGGCCCGACGACGCCGATCTGGAAGAAGTGGTCCATCACCGCGACGGTCGCGAAGCCCGCGTCGTCGGCCGTCCTGGCGATCTCGGCCAGGTCCGTGCCCAGGGTCGCGGGGCCCCCGGGGTAGGTGAAATCAGGGATCTGCAGTCCGATCTTCACATGCACCTCCTGTTACATGCTTACACCGATACGCCACTCAGCGCGCCGGAGTGCATGGCGGAGGCACGGTGGGGCGCCCTGCGGTGCGTCCCGCGTCGCAGGCGCCGGTGCCGGGAGGGTCAGGCCGTCATCTCCTTGTAGGCGACGACCTTGCGCACGCTCAGGCGCACGAGGATGGCGCCGGGGACGCTGTAGCGCTCGCCGAGCTCCTCCGCCTGCTCCTTGCCCACGTAACGGCCGCCGATCTCGGCCGCCCACCGCCGCACCTCGTTCAGGTCGTCCGACAGCGACGCCTCGCCCTCGAACATCACGAACGAGTACGGCGGACGCTGGTCGTCCACGCAGAGGGTGGCCCGGGGGTCGCGGCGCAGTTCCCTGGCCTTGACGCTGCTCTCGTGGGTGGTGAAGACCACGTCGCCGCCGTCCAGCGTGAACCAGACGGGGGTCGCGTGCGGACGCCCGTCCAGCCTGGTGATCGCGAGCGTGCCCGTGCGCGTCTCCGCCGTCGCGAACTCGCGCCACTCCGCCTCGGTCATCTGGTCCATGGTCCGAAAGTAACGTCCGCGGGGCCGTCCGGGTCTCAGCGCGCTCTCACCGCATGGTGCCCGTCCCACGGTGCCCGCCTCATCGCACTGTGCCCACTCATCGCACCCTGCTCATCCCTTTCCCGGCTTTCCGTATATGTACGGATACTTCTACGGATATTCAGGCACTGATCACGGCTCTAGCGTCACGGCAGAGGCCGCCACCCCCCAGCCGGACCCCGGCCCACCACCACGGACCGACACCAGGGACCACCGCCCCGGACCACCGCTCCGGACCGCCACTCCGGCCGCGACGACAGAGCAAGGAGCACCGTGACGTGACCTCTTCCTAGGTCCCGGATGACGCGGGCGGGCCATCCTCGCCCCGGCTCCCCGGAACCACGCGTTTCTCTCCTCACCCCCCGAATCCCACCGTGTCCGCCGCCCGGCCTCTCCCCCGGCGGCGACCGCCGTCGCCCGCCCACCCAAGCGGACGCGGCGTGGGAGGCAGAGAAAGGACGACGCCCATGAGGCGTGGAGCACTGCTCGCAACGGCCGCCGCGCTGGCCCTGGCGGGCCTGGCCGCCCCCACCACCGAAGCGGCCGCCAAACCCCCTCCAGGCAGCCAGGAGCAGGTGCGGTCCGCCGCCGACCCGGCGCAGCGCGCCGCGGCCGCGGCCGACCAGGCCGTCGCGAGCGGCCTGGACGACCTGCGCGTGACCCCCAACGAGAGCTATCGGCGCAGCGCCGTCACGGCGGGCGCCGGCGGCATGTACTACGTCAGCTACGAGCGCACCTACAAGGGCCTGCCGATGGTGGGCGGCGACGCCGTCGTGGTCGCCGACGGCAACGGACGCGTCCGCGACACCTCGGCGGCCTCCGGCGCCACGACCCTGGGTGTGCCGACCTCGCCGTCGGTGAGCGCCGCGAGCGCCACGGAGAAGGCGAAGACCGTGCTGACCCGGGTCGACGACAGCGCCGCCCCGCGCCTGGTCGTCCTCGCCTGGGGCCACAAGCCGCGCCTGGCCTGGGAGGCCGTGGTCTCCGGCCTCGCGTCCGGCCGGCCGAGCATCCAGCACGTGTTCGTCGACGCGGCCACCGGTGAGATCGCCGACTCCTACGACCAGGTCAGGGAGGGCAGCGGCACCGGTTACTACTACGGCGCGGTGACCATCAACACCAGCGGTTCCGGCACGTCGTACTCGATGACCGACTCCACCCGCAGCGGCCTCAAGTGCGGCGGGCAGAACGGATCGGCCTACACCGGCACCGACGACGCGTGGGGCACCGGCAGCGGGACGAACCTGGAGACCGCCTGCGTGGACGCGTTGTACGCCGTCCAGCGCGAGTGGGACATGCTCTCCAGCTGGCTCGGCCGCAACGGCATCAACGGCAGCGGCGGCGGCTTCCCCACCCGTGTGGGCCTGTCCGACGTGAACGCGTACTGGAACGGCAGCTACACCAACTTCGGCCACTCGCAGGACAACGCCCGCCAGGCCACCTCGATCGACGTGGTGGCGCACGAGTTCGGCCACGCCATCTTCCAGACCACCCCGGGCGGCGCCGGTTCCGGCAACGAGAACGGCGGCATCAACGAGGCCACCGGCGACATCTTCGGCGCGCTCACCGAGGCGTACGCCAACAATCCGAACGACGCGCCGGACTACCAGGTGGGCGAGCTGGTCAACCTCGTCGGCGACGGGCCGATCCGGTACATGTACAACCCGTCGCTCGCCGGCGACCCCAACTGCTACTCCTCCTCGATCCCCAGCACCGAGGTGCACGCCGCGGCCGGCCCGCTGAACCACTGGTTCTACCTGCTCGCCGAGGGCTCCTCGCCGGGCGGCGGCAAGCCGAACAGCCCGATCTGCTCCGGCGGCCCCTCGTCGGTGACCGGCATCTCCATCCAGAAGGCCGGCAAGATCTACATGGGCGCGCTGCAGCGCAAGACCTCGACCTGGAAGTACGCGGGCATCCGGTCGGCGTCGCTGGCGGCGGCGGTCGAGCTGTACGGCGCGAGCAGCGCCGAGTGCGCGGCCACCAAGGCGGCCTGGAACGCGGTCGGCGTCCCGGTGCAGTCGGGCGAGCCGAGCTGCAGCGCCTCGGGCAACGACTTCTCCCTGTCGCTCAGCCCCACCGCGGGCACCGTGACCGCCGGCCAGTCGGCCACCACGACCGTCTCGACGTCGACCACCTCGGGTAGCGCGCAGACCGTCGCCCTCACCGCCTCCGGGCTTCCGTCCGGGGCGACCGCGTCCTTCAGCCCGTCCTCGGTGACCTCGGGCGGCTCCTCCACCCTGACCATCGCCACCAGCGCGTCGACGCCCGGCGGCACCTATCCGGTGACGATCACGGGCACCGGCTCGTCAGGCGGCCACACCGCGACGTACACCCTCACCGTGTCGGGCACCTCCGGCGGACGCACGTTCACCAACGGCACGGACTACACCATCAACGACCTCACGACGATCACCAGCCCGGTCACGTCGAACGCGAGCGGTAACGCGGTGTCCCCGGTCCAGCTCAGCGTGACCATCTCGCACACCTGCGCCGAGGATCTGCGGATCAGGCTCCAGGGCCCGAACGGCACCTGGTACACCGTCAAGTCGAGCGGCGGCGTCAGCTGCACGTCGTTCGGCACCCGCACCTACTCGGTCGCGGTCACCCAGCCCGCGGCGGGCACCTGGACCCTGGAGGTCAGGGACCAGTACACCCTCGACACGGGTTATCTCGACTCGTGGAGCATCACCGTCTGAGCGACGGCCATGAGGACCCCCGGGACCGGCTCCACCGGTCCCGGGGGTTCCCGCGTTCCGTGGCCTCGACGGCGAGGCTCGCGCGGTTCGTGCCGGGCCGGACGTGGTCAGGCGGGCGGCGCGATCTGGGTCCGCGAGCGGACGCCGAGCTTGCGCAGCACGGTGGCGACGTGGGTCTCCACCGTGCGCGTCGACAGGAAGAGCACATCGGCGATCTCCCGGTTGGTCCGGCCGAGCGCGACGAGCCGGGCCACCTCCTTCTCCCGCTGCGACAGCCCGCCGGCCTTCCTCCCCCGCCCGCCCGGCAGCCGGACCTCCACGCCGATCTCGCGCAGCAGCCGCCGGCAGCGGGCGGCGTCGTGCGTCGCGCCGAGGCGGGCGTACCGCTCGGCCGTCTCCCTGAGCGCGGGGGTGGCGGCTCCGTCCCCGAGGGCGAGCCGGGCCCGCGCCTCGCCCTCCGCCGCCCGCGCCGCGGCGTACGGCTGGGGCAGGACCCCGTACGCCCGGCGGGCGCGGGCGAACAGGCCGGCGGCGTCGGCGTGCCGGCCCTCCGCGGACGCGAGCGCG
>QFZU02000262.1 GCA_003260025.2 Microbispora triticiradicis | reverse complement strand
GTCCGGGGCCGGCGGGCCCGGCCGGCACGGCGGGTGCGACGGCCGCGCCGCGCAGTTCCGGCGCGGTGAAGGGGACGCCGGTGGAGCCGATGAGCGCGGCCCGGTCCCAGCGGCTGCCCTCGACGGCGACGTCCCGCAGGTCGGCGCGGGCGAGCCGGGCCCGGGTGAGGTCCGCGCCGCGCAGGTCCGCGCCCACCAGCACGGCCTCGTCCAGGCGGGCGCCGGCCAGCCGGGCGTCCCTCAGCACGGCGTGGGAGAGGTCGGCCCCGACGAGCCGGGTGTCGGTCAGGTCGGCGCCGGTGAGATCCACGCCCTGCAGTTCGCGGTACGACAGGTCCTCGCCGCTGAGCCGCGCCCCGCGCAGGTCGGTGCGCGCCGAGGTGCGCAGCCGGGTCGTCACCTTGATGGCGTTGGCCCGGGCGACGTCGCCGGAGGCGGGGGAGGCGAGCGTCCTGGCCGCCCACGCCTGCAGTCGCGACGCGTCGGCGAGGTCGCACAGGAAGTCGACGGTCAGCGTGGACAGCGGCCGCAGGCCCAGCCAGGCGGAAGGCCCGCCGGGGGGCCCGCCCGGGGGACCGCCGAGCGACTCCGCCAGATGACGGGCGACGAGCCACTCCGCGACCGAGGCGTGGATGAAGCCGAACAAGCCCTCGTCGGTGCGGACGAGCAGGCTGCCGGCTCCGACCGCGTGCACGGCCTGCTCGGGCGTCAGCCGCGCGGCCCCCGCCGCCCCGCCCGATCCGTACGGCACGGGGACCTGCGGGTCGGCGGCCAGGCCGGTGAGCGTGTCGGCGGCCTCGGCCAGCTCGGCCGGCCGCAGGTAGGTCTCGCCGGTCTCCCACAGCCGCAGCGCGAGGGTGGTCGTGGCCCGCCGCAGCTCCTCGCGGGTGAGCCCGCCGGGGGCCCCGGCCACGCCTCCGACCCGCTCCTCCTCGAAGGCCAGCCAGGTGTCGAGGATCTCCTGGTAGAGGCCGGCGGCGCTGATCGTCTCCCCGGCCCGGGCGACGGCGCGCAGCCGCTCCTCCGGCAGGTCGGCGATGAAGCTCAGCATGCGGGGGTTGTGGGCCAGGCCGAGCAGGTCGGCGATGCCGGTGAGCAGGGCCATCCGGTCGTCGGCTGCCTCCCGCGAGCCGTACCGGTTGACCAGGTAGGCGCGGATCTGCTCCTCTGTGAACTCCTCGATGCCGAGCACCCGGCGGTTGGGCAGCAGGCCGACCTTCTCGCCGAGCGCGGTCATCACCTGGCTGCGCGACTTGAAGTGCTGGGTCCGCCCGGCCACCACGATCTTGGCCTTGTCCTCCGCCGCGCGCAGCAGTGTGTCCAGGTGGTCGGCCGCCCGCTCGTACGTCACCCGGGTGACCAGCTCGTCGAAGCCGTCGAACAGCAGCACGATGCGGCCCTGGCGCAGCATGTAGTGGAACGCCTTGAGGTCGATCAGCTCCTCGCCGTGGTTGGCGAGGTGCGCCGCGACCAGCCCGGCCACCGAGTGCGCCTTGTCGAGGGCGCGCAGCTCGATCAGGATCGGGATGAGGTGCGGCAGCTCGGCGGGGATGCGCCGGGCCACCTCGCGCAGCGAGAACGTCTTGCCCCGGCCGAAGTCGCCGAGCACGAGCACGAACCGCCCGTGGTCGGCCGCGAGCAGCCGCATCAGCTCGCCGCCGAGGTCGTCGCGCACCTCGCCGCCGTTGCGGTCGAGCTCGCGGAACCGCTGCGGCACGTACAGCTCCGGCGGGTAGCGCCGGTCGCCGCGCAGCCGCGCGGTCTGCCCGGCGACGTACGCCGACAGGTCGAGCAGGCCCTGGAACTCGGTGAAGCTGCGCAGGCGCAGCCCGCGCCGCAGGGCGTCGTCGCGTAACGCCCGGGGCGGCGGCGGGCCCTGGTAGACCAGCTCCGCCGCGTGCTCCAGCCCCGCCGCGTGGACGTGCCCGAGGAACGCCTCGATGTGCTCCTCGCCCGGCTCCCCGGCGTGCGCGCCGACGAGGACCTGCCGGACGAAGCCGTCCTCGGGGTGCGTGACGAGCAGGCGCGGCGGGTCCCCGGCCACCCGTTTGATCTTGGCGCGTTCGAACCGGGTCTCGCAGACCTCGGCGATGAGGTCGAGCAGCAGGTCGGCCGGGCCGGCGGGCTCCTCGGGGGCCTCCTCCGGCGGCTCCGCGACCGGCGGTGGAGGGCTCTGCGGGCGCCATCCGCGCCAGTGGTACGGCAGGACCTCCGGCTCGCGCAGCTCCGGCCGGTCGCGGGTCCACCGGCGCAGCCCCTCGGGCGTGAACTGGAGGATCTGGTGGCGTCCCGGAGCGAGCGCCGGCACGCACGGCAGGCCGTTCAGCTCCCCGGCCTCGGCCGGCCCGCCGCGCCGGGCGTCCCGCCCGTGGACGAGCAGGTCGAGCCGGGACCCCAGCAGGCGCTCCAGGGTGTCGGCGTCACGCAGGCCGGGGCGCGGGGGATGGGCGACGACGCCGATCCGCAGCCATCCCTCGTACGGCCGCAGCCGCTCGGCGAACCACGCCGCCTGGGCCTCGCCGACGAAGCCGTGGGCGTCCTCCTCGCGGTGGCTCATCGCGATGGTCGAGTTGATCCCGGCGACGACCGTGCGAAGCTCGGGCAGCTCGAACAGCGTCCACGGCTGGGCGCTGTCGAAGGCGGGGCCGTCGAGCCCCTGGTAGAGCTCGCCGAAGAGGGTGGAGAAGTGCCGCCACTTCGGCCAGTAGGGCGGCTGCGGGCGCACGTCGTCGGCCTCGCAGGTGGCGAAGTAGGCACGGCAGGCCGCCTTCGTGACGTCGCGCGGCCCGGGGACGACGGCCAGCCGTCCTGGTTCGAGCCCGAGCAGCACGCGCAGCCCGGTGAGGAACGCCAGTGCCTGCTCGCACTCGCGGATGCTGCCCGACTCGGTGAGGTCTCCGGTCACCACGAGCAGGTCGGGCCGGGGCACTCCGGCGTCGGCGAGGCGGGTCAGGTCGGCCCACACGCTCGCCTGCAACTCGCCCGCGTCGAGCGGCTCGTCCGCCTCCGCCAGCCCGCGCCCGAAGCGGGGCCCGGCGACGTGCAGCACGGTGACCGACGACGCGCCGCCCGCGCGCTCGGCCGTGGGGAAGGCCGGCTCGGCGGCCGGGGACCGCCGCGCCCGGGGGATCCGTACGGCGGGCGGGGGGTCGACGGGCGGCCGGAGGGCACGCGGGCCGTGCGAGCCGTGCGGACTCGGTGTGCTGTCGGCGGACCCGGCCGGGAACCTGGGCGCCTCATCCGGTTTCGCCCGTCCGGCCAGGGCCTGCCTGATCCGGGTCAGCAGCAGCCGCCGCGCCTCGCCGGGGTCGGTCACGCCGAGGAGGTCGACCCAGGTGATCGTGGAGAGCAGCCCGTCGAGCGGGCAGTCCTCCAGCCGGACCGTCACGAGCTTGTTGGACGGGTTGTCCGGATCGGCGCGCAGCGCCGCCTGCCACTCCAGCCTGCCGTACCGGGAGCCCAGGTAGTTGCGGGTGAGCACGGCGACGACCAGGTCGGCCTCGCTGACGCCGCGGTCCATGAAGTCGATGAAGTTGGTGCCGGGCACGAAGTCCCACGCCTGGAGCATCGTGCGGTAGCCGGCGGCTTCGAGCTGCCAGGCGATCCACGTCGCCCACCGCTCGTCGGCGGGGGAGTAGCTGACGAAGATCTCCGTTCTGGCGTCCCCGCGCCCGCTCATGCCGCCCCCTCACCCGGCGGCATGGGCCTGCGTACCGCCCGTTGCCTGGTGATTCGCCGGCTCATGCCTTGATCGCCGCAATCGCCCATCGGCAGCCCCCATCGACGTGCGTCATGGGGCCCAGTATTCCCGCTGTCACCGACGGTTTGGAGGGGTTCGATCATCTCGCCCCCGGGGGATAGGGTGTCCGCGTGGCGAGTGGGCTGCGGCGGCTGAGCGTTCTCGACTGGATCAGGTTCGGGCTGCTCGCGGCGGGCCTGGTGTTCGTGGCCACCGGCCTGCTGCCGGCCGAGACGGCCAGGGAGAGCGTCGGGCGCATCGCGCCCCTGCTGCTGTTCCTCGGCGCGGTCATCGTGCTCGCCGAGCTGACCAAGGAGGCGCGGGTCTTCGACGTGATCGCGACCCGCATCGCGATCGTCGGCCAGGGCAGCTACGCGAGCCTCTTCCTGCTGTGCGCGGCGTTCGCCTCTCTGGTCACGATATTTCTGAACCTGGACACGACGGCCGTCCTGCTGACGCCGGTCATGCTGGCCCTGGCGCCCCGCGCGAAGATCGCCCCGCTGCCGATGGTGATGACCACGGTGTGGCTGGCCAACACCGCGAGCCTGCTGCTGCCGGTCTCCAACCTCACCAACCTGCTCGCCATGAACCGCGTCGCGCTGACCACCCAGGAGTTCGCCGCGCGTATGTGGGCGCCCCAGCTCGTCTCGATCGCGGTCACGATGGCCTTCCTCTGGGTGTTCTTCTGGCGGCGCGGCGAGCGGGGCGAGGACCGGTACGAGCCGCCGCCGCCGGTCCCGGTGCCCGACCGGGTGCTGTTCGGCGTCTCCGGGGTGGCCTGCCTGCTGTTCATCGCCGCGATCCTGGCGGGCGTCGAGATCGGCGTCGCGGCCCTCGTCGCGGCGGTCGCGGTGGTCGCCGCCTTCGCCTGGCGCGACCGGGCGAAGCTCGTGTGGGGCCTGATCCCCTGGCGGCTGCTGGTCTTCGTCACCGGCCTGTTCCTCGTGGTCCCGACGCTCAGCCGCCTCGGCCTGGCGGACGTGATGCGCGCGCTCGTCGGCGTGGGCGGCGACGGAGACGGCGCCTACCGCGCGGCCGCCGCCGGGGCCGCGCTGTCCAACGTGGTCAACAACCTCCCGGCGTACGTCGCGGGCGAACAGGTCATCCCCGCGGCCAACCACACGCAGTTGCTGTCGCTGCTCGCGGGCACCAACCTCGGCCCGGTGATCACGCCGTGGGGGTCGCTCGCGACCCTGCTGTGGTTCGAGTGGTGCCGCCGGGGAAACGTGCGGGTGCCGCTGGCCAAGTTCGTCGCCACCGGCGCGGGCCTCGCCGTGACCGGCCTCGCCGCGACGGTGACCGTCCTGGTCCTCACCGGCTGAGCGCCCCGCCACGCGGTCCCGGCCAGGCGGCGTACGCGTGGAACGCCTCCTTGGGCTCCCGCGACCCGTCCGGCAGGCAGCGGACGACGCCGTACGCCGCGAGATCGAGGTCGTGGACGGGGTCGGAATGGTGGGGATAGCTGTAGGACGCGTACGTGAAGAGGAAGGCCGTGTCCACCCCCTCCTCGGCGAAGACGTCCAGCAGCCCGGTGATCTCGGCGGCCTGCTCGTGCTCGTCGCGGACCAGCGGCTCCCGCCGCGTACGTCACCCGGCCACCGAACTCCGCCCGCACGACCGGCACCGCGCGGGCCAGGAAGCCGTTCAGCCGCCGGTTGAACGAGCCTTTCAGCGCCAGGTTCGCGACGAGCCGGGGTAGGGAGGTGAACGTGCGCATCCGGGCGAACGCGTCCCGGCCGAGGACGAGCCCGCGCATGAAGAACGTCAGCTCCCGGCCGGCGACGAACACCACCCGGTCCGAGCCCGCGCGCAGCCGCTCGGCGGTCTTCGCGCATTCCGACAGGTAGGGCAGCCACTCACCCGGCCGTGAGTTGTGCGGGTCGGGCGAGAACCACACCTCAAGCCCCTCGGCCAGGGCGTGCTCCGCCGCGACGGTGAGCCGGTCGAGGTCCTCGCCGAAGATCCGTACGGCGGCGCAGCCGAGGTCGCGGCGGATGACCCGCATCTCCTCACGCACCTGGCCCGGGTCGAAGCGGGGCCGCGAGGGCCGATCGGGGGTCGTCCGAACGCCCACGTCGTAGTTGATCGCCTTCCGCATCGCTCCGCCCTTCTCGATACAGCGTATCGACACGATACACTGTATCGAGTGAGTGTGATCTGGGAACGGCCCGAGCCGGGCGAACGCAGGGCCGTACGGCTGAGCAGGGAGGCCGTCACAGCCGCGGCCATGGCCCTCGCCGACGCCGAGGGACTGGAGGCCGTGTCGCTGCGCCGGGTGGCCGCCGCGCTCGGGACCGGCCCCATGCGCCTGTACGGCTACCTCGATTCCAAGGACGACCTGCTCGACCTGATGATGGACGCGGTCTGCGGCGAGATTCCGCCGCCTCCGCCCGGCGACTGGCGCGGGGAACTGCGGGCCATCGCGCGGGACACCCAGCGCACGGCCCGGCGTCACCCCTGGTACGTCACGCTGCTCGGCACCCGCCAGCCGTACGGGCCGAACGGGCTCGCCTACTCCGAGCGGCTGTTCGCGGCCGTGGCCCGGCTGGGACTGCCGGCGCGACTCACCGTCCACGCGGTGGACGCGGTCCGCGCCTACATCGCGGGCTTCCTGCAACTGGAGTTGCTGCCGGGCCCGGAAGCCGAGCCGGGGGAGGAGAAGCTGGCCTACCTGGCCCGATCGGTCGCCACCGGGAAATATCCGACGCTGGCGTGGATCATCGCCGAGTTCGAGGCGGTCGGCCCGGAGGAGGCGTTCGCCGAAGGGCTCGAACGCGTTCTCGACGGCATCGCCGCCGCCCGGCCCGGCGCGCCCTGACCTCCCCTGCCGTCGGCTATGGACACCCCTGAGAACGACACGGGAAAAAGTTGTGGAAATCCTCATGGGTCATGCGGGTGGTCCTGGTATGGGATCGTCCCGTGACAGATGAACAGCGCCCATCGCGGCGGCGTCTCCCCGCGGGAGACATCGCCAGGGTCAGCGTCTTCGCCGCGCTGATCGCCGTGCTCGGCCTGCCGGGCACGCTGAACGTCTTCGGCGACGTGGTGCCGATCACGTTGCAGACGCTCGGCGTCATGCTCGCCGGGGCGATCCTCGGCACCTGGCGGTCCGCCCTCGCCGTCGCGGTCCTGCTCGTGCTGGTCGCCGCGGGGCTCCCGCTGCTCGCCGGCGGGCGCGGCGGCCTCGGCGTCTTCGCCGGCCCCTCGGCCGGCTTCCTGGTCGGCTGGCTTCCCGGGGCGGCCCTGACCGGCTGGATCGTCGAGCGCGGCGGCCGCGCCCCGGGCACGATGCGGATACTCGCCGCCTGCCTGGCGGGCGGCGTCGGGGTGGTCTACCTGTGCGGGATCCCCGTGCAGGCCCTGGTCACCGGTCTCTCCCTGGGCAAGACCGCCCTGCTCAGCGCCGCGTTCCTCCCCGGCGACCTGATCAAGGCGGTGCTGGCGGCGGTCGTGGCGCGGGGCACCCAGCGGGCCTACCCGGACGCGGTCCCGGCGGTGCACCGCGAGCGGCTGCGGGCCGGGGGACGGTGACCCGCCCGTGCCGGTAGCCGACCGGGTCCTGCGCCACGCCGCCGGCCGTCCGAACCACGTCGCGGTGTCCGGCCCCGGGGGCGACCTGACCTACGCCGAGCTCGCCGGCCGCGCCGGACGGGCCGCGCGTCACCTGCGCGACCGGGGCACCGGGCGCGGCGCGCTGGTCGCGGCCGGTCAGGCCGACCCGGTGGCCCTCCTCGTCGCCGTGCTCGCCTGCGACCTCGCGGGGGTCACGCCGCTGCTCTGCGACCACACGTGGAGCGAGGAGCGGCGCGAGCAGGTCATGGCGGCGGTGCCCGTCACCGCCCGGTTCGACGCCCCGCTGCCCGGGGCGGACGGCCCGCCCGTACGGCATGATCCGGCCCCGGACGACCTGACCTGGGCCTGCTTCAGCTCCGGCAGCACCGGAAGGCCGCGCGCTCTGGTGCGCACCCGCGCCTCCTGGACCGGGTCGTTCCCCCACCTGGACGAGCTGACCGGGATCGGCCCGGACGACGTCGTGCTGATCCCCGGCCCACTGGTCTCCTCCCTGTACGGCTTCGCGGCGGCGCACACCCTGGCGTCGGGCGCCACCGCCGTGGTGCCCGGCCGGTGGTCTCCCGCGGCGCTGGCCGGGCAGCTGCGCCGGGCGACCGCCGTCCACGTGGTGCCCCACCGGCTGCCGGCCGTGCTGGACGCGCTGGAGGCGGCCGGGGGCCCGCTGCGCACGGCCGTGGTCGGCGGGGCCGCCCTGGACCCCGCCGCCCGGACCCGGGCGGCGGAGGCCGGAGTGCGTGTGGTGTCCTATTACGGCGCGACCGAGCTGTCGTTCGTCGCCGTGGACGCCGACGGCGGCGGGCTGCGGCCGTTCCCCGGCGTCGAGATCGACGTCAGGCCGGAGCCCGGGCACTCCCTGGGCGAGGTGTGGGTGCGTTCCCCCTGGCTGTGCGAGGGCTACCTGGCGGGCGCCGCCGGCCCTCTGCGCCGGGACGGCGACGGCTGGACGACGGTCGGCGACCTCGCTGAGCCGTACCGGCCGGGCGGCGTCCTGCGGCTGCGCGGCCGCGGCGACGGCGCGATCCAGACCGGCGGCGCCACGGTGGTGCCCGAGGACGTCGAGGAGGTGCTCAGGAAGGTGCCGGGAGTGAACGACGTGGTCGTGATCGGCACGCCGCACCCGTACCTCGGTGCGGTCGTCACCGCCGTCGTCGAGAGCGCCGTAGAGGGAGCCGTAGAGGGCGCCGTCGGGGGCGTCGTGCGGACCGGCGGACTTTCCCGGGCGGCTCTGGAGGAGGTGGCGCGCGCCGAACTCGACCCGGCGCAGCGCCCCCGGCGCTGGTACGCCACCGGGTCCCTGCCCCGCACGCCCGCCGGGAAGCCGGCCCGCGGCCTGCTCGCCGCCCACCTCGCCGCCCGTTTGACCGGCGACCCGGAGAGCGGCTCCGCGAGCCGAGGCCCCGAGAGCGATGGCCTGGGAAGCGACGCGGAGATCTGGCGGCTCGGCTGAGATGGACGACCAGCCGGTGATCGTGGCGGCCCGCCGTACCCCCATCGGCACCGCCGGTCACGCCTTCGCGACCGTGCCGGTCCACCGGCTCGCCGCGCCCGTCGTCGAGGCGGTGGTCCGCGACGCCGCGCCTCTCGGCGTTCCGGTGGACGACGTGGTGCTGGGCAACTGCACGGGCCCCGGCGGCAACCTCGCGCGGGTCTGCGCGCTGGCCGCCGGGCTGGGGCCGGAGGTGCCGGGCGTCACCGTCGACCGGCAGTGCGGCAGCGGCCTCGCCGCGATCCTGCTGGCGGCCCAGGCCGTACGGTGCGGGGAGGCCGCCCTCGTCGTCGCCGGCGGGGCCGAGAGCGCCTCGACCGCGCCGCTGCGGGTCCGCAGGCGGGAGGGCGAGCCGGGCGAGCCGTACGAACGGGCGCCGTTCGCCCCGGAGGGCCACCCGGACCCCGACATGGGCCCGGCGGCGGAGGCGCTCGCGGCCGCGTACGGCGTGACCAGGGAGCGCCAGGACGCCTACGCCCGCCGGAGCCACGAGCGGGCGCTGGCCGCCCGCGC
>QFZU02000261.1 GCA_003260025.2 Microbispora triticiradicis | reverse complement strand
GGAGAGGCGGCGGGGGCCGCGGCCCCCGTGCCGGTGGCCTCACCGCCGCCGCAGGCGGCGGCGCCGAACCCGCACAGGGCCAGGGCTGCGGCGGCGAGCGGGCGTCTGATCACGCTGGAAGTCCCTTCCCGGAGGTGTGGTCTCACCAACCTAACCGGAAGGGGCTCGTGATCAGACCGTTATGCCGGGAACCTGGCTATCCAGGCCGGCTCGGGGATCTTCTGCCGGTGCAGGAGGGCGGCCAGCTCACGGGCGTCCTCGGCGTCGAGGCCCAGCACCACGCGGGGCCGTCCCCACGGATGGTCGATCGAGTGGGCGACGTAGCTCGCCACCGACTCCGCGACGTCCGCGCCGTCCAGCCCCCGGCTCTCCCGCCAGTGCGCCCAGGCCCGCTCCAGCTCGACCGCGGCCCGCTGGGCGCAGGAGACCAACTCAGGATCACGCATGAATCCCCCCCGATTCTCGGTCACCGGCCCGCGGGAAGCCACTCGGCGACCCGCCGGGGGGCCGGCGTCACGGCCGCAGTCAACACCGGCCGCGAGGGGACACGTCGCCGGTTGACCTAGCTTTTGGCGTCGCTTGGCGCGGGGCCGGTGCTGCGCCGTACGACGAGCTGGGGGGTCACCTGCCGCAGCCGCGCGGTCTGGCCCGGCTCGGTGATGCGGTCGCTCAGCAGCGCCGCCGCCGAGCGGCCCATGGCCCGCCGGGGCTGGTCCACGCTGGTCAGCGAGATGTGGGTGACGGACGCCAGGTGCGTGTTGTCGTACCCGACGACCGACAGGTCCTCGGGCACCCGCAGGCCCAGCTCGCTCGCCGCGGACAGCACGCCCATGGCCACGATGTCGTTCGCCGCGAAGATCGCCGTCGGACGGGGTTCGCGCCGCAGCAGCGCCAGCGCCGCGCGCCGGCCGCCCTCCTCGCTGAAGTCGCCGTGCTCGACCATGATGTACGGCGCCAGCGCGTGGCGGCGCATGGCCACCAGGTACCCCTCGCAGCGGCAGCGGGCCGCCGACGACGGAGCGCCCTCGATGTGGGCGATGCGCCGGTGCCCCTGCTCCACGAGGTGGTCGACGGCGAGGCGGGCGCCGTACTGGTCGTCGTCGACGACGATGTCAACGCCCTCGAGTTCGACGTCGCGCTCGCCCACCACCACGGTCGGGGTGTACGCCGCGGCCTCGGCCAGCGTGTCGCTGGAGGGCGCGACGCCGAGCAGGACGAGGCCGTCCACGCGTAGTTCCAGGAAGGCCTCCACGGCCTCGTCCTCGAACGCCGGGTCCCAGCGGCCGCTGCCGATCAGCAGCCGCAGCCCGTCGCCGTGCAGGCTCTCCTGCAGGCCGTCGAGGAACTCGGCGTAGAACGGGTTGTGCAGGTCGGCCACGAGAGCGCCCACCAGGTGGGTCCGCCCCTCGACGAGGCTGCGCGCCACCGCGTTCGGCCGGTAGCCGAGCTCGCGGGCGGCCTGCAGCACCGCTTCCCTGCGGTGCTCGCTGACGTGCGGGGAACCCCGCAGTACGAGTGACACCAGCGACTTGGAGACGCCGGCGCGTTCGGCCACGTTGCGGATCGTGGGACGTGGCCGAGGGCTGAACCCGTCGGACAGTCCGCAGTCGGGTATCCCGACCCCGGCGTCTTTCCGGGCAGTGGTCTGCATGGACGGTCCTGACATGGTTCTCCCCACGATGCGTGGACGTGCACCTGACACACCAAACGATCGAGTTGCCCTGAGGGTACGGGTTGACCGCCTTAAGAGCGCCTTAAAGCGGGATCATTCCTTCCCAGTGGGTGTGGGAAGGGTAGCCGGAACGCGGGTACGGCGCCCGCCGCGGATGCGGTTCCGGGGTCAACCCTTGATCTGCCCGATCCCCCCATAACGAGGACGATTCGCTAGGGTGCGGGATGTGGGTGCCACACGCCAAGCTGAGGAGGGCGCACGGCCGGCGCGGCGCAGGCTGAGCGTCGACAGGCGGCGGGAAGAGCTCATCGCCGCCGCGCTGGAGCTGTTCAGCAGGCATGACGCCGAGGACGTCTCGATCGACGATGTGGCAGTGACCGCGGGCGCCTCCCGGGCGCTCGTCTACCACTACTTCGGGGGCAAGCAGGAGCTTTACGTGGCCGCCCTGCGCAGCGCCGCCGCCGAGTTACAGGCGCGGTTGCAGCCGCAGAGCGAAGGCGGGCCCCTGGAGCGGCTCGCGCTGGGCCTGACGCGCTACTTCGACTTCGTGGAGGAGCGCGCGGCCGGGTTCGCCGCACTGCTCAGGGGTGGCCCGGCCAACCGCGCGGGCGAGATCGGCGAGATCGTGGACGGCGTGCGGCAGCGCATGCTCCGCATGATCACCTATGAGCTGGGCGTCGAGACGCCCGGCCCGGCGCTGCGCGTCACGCTGAGGTCGTGGATCGCGTCGGTGGAGACGGCCGGGCTCGACTGGCTGGAGCACCGCGACATGGCGCGGGACGACCTGGAGCGGCTGCTGGTGGGCCAGGTGGTCGCGCTCCTGGAGGTGGCCGGTGGGCACGACCCCGAAGTCGGGACGCTGCTGGGCTCTCCGGCGCTCGTGCCGGGTGGCGAGCCGGTCCCCTGAACCGGATCAGGTCAATCGCCGAACGGGCCGGTCTGATCGCCGAACGGTCGGGTGCGCTCCCCGTACGGGGACGGCGAGGGCGCCTGCTCGGGGCGTTCCGGTAAGGATCGGATCGCCGTGGAGTCAGGGAAGAAAGGCGCACGGGACAGCGTGTGCGCGGGGAGGCGCCGGGCGGGCGGCGCCGGCCCCAGATCCCTCCCGTGACCGGTGATCGGTCACGGGAGCATGGTGGGCGCGCTCACATCCCCGACGCGAGCGCGCCGTCGTTCCCCCGTGACGCGGCGGCCACGTCCTACTCGGACCGCTGCTGCGGAATCCCCGCGAGCAGTGCGCGGACCTCGGTCTCCCGGTACCGCCGGTGACCGCCGAGGGTGCGGATCGACGTCAACTTGCCCGCCTTCGCCCACCGCGTGACGGTCTTCGGGTCGACGCGGAACATCGTGGCGACCTCCGCCGGGGTGAGCAGTGGCTCGGCCTCGGGTGTACGAGCTGACATTTGTGCGGCCTCTCCTCCGTGTGGACCGTCGGCAGCGATCCTCCGACTTGTCTGACGCTCGTGCCGCTCCGTACAGCACAATGCTGTCGGCGCGGCACTGTCACGGATGTCCGTCAATGATCCAAAAACGTGCGGTTTCTAGGATCATTTACGGCATCACCCGATGTGACCATACAGCCACGTAGCGCGATTGGCGAGCCCTCCGGGCACAACGTCTCGACCACGGGTTGATGTCACGCTGGGTGATTCTAGCGACACGTTTCGTGGTATCGCAGTGAAAACGGCAAACTACTCAGTTCGTAGATGTGTGATCGACTATCCCATGACCAGAATCTGCAGGTCGGGGCGTGTTGATGACCCTCAGTTTGCCGATTCGAGGGCGCGGATCGACCTCCAGCGGACAATCACCCGCTGATACATCGCGAAGGCAAGTTCTTCCTGACCCGTATCCAGACCCGCCAGGGCCGCGGCGACCTCCGCGACGGACTGGTCGCCCTGGAGCGTCCGGTCGTCCATCAGGTGGACGAGGCCGCCGTAGTCGAGCTCGACGAGCGAGTGGGGATGGAACTCCTCCAGCCAGCGGCCGATGTCCTCCACCTCGGTCAGCGCGGCGACCTGCCCGACGTGGCGGCGGATCACCACCAGGGCCCGGGCCACCCGGCGGCGGGCCTGCGCCATCGAGGTGACGTACAGCATGTTCCTGGGCGGCGCGGCGGTGGTCTGCGAGACGGGCTCGGCCGGCTGCTCCGAGCCCAGCACGAGCCAGCGCTCGGCCGAGTCGAACGGCACGAACCACGCGGTCGGGACATGCCAGGTGCTCGTGCGGATGTAGGTGCGCAGGGACTCCTCCCCGCGCTTGAACCGGTCGAAGTCGTCGGCGGTCTGCTCGGCGATGGCCTGGGGGACGAACCGGGAGGCCAGCCTGACCGGCGTGCTGCCGCGGAAGGAGGCGAACGCCAGCCACGACCGGAGCCTGCTCTGCCAGGGGCAGACGTAGAGCGTCTCCTCCACCCGCCGCAGGTAGGCGTTGGGGCTCTCGCGCTCGGGCGCGGGCAGGGGCGGGACGCTCAGCAGGCGGCGGACCGCCTCGCCGTGCTCGACCTCGAGCGCGCCGGCCCGGCGCGGCCGGTCGCGCGACCCGGCGTACCGGGCCCACCGCGCCCGATCCTGAGGGGTGAAAGCGGTCAGCGGCTCGTACACACGGAGATAGGCGGCGTAGGGGAGCACACCAGAATCGTGCCATGTCGGGGGAGGAACGCGCAGCACTGTCCCGGTTTTTCATGATCGTTTCATGGCCGGGTCGGCTAAGCTGGAGGCGAATGGCCGCGACGAGGCGGCGTACACGATCAGGAGTCACTACCGTGACCGACGTTTTCGGGCTGTCCCACAAGGAATCCGGCTCGGGTGACGGCGTCAACCCCGTTCAGCCGGTACGGCACGAGCAGGTCGTCTTCTGCTCCGACGAGCGCAGCGGGCTCTACGCGATCATCGCGATCTACAGCACCGCCCTCGGACCGGGGCTCGGCGGCACCCGGTTCTATCCCTACGAGAGCGAGCAGGCCGCCCTCGCCGACGTCCTCAACCTCTCCCGGGCCATGGCGTACAAGAACGCGCTGGCCGGGCTCGACCACGGCGGCGGCAAGGCCGTGATCATCGGCGATCCCTCGACCGACAAGAGCGAGGCGCTCCTGCGCGCGTACGGCAGGTTCGTCCAGTCGCTGGGCGGCCGCTACTACACCGCCTGCGACGTGGGCACCTACAGCGAGGACATGGACGTCGTGGCGCGGGAGTGCTCCTACGTCACCGGCCGGACCCCGGCGCACGGCGGCGCCGGAGACTCCTCCATCCTCACCGCCTTCGGGGTCTTCCAGGGCATGCGGGCCGCCGCCGACCACATGTACGGCACCTCGTCCCTCAGCGGCCGGCGGGTCGGGGTCGAAGGGGTCGGCAAGGTGGGCCGCCGACTCGTCGACCACCTGATCGCGGACGACGCCGAGGTCGTCGTCTGCGACGTGGACGAGCGGGCCGTCGAGTGGGTGCGGCAGCGCCATCCGGCCGTCGAGGTCGTGCCCGACGCCGCCACGCTGGCCGCGTCCGACATCGACGTGTACGCCCCCTGCGCGCTCGGCGGGGCGCTGGACGACGAGACCGTCCCCCGGCTCAAGGCGAAGATCATCTGTGGCGGGGCGAACAACCAGCTCGCGCATCCGGGCGTCGAGAAGCAGCTCGCCGAGCGGGGCGTCCTGTACGCCCCCGACTACGTCGTGAACTCGGGCGGGGTCATCCAGGTGGCCGATGAAATCGGGGGATTCGACATGGAACGCGCCCGCGCGCGGGCCGCGATGATCTTCGACACCACCCGCAGGATCTTCCGGTCGGCCGAGGAGGAAGGGGTTCCTCCCGCGGTCGCCGCGGATAGGCTGGCGGAGCGCAGAATGTCGGAAATAGGTCGCCTTAGGGGGATTTGGCTCCGGCGCTGACCGCCGCCGCTCTTACGACGTACCGAGCGGCGCACAAACCAGGTACGGTAATAGGCGAACGAGAGACTGACGCCTGAAGTCAGGTGGCGTCGGTGCGCGGTGCGTTAGTGACGAGGGGTCGGGCACGACCCCGCATGAGGGGGTCGAGCCAATGGGGCGCGGCCGAGCCAAGGCCAAGCAGGTCAAGGTCGCCCGTCAGCTGAAGTACAACAGCGGCGGGACGGATCTTGAGCGCCTGCGCGCGGAGCTCGGAGTCGTGGACGCCGACGATTCCGGCCACAGTGACGAGCATGACCCTTACGACGAGTTGGCTGATCGCTACAGCGATTACGCGGCCGTCGACGACGATGACGGCGACGACGGCAGCCCCGGGCGGCGCTGAGCCGTTACCGATCGCCAGTTGAGTGACCCGGCGGGGACCGTTCCCCCGCCGGGTTGCTGACTCATATGCGGTGATCAGCGCGTCCGCGACCTGCGACGCGCCTTCACGCGAGGTGGTATGCCCGGTTGCGTGCGTGCCCGCCTCGCGTTCTCGCCACATCGGCCTGTTCGGGGAGCGCCCGAGGATGCCCGCGTTCTTCCGCTGACGGGCACCCTGCGACGGGAGCCCGTGCGACAGGAGCCGAGGCGAGCCCTCGCCGCCGGTCGGGGTGAACGGCGGACACGCGGTGAGACGTGTCACACACCGGCCGCCGGACGACGCGGGCTCACCGACGGAAACGCGCCCGCCCCTCTCCGGCGACGATCTCGCCCAGCACCCAGGCGGGCAGGCCACGGCCGGTCAGCAGCGCCAGCGCCCTGTCGGCCTCCGCCGCCGGGACGATCGCGCACATGCCCACGCCGAGGTTGAACGTCCTGTCCATCTCCTCCTGGGGCACGCCGCCGTGGCCGGCCAGCACCTCGAAGATCGCGGGAGGCGTCCAGGAGCTCCGGTCGAGCACGGCGTCGGCCGTCGCGGGCAGGGACCTGGCCAGGTTCGCCGCCAGCCCGCCGCCGGTGATGTGGGCGAGCGCGTGCACCTCGGTCTCCCGGATGAGCGCCAGGCAGTCGAGCGAGTAGACGCGGGTCGGCGTGAGCAGTTCCTCGCCGAGCGTGCGGCCCAGCTCGGGCAACTCCCGCTCCAGGTCCAGCCCGGCCTTCGCGATCACATGCCGGACCAGCGAGTAGCCGTTGGAGTGGACGCCGCTGGAGGCCAGCCCGAGCACCACGTCCCCCGGCACCACCCGGTCGGGCCCGAGCATCTCGTCGGCCTCGACGACCCCGGTGCCGGCGCCCGCGAGGTCGTACTCGTCGGGGCCCATCGCGCCGGGATGCTCGGCGGTCTCGCCGCCGACCAGCGCGCAGCCCGCGAGGCGGCAGCCCTCGGCGACGCCGCCCACGATGTCGGCGATGCGCTCCGGCACCACCTTCCCGCAGGCGATGTAGTCGGTCATGAACAGCGGCTCGGCCCCGCACACGACGAGGTCGTCCAACACCATGCCGACGAGGTCGATGCCGATCGTATCGTGCTTGCCGAGCCGCTGCGCCAGCATGACCTTGGTGCCCACGCCGTCGGTGGACGTGGCGAGCAGCGGCCGGCGGTAACGCAGGAAGGCCGAGGCGTCGAAGAGCCCGGCGAAGCCGCTGGCGTCGTCGACGACCTCGGGCCGCCGGGACCGCGCCACCCGCGACTTCATCAACTCGACCGCGCGGTCGCCCGCCTCGATGTCGACGCCGGCGTCGGCGTAGCTGGTCATCGCTGGGCCTCCAGCACGAACTTGCCCACCCGGTCGTCCTCGATCGGGATGGGGTACTCACCGGTGAAGCAGGCGCGGCAGAGCCGGTCGGCGGGCAGCGTCGTCGCCCGGGTCAGCCCGTCGAGCGAGATGTAGCCGAGGGAGTCGGCGCCGAGCGAGGAGCGGATCTCCTCCACCGACAGCGACCCCGCGATCAGCTCTGCCCGGGTGGCGAAGTCGATGCCGTAGAAACAGGGCCAGGCGACCGGGGGCGAGGAGATCCGGACGTGCACCTCGGTGGCGCCCGCCTCGCGCAGCATCTTCACGATCGCCCGCTGGGTGTTGCCGCGGACGATCGAGTCGTCCACGACCACCAGGCGCTTGCCCTCGATGACCTCGCGCAGCGGGTTGAGCTTGAGCCGGATGCCGAGCTGGCGGATGGTCTGCGACGGCTGGATGAAGGTCCGGCCGACGTAGGAGTTCTTCACCAGGCCCTGGCCGTACGGGATGCCGCTCTGCTCGGCGTAGCCGATGGCGGCCGGGGTGCCGGACTCGGGCGTCGGGATGACGAGGTCGGCGTCCACCGGGTGCTCGCGGGCGAGCACGCGCCCGACCTCGACCCGGGTGGACTGCACGCCGCGCCCGGCGATCGTGGTGTCGGGCCGGGCGAGGTAGACGTACTCGAACAGGCAGCCCTTCGGCTCGGCCACGGCGAAGCGGCGCGAGCGCACGCCGCGCTCGTCGATCGTCAGCAGCTCGCCGGGCTCGATCTCCCGGATGAACGACGCGCCGACGATGTCGAGCGCCGCGGTCTCGGAGGCGACCACCCAGCCGCGCTCCAGCCTGCCCAGCACGAGCGGCCGGATGCCCTGCGGGTCGCGGGCGGCGAACAGCGTGGTCTCGTTCATCCAGACGAGCGAGTAGGCGCCCTTGACCTCCGGCAGCAGTTCGGCCGCGACGTCGTCCACAGGGCGCGAGGCGTCCTGCGCGAGCAGCGCGGTGAGCACCTCGGTGTCGGTGGTGGCCCGCATCGCACCGGACGTGAGCCGTTCGGCGAGCTGCGCGGTGTTGATCAGATTGCCGTTGTGGGCGAGCGCCAGCCCGCCGCCGTCGGTGGAGCTCAGCGTCGGCTGCGCGTTCTCCCAGACGCTCGATCCCGTCGTGGAGTAACGGCAGTGCCCGATGGACAGGTGCCCGCGCAGGGTGCCGAGGATCGACTCGTCGAAGACCTGGGCCACCAGGCCCATGTCCTTGTAGACGAGGATTCGGCTGCCCTCGCTGACCGCGATGCCCGCGGACTCCTGTCCACGGTGCTGCAGCGCGTAGAGGCCGTAGTAGGTGAGTTTGGAGACGTCCTCCCCAGGCGCCCATACGCCGAAGACGCCACAGGCGTCCTTCGGAGCGCGGTCCTGGGGGTCGAGGTCATGGCCCAGCCGGCCGTCGCCCTTCAACACACAGTCGAGTCTATTCAGGCATTGACGCTGCTCAAACCGGCGCATGCCCTTCGGCCGCCGTAACCCTCAACCGCTCTTTGCCGTGTCGTCCCTGCTCACACCGTGATTCCGGGAGAGCCTGAGGGCCGCGGCAGAGGCCAGAATCACGTACGGGAGGGATCATCGTGGCGAGACCCGGCGACCCCGGGCCCCCGCGCGGGCCGTACGGCGAGCCCCCGTACGGGGGACCTCCGGGCGGGCCTCCTCACGGCGGGCCGCCCTATGGCGAGCCCCCTTCCGGTGAGCCTACGGGCAGGCCACCGTACGGCGGGCCGTTGCCGCCGCCGCCCTGGGGGCCGGACGGCCCCGGCGGGCCCTGGGGACCCGGAGGGCCGGGCGGCGGGCCCAGCGGTGGGCCCG
>QFZU02000260.1 GCA_003260025.2 Microbispora triticiradicis | reverse complement strand
GAAGCGGCGCGGGCCGCGCCGACCTTCGCGCCGCCGACCTTCGCGCCGCCGAGTCCCGCGCCGCCGACCCTCGCGCCGGCGGGTTCGGGCACGGCGCCCGTACGCAGTTCCCTGAGGTTGGCGGGCAGGCCGCGCACCCAGGCGACGCCCAGCGCCAGCGCCGAGCCGGCGAACAGCCACGGGGCGGCCGACGACAGCGTGGTGAACATGCCGAGCCCGAACGTCGGGAGCATCGAACCGGACCCGAGCGACCGCAGCAGCTCCACCAGCAGGGCCGCGAGGAAGAAGACCAGCGGGGGCGTCACCACCAGCGGCAGCAGGTCGCGGGGCCGTACGAGCAGGACGGCCGCGAGGCAGCCGGCCACGAACACGGGCCCGGGCAGTTTCGGCAGGAGACCCACCACGGTGATCACGAAGAGCATGACGATCGCCCCCCGAGCGGTCAGCCGCAGCCCGGCTCGACCGGTGCCTGTCATCGGGCCCCCCTCACGACAAGTCTCGCGCCAATTTACCGTTCTGACGATGCGGGGGAGGGGAGCTTACCCGCTCTTCACCTTCGAGTTCGGGGATGGCGACCGGCCGGGGGACCTCCTCCACCGCCGCCGGGGCGTCGAGCGAGTAGTCCACGAGACCGAGGTCGTTCATCCTCCGCGCGCTGACCAGGACGCGGCTCTCCAGGCTGCCGACCGTCTGGTTGTACGCGGTGACCGCCCGGGTGAGCGCCCTGCCCAGGGAGTCCACGTGCCTCCCGAGGCCGCCGAGCCGGTCGTACAGCTCCTTGCCCAAGTCGAACACCGCTTTGGCGTTCTCGCTGACCGCCGCCTGCTGCCAGGCGTACTGCGCGGTGCGCAGCATCGTCACGAGCGTCGTCGGGGTGGCGATGTGCACGCGCCGCCGCATCGCGTACTCCAGTAACCCGGGATCGCGCTCCAGCGCCGGCGCGAGGAACGCCTCGCCGGGGATGAAAAGGACCACGAACTCGGGCGACGGGCTGAACGCCTGCCAGTACGACTTGGCCGCCAACCGGTCCACGTGCTCGCGCAGGTGCCGCGCGTGCGCGTCGAGCCGGGTCGAGGCGAAGGAGAGATCGGCGGTCTCGGCCGCCTCCAGGTAGGCCGCGAGCGACACCTTCGCGTCCACGACGACGTTCTTGCCGCCGCTGAGCCGTACGACCATGTCGGGACGGACCAGCCCGTCACGGGTGACGGCGCTCACCTGCTCATCGAAGTCACAGAACCGCGCCATTCCGGCGATCTCCGCCACCCGCCGGAGCTGCAGCTCTCCCCAGCGCCCTCGGGCCTCCGGCCGCTGGAGCGCCCGCACCAGCGCGTCCGTCTGGGCCTTCAGCCGTTCGGAGCTCTCCCGTACGAACTCCATCTGCTTGCTCAGTTCGGCCCGGGCGGCGCGGGCGCCCGACTCGCTCTCCCTGAGCTGGCTCTCCACCTTGGCGAGCGTCTCGCGGAGCGGCGCGACGAGGTTCTCGACCGCCTGACGGCGCTGGTCGAGGTCGCCGGCCGCCTCCGCTCTCGTCGTGTTGAGCCGGTTTTCGGCCAGTTCGAGGAAGCGCAGGTTGGCGACGTCGAGAGCGTGCGCGGAGATGGCCTGGAAGCGCTCGGTGAGCTGGTTCTCGACGTAGGCGACCTTGTCCTCCGCCGCCCGCGTCCTCGCCTCGGCCTCCGCCACCCTGGCGGCGGCCTCGGCCGTACGGCCCGCGGTTCGCATCCCGGCGAGCGCCAGACCGGTCACCAGGCCGACGGCGAGTCCCAGTACGAGAGCCACGACATCCACGGTCTGGATGATTTCAGGCATTGGCATGCCAAACGGGGAGGCGCGCCCAGGAGAGGGCCGGGGCCGCCGATGTCCGGCGCACCCGCCGAGGCCCCTAAACTCGTGGTACGTGAGCCTGAGCATCGGCATCGTCGGCCTGCCCAACGTCGGTAAGTCCACGCTTTTCAACGCGCTGACCAAGAGCGGGAACGCCCTGGCGGCCAACTACCCGTTCGCCACGATCGAGCCGAACGTGGGCATCGTGGGCGTCCCGGACGCGCGTCTGGACACGCTGGGGGAGATCTTCAACTCCGCCCGCATCCTGCCCGCCAAGGTGGAGTTCGTGGACATCGCGGGCCTGGTCAAGGGCGCGTCCGAGGGACAGGGCCGGGGCAACCAGTTCCTCGCCAACATCCGCGAGACCGACGCGATCTGCCAGGTGATCCGGGTCTTCTCCGACCCCGACGTGACCCACGTGGACGGCGAGGTGTCGCCGCAGCGCGACATCGAGACCATCAACACCGAGCTGATCCTCGCCGACCTGCAGACGATCGAGAAGGCGGTGCCCCGCCTGCAGAAGGAGGCGCGCACCAACAAGGACCGCAAGGTCCTGCTGGAGGCGGCCGAGGCCGCGGCGAAGCTCCTCGACACCGGCACGACCCTGTACGCCGGGGGCAAGGGCGCCGGCATCGACCTCGCCGACCTGCGTGAGCTGCACCTCCTCACGGCCAAGCCGTTCCTGTACGTCTTCAACCTCGACGCGGACGAGCTGACCGACGACGACCTGCGGGCCAAGCTCTCGGCGCTGGTGGCCCCGGCCGAGGCCGTGTTCCTCGACGCCAAGATCGAGTCGGAGCTGGTGGAGCTGCCCGACGACGAGGCGCTGGAGCTGCTGCAGTCCGTCGGCCAGGAGGAGTCGGGTCTCGCCCAGCTCGCCCGGGTCGGGTTCGAGACGCTGGGCCTGCAGACCTACCTGACGGCCGGGCCCAAGGAGGCGCGAGCCTGGACGATCCGCCGCGGCGCCACCGCGCCCGAGGCCGCCGGGGTCATCCACACCGACTTCCAGCGCGGGTTCATCAAGGCCGAGGTCATCTCGTTCGCCGACCTGGTCGAGGCGGGCTCGATGACCGCCGCCAGGGCCGCGGGCAAGGCACGCATCGAGGGTAAGGACTACGTCATGCGCGACGGCGACGTCGTGGAGTTCCGCTTCAACGTCTGAGCCGGCTCCGGCTGCCGTTACCAGGGCTCTCCGGTGCGGTCGGCGGCGAGGTGCCGTTCGTACGCGGCCACCTTGCCGTCGACGAGGTCGAGACAGTCCTGCAGCTGCGCGATCCGCTCGGCGACGCGGCGGCGGTGTTCGCGCAGCACCTCGAGTCGTTCCGCTTCGTTGCCGCTGCCCTCGCGCACGAGCCGGGCCAGCCGGCCGATCGCCGCCAGCGGCATGCCGGAGGCCCGGAACTTCACGCAGTTGCCCAGCCACTCGACATCCCAGGCGCTGTAGACCCGCCGACCGGCCTCGTCGCGCAGTACCTCGCCCGCGAGCAGCCCTTCACGCTCGTACAGCCGCAGCGTGTGCACGCTCAGGCCGGTGCGCCTGGCCACCTCGCCGATATGAAGGACCTCAGCCGTCACGCGGTGATCGTAACCGGTTGACCTAGACCTCGGTCTAACACCTAGCGTCCGCGTCATGACCAGCGACACGACAGCTGACACAGGGCGTGACCCCGGGCGGGACACGGGACGGAGCGCCTTCGGCGCCGTCAGTACGGCCGGCGAGGTTCTCGCCGGGATCGACCTGACCGGCAGGACCGCGGTCGTCACCGGCGGATACTCCGGCGTGGGTCTCGCGGCCACCCGCGCGCTCGCCGGGGCCGGGGCGCGCGTCGTCGTCCCGGCCCGCCGGCCCGAGACGGCGCGGCAGGCACTGGCGGGCGTCGAGAGGGCCGAGGTCGAGCGGCTCGACCTCGCCGACCTCGATTCCGTACGGGCGTTCGCCGAGCGGTTCCTGCGCCGGAGGGCCACCCTCGACATCCTGATCGCCGCCGCCGGGATCATGGCCTGCCCCGAGATCCGGGTGGGGCCCGGCTGGGAGGCGCAGTTCGCCGTCAACCACCTGGGCCACTACGCGCTGACGCATCTGGTGTGGCCCGCCCTCACGGCCGCCGGTGCGGCCCGGGTCGTCTCGGTCTCCTCCGGGTACGGCGCGGACTGGCGCATCCGGTGGGACGACCCGCAGTTCACCCGCGGCTACGACAAGTGGGCCGCCTACGCCCAGTCGAAGCTCGCGAACATCCTGTTCGCCCGCCACCTGGATCGGCTGGGCGGGCCGTACGGAGTCCACGCGTTCTCGGTCAACCCCGGCTGGATCCGCACTCCGCTCCAGCGGCACCTGACGGACGGCGAGATGGTCGCCGCCGGCTGGATCGACGCCGAGGGCAACGCGGCGCCCGGTCTGTTCAGGACGCCCGAGCAGGGTGCGGCGACACCGGTCTGGGCCGCCACGGCCCGCGAGCTCGACGGACACGGCGGTGCCTACTGCGCCGACTGCCGCGTCACCGGGGAAGGCCCGGCGGACGACGGAGAGGCGGCCCGTCTCTGGGCGCTCTCGGCCGGCCTGACCGGCCTCGACCACATCCGCTGAGCCCTTCGCCCGAGGATCTCATTGATCGTTTCCCTGCGGACGGGTAGCTTGGCTCTGATTACATAATTACAAAGGGTGGGTGCTGGTGATCGTCGAATACATCCGTTACCGGGTCGCCGACGGGGAGGAGTTCGAGGCCGCCTACCGGCGCGCCGTCGTGCCGCTCGGGCGGGCGCCGCAGTGCCTCGACTACGAACTGTCCCGTTCCGTGGACGAGCCCGCGTGCTACATCCTGCGGATCATCTGGACCTCGGCCCGTGACCACCTCGAAGGCTTCCGCGGCAGTGAGCACTTCCGGGAGTTCTTCGCCGAGATCAAACCGTATGTGTCGGACATCGAGGAGATGAGGCACTACGAGAAGGTGATCGAGAAGACCGAGCCCACGCTGTTCGAGTGGGCCGGGGGCGCGCAGGCGCTGGACCGGCTGACCGAGGCGTTCTACGGGCGGGTCAAGGACGACGACCTGGTCGGGCCGCTCTTCGCGCACATGGACGCCCGTCACCCCGCGTACGTGGCGATGTGGCTCGGCGAGGTCTTCGGCGGCCCGGCCCGCTACAGCGAGGAGCGCGGCGGCCACTCGCACATGGTCTCCCACCACCTCGGCAAGGGCATCACGGAGCAGCAGCGCCGCAGGTGGGTGAGCCTGCTCATGGACGCGGCCGATGAGGTCGGGCTGCCCGCGGACCCGGAGTTCAGGGCGGCGTTCGCGGGTTACGTCGAGTGGGGGACCCGCTTGGCCGTCCACTTCTCACAGCCGGGCGTCACACCGCCGGGCGAGGAGCCGGTGCCGCGCTGGGGCTGGGGCGTCATGCCGCCCTACCAGGCCTGAACCCCGGGCCGGGCGTGCCTGGCCATCCGTCTCCTCACCTCAGCGTCCCCTTCCGTACAAGGAGGTCCCAAGACGCGTGGCGGTAACATCCGCCGCGGTTCTCCCATCGGTCAGATCCTCCACGGCCTGCGGAAACGCTTGTATCAAGTGCTCTGGACGCCCTCGGGACGTTCCATTGAGCATCGAATCGAGGCCGTTGGGCGGCAACTCGTCAGGTGAATCCTCCCTTTCAGCAATCGATCCCATTTCGGGCGTTATGCCGGTTTGATCCGGGAGAGGGAGGCGCCCGCGGCGCAATTCGGGAGTCAGGGAAAGCCCAGGTGGCTCGACCTGCGCGACCCGATACGGGCCCAAGGAGGGACCATGCATCGCAAGTCCGGACAGCTCGCTCTCTCGGCGATCATCGCCGCGACGTTCACGGCCGGAGGGGTCGCTCTGGCGAGCGGCGCGGCCTCCGCCGCCACGATCTCGCCGCAGGAAAGGGTGCCGGGCGGCTCGGCGCGCTCGCTGGCCTACACCACCGTCCTGGAGCCCTCGCTGAGCACGGTCGCCGAGGTGCCGGCCATCTCCACGATCGCCGTGCCGGAGCTGCCCGCCACCCTTGCGGCGATGCCGCAGGCGATCTCCACGTCCGCCCTGCCGGCGGGCATTCCGATGTCCGAGATCCCGATGTCCGGCATCCCGATGTCCGAGATCCCGATGGCCGCTCCGATCGTGGCCGCCCGGCCCTCAAGCCTCTCGATCACCGTACGCGAGCAGTTCCCGAGCTCGTCGTTCTCGCGCGAGTGGCGCGGCTCAAGCCTGAGCGGCCTGAGCAGCATGGGCGGCCTGAGCGGCACGATGGAGCAGGCGCGGGCCGACATCAACGCAGAGGCCGGCAGCGCCATGCAGCGCATCAGGGACGAGGCCGCCAGCGCTCAGAAGCGCATCGAGCAGCTGGCGAGCGACGCCATGGCGCAGCTGCCGAGCGAGTCGTCCTCGCTCCCGTCCTCGCCCGAGTCGTCACTGGAGTCGTCCCAGGAGTCGTCCGTCGAGTCGTCGGTGGAGTCGTCCACCTCCGGTGAGTCGAGCCTCGGAACGGAGAGTGAGGCGTCCTCCTCGTCCTCGTCCTGCCAGTGACGAGCGCGCACGACCGATCGGAGAGGGTCCCGCACGTGCCGCGTGCGGGACCCTCGCGTGCGGGGGCCGGCTCCGGGCGGTACGTCCGCATCGCCATCTCTCCAGGCTGTGAAGACACCAATAGGTGGCGGTTAGGTAATCGCCGACCCTGCTGGCCAGGCATAACGCGCTTTTCCACAGAGTGGATAGACGTGGCGCCTCACAACGCGATGTAGACCTAGTTTGCTCGCTCGCGGCGATGCTTGCACCATGGGCGTGGCTTACCTGGAAGAATTGGCTAGACCGCTAGGGTGAATACTTCAATGCGGCTAACCGGAACGAGAGCAAGAGGAAACCGCGCCAGCCGGATGGATCGGCGCGAGCGGAGGCGTGATGGCTCGCAGGTCAGACGTCCAGCAGGATCCTCGGATCGCTGGCGACCCTGAGCCGTACCCTCCGGAGGGCCTCGACCGGTCGATCGCCGCTCACGGCACGGCCCCCCGGCGCAGAGGATGGAGCGGCGGCGGAGGCCGCTGGCTCGTCTGGGCCGGACGCGCGATCCTCTGGGCCCTGATCATCGTGATCGTGGTCAACGGGGTCCGGGCGCTGTTCGAGCGCTCCATGCAGGACACCGGCACCGGCAGCGCCCCGGCCGAAACGGCCACGTCAACCTTCCCGACGACGCGGGCGGCGGCCTTCGCGGACCAGTTCGCGGCGGTCTACCTCAACTACGACGCGGCCAACCCGCAGCAGCGTGCGGAACGGCTGAAGGCGTTCCTGCCGGAGGGCGCCGACGCGCAGTTCGGCTGGAACGGCTACGGGCGCATGTCCGCTGGCGCCTTCCAGTACGCGGGGATCGACGTGATCGACGACCACAACGCCCGGGTGAGCGTGTCGTACCAGTCCGGGGACGCCCGTGGCCTGCTGTCCGTGCCGGTCTACTACGACGGCGGCAGGTTCGTGGTGTCGGCGCAGCCCGCCCTGCTGCCCGACCCCGGCCCGGCCGGTCTGCCGCAGCTTGCCGAACCCGACAGCGACTCCGCCACCGAGGCCGAACTGCGTCCCCAGCTCGAAGGCTTCTTCAAGGCGTACGCCGCGGGCAACCAGGTGGATCTGCAGCGGTACGTCGCGAACGGCGTGACGATCGAGGGCTTCAACGGCAGGTTCGCCTTCGCCGAGCTGAAGAAGGTGTCCGTGCCACCAGGTGGCGCCGACAGCAGGAAGGTGACCGCGGTGGTGGTGTGGGCAGTGGCCTCCGGGGACGCGGCGGCGCCGAGTCCGTCCCAGGACCCGGCGGGCGAGCCGGGGGGCCTCGAACAGGCCTACGAGCTGACGATCGAGAAGCAGGGCGGCAAGTGGTTCGTCAAGGGCATCCAGGGTGCGAACCGGTCCGTGGGGTAGCGCATGCCCGGCACAGACATCGCTGATCCATACCCCCGGGAGGGCGAGAGTTGATTGTGAAGACCATCGCGGATCATTTCCTTGATCTCGCCGCACCGTCGCCGGCGCCGGCGACGGGCATCAACACCGAAGGTCTCGCCGATTTCCTCAGGAAGTTCTTCGCCCCGCTGTTCCTCGCGGTCGTCTCCGTCGTGGCGATCTTCTTCCTCTTCACCCGTGAGATCACCAGGTTCGTGCAGTTCATCATCCTGGCGATCGCGATCGGTGTGATCTTCTACGTTCCCAACATCATCGAGGTGACAGCGAAGGCCATCGCGGGCGCGCTCGGGATCAAGTGATCGGGCGGAGAGGAGGTTCGGGGTGGATCTGCCCACATATACCAATATCTGGCGTATTGAGAAGCGGCTGTACAAGCTGTACGACCTACGGCTGCCGATGCCGCTTCCGGTCGTCTGGATCGGTGTGTTCGTGGGTGTCTCCGTACCCTGGTGGCTCTTCCTCCTTCTGGTGAGACTGCCGCTGGAGGCGCCGTGGCACGTCGTCTACCTGGTTCCTCCCGGCGTGCTCACCTGGCTGTCCACCCGTCCGGTCATCGAGAACAAGCGTCTCACCGAGCTTCTGCAGTCGCAGGTTCGCTACATGGCCGAGCCCAAGACCTGGTGCCGGATGGCTCCCTTCGACGAGCCGGACGAGATCGCCCTCACCGGTCGCGTCTGGCGGACCACTCCGCCGGTCGTCACCGGCAACGGCAGAGCCGCCCTCCGGGGGGCCGGAGCCAGGGCGCGCCGCCCGATCTCGGTGAAGGCCGCCGCCGCCCCGGAGACCGCGCACGCCTCAGGCGCCTCCGCACGGGCCGCCGCGGTGCACGCGGGCGGGCCGTCGCTCGACCCGTCCCGCGTCGTGCGGCCCGCGGTG
>QFZU02000259.1 GCA_003260025.2 Microbispora triticiradicis | reverse complement strand
GCCCCGCCCGCGCAGTTCGCGGACGGCGGCCGTCGCGACGGCGCGCACCGGGTCGTGACCCCGGCGGCGGACGGCGGCCCGGGCGCTCGGCACCGGCACCAGCCACGTCACGGCCGCCTCCCCCTCCGTCTCGGCTTCGGTCTGCCAGGCGGCGACGCAGGTCGCCACGCAGGTGGCCAGGGCCGGCACGAGAGCCGTACGGCCACGTTCCTTGCAGGCGAGGATCATCCGGCGGGCCGCGCCCTCGTAGGCGGTGGCCGACCAGCAGTCCGGCAGCCCGGGAGGCGCCGGGTCCGGCGGCCGCGAAGCCGGCTCCCCGAGCAGCTTCGCCAGGCAGGAAGGGCAGGCCACCGCGCCCCACGCGCCGCATCCGGCGCAGCGGGGCGGGAGGATCAGATCGAGCAGCGCCGGCACCACGCGCCCAGCATCCCGCCCGCCACCGACATTCAGGCGGACGGGCCGGTCAGCCGAGGGGATAGACGGGAGTGGTGGCGCCGTCCTTGGCGAGCTGGTTCCAGGCCTGCTTGTCGGTGCTGTAGCTGATCACCTGGCCCTCGTCGGCTCCGGCGATGACGTGGTCGGGGGCGGCGGCGATCGAGTCGATCTTCGAATCCAGCTTGATCGGCCCGGCGTCCGGGTCCGTCCTGCCCTCCATCACCGACCACGGCGTCAGTTCCTGGCCGCTCTTGACCTTGGACAGCACGAGCAGATCGGTGGCGTCCCGCCAGGCGATGTCCTCGATCTGCTGGTCGTCGCGGGAGTCGATGAGCGTCCGCACGTCGTCGATCCGCACCTGCTCGCCGAGACGGAGGATCGTGCCGATCCGCACGGAGGTGCCGAGCCCGTCGTCGAGGATGGCGGCGACCCTGGCCCCGTCGCGGGAGACCCGCAGCTTGATGATGCGCCCGTACGACAGTTCCTCGGAGATCTCGACCCTGCGGGGCTGGCCGGCGACCGCCGTCCAGACCCGGCTCTCGTGCGCGCTCACCTTCTCGGCCGACCAGACGGCGCCGTACCGGTCCCAGGAGGGCGGGCTCATGTTCTTGCCGGCGATCCACCGCTGCCACGCGCTGCCCGCGGTCATCGGCGCGACGTAGACGCCGTCACCGTTGACCAGGGCCGCCACCAGGACCGGATACTGGGTCAGGACGGCCGGCTCGGTGAACTTCCCGGGCTGCTCGCCCGCCGCGCCCGGCACGGGGGTGCCGGCGCCCTTCTCCTTGTACTGCAGCAGCCTGCCGCCCTGCATGTAGTAGGCCTGCGGCGAACCGGTCAGCACGTTCGGGTCGTAGGCGTCGTAGTCGGCGGGCCGGAACCGGACGCCGGAACCGCCGCCGTTGACGCGGATCTCCACCGTGCGGCCGGTGACCAGGTCGCCGAGCGTCCAGACGAGCTGCGCCTTCAGCGCGTCGAGGCGGTCGGACGGCACCGCGTCCACCTGCGAGGTGAAGTCGACCACGACCGTGTCGCCCTCGACGGAGATCCGGTTGAGATCGGTGCCGGCGGGGAAGGCGCTGCGCACCGCGCTCGCGATCGACGAGGTCGGCCCGGCGAGCAGCCGGCGGACCCGCGTCTCTGGCACCCCTCTGCTGGGCTCGATGGGCACCCACACCCGGTCGGCCACCAGCCCTGTCGCCGGGGTGGCCGGGGGGTAGTAGAGGTCCACCCGCCGGTAGGCCCGCCGCACGTCGTCGCTCGACAGCAGGCGGGCGTCGGGCGGGATGTCGATCCGCCACTCGGTGCCCACCTTGACCAGGGTGAACGGCTCGACCAGAGCGCCGGTCGCGGGGGTGTACCTGCCCTCGGAGTCGATCGTGGCGACCTTCGTCCCCTTCAGCGTCACCGTCGTCCGGGTGGCGTGTTCGAGGTCCTGCGTACGGTCCGGCTCGATCTTGCCCTCGTAGACGCGGGTCTGCCGCCTCGGGTTCCAGCGCTGGGACGCGCCCGGGGTGAGGTACTGCTTGGCGACCCGCAACTCGGCGTCGTCGAAGGAGGCCATGGCGGCCTGGAAGCCCTTGACGATGTCGTCGGGCGGCGCGCCCGGCTTCGGCGGCTCCGCGATGATCCGCACGTACGGCTCGCTGAGTGTGTCCTTGCTCTTGTCCTCCTGGGCGACCCGGGGGCCTCCGCTCGTCGGCACGGTGGCACAGGCCGTCCCGCCGCCGGCCAGCACGAGAACCACGCCCGCGAACGCCGCGAGGCGGCGGGTCACCGCGGCGCGCCGCTCAGTCCGCATCGAAACCGCCCGCCTCGGCGCTCTCCCGTACGCGGGGCCCGGCCTCGGAGATCGCCCCGACCGCGGGGGTGAGCACCGGCGTGGCGTGGCTGCGCCAGGTGCGCCGCATCTCCACCTCCGGCGGGACCAGCGGGAGCGGCGATCCGCGCAGCGGCGTCCCCGCGACGCGCGGCAGCGACAGGCGGAACTGGCTGCCCTCACCGGCCGCGCCCCACGCCTGGAGCCAGCCGCCGTGCAGCATCGCGTCCTCCCGCGAGATCGCCAGCCCGAGGCCCGTGCCGCCGATGGTGCGGGCACGTGAGGGATCGGCCCGCCAGAAGCGGTCGAAGACCAGGTTCTCCTCGCCCGGCTTCAGGCCGACCCCGTGGTCGCGTACGGCCACGGCCACGGCGTCGCGGTCGGCGCCAAGGGTGACGACGACGTCCCGGCCCTCGCCGTGCTCGATGGCGTTGAACAGCAGGTTGCGCAGGATGCGCTCGACCCTGCGGCTGTCCACCTCGGCCATGCACGGCTCGTTGGGCAGGCGCAGCTCGAACCGGGTGGCCTGCCGTTCCGCCAGCGTCTCGGAGTCGCCCACCGCGCGCAGCACCACGTCGCGCATGTCGACGGGGTCCAGGTCGAGTGTCGCGGCCCCCGCGTCGTAGCGGCTGATCTCCAGCAGGTCGGCGAGCATGGACTCGAAGCGTTCGAGCTGGTTCTGCATCAGCTCGGCCGCCCGCGCCGACGAGGGGTCGAAGTCCTCGCGGCCCTCGTACAGCAGGTCGGCGGCCATGCGGACGGTCGTCAGCGGCGTGCGCAGCTCGTGCGAGACGTCGGAGACGAACTGGCGCTGCACCTGGGAGAGCTCCTCCAGCTGGTGGATCTTGAGCGCCAGGTTGGAGGCCATCTCGTTGAACGAGGTGGCCAGCCGGGCGAGGTCGTCCTCGCCGCGCACCTTGAGCCGCTCCTCCAGGCGGCCGGCCGCCAGCCGTTCCGCCGCCTGGCGCGCGAGCCGTACGGGGATGACCACCTGGCGGGTGACGAGCGAGGCGACGCCCGCGAGCAGCAGCACGAGCGCGGCGCCCGCGCCGATCAGCATCCGCTGGACCGCCTGGAGCGTCTTCTCCTCGTCGCCCAGCGGGAAGACGTGGTAGATCTCGTAGCTCCCGTTGACCATGGCGCCGACCACCAGGGCGGGCCCGGGCTGCTTCGCGCCGATGTAGCGCACCGTCACGGTCTGGTGCCACAGAGGGTGGTCCTCGTCGCTGTTCCGGACGTCCGCCCGGAGAGAGGCGGGGATGCTCGACGGGTCGATCTGGCTGGAGACCCTGCCCTGCCCGACCATGCTCGTGTTGTAGATGACGACGTCGTAGCGGCCGCCGGAACGGTCCGCCAGCGCCTGGGCCGCCGTGTCGACGGGATCGCCCACCGGGCCGGGCGCCGAACCGTCCTGCCCGCCGTCGCCGATGTCGGAGAGCCGGCTCAGATAACCGCTCGCGGTGGCGTTGTTGGCCTGCGACTCCGCCACCGCGGACACCTCGCTGGCGTTGTGCACCGAGGCGTAGATCGATTGCATCAGGAACACGCCGAGGACGACCACGACGGCCATCGACAGCACCAGCGTGCTGGTGACGACGCGGAGCTGGAGCGAGCGCCGCCAGACGCCCCGCAGCCGGCCCGCGAGACGGCGCGCGCGTCTGCGGACCCCACGGGCGATCTGGCCAGGGGTCCGGCGGCGGGACTTTCTCGCGGGTACCGGCATGGTCGGAGCGGGCGCCTACGCGGGGCCGGCCTTGTAGCCCACCCCGCGCACCGTGACGACGATCTCCGGGCGCTCCGGGTCCTTCTCGATCTTCGCGCGGAGGCGCTGGACGTGCACGTTCACCAGGCGGGTGTCGGCGGCGTGCCGGTAGCCCCAGACCTGCTCCAGCAGCACCTCGCGGGTGAAGACCTGACGGGGCTTGCGCGCCAGCGCGACCAGCAGGTCGAACTCCAGCGGCGTGAGGTTGATGGTCTCCTCGCCGCGCTTGACCGAGTGACCGGCCACGTCGATCGTGATGTCGCCGATCTGGAGGATCTCGGGGGTGGGCTCGTCGGTGCGGCGCAGGCGGGCGCGCACCCGGGCGACGAGTTCCTTGGGCTTGAACGGCTTGACGATGTAGTCGTCGGCGCCGGACTCCAGGCCGAGGACCACGTCGATGGTGTCGCTCTTGGCCGTCAGCATGACGATGGGGACCCCGGACTCGGCGCGGATGCGGCGGCAGACGTCGATGCCGTCGGCGCCGGGGAGCATCAGGTCGAGCAGGACCAGGTCCGGCCGGGTGTCCCGGAAGGCGTCGAGTGCCTTGTCGCCGTCGGACACGAACGACGGTTCGAAACCCTCCCCGCGCAAGACGATGCCGAGCATCTCGGCGAGAGCGGCGTCGTCGTCGACGACCAGCACGCGACCTTTCATGGCCCCTCATTCGTACGCGTTTGGGAGATTTGGGCGTTTGTCACAGGTACCCCCGCAGGCTACCGGTGGCCGCCACTCGGGTGTTACACGACCATGACAGAGGTTGGAGTTTAGGCGGGATGGAGTTTAGGCGCAGCACACCAAGCGCGCGATTATCTGACCAGATGCGGTCACACCGGGGGGAATCCCGTGGTGCGGTCACGTTCCAAGTGTGCTCCCGCGCCCCGGTTTCGGCCATCCCCCGCCGGGGCTCGCTTCCGCCCGCGAGGGGACGCCGGTGTCCCACCTGCCTGTCTCCGCCGGGCAACCCGGCGGTGGCGGCACTTGGTGATCGCGCGGCACACGCACGTACATCATGCCAGGATTGGGACATGACAGACGGCCCCGGCTCCTCCCCCGACGTGCCCTCCGGCTGGGCGGCCGAGCAACCACCGCCGTACGGCGGAGCCGCCGGGACCGGCGGGACGGGCGAGTCCTGGGCCGCCCCCGGCGGCCGGGAAGGCCCGGCCGGCCCACAACCCGGCCCGCAACCCGGCCCGCAACCCGGTCCGTACGGCCAGCCCATGTCCCATGAGCAGTATGGCCAGCCCGGTCAGTACGGCCAGCCCGGCCCTTCCGGCTCTTCCGGCCCGTACGGCCAGCCCGGACAGTATGGTCAGCCCGGCTACGGCCAGTACGGACCGTACGGTCAGGGCCCGCAGGCGGGCGGGCCGCACTACGGGTCCGGTCCCTACGGCCAGGGCCCCTACGGCCAGGGTCCCTATGCGCAAGGTCCATACGGACACCGGCCGCCCGACGCGCCGCGGCCGGGGATCATCCCGCTGCGCCCGCTGACGCTCGGCGACATCTTCGACGGCACGATCAAGCTGATCCGCTCGAACCCGAAGGCCACGCTCGGCCTGTCGGCGATCGTCGCGGCCGTCACCGCGATCCCCGGAGCGCTCGGCCAGGCGGTCGGCCTCGGCATGTTCGGGACGGCGCTGGACGGCTACGGCTCCGGCTCCTACGAGACGGCCGCCTCGCCCGCGCTCCCGGTCGTCGGCCTGGCCGCGCAGTACATCGGCGCGATCATCACCTATGTCATGACGTTCCTGGGCACCACGATCCTCACGGGCATCCTCACCCGGGTGCTCGGCCGCGCCGTGTTCGGCGGCCGGATCACGGTGGGCGAGGCGTGGCAGCTCGCGCGGTCGCGGGTGCTCGCCCTGCTGGGGCTGGCGCTGCTGCAGGCCCTCATCCTCATGGCGCCGGTGCTCGTACTCGCCGCGCTGCTCGTGGCCCTGGGGCTGGGCGACGCGACGGCGGGCGCCTTCGTGGCCGTCAGCCTGCTGTTCGTCCTGGCCTACATCCCGTACGCCGCCTTCTTCTACACCCGCTTCTCGCTGGCGGCCCCCGCGGTCGTGCTGGAGGGCCGCGGGGTCACCGACGCGATGGCCCGATCGTGGCGGCTGGTGAAGGGCGGCAGCTGGCGGGTGTTCGGCATCCTGGTGCTCACGGCCGTGCTCGTGGGCATCGCCTCCAGCGTGCTGGGAGTCCCGTTCACGATCGGCGGTTCCCTGCTCGGGATGTTCGGCGGCGGCACGGTCGCCGCCACGGTGCTCACCACGATCCTCCTGGCCGCGGGCAGCGTCGTCGCCTCCATGATCACCTATCCCTTCCAGGCGGGCGTGGCGGGGCTCCTCTACGCGGACAGGCGGATGCGGGCCGAGGCGTTCGACCTCGTGCTGCAGACGGCGGCCGCGCAGAACCAGTCGCAGGGCTGGGTCCACACCGGCGTCGACGACCTGTGGCACCCGAGTCACGCGGCCGCGACGGGACCGGCGCCCGGCCCCGGCTCTCCGCCTTACGGGACCCCGCCCGGAGCCTCGCCCTACTACGGAACCCCGCCGTACGGACCCCAGGCGTGACGGCGGTGCTGCTCGCGCCGCTCGCGTCGTCGCTCGCCTCCTTCTCGTCGCCCGTCGACATCAGCCGCGACCAGGCCGCGGACGAGGCGGCACGGGAGCTGTCGAGGGCGGGCTACCAGCACGAGCCGTTGTTCGACCGGTTGCGGCGGGAGTTCTCCCAGTTCATCGGTGACCTGATGAGCGGCGACGGCACGGGCACGGGCGGCGTGCTGTCGCTCGTCGTGATCGTCGTCGTCCTGGTCGTCCTCGCCGTGCTGCTCCTGTGGGCCCTGCGCCGCTTCTCCGGCTCCGCGAGGACGGAGCCGGGAGCCGTGTTCGGGCGGAGCGAGCGGACGGCCGCCGAGCACAGGTCGGAGGCCGAACGCCTGGCGGCGGCGGAGGACTGGGCCGGGGCCATCCGGGAGCGGTTACGCGCCGTCGCCCGCGACCTGGAGGAACGCGCCGTCGTCGCCCCCCTGCCGGGCCGTACGGCGATGGAGCTCGCGGAGGCCGCCGGGCAGGCGCTGCCGTCCCACGCGGCGGACCTGCGGGCGGCGGCACGCCTGTTCGACGACGTCACGTACGGCGAGGCAGACGGCACCCGTGAGGGGTACCTGACGCTCGCCGCCCTGGACGAACGCCTGCGATCGGCCCGCACGGGCGTGACGGCATGACCGCCCCCACAAGCCTCCGAGTCCGGGGGACGGCGAGGACGGCACCGATGACGCTCGCGCCGGACGTGACCCCGTGACCGCGACCACAACCGGGACCACGACCGGGGCCCGGCGGGGCCGGGGGCGGGAGGCGGCCTGGATCTCGCTGGTGGTGCTGCTCGTGCTGGGCGCGGCGGCTCTGCCCGCGTTGCTCGCGCCGGACCGGCCCCCCGGGCGGCTCCTGGACCCGGCCGACACCTCGCTCGGCGGGAGCGCCGCCCTCGCCCGGCTGCTGGAGGCGCACGGGGTGGAGGTCGTCCGGGTGGAGACGCCCGGCGCGGCGGTGGCCGCCGCGGGGCCGGAAACCCTGCTGCTGGTCACCGAGGCGAGCATGCTCGGCGACCATGACGCCGCCGTCCGGCTGGCCGAGGCGCCCGGCGACCGGCTCATCGCCGGGCACGCGTCCTACCTCGACGTGCTCGCCGCGGGCCTGCACAGGAAGGGCGTCGAGCGCACCCGCTCCCGGCCGCCCCGGTGCGCGCTGCGGGAGGCCGTGCGGGCCGGCGACGTCTACACCGGCGGACTCTCCTTCTCCGGCCCGCCCGGATCCACGGGCTGCTATCCGGCGGGCGACGGCCACACGCTGGTCCGTTACACCGAGGACGGCCACACGGTGACCGCGCTGGGCGACGCGTCGTTCCTGACCAACCTGCGGCTCGCGGACGACGGCAACGCGGCGCTCGCGCTGAACCTGGCCGGCGCGCGGCCGAAGCTCGTCTGGCTCACCTGGCCCGACGATCCCGACGACGCCGCCGACGGCGGAGACGGCGCCACAGGGGCGGACGGCGAACCGGCCAGGTCGCTCGGCGACCTCATCCCGGGCGGCGTCAACTGGGCGGTCCTCCAGCTCGTCGTCGCGGTGGCCGTGACCGCCCTGTGGCGGGGGCGCCGCCTCGGTCCGGTCGTGGCCGAGCGCCTCCCCGTGGTCGTACGGGCCTCGGAGACCGTGGAGGGGCGGGGCCTGCTCTACCGGTCGCGCCGGGCCAGGGACCGCGCCGCCCTCGCCCTGCGGGCCGCCACCGCCGACCGGCTCGCCCCTCTCCTGGGCGTGCCGCGTACGGCGACGGCCGAGGAGGTCGCCGACGCCGCGGCGGCGCGTACCGGGCAGGACCCGGGACCGGTGCGGGCGCTGCTGTGCGGCCCCGAACCAGCCGACGACGCCGCGCTGGTGGCCCTCGCCGCCCAACTGGACACACTGGAAAGGCAGGTTCGAGACTCGTGACCACCCCCGGACCGGGCGCCGCCCCCTCGGCGTCGTCCCCCGTACCCCCGGCCACCT
>QFZU02000258.1 GCA_003260025.2 Microbispora triticiradicis | reverse complement strand
CGACACGCGACGGCGCAGCCTCGCCGACGCGGCGACGGCCGCGTACGTGGCGGCCGGCCACGCCAGGACGAGCAGCGGCGCCCCGGCGGCCCGGGCGGCGGCGTAGACGACGACCTCGGCGACATAGCCGAGCGCGACGCCCAGCGCGATCTCCTCGGCCAGGGTGCGGCGGCCCCGATACAGGGCACGCACCAGCAGCGTCCCCGGCAGCGCCACGCAGGCGGCGAGGTAGGCGGCGAAGACGAGCAGGTCCCTCACGGACACGCCGTAGAGCACCGCCGCGCCCCCCGTGAACGCGGTCGCCGTCGCCGCCGGGAGCCATCTGCCGAGACGGCCCGGCCTCTCGTCGCGCTCCCGGAGAGGAGCGGTGTCCCCCGCCCGTGGCGGCAGTGTGGCGGGCGCTGTCTTGGCCATGGGGCCAACCCTGACGAGCACGGGCGCGATACCGGGGCCGCGGCGCGGGCGGCCGGTCGACTCCTTGCCACTCTTTTGTACGGGCCCCCGGTTCGGGTCGTCGCTCTGCTTTTTCCCGACGAAGCGCCCCGGGACGTGCTCGGGAGGTCCTCGATCATGCCTCGGTAGGGAATGCGAAAAGGCTTCGCCGCGGCCGTGACGGTGTCGGCGAAAAGCTCAAATCGCGGGTTAGCTTCTCCGACGTGAACAGGCTCATCACCGAAGAGCCCGTGGTGAGACCGGATGACCGAATTCGGGTCATGGAAATCATCGCGCGCATGAACATCGGCGGCCCGGCCACCCAGATTCTGGGGCTGTGCGAACGGCTGAACACCGAGGAGTTCGACCACCGCCTCTACACCGGGCAGGTCGAGGAGACCGAGGGCGACCGGCTCGGGAACACGGTGGCACGGGTGCACCGCGTCCCCGGCCTGGGCCGCTCGGTCCGGCCCGGCGACGACTGCCGCGCGCTGCTGCGGCTGGCCGCCGAGATGCGGGCCTTCCGGCCGCACATCGTGCACACCCGTACGGCCAAGGCGGGCGCGCTCGGCCGGGTGGCGGCCCGCCTCGCCCGGGTCGGTCCGGCATGGGGCGGGGGGCGGACCGTGCACGTCTTCCACGGCCACCTGCTGCACGGCTACTTCTCACCCGCGAAACGCCGCCTCTACGTGGGGGTGGAGCGGCGACTGGCCGCCATGACCGACCGGCTGGTGACGGTGGGCGCCAACGTGCGCGACGACCTGCTCGCGGCCGGGATCGGCCATCCCGGGCAGTACGTCGTGATACCGCCGGGCGTACGGCTGGGCGGGGTGCCCGGCCGCGAGGCCGCCCGCGCGGAGCTGGGCCTTCCTCCGGACGCGCCGGTCGTCGCCTTCGTCGGCAGGCTCACCGGGGTGAAGCGGCCCGACCGGTTCCTCGCGGCCGCGCGGGCCGTGCTCGCCCGCCTGCCCGCCTGCCGGTTCGTCGTCTGCGGCGGCGGCGAGCTCACGGACGAGGTGGAGCGGGCCGCCGCCGGCGCCGCACCGGGCGCCTTCCACCTCCTGGGGTGGCGGGCGGACGTCGAGACCGTCTACGCGGCGGCCGACGTCGTCCTGCTCACCTCCGACAACGAGGGCACGCCGCTGACGTTGATCGAGGCCGGCATGGCGGGCACTCCCGTCGTCGCCACCCGCGTGGGCAGCGTCGAGGAGGTCGTCCGGCACGGGGTCACCGGCCTGCTGGCCGCCCCGGACGCGGGCGAACTGGCCGAGCACGCCTTCCGGCTGCTGACCGATCCGGTGCTCGCCCGCCGCATGGGCGAGGCCGCACGCCGCTGGACGACGGAGTCCTTCGCGGTCGAGCGCCTGGTGGCCGACACCGAGGCGCTCTACCGGTCGCTGTACGCCGCGTCCAGCCCGTCGTTCCCAAGGAGAATCGCATGAGAGTCCTGGTCACCGGAGGCGCCGGCTTCATCGGCGCCAACCTCTGCCGGGCGCTGACCACCCGGCCCGAGGTCGAGAGCGTCACCGTGCTGGACGACCTGAGCAGCGGGGACCCGGCCAACCTCGCCGACGTCGGGGCCGACCTCGTGACCGGCAGCATCCTCGACCGGGACCTGCTGGCCGAGCTCGTGCCCGGCGCGACGCACGTGATCCACCTCGCCGCGCGGCCCTCGGTGCCCCGGTCGGTGAAGGACCCGCTCGCCTCGCACGCCGTCAACGCGACGGGGACACTGCACGTCCTGGAGGCGTGCCGGGCCACCCGCCCGCATGTGATCCTGGCATCGTCCTCCTCTGTGTACGGCGACGGCGCCGAGGCCTACAAGCACGAGGACCTGCCGGCCCGGCCGCTGAGCCCGTACGGCGCGAGCAAGCTCGCCACGGAGGCGTACGCGCTGGCGTACGCCGCGAGCTACGGCCTCCCCGTGCTGCCGTTCCGCTTCTTCAACGTGTACGGCCCGCTCCAGCCGGCCGGGCACGCGTACGCCGCGGTGATCCCGGCGTTCGTCGGCGCCGCGCTGGCGGGGCGGCCGGTCCCGATCCACGGCGACGGGCGGCAGGCGCGTGACTTCACCTACGTGGGCTCGGTGGTGGACGTCCTCACCGACGCCGCGGCACGCCGGGTCACCAGCGGCACGCCGGTCAACCTGGCCTTCGGCACCCGCGTGTCCCTGCTCCAGCTCAAGGACGCCCTGGCCGCCGTCCTCGGCCGGCCGGTCGAGGCGGAGTTCCTGCCACCTCGCGCGGGCGACATCCGCGAGTCGCAGGCGTCGGCCCGCCTGCTGCTCGACCGGTTCCCCGGCGTCCGGCCGGTGCCGCTGGAGGAGGGGCTGCACCTCACCGTGACCTGGTTCGAGAAGACGTCCGGCGCCGGGAGCGCCTGACACACCACCTTCGCGCACGAAGTCCTATTGCGATCCTGTCAACCTCCACTTGCTGGGAGAAGGCCTTGACCACGTCAAGCGGGAACACCTATCTGATCACCGGCGGGAGCGGCTTCGTCGGATCCCACCTGACCGACGCCCTGCTCGCTCGCGGCGACTCGGTCGTCGTCCTGGACGACATGTCGACCGGCCGCCCGGCCAACCTCGCGCACCACGCGGGTGACCCGCGGCTGCGCGTGGTCCAGGGCTCGATCCTGGACGAGCTCGCGGTGGACCACCTCGTGCACGAGTGCGACGTGGTGGTCCACCTTGCCGCCGCCGTGGGGGTGAAGCTGATCGTCGAGCAGCCGCTGCGCTCGCTCACCACCAACATCCGCGGCTCGGAGATCGTCGTGGAGGCGGCGCACCGCTACCGGCGGAAGATTTTGGTGACCAGCACGAGCGAGATCTACGGGAAGAACTCGGCCGGCCCGCTCCCGGAGTGGTCCGACCGGATCCTGGGCAGTCCGGACGTCGTCCGCTGGGCCTACAGCACGGCCAAGGCGGTGGAGGAGATCCTGGCCAACGCCTACCACAGCGAACGCGGCCTGCCGACGGTCGTCGTCCGGCTGTTCAACACGGTGGGGCCGCGGCAGAGCCCGGCGTACGGAATGGTCATCCCCCGGCTCGTCCGGCAGGCGCTGACGGGCGTGCCGCTCACCGTGCACGGCGACGGCACGCAGACCCGCTGCTTCGCACACGTACGCGACGTCGTGCGGGCCCTTCTCCTGCTGCTGGACGACGACCGCGCGGTCGGCGGGACGTTCAACGTCGGCTCGAGCGACGAGGTGAGCATCCTGGAGCTGGCCAAGCTGATCGTCGAGCTCACCGGGAGCACGTCCGGCGTCGATCTCGTCCCGTACGCCGAGGCGTACGGCAAGGGCTTCGAGGACATGACACGCCGGGTTCCCGACACCGGCAGGCTGCGCGCGCTGACCGGGTGGACGCCGGCCCTGTCGCTGGACGACATCCTGCTGGAGACCATCGCCGAGGCCCGCGCGGAAATCGCGGCCACGGGCCGGTGAACGGCGCCACCGCCCTGGTCATCGCGATCAGCGCCTTCGTCGGCTGCGCGGCGGCGACCCCCGTGATGCGGCGCCTCGCGCTGCGGTGGGGACTCACCGACAGGCCCGGCGGGCACAAGTCGCACCGGCGGCCGACGCCCTATCTGGGCGGGATCGCCATCATGCTGTGCACCGTCGTCCCCCCGGTGGCGCTGGCCGGCGCGGCCTGCCAGCGGATCGCCGGCATCCTCGTCGGCGCCGTGGCCATGGCCCTGCTCGGGCTGATCGACGACATCGCGCCGCTTCCTCCGCCGACCCGGCTGGCCGTACAGGCGCTGGCGGCAGGGGTGGCCGTGACGAGCGGGGTCGTCGCGCCGGTGACCGGGACCTGGCCGGACGTGCCGATCACCCTGCTGTGGATCGTCGTGGTCACCAACTCGTTCAACCTGCTCGACAACATGGACGGCGCGCTGGGCGCGGTCACCGTGGTCAGCACCGCGCTCCTGGCCGCCGCCGCCTTCGTGTCCGGGCGTCCGGAGACCGGCCTGCTCCTGGCCGCTCTGTCCCCCGCCGCCCTGGGGTTCCTGCTGCACAACTGGGCGCCAGCGCGGATCTTCATGGGGGACGCCGGTTCGCTGTTCATCGGGTTCGTGCTGGCGTCCTCGGCGGCACTGGTGATCACCGGCACCGGGACCGGCACGGCGGTCGCGGGCCTGCTCCTGCCGACCTTCGTCGCGACCGTGGACACCGGGATCGTGCTGCTGTCGAGGCGGAGGGCGGGCCGGCCGCTGCTGCAGGGCGGCTCCGACCACCTCTCACATCGACTGCACCGGCTCGGTCTCGGCAAGCGGCTCACGGCCCTCGCGCTCGCCGCCCTCGCGGCCGCCGCCGGCCTGGCCGACCTGGCGATGACACTGGGCTGGATCGCGCCGGCCGGCGCGGCGATCGGCGGCATCGCCGCCGCCTGCGTCGCCGCCGTGCTGCCGCAGCGCGTCCCGGTCTATCCGCCGGCCCGTCCCCGGACCTCTATCCCTGTAAGGGGCTGACACCGATGGAACTGCTCTATTACGCGCGGCTGATGCGCAGATACTGGCCGCTCCTGCTGCTGTCCGTGCTGGCGGGCGTGGGAACCGCCCACGTCGTGACCGTCAACACCCCGCCCAAGTACCTCGCGTCGATCACGATGCTGGTGTCCGCCGACGCCAGGGACGGTGGTCTTTCGACCGCGCTCCAGGCGGGGGCGCTGTCCCAGCAGCGGGTCCAGTCCTACGCCACCTTGCTGACCAGCCGCCAGGTGGTCGGCCGGATCGCCCGTGGGGAGGACGTCACCGACCTGCAGGCCAGGATCACTGCCGATGCCATCCCCGACACGACGCTGCTGCGGGCCACGGTCGCCGACAGCGTCCCGGTGCGGGCGGCCGCCCGGGCGAACACGCTGGGCGCCACGTTCGCCGCGCTGATCGACCGGATCGAGCGGCCCACGCCGAAGAGCCCGCCCACGATCCGGGTCACGGTGATCGACGAGGCCGAGGTCCCCAGGGAGCCCGTCGCACCGCAGCCCTTGACCAACATGGCGCTCGGCGCGCTCATCGCCCTGTTCGCGGCCGTCTCCGGCCTCGTTCTGCGCGACCGGCTGGACACGACCGTGAAGACGGCGGAGACGCTGCAGAAGGTAGCCAGGAGTTCGATCCTCGGGGTCATCGGCTACGAACGGGACGCCAAGCGGCATCCGCTGATCCTGCGCGACCAGGGCCGGTCGTCGCGCTCGGAGGCGTTCCGGTCGCTGCGGACGAACCTCCAGTTCATCGGGGTGGACAGGCAGCCCAAGTCGCTCGTCGTGACCAGTTGCCTGCCGGGCGAGGGCAAGTCGTCCACGTCGGCCAACCTCGCGATCACCATGGCCCAGGCGGGCTGGCGGGTGGTCCTGGTCGACGCCGACCTGCGGCGCCCCAGCGTCCCCCGCTACCTCGGCATCGAGGGCGGAACCGGGCTCACCGACGTGCTCATCGAGCGGGCACGGCTGCACGACGTCATCCAGACGTGGGGGCAGCAGGGCCTCTCCGTGCTGCCCAGCGGCCGGATCCCGCCGAACCCCAGCGAGCTGCTCGGGTCGCGGGGCATGCGCACGGTGCTGGCCCAGCTCACCGAGGAGTACGACATGGTGATCATCGACGCGCCGCCGCTGCTGCCCGTCACCGACGCCGCCGCCCTCGGCGCGATCTGCGACGGCGCGCTGCTCGTCGTGCGGCACGGCAAGACCCGGCGCGAGCAGGTGCTCCGGGCCGCTGAGCTGCTGTCGTCGATCAACGCCCGCCTCGTCGGCACCGTGCTGAACTTCGTGCCCGCCAAGCACGGCTCCTACTACGGCTACGGGTACGGGTACGGATACGGGTATGACGCGGCCGCCCAGGAGGCCACGCCGGAGACGCCGCAGCCGCAGGCGCCCATACCGGTGTGACGGTACGAGAGCAGGTGCATGGGGCCGCGTCGGGTGACGCGGCCCCACGCGTTCGCGCGGCGAGCGGCCGGATCAGGCGGCAGGGTCAGGCGGCAGGGTCAGGCAGTCGCGTGCGTCAGCAGGCGGATCGGGGCGGCGAGCGCGTCCGCGATGCGGCGGGCCGCGTCCCGGTAGGCCCTGCGGGAGCCTCCGTAGGGGTCGGCGATGTCGGGCCGCTCCACCCGGACCAGCCCGCGCAGCGCCCCGGTCTCCTCCAGCAGGGCCCGCGCCCGGCGTACGGGACCCTCGTGGCCCGGCACCCGCCCGGCGGGGACCGCGCGGGCCAGCGCGCCGAACTCGACGATGGTGAACGCGCGCGCGGCCGCGACGGGATGCAGGGCCACCGCCGCGGCGCGATGCTCGGACGAGGCCGCCAGCACGAGATCGGCGCCGGCCACCGCCGCGGCGGTGAGCGGGCGTGAGGCGAACCCTCCGGGATCGCCGCCGAGCCGCAGCAGCGCCCCGCACGCCCGCTCGGCCATCGGAAGTCCCGGCCTGGCGTGGGTGCCCGCGCTGCCCACGAGGATCGGCGAGCCCGGCCCGAGCGCGGCCCTGGCGAGCCGCTCGGCCATGGCCGACCTGCAGATGTTGCCCGTGCACACGAACAGGATGCGGAAGGTCTCCCCGCCCTCCGGCGGATGCGTACGCTCCATGGGCGGGACGCTAGGCCGGACCCGGCGCGCCGCCGCTCGCGGCACGCCGGGCTTTAACGGTTCCTGCCGGTCCCCTCAGGAGGGGCCGCAGCCCCTGACGTCTGCCGTCACCAGTGTGCGCTGCGGGCGGACGAGCGGCTGCACCGGGACCACGGGAGCCGCCGCCGAGTACGGTTCGAGCAGGTCGAACTCCAGCGTCCTCGACTGGCCGGGCGCGAACTCCAGCACCTTGGAGTAGACGGGATGGGACCGCTCGGTCTCGGAGTAGAACGAGATCGGCCGGCCGTCGAGCCGGACCCCCGTCGCCTTCGCCCCGATTCCCGCGTACAGCGACACCCACAGCACGTTGGAGCCGGCGGCGTGGGGACGCCGCGGGTCGTCGAGCCGGCCGGTGACGTAGGCGGGCAGCGGCCCGCGCGGTACGTCGTTGGTCAGCCGGACCCGCACCCGCGAGGTGCGCAGCCCGTCCGGACGGCACGGGCCGAGCTCGTAGGTGAGCGAGCGGTCCAGGTAGTAGTCGAGCTTGGTGCCGGCCGAGTTGTTCACGACGAGCCCGGCGTACGGCTCGCGCCGCTCGGGCAGCACCCCGCCGACCGGGGTCGACGCGAGACGGCGCTGCTCGTCCCCGGCCCGGCTCCAGACCGTGAGCCGGCTCTCGCCCACCATGCGCGCGAAGGCGGGCAGCAGCCGCGTGGGCTCCCCCAGCCGGCCGGTCAGCGCCTCGCTGACCGCTCCGGCGATCCTGACCAGGTACTTCTTGCGCTCGGCGGGGTCCGGATAGCGGGCGTAGGCCTCCCGCTCCGTCAGGTCGACGACGTTGCCCGCCGTCACCGTCCCACCGCCGCCGGGAAGCCTCACCGGCCCGATGGCGCCCAGGATGTAGGAGAGGCCGACGGGGTCGGTCGCGATGGCCCCGTCCAGCTCCTGGCCGGTCTGGCGGCGCCACAGTCCGGTCCAGGTGGCCGCGGCGTAGGGGAAGTGCGGGGACAGGTTCGACACCGACAGCGTCGTGGTCGCGCCCCGCCCGTAGCGGGAGGCGAAGGCGGAGCCGAGGTCGGCGACGGGCTCGGCGCTGGCCGCCATGCCGGTGTTGGCGGACAGCCGGGTGATGGACACCCTGCCGCCGTCGGCCTTCAGCACGCCGAAGGCGCCGACGAGGCCGCCGGTCCCGCGGGCCTCGGCGTTCGTCTCGAACGCCAGGAAGTAGCGGCGGGGACCGTCGCGGCCCAGCATGGGCGGCAGGAGGGCGGCGGCCTCCGCCCCCTGGCTCAGCATGCCGTGCAGCCGGCCCGCCTCGCGGAGCGCCGTGTCGCGCGCCCCGTCAAGGGCGGCCAGGCCCGTCGACGCCGGGGTGCCCGCCACCCGCGATCTCGCCGCGTCCACGCGGGTGGCGCCGTCGCGCAGCACCGGCGCCATCGCGTCGAGGGCGGCCAGCGCGCGTCGCAGGTCCCCCGGCGCCCGCGCGCCCGCGGACAGCAACGG
>QFZU02000257.1 GCA_003260025.2 Microbispora triticiradicis | reverse complement strand
GGCCAGCCCGCCGCCGGGCACGCGGACGCGGGCCAGCGCCCCGTCCGCCGCCGCGTGCACCTGGAGCGCGCCGGGACACGCGTCCTGGGCGGCGCGCCCAGAAAAGCCACCCATGACCACGAACAGGATGCTAACGCCAGTTTTCTGACACGACCTCCGTCACGTAGGGTCTGCGGTGAGCGATGGCAAGCGGAGGAAGCCGGTGTGAATCCGGCGCGGTCCCGCCACTGTGACCGGGGAGCGAACCCCACCACACGGCCACTGTCGGAAGACGGGAAGGCCGGGGTGAGCGTCGATCCGGGAGCCAGGAGACTCCTGCCGTCGCGCCGCCACGACCCGGGGCGAGGACCCCGAGGGAGGACCTTGCCGTGCGCACAGACGCGTCCGCCGCGCAGCCCGTCGTCGTCCTGTTGTCCACGTCGGACACCGACCTGTTGAGCGCCCGCGCGAGCGGGGCCGCGTACCGGCTGGGCAACCCGGCGCGGCTGACCGTGGACGACCTGCCCGCGCTGGTCGAGGGCGCCGGCCTCGTGGTCGTCCGGCTGCTCGGCGGCCGGCGTGCCTGGGAGGACGGGCTGGACGCGCTGCTCGCGGGGCCGTGCCCGGTGGTCGTCCTCGGCGGCGAGCAGGCCCCGGACGCCGAACTGATGGAGCTGTCCACGGTGAGCGGCGGCGTCTGCGCCGAGGCCCACGCCTACCTCGCGTACGGAGGGCCCGCCAACCTGGCCGAGCTGCACGCGTTCCTGTCGGACACGGTCCTGCTGACCGGGCGCGGTTTCGCGGGCCCGGCGCCCACACCGAGCTGGGGTGTCCTCGAACGCGAGGGCCGGCCCGGCGACGGGCCGGTGATCGGGGTGCTGTACTACCGGGCGCACCACATGGCGGGCAACACGGGCTTCGTCGCCGCCCTGTGCGACGCGATCGAGGACGCGGGCGGCCGGGCGCTGCCGGTCTTCTGCTCCTCGCTGCGCACCGCGGAGCCGGATCTGCTCGACGTGCTGGGCGGCGCGGACGCCCTGGTGGTGACCGTGCTCGCGGCGGGCGGGGCACGGCCCGCGACGGCGTCGGCCGGCGGCGACGACGCGGCCTGGGACGTCGGCGCGCTCGCCGCGCTCGACGTGCCGATCCTGCAGGGCCTGTGCCTGACGACGAGCCGCGCCGAGTGGGAGGACAACGACGACGGGCTGTCCCCGCTGGACGCCGCCTCGCAGGTCGCGATCCCCGAGTTCGACGGGCGGATCATCACGGTGCCGTTCTCGTTCAAGGAGATCGACGACGACGGCCTGACCGTCTACGTCGCCGACCCCGAACGCGCCGCCCGGGTCGCGGGCATCGCCGTACGCCACGGACTGCTGCGCCATGTGCCCCAGGCGGACAAGAGGCTCGTCGTGATGCTGTCGGCGTACCCGACGAAGAACTCCCGGGTCGGCAACGCCGTCGGCCTGGACACCCCGGCCAGCACGGTCAGGCTGCTGGCCCGGCTGGCCGAGGAGGGCTACGACCTCGGCGGCGGCTTCCCGGGCCAGGCCGAGCAGGACGGCGACGCGCTGATTCACGCCCTGATCGCCGCGGGCGGCCAGGACCAGGACTGGCTCACCGAGGAACAGCTCGCCGCCAACCCGGTGCGCATCCCCGCCGCCGCCTACCGCGCCTGGTACGAGACCCTCCCCGCCGGCCTGCGCGCCGACATGGAACGCCACTGGGGCGCGCCGCCCGGCGAGCTGTTCGTCCACGAGGGCGACATCGTGCTCGCCGCGCTGCGGTCGGGCAACGTCGTCGTGATGGTCCAGCCTCCACGCGGCTTCGGGGAGAACCCGATCGCGATCTACCACGACCCCGACCTGCCGCCGAGCCACCACTACCTGGCGGCCTACCGGTGGTTGTCGGCGGAGTTCGGCGCGCACGCCATGGTCCACGTCGGCAAGCACGGCAACCTGGAGTGGCTGCCCGGCAAGTCGGCGGGCATGTCGGCCTCCTGCGGCACCGACGCGGCGATCGGCGACCTGCCGCTGGTCTATCCGTTCCTGGTGAACGACCCCGGCGAGGGCACCCAGGCCAAGCGCCGCGCGCACGCGGTTCTCGTGGACCACCTGGTGCCGCCTATGGCGAGGGCCGAGACGTACGGCGACATCGCCCGCCTTGAGCAGCTGCTCGACGAGCACGCGACGATCGCGGCCATGGACCCGGCGAAGCTGCCCGCGATCCGCGCCCAGATCTGGACCCTCATCCAGGCCGCCCGCCTCGACCACGACCTCGGCCTGTCCGAGCGCCCGCACGACGCGGAGTTCGACGAGTTCATCCTGCACGTGGACGGCTGGCTGTGTGAGGTCAAGGACGCGCAGATCCGCGACGGCCTGCACGTCCTCGGCGCGGCCCCGGCCGGTGAGGCGCGGGTGAACCTGGTGCTGGCCATGCTGCGCGCCCGCCAGATGTGGGCCGGCCGCGAGACCCTGCCCGGCCTGCGCGAGGCGCTCGGCCTGACCGAGGACGGCAGCGCCGCGACCGCGTCCGTGGACCGCGTCGAGGCCGAGGCCCGCACCCTCGTCACCGCCATGGAGCGGCTCGGCTGGGACCCGGCCGCGGTCGCCGGGGTGACGGCCGATCCGGAGGTCGGGCGGGTGCTGACGTTCGCGGCGACCGAGGTGGTGCCGAGGCTCGCGCGCACCACCGACGAGCTCGACCACGTGCTGCACGCGCTCGCCGGAGGCTACGTCCCCGCCGGGCCGTCGGGGTCGCCACTGCGCGGGCTGATCAACGTGCTGCCGACCGGCCGCAACTTCTACTCCGTCGACCCGCGTGCCGTGCCGAGCCGCCTCGCGTGGGAGACCGGGCAGGCCATGGCCGACTCGCTGCTCGCCCGCTACCGCGCGGAGACCGGCGAGTGGCCGCGCTCGGTCGGGCTGTCGGTGTGGGGGACCAGCGCCATGCGCACCGCCGGCGACGACATCGCCGAGGTGCTCGCCCTGCTCGGCGTGCGGCCCGTCTGGGACGAGGCGTCGCGGCGCGTCACCACGCTCGAACCGGTGCCCCTGGACGAGCTGGGCCGCCCGCGCGTGGACGTGACGGTGCGCATCAGCGGGTTCTTCCGGGACGCGTTCCCGCACGTGGTGGCCATGCTCGACGACGCCGTCCGGCTCGTCGCCGGGCTCGGCGAGAGCCCCGAGGACAACTACGTGCGCGCCCACGTGGAAGCCGACCGGGCCGCGCACGGGGACGCCAGGCGTGCGACGCTGCGCGTGTTCGGGTCGCGTCCCGGCGCGTACGGCGCGGGCCTGCTGCCGCTCATCGACAGCGGCAACTGGCGTGACGACGCCGACCTCGCCGAGGTGTACGCCGTCTGGGGCGGCTACGCCTACGGCCGCGACCTCGACGGAGAGCCCGCCCGCGAGGACATGGAGAACGCCTACCGCCGCATCGCCGTCGCCGCCAAGAACGTGGACACCCGCGAACACGACATCGCCGACTCCGACGACTACTTCCAGTACCACGGCGGCATGATCGCGACCGTACGCGCGCTGACGGGCCGCGCACCCGCCGCGTACGTGGGCGACAGCACCCGCCCCGACGCCGTCCGCACCCGGACCCTGTCGGAGGAGACCGCGCGGATCTTCCGCGCCCGGGTCGTCAACCCCAACTGGCTCGCCGCCATGCGCCGCCACGGCTACAAGGGCGCGTTCGAGCTGGCCGCGACCGTGGACTACCTGTTCGGCTACGACGCCACGACCGGCGTCGTCGCCGACTGGATGTACGACACGCTCGCCTCGACGTACGTGCTCGACCCGGTCAACCGCGACTTCATGGCCAAGTCGAACCCGTGGGCGCTGCACGGCATCGCGCAGCGCCTGCTGGAGGCCGCAGAGCGGCGCATGTGGGAGCACCCGGACCCGGAGGTGCTCGCCGGGCTGCGCGACGCCTATCTCGCGATCGAGGGCGACCTTGAGGAGGGCTCGGCGTAGGCGAGCAGCCGCCGGGCGAGTTGCGGGGCGCCCGCCCAGTGCAGGTGCAGGTACGACGCGGTGAGCCGGGCGTCGCCGGCCCCGTCGGTGCCGCCACGCCACCGGAAGACCGGCTGCCCGCCGCCGGTGACCGTGGTCCGGTGGAACTCGTGGCCCCTGAACCGCTCGCCCTGCCGGGTCAGCAGCGTGTCGCGCACGGCCACCGCGTCGCGGTAGCCCAGCGTCAGCCGGTTGGTCATCTGCGCGACGCCCGGCACCCGGCCGCACATCGGGCGGCCGTCCAGCTCCTCGCACAGGTAGAGCAGCCCCGCGCACTCGGCCGCCACCGCGCCCGGGAACGCGGCGACCTCGGCGCGCAGGGGCTCGTTGGCCGACAGCTCGGCCGCGTACATCTCGGGGAAGCCGCCCCCCACGACCAGCGCGGAGGCGCCCTCGGGCAGGGACTCGTCGCGTACCGGGTCGAACACCGCGACCTGCGCTCCGGCGGCGGTGAGCATCTCGGCGTGCTCGGCGTACCCGAACGTGAACGCGGCGCCGCCCGCGACCGCCACCACCCGCCGCGCCCCGGGCTCCCGGCCGTCCGACGGGTCCCACGGCTCGCCGGTCAGCGGCGCCGCGGTCCCGGCGAGCCGTACGAGACCGTCCAGGTCGCACGAGCCCGCCACGAGCGCGCCGAGCCGGTCCACCGCCGTCACGGCGGCGGGCAGCCGCTCAGCCGCCGGGACCAGCCCGAGATGGCGGGACGGCGTCACCACGTCGTCGTCACGGTGGACCGCCCCCAGCACCGGAACCCCGGTCTCCTCCAGCGCCGCCCGGCACAGCTCCTCGTGCCGCGCCGACCCGAGGCGGTTCAGCACCACGCCCGCCACCCGCACCCGCGAGTCGAACGTCGCGAAGCCGTGGACCAGCGCCGCCACCGACCTGCTCTGCCTGCCCGCGTCCACGACGAGCACCACGGGCGCGCCCAGCAGCCGCGCCACGTGCGCGGTCGAGGCGAAGTCGCCGTCGCCGCGCCCGTCGAACAGCCCCATCACGCCCTCGACGACCGCGATGTCGCAGCCCGCGGAGCCGTGCAGGAACAGCGGCGTCACCCGCTCCTCGCCGGTCAGCCACGGGTCGAGGTTGCGCCCGGGACGCCCGGCAGCGAGCGTGTGGTAGCCCGGGTCGATGTAGTCGGGCCCCACCTTGAACGGCGCGACGCGCAGTCCGCGCGCCGCGAGCGCCGCCATCAGGCCCGTGGCCACGGTCGTCTTGCCGCTCCCCGAGGCCGGGGCCGCGACCACCAGTCGCGGGACGCCGGTCACCACTCGATGCCCTTCTGGCCCTTCTGCCCGGCGTCCATGGGATGGCGGACCTTGCCCATCTCCGTCACGAGGTCCGCGGCCTCCACCAGCCGGGCGGGCGCGTCGCGTCCGGTGATGACGACGTGCTGGGCCCCCGGGCGTCCGGCCAGCGCCGAGATCACGTCGTCGAGGTCGATCCACCCCCACTTGAGCGGATAGGTGAACTCGTCCAGCACGTAGAACCGGTACGTCTCGGCCGCGAGGTCGCGTTTGATCTGCTCCCAGCCCTCGCGGGCGTCGGCGGCGTGGTCGGCCTCGGTGCCCGGCCGCTGGATCCACGACCAGCCCTCGCCCATCTTGTGCCAGGCGACGGTGCCGCCCTCGCCGCTCGCGCCCAGCACGGTCAGCGCGCGCTCCTCGCCGACCCGCCATTTGGCCGACTTCACGAACTGGAACACCCCGATCGGCCACCCCTGGTTCCAGGCGCGCAACGCCATCCCGAACGCGGCCGTCGACTTCCCCTTGCCCGGCCCCGTGTGCACCATGAGCAGCGGCCTCGTCCGGCGCTGCCGGGTGGTCAGCCCGTCGTCCGGGACGTTCTCCGGCTTCCCCTGCGGCATCTCAGCCCGCCTTCCTTCGCTTGGACACGAGATCGCCCAGCGACTCCAGCGGGAGCACCCGTGCGCTCAGCCGGAGGGCCAGCGCGCCCGCCAGGCCCAGGCGGACCGGTCCGCTCTCGCAGTCGACGACGACCGAGGTCACCCCCGCGAGCGCGGTGGCCGCGCGGGTCACGTCCCCGCCGGAGGTCGCGCGGCCGTCCGTCACGACGACGAGGAGGGGGCGGCGGTCCGGGTCACGCATCCGTTCCACGCGGAGCACCTCCGCCGCCGTCGCGAGTCCCTCGGCCAGGGGGGTACGTCCCCCCGTCGGGAGCGCGCGGAGCCGGGCCGCGCCCGCCTCCACCGAGGAGGTCGGGGGGAGCGCCACGGTCGCGCCCCGGCCGCGGAAGACGACCAGGCCCACCTTGTCCCTGCGCTGGTAGGCGTCCAGCAGCAGGCTCAGCACGGCCGTCTTGACGGCCGTCATCCGCCTGCGCGCCCCCATCGAGCCGCTGGCGTCGACGACGAACAGCACGAGGTTGCCTTCGCGGCCCTCGCGGACGGGCTCGCGGAGGTCGTCCCGCCTGAGGATCAGGCCGGGACCACGTCTGCCCCGGAGGACCTGATGGGGGGCGGCCGCCAGGAGGGTGGCGGGGAGATCGACCGCGCGGGGACCGGCGCCGCCGGGGAGGCGTGCGCCGATCGCGCGGCCATGGCGTCCCCGGCCGCTGGACCGCCGGCCCGCCGCGCCCTCGCCCACTCCGGCGACCCTGAGGACGGGTACGCGGAACGGGGTCCCCACCGCCGCCACGTCTTCCGGGGCGGAGTCGTGAGGGGCCGCGTCTTCGGACCGAGAGGCGGGTTCCCTGTCACCGGGAGAAGCGTCGGACGCGGGACCACCACCACCTTCTCCCGAAATTTCGTGAGACGGGGCGGCGGGGCCGCCGGGCTGTGAACCATCGGCTGGAGGGCCGCCGGGGCCGTCAGGGCCTTCCGGCCGCCCGGGCCCCTCACGGTCATCCGGGTCATCGGGGTCGTCGGGGCCGTGGGGCTCGGTCTGGTCCAGCAGGTCGCCGAGAAGCCGTTCGTCCAGGCCGGGCGCGTCGAACGGATCGCGGCGACGGCGGTGCGGCAGCGCCAGCCGGGCCGCCACCCGGACGTCCTCCCGGGTCACCACGTCCCGCCCCTGCCAGGCGGCGTGCGCCACAGCGGCATGAGCGGTGACGAGATCGGCCCGCAGACCGTCCACCTCGAAACTCGCGCAGACGGCCGTGATCTGCCGTAGCCGCGCGTCGGGCAGCCGTACCGCCGGAAGAGCGGCCCGGGCCCGCGCGATCCGCTCGGCGAGCGCGGCCTCCTCCGGAGCCCATCGTGCCGCGAAGCCCTCGGGATCGGCGTCGAACGCGAACCGCCGCCGGACGACCTCCGCCCGTTCGCCGGGCTCCCGGGTCGCCCGCACCTCGACGGTCAGCCCGAACCGGTCGAGCAACTGCGGGCGGAGCTCCCCTTCCTCCGGATTCATGGTTCCGACGAGCAGGAACCGCGCGGCATGCCGTACCGAGACGGTCTCGCGCTCCACGTAGCAGACCCCGAGCGCCGCCGCGTCGAGCAGCAGGTCCACCAGATGGTCGTGCAGGAGGTTCACCTCGTCCACGTACAGAACGCCCCGATGGGCGGCCGCGAGCAGCCCGGGTTCGAAGGCCTTGACCCCTTCGGTCAGCGCTCGCTCCAGGTCCAGAGACCCGGCCAGCCGATCCTCCGAGGCTCCCACCGGAAGCTCCACCAGCGACGCCGGCCGCCGGACCCACGCGGCGTCCGGCTCGTGCGGCCCGTCGGGACACCCCGGATCGGGCGCCGCCGGATCACAGTGGAACCGGCACCCCGCCACCACGGCGACCGGGGGCAACTGCGCGGCCAGCGCGCGGACGATGGTGGACTTCGCGGTGCCCTTCTCCCCGCGTACCAGGACGCCGCCGGCCCGGGGCGAGACCGCGTTCAGCACCAGCGCCAGCTTCAGGTCGTCGAGCCCGACGACCGCGCTGAAGGGATAGGCAGGGTTCACGGTGCGGCCTTCCGGTTGACGTACGTGATCCGCCAGCCGCCGTTCCCGGCGGCCAGTCCGGTGTGGGACAACGGCGCGACGTCGAAGGCCGCGGCCCGTGTCGCGGTAAGGCCGAGCGCGTGCGCGAGCGCGGCCCGGATGGGCCCGGCGTCGCAGACGGCGACCACACGGGCGGCGTCCGCGCGGAGCGACTCCATCCACGCGGCCACCCGTTCGCCCATGCCGGCAAGGCTCTCCCCGCCATGGGGGACCGCCCGCGGGTCGGTCAGCCACGCGCCGAGCCCCGCGGGGTCCGCCGCGGCCACCTCCGCGAACGGCCGGCCCGCCCAGGCCCCGTAATCGGCCTCGGCGAGCGCGCCGGCCACGACGGGTTCCCGGCCCGACGCGGCCCGGGCGGTC
>QFZU02000256.1 GCA_003260025.2 Microbispora triticiradicis | reverse complement strand
CCTGGCGGCGCCGGCGTCCGGCCGGCCCGGGGCCGCGACGGCGGCCGGTGCGACGGACGCCGGGGCGTCCGCCACGGCGCCCGTCGAGGAGCGGCCCTGCCCGGTCACCGTTCCCGCCGGCACGACGTGTGGTTACCTCCTGGTGCCCGAGCGGCGTGACGTCCCCAACAGCAGGACGATCAAGGTCGGTTACGCCGTGCACCGCGCCGGAGGAGAGGCGCCAGGGCAGGTCACAGGGCAGGTCACAGGGCAGGCGGGCGCGCAGGACGCCGACCCGGTCGTCTACATGAGCGGTGGCCCCGGCTCCGCCTCGCTCCAGCTCACCGGGCTGCTGACGCAGATGCTTCCCGGCCGCGACGTGATCGTGCTGGAGCAGCGCGGGGGGCGCTACTCCGAACCACGCCTGAGCTGCCCGGAGATCGTCGAGGGGATCGTGGACACCCTGCGCACCCCCGGCCCGGCCGCGGACGAGACGGCGGCGGTCGTACGGCGGGCGGCGGCGTGCCAGTCCCGTCTGGAGAGCGAGCACGTCGACCTGCGCGGCTACCGGACCGCCGAGATCGCGGCCGACATCGTCGACCTGCGGTCCGCGCTCGGCTACCGGCGGTGGTACCTGTTCGGCGTCAGCTACTCGACCCGCCCGATGCTGCGGGCGGCGGCGCTCGATCCCCAGGGCAGCCGAGGGATCGTGCTGGACTCCCTCCTCCCCCCGCGCGCCCGGTGGTACGACGAGTCCCCCGGCTCGCTCATGGCCACCATGGCGAAGCTGGGGCTCACCAGCCGGTTCGACACCATGGTGGCCGCGCTCAACGCCCATCCGGCCGCGTACGAGACCCGGGACCCGCTGACCCGCAAGCGGCTGACCGTGTGGCTCAACGGGGACGATGTGGCCACGATCCTGGGTGAGGCCCTGCACGAGACGGACGTGATCCCGGTCATGCCGGCTCTCGTCGACGGGCTGGCCGCGGGGCGCACCGAGCTGCTGCAACCCCTGGTGGACCAGGCCGGCGACGGGCTCACCTCGCACGAGTGGGGCCTGTACTACGCGGTCCAGTGCCAGGACGAGACGCCGGGCAACTCCTTCCCCGGCTCCGCGCACCCGCGGCTGTTCACCGGGGTGGTCGACGCCGCGGTGTGCGGCGCGTGGGGGCTCCCGGCCTCCCGCACCGAACCCGACGCCCTGACCCCCGACCCGGCGGTCACCGCCGTCGGCGCGGACGCCACCATCGCCGGTCGCTCCGCGACCGCGGACACCCGGGGCACGACGACCGGGCACACGGCGGCCAGGAGCGCGACAGCCGCGGCATCCAGGGGCACGACAGCCGAGGGCAGGACGGCCGGGCGCACGACGGCCGGAACCGCGAGAGCCCGGGGCAACGCGACCAGGAACGCGTTCGCAGGACGCGCGGCGGCCGAGAGCACGGCCGCCAGGCGCGGAACGGCCGGGGAGACGGCGGCCGGAGGCGGGGTGCCGATCCTGGCTCTTGGGGGGCGTTACGACCCGACCACGCCGCCGGAGGCCGCCCGTGAGGCGGTGTCGGCGGTGCCGGGCGCCCGGTTCGCCGAGTTCGACGGCGTCGGGCACGCGGTCTTCCTGTCGAGCGAGTGCGGCCGCCGGACGATCGCCGCGTTCCTGGCCGACCCGGCCTCGGCCGCCCGGCCCTGCGACCCCGGCGTCGCGCCGTACGCGATAGTCCGACCGGGCGATCTCCTCCTCACCTCCTCGGTGTACCGGATGCTGCGGTCGCCCGCTCCGCTCGCGATACCCGCGGCGTTCCTCCTCGTGGCCGCCGTACAGCTGCTCGTGGGGCTGGTCTCCCTCCTGCGCCGCCGCGGCGGCGGGCTGAGCGTGCTCGCGGGCCTCGCGGGTGTCGTGCTCGGCGCGCTGTCGGCGCTCAGCCTCTCGGCGATCACCGATCCCGTCGTGCTGGCGATCGGGGTGCCTCCGGCGCTGGCCTGGTTCGGTCTGCTGGCGATCGTCTGCACCGTGCTGTCGGTGATCGAGGCGTTCCGGCTCACCGCCGGCGCCGCGAAGATCGTGCCCGCTCTGACCGGCATGGCATTCCTCGCCTGGCTGTACGGCTGGCTGCTGGCCTGACGGGCCCGCGGCTCAGCCGATCTCCGGCGCGGCCCGCCGCGCCCGCCCGCTCACGTGCCGGGTCACCAGCAGCATGATCCCGACCGAGGCCACCATGCCCGCCACGATGACCGGCACGGCGGCGCCGTACCCGGAGGCGCCGGCGACGAGGCCGAACAGCGGAGGACCGAGCAGCGATCCGAGGCTGCCCATCTGGGTCACCAGGCCGTTGCCCACGTCGGCGTGGTCGAGCCGCTCCAGCACCTGCGGGAGGGCGGCGAAGACGAGGGCGCCGAGCAGCCCGTTCTCCAGCGAGATCACTCCCGCGCCCGTCACCGCGGCGGCCAGCGACCCTTCGCTGTCGTAGGTGAGCCAGGCGGCCGGCACGACCAGCAGTCCGGACGCCGCCAGCACCCCGAGCGGGACCCTCCGGCGGAGCAGGAGTCCCACGGCCAGCCCTCCCGGCACCCCGACCAGCGAGATCGCCGAGGTCAGGGCTCCGGCGACGGCGGCCGACCGCCCGTGCTGCTCGATCAGCAGCGTCGGCAGCAGCACGATCACCGGGATGGTCACCAGGACCATCAGGCAGAAGGCCACGGTGAGCAGAGCGGGCCACGCCAGCGCCCGCGCGCCGGGCACGGACCCGGCCGCCGTCTCGGGAGCGGACGTCCACGGCAGCCGCGCCCGGACGATCAGCGTCATGACCAGCGTCAACCCGGCGAGCAGCAGGACCCAGCCGCGCCAGCCGAGGGCGGCGCCGGCGGCGCCTCCCGCGAGGGTGCTCAGTCCGATGCCCACCGGGACGAACGTCGCCCAGATGGACAGGGCGACCCCTCGATCCCGCTCGTGCGCGAGACGGAGGATCAACGCCGGGCAGGTGATGGAGACCAGCAGGTAGCCCGCGCTCTCGGCGACGCGGGACGTCAGCAGCCAGGCGAGGTTTCCGGCGGCCGCGCTGAGCGCGCTCGCCGCCACCATCAGCACGAGAGCGACGACCAGGGACCTCGCCGCGCCGAACCGGCGGACCAGGTAACCGGCCGGCAGCCCGGCGACCGCTCCGAGCGCGACCACCGCCGAGATCACCCAGCCCAGTTGGGACAGCGACAGCCCGAGCTGCGCCGTCATCTGCGGCCCCACCGAGGAGAACTTGCCGAGGCTCGTCGCCGCGGCGACCCCGGCCAGATAGATGACGATGATCGTCACCCATGACGAGCGCGGCGTCGACGCTCCGCTCCGGGCCGGGTCGCGCTGGGACTCGCATGACGAGGGCTGGGGGGTCAAGAGGCTTCTCCTTCTCGCGGTCGTGACGATGGGGCCGGTGACCGTGCCCCCCATGCTGGCCTCCGCCCGGCGCGCGCTCAACAACGGCCCGGCCGTACGCGCCCCGCCCGGGGCGTTCCGGGCACGCGATCAGTGGGACCATGTCAGGGTCGGTGCCCGGCAAAAGGAAGGCAAGGCAGGTGGACCAGGTCGCACGCACCCGGACGTGCCACGACGCCCCGGCCCCGCGCGGTGGCCGGCGTACGGCTGGACGAACCGCCCCGCCCGCGTCCTCGCCCGCACGGCTTGTGTCGCGGATGCCCGCGCGGCTCGTGCCGCCCCCGCCCGGTCGCCGCGTGTCACGGGTGCCCGCTGGGCCCATGTCACGGGTGCTCGCCCGCCTGGCGTCGCCTGCGCTCGCCCTGCTCGTGTGGCCCGTGCTCGCCCTGCTCGCCGTCACGCTGGTCGCGACGCCCGCGAGCGCGCACAACGTCCTGGTGTCCAGCGACCCCAAGGACGGCGCCGTACTCGACGACCTGCCCCGCACCGTCACGCTCACGTTCGACCAGGCGGTGCGCGCGGACTTCGCCCGGATCGCCGTCACCGGGCCGGACGGCGCGCACTACGAGCACGGCGACGTCACCGTCGAAGGCGGGAACATCTCGATCGCGGTGCGACCACCGGCCGCCCCGGGAAAGGCCTTCACCGTCCCCGCCGGGTCGTACGCCGTCGGCTACCGCATCGTGTCGAACGACGGCCATCCGGTCACCGGCACCCTCCGGTTCACCCTGCCGACCGGCTACGTGAACACCGAAGTGGTCGCCGTGGAGACGGTGGACCCGAAGCCCGGCACCGGGCTTTCCTCGGCGGCGGGCGGCCAGGGCGGCGGAGGCTGGGTCTGGGGGCTGCTGATCTTCACCGCGGCGCTGCTGGCGCTGTCCGCCCTCGTCCTCTTCCGGCACGACCGCCGCGTGGCGAACGCCGCGCCGGGCCACTCCGCCGCCGGGGAGGCCGGATGACCGCGACCACGGAGCGGCCCGCCACGGCGGACCACCGGGCCGCGCCCGCCAGGACCCGGATCCCGGCCGCGGGGCTGACCGTGGCGGCCGTCCTCGCCGTCGTGACCGCGACGTGGCTCACCCGTCCGGGGGCGGCGCCGGGCATTCCGATGCCGGGCGCGGTCGTGGAGTACGGCCTGCCGGTCGTCCGGGTCGTCCTCGACCTGGCCGCCACCGCCGCACTCGGCCTGAGCCTGCTTCCCAAGCTGCTCGGCTTCGACGATCCGGACCGGACGGAGCCCGTCGCCGCCAGGGCGCGGCACTGGGCCGTGGCCTTCTCCCTCGTCTGGTGCGCGGCGGCTCTGCTGTCGGCCGTGCTCGGCGCCGCCGAGATCATGCCGGGAGGGGCGCCGGACGTCGCGGCGTACGTGGACGGCATCGGCTCGGGGCAGGGCATGATCGTGAGCGCGTCGTGCGCCCTGGCCAGCGCCGCCGTGGGGATGCTCGCGGTGCGCTTCGGCGAGAAGGTTCCGGCCGAGCTGCGGGTGCTCGTCGCCGGGTTCGGGCTGCTGCCGCTGCCGGTGACCGGGCACGCCTCGAACTGGTACTGGCACGACCTCAGCATGGTGTCGATGGAGCTGCACGTCATCGGCGCGTGCGCCTGGTTGGGCGGCCTGGTCGCGCTCGGCGTGCTGCTCCCGCGCGACCGCGACCTGCTCGCCCCCACGCTGCCCAGGTTCTCCCGGCTGGCGACCTACGCCCTGCTCGTGGTGGGGCTCTCCGGGCTCTTCAACGGCCTGGTCGAGCTCGCGCTCTCGCCCGGCGAGACCCTGCCCGGGTCGCTCGTGACCACCCGGTACGGCTGGCTGGTCATCGCCAAGGCGGTGCTCACCGGCGTGATCGCGCTGCTGGGGGCGAACATCCGCTGGCGGCTGCTGCCGGCGATCGCCCGGCGCGAGCCCACGGCGTTCGCCGCCTGGGCGGCCCTCGAAGTCACGGTGATGGGTCTCGCGTTCGGCGTCGCGGTCGCGCTGACCCGGACGCCCGTCGCCTGAGCGTTCTCAGACCGGCGAGGCGGAGGCGGGCGACCCGGAGTCCGCCGCCTCCCTCTCCCGGGCGTCTCTGGCCTCCGCGTCGGCGGCCGTCAGTCCCTTGCGCCCGGCGAACCACTCGACGGCGTACCACACGACCACCAGCCCGGCGAGCGCGTACGGCCAGGCCTCCGGCGCGTACGGCGGGGCCTCCAGCAGGCGGTCCTGCGCCATCAGGCCTCCGTACACGCCGGCGGTGGCGAGCGCCCCGCCCGCGAGCGGGCGCAGGAGCCGGATCGGCACCAGGAAGGCCAGGTCGACGCCGATCCCGGCGAGCAGGAAGAAGAACGGGATCGCCGACGGCGGGAACCCGCCGCCGACGAGCAGCGGCCAGATCAGGCAGCGGTAGGCGAGGTACCCCGCGGTGATCGTGGTGGCGGTGAGGCGGCGGCCGGTCATGACCCGGGCGAAGACCAGGATCGCGACGCCGAACACGCCGGCGTAGACGGAGTAGGCGGCGTCGGGCACGGGCAGCGAGAACTTGAGCACCATCGCGCGGTCCACGGCGCGGCCCATCTGGTCGGCCGCGAAGTTCAGCAGCGTCGGCTCGGCGTACGGCTGGCCGCGGTCCCACGAGGCCAGCTCCAGCACGCCGTACTCCTGGTGCTGCTCCGGGAAGTGCGCGTTCTCCAGGAAGAACGCGAACAGGCCGCCGAGCACCAGGGCGCGCCGCCCGCCGGAGATCTCGGCGTAGCGGCCCGAACCGAGGTACCAGCCGCGGATCACGCCCGCGAGCATCAGCGCGGTGCCGACGAACAGCAACGCGTGAGAGGGGCTCCAGGCGGTGATGTCGATGCCGTTGACCCGGTGGTTGATCAGGTCGAGCGGGATGGCGATGAGGAAGACGCCGGTGCCCCACACGATCAGGCGGGAGGCCGCGCGGTCAACTCCGTAACCGGTGTACCAGTGCACGATGGTCAGCGCGACGGCGATCGCCGTGCCGACGGTGTTGAGCAGATGCGGCGGGGCCAGGTCGTCGCGCAGCCACCTGAAGTGCCACGACACGTCCCAGCTCGACCCGAGCACCTTGAGGACGAACGCCGCGAGCCAGCCAGCGTAGAGCACCCGGAACAGGTCGGACGGGGTCTGCCTGCCCGCCTCCCCCCGGGTCCAGTAGGGAAGGGCCCACTCGACCACGCGCGTGGGGACTTGCTTCAGCGGCGTTCCGTTCACGCGCGAAATGATGCCGTCCCCCAAGGTCAGGCGCAATCAGGGATTACCCCGATGCATCATCACGATTCGTATGCCGAGGGAGGCCGCGCCCGGTGTCTCGGGCCGGTTGTCCACAGGCGCGGCGGGCTCCTCAGCCCGCTCTCAGGTGCGACAAGTAGCATCGCGATATGACGTTTCCGGGTGGGCGGCGTGCCCTCGCGATCGTGGTCACGCTGGTCATCCTGGTGGCCGGAGGGGTGGCGTGGGCCCTGTGGCCCTCCGGCCCGGCGGCGCAGGGGCGCGATCTCGTCATCCCCGTCGTCGACGGGCCATCGGGCGACCAGCGCGTCGATCTCGACGCCACCTTCTATCCCCCCGCCTCCGGCGGCAGGGCCCCCGCCGTGCTGCTCGCCCACGGCTTCGGCGGCAGCAAGGACAGCATGCGCGAGCAGGCGGAGCGGCTCGCCGGGCGCGGTTACGCCGTGCTGACCTGGTCGGCCCGCGGGTTCGGCCGCTCGACGGGCCAGATCGCGCTCAACTCCCCGGATTACGAGGTCAAGGACGTGCGGGGGCTGGTGGACTGGCTCGCCGCGCGGCCCGAGGTGCGTCTCGACGCCCCCGGCGACCCGCGCGTCGGCATCGCCGGCGGCTCGTACGGCGGGGCGATCGCGCTGATGGCGGCGGCCTACGACAGCCGGGTCGACGCGATCGTGCCCCAGATCACCTGGTACGACCTCGCCGACGCGCTCTTCCCCGACGCCTCGGGCGCCGGACCGGCCAACGGCGTGTTCAAGAAGATGTGGGCCGGCATCTTCTTCAGCGCCGCCGCCGACCGGCT
>QFZU02000255.1 GCA_003260025.2 Microbispora triticiradicis | reverse complement strand
GGCCGGGCCGGGCGGCCCGCCCGGCCGCGGCCGCCCCCGCGAGCGTGTCACCGGGGACGGACAGCGCGGCGGGCGCGCGGACCAGCTCCAGCCAGGCCCTCACGGCCGGTCGCCCGTCGGTGCCTCGTCCGCGAGCGACCGGGCGAACTCCACCAGCCGGGCGTACTGGGCGGGCAGGTCGTGCCCGGCGCCGCCCAGCGGGTCCTTGAAGAAGTAGCCGAGCTCGGGCAGCACGCCGCTGTGCCCGGCCTCCTGCGCCCGCGCGACGAGGCGGACGAGGTCGAGGACGAGCGGGGCGGCCAGCGTCGAGTCGCACCCCTGCCAGGTGAACTGCATGGTCATCCGGACGCCGAGGAACCCCTCGAACGTGATGTGGTCCCAGGCGGTCTTCCACTCCCCCAGGTCGGCGACGTAGTCGATGTGCGTCAGGCCCTCGACCTCCTCGCCCACGATCGCGGGGACGGCGCGCGCCTTGCTCGCCGACTTGCTCGCCCGGGCGGCGGGGTCGGCCAGCGTGGCGCCGTCGCCGCCGCCGAGCAGGTTGAGCCCCGACCACGACCGGACCCGCAGCGCGCGGCCGGCGAACATCGGCGCGAGCGCGCTCTTGATCAGCGTCTCCCCGGTCTTGCCGTCGCGTCCCGCGTACGGAGCGCCGTTGCGCCGCGCCAGCTCGTCCAGGGCGGGCGGCGTCGGTCCGGCGGAGGGCGTGAACGCCACGTAGCCGCTGCCCGTCAGGAAGGCCGCGTAGGCGTAGAGGGAGCTCGGCGGCAGCGCGTCCGCCCCGGACGCCAGCGCCTCCTCCAGGTCGGCGAGCCGGGCGTACGGCACCTCGGCCGGCGGCTCGGTCGAGGACACGTCCACCACGACCACGCGGGAGAGGCCGTGCCGCTCGCGGAAGTCCGCGATGTCGCCGGCGAGCCGGCGCGCGGCCTCCGCCTGGGTCTCCACGCCGGGGACGTAGCCGTGCCGGATCTCGGCCTCGGCGGCGTCGATGTCCGCCGAGAGGAGAGTCGTCAGGGCGGGAGGAAGCACGCCCGCCTGGGCGAGCAGTTCGGCCCTCTTGCGCAGCGGCGTACCGACCACGTCGTGGCCGCCGAACACCAGGTCGGCCAGGGGCGGGAAGTCGCCGGGGAAGCCGGCGGCCTCGATGACGCAACCCGTGGGCAGGGCGGCTCCCGCCCGTACCGCCGCCGCTCCGACCACTGCCGTGGTCGCGACGGACCCCCGGGCGCCGACCAGCCAGACACCGATGGGCACTGTAACTCTCCCGTCAACTCGGGTATGAAGGATGACCCCGGAACATTCGGATACTAAGTGGGACCTTTTGCCACGCACAAGCAAAAGTTTCCGGCTTGCTACACAAAGTTCATCTACCTGCGATGAAGCGGTGAGCGCAAGATCGTCCACCACCCCTTCCGCCCCTCGCCTCCCACGCGAAATCCCTGGTCGCTCCACCCCTCTGTGGGGAACTTTGTCCTCTGACGGTAGAAAGTTCAAAAGATCATGACGAAACTTCTTCCACGCTCGGTGAAAGAGGCGTAACTTGCTCGTCAAGTGCTCCGCACACACCTGACCCCCCGAGGACCCACCCGAGGAACCAGGTGCTTCCACGCAGATGGAGTTAGTAAGACAGATGAGTGCGTACGAAGAAGAGATGGAGACGGCCGGAAACCTCGGACGCAAGCTGGGGCTCAACCGACGCCAGTTCCTCGCGGCCACGACCGGCATGGCGGCCGTCGCCGCGGTCACCGCGGCCGGCCCGATGAAGTCGGTCGCCCGCGCCGCCAACGGCATCCTGGTCCCGCCGCCGCGGCGCGGCATCATCCTCTACACGGTCCGGGACGCGATCAGCCGCGACCCGCTGTCGAGCAACCTCCCGTCCGGCTTCCGGGCCGTTCTGCAGGAGCTCGGCCGGATCGGCTACGCGCAGGTGGAGTTCGCCGGCTACGCCCAGCACCGCAACGCCGAGGGCGGCGCCAGCCTGGAGAGCGTCGAGGGCGCCCGCCTGCTGCGCGGCTGGCTGGACGACAGCGGCCTGGTCGCCCAGGGCAACCACGGCTTCATCCCCGGCTCCTGGCCGCTGAACCAGGCCGACCTGGACCGCTTCAAGCTCCACCTGGAGATCGCCAACATCCTCGGCATGAAGCACGTCGGCACCGGCAACGACCCGACGAGCAGCGCCTACAAGGCCGACTGGGACGTGGCCGCCGAGAAGTGGAACGCTCTCGGCCAGATCGCCACCGAGGCGGGCCTCAAGCTGTACACCCACAACCACGACGTGGCCTACAGCTTCCTGCTCGACAGCGGACCGCTCGACGCGCAGGGCCGGCCCACCCGCTCCTCCGGCATCCGCCGCCTGGAGTACTTCCTCCAGAACACCGACCCGAAGCACGTGTGGCTGGAGATGGACATCTTCTGGGCCCACGTCGCGCAGTACAAGCACAAGACCTACACCGCGCCCGACGGCTCGGCGCAGACGCAGATCTTCAACCCGCTCGGCGTCGTGCAGGCCCAGACCATGCGGTTCCCGCTGTTCCACGCCAAGGACGGCAAGATCAACACCGGTACCGCCAACGGCTACGACATGGTTCCGTTCGGCACCGGCGACATCGACTACAAGTCCTTCTTCTCGGAGATGGGCGCCAAGGGCTACCACAACCCAATGTACGAGCAGGACAACGCGCCCGGCGGCACCGCCAACCCGGGTCAGTCGCTGCAGTACGCCGCGCTCAGCTACAACAACATCTCCAAGCTTCGCGGCTGACGATCTTCATCAGCCGCCGAGAATCGGCGGACCGCCACGTGTTCCTTTGCAGCGGCACTCGTGGCGGCCCGCCGTTGCCTTGCCACCCCCCAGGAAGAGAAGAGGCGCAGCAGACTTGAAGCGTACTCGCATCGTGCTCGGCGGGCTCGCCGCGGCACTGACACTCCCGTTCGCGGCGTTCACCGCCGCACCCGCACAGGCGGCCGACGAACCGGCCCTGAACTGGCAGAACTACGAGAAGGTCACTCTCACCAAGGACGTCGGCGAGCCGATCGACATGGCGGTCATGCCGGACGGCCGCGTCCTGCACACCGCGCGCAACGGCGACCTCAGGCTGACCGACCCCGCCAGCGGCGTGACGAAGATCATCAACAAGTTCGACGTCTACAACAACTCCGAGGACGGCCTGCAGACCATCGGCCTGGACCCGGACTTCGCGAACAACAAGTGGGTCTACGTCTACTACGCGCCGAGGAAAATGACCGGGCCGTACCCGGCGGAGACCCCGGCCGGATCGGCGCCCAACTCCCTGCCCGCCGGCGCCGACGTGTCCTACTGGGACCAGTGGAAGGGCTACAACCAGGTCTCCCGGTTCAAGTGGGACGGCGACAAGCTCGACCTGTCCACCGAGCAGGTCATCATCAAGGTCGAGACCAACCGCGGGCAGTGCTGCCACGTCGCCGGCGACTTCGACTGGGACGACGACGGCAACCTCTACCTGGCCACCGGTGACAACACCCCGGCCAGCACCCCCGGCGCCAACGGCATGGCGCCCAACAACGACGCCCCCGGCATGAACCCGGGCTTCGACGACCGCCGCGGCGCGGGCAGCACCAACGACCTGCGCGGCAAGATCCTGCGGATCAAGGTGGGGGCGGACGGCTCCTACACGGTCCCCGACGGCAACCTCTTCCCGAAGGGCACGGCCAAGACCCGGCCCGAGATCTTCGTGATGGGCGTGCGGAACCCGTTCCGCATCGACGTCGACTCGAAGACCGGGACGCTCTCCTGGGGCGACTACGGGCCGGACGCCGGCGCCGCCGACCCCCAGCGCGGCCCGATGGGTCTCGTCGAGTGGAACGTCACCCCGCTGAACAAGCCGATGAACGGCGGCTGGCCGTACTGCACCGGCAACAACTTCAACTACAACCACTGGGACTACGCGAATTCCAAGCCGCGTGAGTTCTTCGACTGCGCGGGCGGCGCGACCAACGACTCCGTCTGGAACACCGGCCTGGCGAAGCTGCCCCCGGCCACCCCGGCCGACCTGTACTACGGCGACCGCGCGAGCGACCAGCCGGCGGAGTGGTCCGGGCTCACCGAGTTCGACCCGGTGCAGAACGGCCAGGCCCCCATGGGCGGCCCGGTCTACCACTTCGACGCGGACAACAAGTCGGCGACGAAGTTCCCCGCGTACTGGGACAACAAGTTCTTCTTCGGCGAGTTCTCGCAGGACTACCTCGCGGCGTTCACGGTCTCGGGCTCCGACGGGCCGGTCACCAAGATCGAGCAGGTCCTGCCCAACGCCGAGCTGACCAAGATGGCGATGCCCATCACGGACAACCCGATGGACCTCGAGTTCGGTCCCGACGGGGCGCTGTACGTGCTGGAGTACGGCGACGGCTTCTTCCGCGCCAACCCCGACTCGGGCCTCTACCGCATCGACTACTCGCCCGGCAACAAGGCCCCGCAGGCGAAGATCACCACGGACAAGACGTCGGGCAGCAACGCGCCGCTCACCGTCGAGTTCAGCGGCGCCAAGTCCTCCGACTCCGAGGCCGGCGACCTGACCTACGAGTGGGACTTCGACGGCGACGGCACGTTCGACGCGAAGGGCGTGACGGCGACCCACACCTACGACAAGCTCGGGCAGTACACCGCCCGGCTGCGGGTCACCGACGCGGGCGGCCGGTTCGGTCTCGCCACCCTCGAGATCACCGTCGGCAACACCGCACCCAAGGTCTCCATCGAGACCCCCGGTGACGGCGGCTTCATCGACTGGGGCAACGCGGTTCCGTTCAAGGTCAAGGTGACCGACCAGGAGGACGGCGACAACCCGACCTGCAGCCGGGTCGCGTGGACCTTCGGCCTCGGTCACGACACGCACGCCCACCCGATCACGACCGGCACGGGCTGCACCATCACCTGGGCGACCCCTGCGGACGCTCCCGAGCACGGCGTGACCGAGAACATCTTCGGCGTGGTCGTGGTCAGCTACCGCGACAACGGCGCCAACGGCATCCCTGGCGCCTCCAGCGACACGACCCTGATCCTCAACCCCAAGCTCATGCAGGCCGAGCACGGGGACGACAGCAAGGGCGTCACCAAGACCCCGGACTCGACGGCGTCCGGCCTCAACAAGGTCACCTCGCTCGACGCGGGCGACTACATCGGCTACGACCCGGTGAACTTCGCCGGCATCACCTCGGTGAAGACCCAGGCGACCGGCGCGGGCACCCTGTCCCTGCGCTGGAACTCGCCGACCGCGGAGCCCTTCGCGACCGTCGCGATCCCGGCCGGGGCCGGCTGGCAGACGGTGACCACCGACCTGAAGAACGCCCCCACGGGCAGCGGCAGGCTCTACGTCACCTCCACCGGCGGCGTGGACGTGGACGCGTTCACCTTCGTGGGCGACGGCGTCGCCGACAAGACCCCGCCGACCGTGACCGCCACCCTCAACCCGGCCCAGCCGACCGGTGAGAACGGCTGGTACAAGGGCAACGTGACGCTGACGGTCACCGCGACCGACAACGGCACGGTCGCGAGCCGGCAGTACTCGGTCAACGGCGGCACCACCTGGCTGAACGCCAACAACGCGGTGACGCTGAGCACCGAGGGCACCACCGAGGTCCGCTACCGCGCGACCGACAGCGGCGGCAACGTCTCGCAGATCGGCACCGTCACGGTGAAGATCGACAAGACCGCCCCCGCCGTGGACGTGAGCGGCGTCGAGAGCAAGGCGTACGGCGACTCGGCCTCGATCACGCCGGTCTTCTCGGCCACCGACGCGGCCTCCGGCGTGGCGAGCGTCACCGCCAAGATCGGCGACCGTACGGTCGAGTCCGGGGCGGCGATCCCGCTGTGGACGCTGCCGCTCGGCGACAACACGCTGACCGTCACCGCCCGCGACAAGGCCGGCTTCACCACCGAGAAGACCGTCACCTTCCAGGTCACCACCTCGTTCGCCGACGTGCGCGCGCTGCTGGGGACCTTCAAGGCGGCGGGCAAGATCAAGAGTGAGTCCCTGCTCAAGGAGCTCGACAAGGCCGAGGAGCAGGTGGTCGGCAAGGGCCGCAACCACAAGGCCGTCGGCAGGCTGGAGAAGTTCATCGAGTTCGCCGGAGAGAGCAAGAAGGTGACCGACCCGGCCGTCAGCGACGTCCTCGTCCGGGACGCCGCGGACCTGATCCGGCAGCTCGGCTAGTACTCGGCGAGTACTCAGCCGGCACGACCCCCGTGGGCTCCGGCCCGGCCCGGCCGGGGCCCACGGGTCTTCACCCCCCAGCGGCGAGACGCCGGCGATTGCCAGAGGCATTGTGATGCCATCGTGATCGCCGGCGTCGAACTGTCCGTGCGGGTGAACCGATGTAACTGACATGAGTCGAATCCGGTACGGTGCGGCGGCCCTGGCGGCCGTCGCCTTTCTGTTGACGGGGTGTGGGGGCGGCGACGACTCGTCGAGCGGCCAGGCGGCGAGCGACGCCGCCGCGCCCGTGCCCGCCATGCAGGAGCAGGCTCCCGGAGAGGGATCGGCGGGGGGCTCGGCGGCCGGCTCCGCGGGAGGCTCGGCACAGGACTCGAAGGCCGCGTCCGGCGGCGGGAGCGGGAAGCAGGACGACGTCAAGCTCGGCCAGGCCGACCGCGCCATCGTCTACACGTCGGAGCTCATCGTCGAGGCCAAGGACGTCACGGCGGCGGCCGACCGCGCCAAGGAAGTCGTCAGCGGCGCGGGCGGGTACGTCGCCCAGGAACGCAGCGACTTCTACGCGGGCGACGAGCACTCCCCGGGCGGCGGTCAGTGGGTGATCGTGTTCAAGGTGCCCCCGGACCGCTACTCCGGCGTGCTGGCCCAGCTCGGACGCGACCTCGGCGTCCGCAAGTCGATGCGGCAGAACACCGAGGACGTCACCGAGGAGGTCGCCGACGTCGCCAGCCGGGTGAAGTCGGCCGAGGCCGCGCTCGGCCAGTTCCGCACGCTGCTGTCGAAGGCCGACAAGATCGGCGAGATCATGGAGATCGAACGGGAGATCTCCAGCCGCGAGGCCGAACTGGAGTCGCTGCAGGCCAGGCAGAAGGCCCTGGAGGGGCAGACCGGCATGGGCACGCTGACGCTCACCCTGTTCCCGCAGCCGGGCGCCTCCCCCTCCCCGCAGCCGAAGAAGACCGAGGACGCGCCAGGCTTCCTCGCCGGGCTGCGGGCCGGGTGGGACGCCCTGTCCTCGGCGACCGGGGTGACGCTGACCGTGGTGGGCGTGCTGCTGCCCTGGCTCGCCGTGGGCGCGGTGCTGTGGCTGGCCGGACGGGAGATCGCGCGCCGGGTCCGCCGGCGCAGGCCCGCCGCGCCTCCCGCACCCCCCGCGTCTCCCGGCCCCGCCGCGCCGCGTCCGCCGGTCCGGGCAC
>QFZU02000254.1 GCA_003260025.2 Microbispora triticiradicis | reverse complement strand
GGGCAGCCGCAGCCAGGCCGGCACGTACACCTCGGCGCGGCCGCGCTCGACGGCGACCGCGACGGCCCGCGCCACCCGCTCCGGCGGCACAGGCGCGGGCCTACGGCGCGCGTACGGCGTGCCGCGCCGGGCGAAGAACGGCGTGTCGACCACCCCGGGCACCACGGTGGTCACCCCGATCCCGGGCAGCTCGTACCGCAGGCTCTCGGCGAAGGCCAGCAGGCCCGCCTTGGTCGCGGCGTAGACCGCCTCCCCGGGGACCCCCACCACCCCCGCGATCGAGGCGACGTAGACGAGGTGCCCGCGGCCGCGCTCGGCCATCGCGGGCAGCAGCAGCCGGGTGAGCTGCACGTGGGCCGTCAGGTTGACCGCGATCAGGCGTTCCGCCGTGGCGCCGGGCATCCGCGTCAGCGGCCCGCTCCAGCCCTCGCCCGCGTTGGCGACCAGCACGTCCACCGGCCCGGCGCGTGCGGCCAGGTCCTCGGCCGGGTTCCCGGCCCCGTCCTCGTTTCCGGCACGGTCGTGGGCGAGGTCGGCGGGGACGACCTCGCCGCCGGTCCGGGCGGCGACGGCTGCGAGCGCCTCCCGGTCGCGCCCGGACAGCACCAGGCGGGCGCGGCGGGCCCACAGTTCGAGCGCGATCGCCGTGCCGATGCCCGACGACGCGCCCGTGACCAGCACCCGTGCTCCCGCCAGCCGCATCCGTCCTCCCCACTGTGGCTGTACCCGCGGAGCGGCCGCCGTCCGGGAATCGGCTGCCGCTCTTCCCGTGAACCGGTGGACCATCGACGGTATGACTGAGTAACCTTCCGAGTATGACCAAGAAGATTACGATCTCTTTGCCGGACGAACTGGCCGACGAGGCGCAGGCGTCCGGCAACGCCTCGGCCTACATCGCCGCGGCGCTGCGCGAGCGGCGGCGCGTCCAGGGCGACCTGGCCATCATGGCCGATTTATGGGGGCCGGGCTGGCAGGACGGGATCACCGACGACGACAGCGCCCGCGCGGCCCGCCTCATGGGCGGGGACGCCAAGGCGGACGCCGCGTGACCGACCCCGTCCCACCGGCCGGCGTCCTGTCCGGCCACGTGCTGGACCTCGACGCCGTCGTCCACCTGATCGAGGGCAAGAGCATGTACGGGAGAGCGGTCGTGCGGCAGTCCTCGGCGCACGGCGTCACCCTCCTCGTGCCCGCGCTCGCCGTCCAGGTCCTCTCGCTGGGCCCGATCCAGCCCCGCCTCGAACGCTTCCTGCGCATGTCGATGGTCGTCACCGGCGCGCTGTCGCCCGACGACGCCGTCGAGGGCGGGCCGTACGCGCAGGCGATCAGGGCGAGCCTGCGCCGGCACCGGCCCGCGGCGGCCGACGCGCGCCTGACCGACGTGCTCGTGGCCGCCCACGCCGTCGTCCACGCCACCCGCCGCGACTGGCGGATCATCACCCCGTCCCCCTACCTGTACGAGGGCCTCGACGTCCGCCTGGAGATCCTCCCTTAGATGAGCCCTCGCTCCATGGCCACGACGACGGCGGCGGCCCTGCTCTCGACACCGAGCTTGGCGAAGACGTGCTTGAGATGCGTCTTCACCGTCGTCTCGCTGATCAGCAGGGTCCTGGCGATCTCCTTGTTCGCCGAGCCGCGCGCCACCAGGCGCAGCACCTCCAGCTCGCGCGGGCTCGGCTCCTGGGCCCCGGGCCTGCTCAGCAGAGCGGACGCGACCGACGGCGCCAGGACCGCGCCGCCGGCGGCGGCCGTACGGACCGCCCTGTGCAGCTCCTCGCGTGGCGCGTCCTTCAGCAGGTAGCCCGCCACCCCGGCGGCCATGGCCCGCGCCACGTCCGCGTCCGTGTCGTACGTGGTCAGCACGACCACCTTGATCTCCGGGTGGTCCGCCCGGAGCCGCCGGATCGCCCCGACGCCGTCCAGGCCGGGCATGCGAAGGTCCATCAGCACCACGTGCGGCCGCGCCCTCCTGGCCATGGCCAGCGCCTCGAACCCGTCGGACGCCTCCGCCACCACCTCGATGTCCGCCACGTGGTCGAACATGCCGCGAAGTCCGTCGCGCACCACGGGATGGTCATCGACGATCATCAGTTTGAGGGGATCCGCAGGCACAGTGCCGTCCCCTCTCCCGGAGCGGACTCCACGGTCAGCGTTCCCCCGACGCCGCCGGCCCGCTCCCGCATGGCCGCCAGCCCGTACCCCGCGCCGGGCGCGTCCGGGTCGAAACCCACACCGTCGTCGAACACGTCCAGCGTCACCTCGTCGTCCATGTAGGTCAGCGTGATCGCGACCCTGCCCGCCCGGGCGTGCCTGGCCGCGTTCGACAGCCCTTCCTGCGCCGCCCGCAGCAGCGTCGTCTGCACCTCGCCGGGCAGCGGCCGGGGGGTCCCCTCCACCGACACGGCAGCCGCCACCCCCGACGTCCGCGACCACCGCGCGGCCACCTCCGCGAGCGCCGCCTCGGGACCCGCGCCGGCGAGAGGGCCCGGCCGCAGCGCGTCGACCGAGCGCCGCGCCTCCTGCAGGTTGTCGCGCGCCAGCTCCTTGGCCAGCGCGATCCTCTTCCGCACGGCGCCCAGGTCGGGCATCGCCTGCTCGGCCGCCTCCAGCTGGGTGACGATGCCGCTCAGCCCCTGGGCGAGGGTGTCGTGGATCTCCCTGGCCAGTCTCGCCCGCTCCTCCAGCACCCCGACCGTCCGGTTCTGCGCGCTCTGCCGGGACACGTAGTCCACGAACAGCCCGATCGCCACGACGAGGCCGGAACTGCCGACGAGCCGCCACAGGACGCCGGGCTCGTCCAGATAACCTCTGGCGGCGAACGTGCTGAGGACCGTCGCCACCGCGCCCACGTAGGACCAGGGACTCGCCAGCATCAGATACGGCTGGGGCATCAGCCCGAAGACGACGACGTCGAAGGACCGGTCCCGCGACACCAGCGCGAGGTAGAGCGCGCAGACGACCGCCAGGTGGAACGCCATGGGGTTCAGCCGCCCGAGCAGCCGCGGCCGCCGTACGACGAAGAAGCCGTGCCAGCCGGCCATGAGCGCGACGATTCCCAGCGTGAGCGGGCCGGGGCCGGTGCCCTCGCCCGTGCCGTCCCCGTACGAGAGGATCAGCCCGAGCGCCAGGCAGGCGTAGTACAGCACGTGGAAGGCGCGCGACCAGCGCGCCTCCCAGACGTTCACGTCCTCACTCCCATCGGAACAGCGCGGCGCCGGTGGCCGTGGCCGCCACGATTATCCCGGCCAGGATCAGCAGGGGGAAGGGCACGGCGGTGCCGGACCAGGCGCCCCCCAGGGCCTCCACGGCCGGGGTCAGGGGCAGGAAGTCGCCGATCTGACGCAGCGAGCCGGGCAGGGCCTTCCTGGGCACGGCCGCGCCGGACAGGAAGATCATGGGGAACATGACCAGCATGCCGATCAGGCTCGCGCCTCTGGTGTTGCGCACGACCGCGGCGATCACGAAGCCCAGTGCGCAGGCCATCACCGAGCAGAGCAGGAAGGCCGCGGTCAGCATGAGGACGTCGCCGGGCGCCCGCGCGCCGAACACCGCGACCGTCACGACCACCAGCAGCGCGGATCCCGCCAAGCCCGCGGCGACCTGTGACACCAGCTGGGCGCCGAGCAACAGGATCGGGGAGATCGGCGTGGTGGCCAGCCGCTTGAGCACCTTGCGCTCGCGGTACGAGGCCAGCAGGCCCGGCAGCGCGCCCATCCCGCCGATGGCGGCGATCATCGCGAGGTAGCCGGGGACCGCGCCGCCGTCGCCGCGTTTGAGCACCAGCAGCATGAGAGGGAAGGCCACCATGAAGAACAACGAGGCTGGGTCGCGCGACAGCAGCCTGAGCTCGGCGGCCGTCAGAGCCGTGAACGCCTTCATCGGTCCGCTCCCTCCAGGGCGAGGTAGGCCTCTTCCAGCGAGGCGGTTCCGGTCCGGGCGACGAGCTCGCCCGTGGTGCCCGTCGCCGCCACCCGGCCGCGGGCGAGGACGGCGACCCTGTCGCAGAGCGCCTCGATCTCGTCGAAGTAGTGGCTGACCAGCACCACCGTGGTGCCCGCCGCCTTCAGGTCGCCGATCAGCCGCCAGGTCTCGCGGCGCGCGATCGGGTCGAGACCCGTGGTCAGCTCGTCGAGCACGACCATCTCCGGGTTGCCGACCAGGGCCAGCGCGAGCATCAGCCTTTGTCGCTGACCGCCCGACAGGTCGCCGAACGCCTTCCTCGCCAGCGGCCGCAGGCCCCAGCGCTCCATCACCCGCCGCCAGTCGGACGCGTCCCGGTAGAAGGCGCCGAACATGCGCAACGCCTCGGCCACCTTGATCCGCTCCGGCAGGGAGCTGTCCTGCAGTTGCACGCCGAGGCGGTGAGCCAGGGCCCGCCGCCTGCGTGCCGGATCCTCGCCGAGCACCCGGACCGTGCCCGCGTCGGCTCGCCTGAGCCCGATCAGGCACTCGACGGTCGTGGTCTTTCCGGCGCCGTTGTGGCCGATGATCCCGAACGTCTCACCGGCCCGGACCGTGAACGTCACCCCGTCCACGGCGCGGGTGTCCCCGTAGGACTTGCGTAGGTCTGTCACCTCGATGGCTTCCATGCCTCAAGGTTCGGGGCGGCGCCGATCACGCGGCATCACCCGGTACGTCGCCCCGCATCACCCGTTCGGAGGATGGCGGTGCGCGCAGGCGACGGCGTCCTGGCCTACCGGCCGCAGGTCAGTGCAGGTCAAGGGGGTATCCGGAGACCGGCCGGGGTACCAGCGGGGCATGGCCGCCCTTCCGGCGTACGCGCCGATGATGGCCCGGCTCGGGCCGCTGCCCGAGCCGCAGGGCGACTACGCGCACGAGATGAAGTGGGACGGGGTCCGCGCGCTCGGGTACGTCGAGGACGGGACGCTCCGGCTCGTCTCCCGCAACGGCAGGGACATCACCCCCGCCTATCCCGAGATCGCCGGGCTGGCCGGCGCGACCGGCGGGCGGGCGACCGTGCTCGACGGGGAGATCGTCGCCTTCGACGAACGGGGCAGGCCCTCGTTCGAGGCGCTCCAGCCGCGCATGCACCAGCGCGACCCGCTCAAGGTCAGGCATCTGGTGGTCACCACGCCCGTGACGTACCTGCTGTTCGACGTGCTGCACGTCGGCGCGGGCACCATGACCAGAGCGGCCTACACGGAACGGCGGCGCGTCCTGGAGGACCTTGTGCGCGCCGGGCGCCACTGGGCCATCCCGCCCTACTACTCCGGCGGCGGGGAGCACGCGCTGGCCGACTCCCGCCGCCTGGGGCTGGAGGGCGTCGTCGCCAAACGGCTCGTCTCCGCCTACCTGCCCGGCCGCCGCTCCCCCGACTGGGTGAAGGTCAAGAACGTCCGCACCCAGGAGGTCGTGGTCGGCGGCTGGCGGCCTGGGGAGGGGCGCCGCGCCGACACGATCGGCTCGCTGCTCGTGGGCGTGAACGACGGCGGCCTGCTCCGGTACGCCGGCAGCGTCGGCACCGGCTTCACCGACGAGGCGCTGCGGCGGCTCGGCGAGCGCCTCGCTCCGCTGCGGCGGGACACGCCCCCGTTCTCCGGCATCACCCGCGAGGAGGCCAGAGGTTGTGGCTGGGTGGAGCCGGTGCTGGTCGGCGAGGTGCAGTTCGCCGAGTGGACCGGCGAGGGACGGCTGCGCCACCCCTCCTGGCGGGGCCTGCGCGACGACAAGGACCCCGGCGAGGTCGTCCGCGCCGAGGGATGAAGGAGGGGTCATGGTTTCGCACGTTTGGTCGGCAGCCATGAGGTCAGAAGCGGCGCCAACGCGTTGACCAGCGGGTCGCCGAAGATGCACAGGGTCTGTTCCCACGGGTGGCCGAAGGTGCCGGTGGTCATGTCCTCGGACAGGAAGACGTAGTAGTCCCCGTTGGGGAAGATCTCCACCGGCCAGTGTGGTTCGGGGTCGAGGGCCTGGCGGTGGGGCCAGAACCACCAGCTGGGGTGCTGCCAGTCGAGCACGAGGAGCCGTTGTGCGGTGGGGAAGGCACGGGTCATGGCGAGCAGACCGAGCGCGTTGACGGCGTGTTCGGCGGCGGCGAACTGGGCCGGCTCGCCGGCGAAGACGGGGGCCAGGTCGACGGTCACCGACGGGATCGGCTCCCTGATCGCGGCTTGGTCGTTCTGCTCGTAGCCGGGCCGGAAGCTGAACCGGGCGTCGAAGGGCGCCCAGAAGTCGTCGTAGCGTTCCGGCTCGATCTGCTGCCAGGCGGGGGTGGTCACGAAATGACCGTAAGTGCTGGCCCGGCATGGCGACACCGCTGACGATCCGATCCCGGTCGCCATCGAACTCACGCGGGCTGCTGGTGGCCTGCCTGCGCACGGACGCCGCGCACCGGCAGCTTCCCGACGACTCCGAGCAGGCCCAGGCGATCCGTGTCCTGGCCCGTGCCCGGCAAGACGCGGTGTGGGACCGTACTCAACTACTGACGGCTACGCAGCCTGCTGCGCGAGTGATTCCCCGCGTTCTCGCAGGTGCTCGGCAAGACAGACGAGGGCTTGGCCGGTGCGGTTCCCCGCACGCCGCTGAAGCCGCACCCGACCCGATACCCGCCCATTCCTTCCTAGCGATCACCGTTAGTCCCTCGTTTAATACGGAGGGACGGCACGCCGGGCTCACCGGCCCGGGCCCACACCCGGGTCCACACCGGGGTCCACACCGGGGTCCACGGTGCCGCGCCGCCGCGTCGCGAGCACGCCGAGCAGCACCGCGCCGGTGAGGAAGGCGACGTTGTGCGCGTACTTCGCGACCGGCGCGACATTACCCAGCGGCACCACGAAGAACCCGACGACCGTGCGCGCGGTCATGGCTCCGGCGGCGAGCGCAGCGACGTGGCGGCAGGTCCACGCCGGTGAGCGGGCCAGCCGGCCGGCCGCGGCGGCGGTCAGGGCGAGCAGGGCGAGCCCGCCCGCGACCCCGGCCCAGGTCGCGGGCAGGAGGTCGAAGGCGAGGCCCGCCACCAG
>QFZU02000253.1 GCA_003260025.2 Microbispora triticiradicis | reverse complement strand
GTCGGCCAGCACGTAGAGGCGGCAGCGGGCGGGCGGGACCTCCCGCAGGGCGAGCGGCAGCGCCGGGCCGAGGATCTCGGCGCCCGGCGCGCCCGCGTGCGCGGCCACCTCGCGCAGCAGCAGCGTGCTGGGCGGCGGACGGCCCTCCGGCTCGTCGGCGTACGGCTCGCCGGCGTACGGCTCGTGGGGACGCGGCGGCCGCTCGTTCGTTGGCGACGACATCGCCCCAGCGTGCGCGGGGTCTCTTGGACGTCTCTAGGAGTTCGCTTGGTCCGTCCCGCCGCCCGGCGGCGCGGGCGGCGCAAGAACATCCCAAGCGGTGGCTGCGACAACTGTGACCGTCAACCACAGCGACATCGAGGACGGACATGTACAGCACCATCGAGGACGCGCTCCGCGGGCAGGTCACCGGGCGGGTCCTGGTCCCGGGGCAGGACGGGTACGCCGAGGAGGCCGCGGGGTTCAACCTCGCCGTGCGGCACCGGCCCGCGGTGATCGTGGCGGCGGAGGGCGCCGCCGACGTGGCCGCGGCCGTACGGCTCGCCGCCGCGCACGGACTGCCGGTGGCGGTCCAGTCGACCGGCCACGGAGCCGTGCAGGCGGCTGACGGCGCGCTGCTGATCAGCACCCGCGCCATGCGGGAGATCGTGGTGGACGCCTCCGCCCGCACCGCCGTGATCGCGGCGGGCTGCACCTGGGGCGAGGTGATCGCCGCCGCCGCGCCGTACGGGCTGGCCCCGCTGTGCGGCTCGGCGACCGGCGTCGGCGTGGTGGGCTTCACGCTCGGCGGCGGCATCGGGCCGATCGCGCGGACTTTCGGCTTCGCCGCCGACCACGTGCGGGAGATCACCGTCGTGACCGGCGACGGCGTCGTCCGCACCGCCGGCCCCGGGAGCGAGCCCGACCTCTTCTGGGCGCTGCGCGGCGGCAAGGCCGGATTCGGCGTCGTCACCTCGATCACCGTGGACCTGCTGCCGCTCACCCACCTCTACGGCGGCGGCCTGTTCTACGCCGCCGAGGACGCCGGGCGGGTCCTGCACGCCTACCGCACCTGGGCCGGCACGCTGCCCGAGGCCACCACGACCTCGGTCGCGCTGCTGCGCCTGCCCCCGCTGCCCGAGCTGCCGCCGCAGCTCAGCGGCAGGTTCGTCGTCCACCTGCGGGTCGCGCACGTGGGGGAGGGGCAGGAGGCCGAGGACCTGATCGCGCCCATGCGGGCCGTGGCCGAGCCCGTGCTCCAGGCCGTCGGCCCCCTGCCGTACGCGGCGATCGACTCCATCCACCAGGACCCGGCCGGGCCGATGCCGGTCGCGGAGCGGGGGGTGCTCCTGCGGGAGCTGACCGCGGAGACCGTGGAGGCGCTGCTGGCGGCGGCCGGGCCGGCCGTGCCCGCGCCGCTCGCCGTCGTCGAGATCCGCCAGCTCGGCGGGGCGCTCGCCCGTGAGCCCAGGGAGCCGAACGCCGTGGGCGGGCGCGACGCCGCCTTCTCGCTGCTGGCCATCGGCGCGCCGGTGCCCGAGCTGATGGAGACCGCCGTCCCCGCCGCCGTACGGGCGGTGACCGAGGCCGCCGCGCCCTGGGCCACCGGCGGCACGCAGATCAACTTCCACGGCGGCGCGCTGGCGCCCGAGGAGCTCTCCCGGGCCTGGCCCGCGGAGACGCTGCGGCGGCTGGCGAAGCTGCGGGACGTCTACGACCCGGCGAATCTGTTCCGCTTCGGCCACGTCGTTCCTCGCGAGGGCTGAGCACGCGGGCACGGCTGAGCACGCGGGCCCGGCCGTCCGCCGGAGTTTCGCGAGAAGCCGCATCGATGCGGCCGTACGCCTCCTCGCCGGCCCTTCAATGGGAGAAACGACGGAGGGGATGCCGATGTACGGGCGCAGGAACCGGCTCACGCCGAACGAGGCGCTCCAGGTGGCGCTGACGGCTGTCGGCGCCTTCCAGGGCTACGTGCAGCACGCCGATTCCAAGGTGGCCACGGTGACCACCGTGCATCTCGGCGCGGCGGCGGTGGCGGCCACGCAGATCGGAGTGCTCGCCACTCTCCGGGCACCCGGCAGGCCGGCGCTGCTCGGCGTCGTCGCCGTGGCCCTTCTCGCGCTCTACGCGGCGGGGTTCTTCGTCGCGGGTTACCACCTCGTTCAGGGACTGCGGCCCAGGCTCGGCGGGCCGGCGGGCCCGAACAGGTTCGGCCTGGCGGGCGGCGAGCCCGGGCCGTCGCCGCGGGCGGACGCGACGCAGCAGGAACGGGAGGCCTGGCTGCTGGCGGGCAGGCTCGCCGAGCTGAGCCGCGACAAGCACCGCAGGGTGGGGCGGGCACTGGCGTGGACGGCGCTCATGCTCGCCGCCACCCTGCTGTGGCTGGCGCTCGGAGGTCTCTACGGCTGACCGGCGCCACCCGGCGGCGACGGATCCGGAACCCGCGTCGGCGCGGCTTCCAGCCGGACGGCCGGAGGCGCGGGCCGGCCAGGGCTCAGGCCGGCGAACTCAGTGAGGCCCGCCATGTCGCGGACGACCACGCCGCGATGGCGCTGCAGGACGAGACCTCGGGCGGACAGGTCGTGCATCGCCTTCTGCACCGTGCGTTCCCTGATCCCGACCAGTTCCCCCAGCTCGGCCTGGGTGACGGGCAGACCGATGTCGACGCCCGCACGGTGGGGTCTTCCGTGCCGCACGGCCAGGTCGACCAGGATGCGGGCCAGGAAGACGTCGGCCTCGTATGCGTCGAGCAGCAGGTAGACCGCGCTGCCCGGGTCGCCCTCGCGGACGAGGAATGCCTGCCGGGGAACGTCACCGGAGAGCCGAGACGAAGGAGTTCGTCGCGCGCGGCCTCCGGGAGCCGGTCGAGGAACGATCCGGTCAACCACGGTCGTCGCTCGGTCCTCCACGTCACCTCGGCACCTCCAAGCCGGAGTATGACCTGGCGAGGCTCTCCACGTCACCGGGTCCCGGCGGGGGCTGAACGCCAAGACGCCCTTAGCCAGTCATTACGCTCATAACGTTGTGAGACTGATCCGTCACGCGATGTAATCACATCGGCGATGGGCCGGACCTACTGGCTCCGAAGGAGTGACTATGACGTTCACAGCTATGCACCCCGCGTCCATGGCGACCACGATGGGCTACGGCTCCCAGCACCAGATCACGCCGCTGCAGCTCGCCCAGCAGATTCCGGGGCTGCAGCAGCAGGTGTCGCCCCTGGCGCTGATCCAGCAGGAGGAGCAGATCCTCCCCCAGGAGCACCTGGTGAGCCCGGTGACCTTCTGGACCAAGGTCGCCAGGCACAGCGTCCGCTACGGCGCGCACGCGGCCCGCCAGATGCTGGAGAGCGTGCTCTACCAGCAGCTGGTGCAGCAGCAGATTCAGGCCCAGCTCCAGCAGCAGCAGCAGGTGCAGCAGCAGATTCAGGCCCAGATCCAGCAGCAGGCGCTGCCGCCTCAGGTGCTGCAGGCGCTGCAGGCCATCCAGGCCCAGGCCCTGCAGATCCCGCAGGCCGGCTACGCCCAGCCGTACGCGCAGGCGTACGGCACCCAGGCGTACTCCCAGCCCTACGCGGCCCAGGCGTACGCCCAGCAGCCCGGCCAGCAGATCCCGCAGCTCGGCGTCCAGTCGGTCCTGCCCCAGCACGTCCAGGCGGCGTACGGGCAGCAGGTCCCGCTGACGATGCAGTCGCTGAACCCGCTGAGCCAGGCGTACGGCCAGCTCCACCAGCAGGCCGCCCAGCAGGGCCCGGTGCCGGCCGGTGCCGGACTCTGAGCGGAGGAACACTGTGGAGTCGATGGGTCCCGGGACGGGTGTCCCCGGAATGGGTCCCGGCATGGGCCCCGGGATGGGCCCCGGGATGGGTTCGCCGACGCCCCCGGCCACGGGAGTGACGGCGGGGCAGCCGGCGCCGGCGGCGCAGTTGCAGGCGCACTGCGCCGTGACGCTCCAGCAGCTGTACGAATGGCTGCAGACGTCGATCCCGCAGGCGCCCCAGGTCGCGGGGGTCATCCCGCTGCTGGTGCAGGCGGTGCAGCTGTACCGGGCCGGGCGGTACGAGGCGTGCCTGGCGCAGATCCAGTACGCGCTCGGCGTCGTCGCCCCCGGACGGCCCATGGTTCCACTGCTGTGACGTGATCACCTCGGTGGCCCGGACCGGCCGGCGGCCGGTCCGGGCCCCCGCCGTCCCGAGACCGGCGAACCGTGATGACAGAGCCTGAACGGCCGGCCGCGCCGTGCGCGCGACCGGTGACACCAGTCTGAGCTGGGGAGAGTCGAGACGTTGTGACCACTAACGACAAGCCCAAGGACGCAATCGAGGAGCCGCGCCCGGCGACCCCACGGGGGCGGCAGGCGTCGCGCCAGGCGCCGCAGCCGGTGGAGTCCCGGCCGCGGCGCTACATGGTGGCGGCGCTGCCGCAGCCGCACCCGGCGGCGCCGGGAGCCGCCGGGCCGGCGTACGACGACGACACGGTGCGCAGGCTGCTGGAGGACGACCCCGAGGTGCGCGTGCTGCGCCGCGTACGGGGACGGGCGGCGGGGAACCCGGAGGCCGCGGTCCCGGGGTTCCCCGCCGTGGTCGTGGCGGAGACGACGCCGGAGCACGTCGAGGCGCTGCGCCGCCAGTATCCGCAGCTCCACTTCGAGCGCGACCGGCTGCTGACCTACAGCGAGGTGCCGCGGCCACCGCGCCGGCGGCGGCCCGCCCCGGTGGTGGCGCCGCCCGGCCTGGAGAGCACGTTCGCCGTCCTGGTCAGGGACGCGGACGGCACGCCGCTGCCGGGCGCGAGCGTCCTGGTGACCGGGCACGGCTGGCCGGGCCAGGCGGTCACGGGGGCCGACGGACGCGCCGTGGTGACGATGGCGGGAGAGACGCCCGACTCGATCACCGGGCTGACCGTCCGGCCGCGCTCGGGCTACTGGAGCGTGCACGTCGAGCGCCCGGCCCTGTCGACCACCCGGGACAACCTCGTCGAGCCGGTGCGCCTGGCCGAGACCTTCGGCGGCTTCCCGGACCGGCAGGTCTTCGGCTGGGGCCAGCAGGCGATGAACCTCGACCGGCTGCCCCCCACGCTGCGCGGCGCGGGGGTCAGGATCGCCATCGTCGACTCCGGGGCCGACGTCCGCCACCCGGACCTGCGCGAACGCGTACGCGCCGGGATCGACCTGGTCGACGCCGAGCCCGAGGGATGGAGGGCCGACGCGGCCTACCACGGCTCCCACTGCGCGGCCGTCATCTCGGGCGCGGACGACGGCCGGGGCATCGTGGGCTTCGCCGTCGAGGCCGAGGTGCACGCGTGCAAGATCTTCCCGGGCGGGCGGTTCAGCGACCTCGTCGAGGCACTCGACTACTGCGTCGAGCAACGCGTCGACGTGGTCAACCTGAGCCTCGCGAGCAGACACCACTCCCCGCTGGTGGCCGCCAAGATCGAGCAGGCCCGGGCGGCGGGGGTGGCGTGCGTGGTGGCCGCGGGCAACGACGGGGGACCGGTCGCCTTCCCCGGCACCCTGCCCGGAGTGCTGACCGTCGCCGCCGTCGGCAAGGCGGACGCGTTCCCGCCCGGCACCGCGCACGAGGCCGAGATCGACGGTCCCGTCACCGGTGACGGGTACTTCTCACCCCGCTTCACCTGCCGCGGACCCGAGATCGACGTCTGCGCTCCGGGCGTGGCCGTCCTGTCGGCCGTGCCGCCGGACGCGTACGCCGTCCTGGACGGCACCTCGATGGCCGCGCCGCACGTCGCCGGACTGGCGGCGCTCGTGCTCGCCCATCACGGCGACTTCCGCACCGCCTACGCCGGACGGGACGCGCGGCGGGTCGACCACCTCTTCCATATCATCAAGTCGAGTTGCGTGCCGCTGAACCTCGGGGACCTCCACCGCACCGGCGCCGGGATGCCGAACGCGCTGCGCGCCCTCGCGCCCGCTCTCGCGCAGATCACCCCCGAACCGGCCGGGACGGACACGCTGCTGGGCCGGCTCGCCGCCGAGATGACGGAGGCCGGGCTGCTCGCGCCCGCCCCCGTGGGACAGGGCGGCCGGTCCGGGTATCCGGGTCATCCCGGGCAGGCCGGCTCGGGGGCGCAGCACGGCCTCGCGGGCCAGACGGCGTACGGCGCGGGCGTCACGACGAACGGGCCGTTGTCCGGTGGGTCCCTCCCGGGCGGGCTCGTCCCCGGCGGTCCCCGCACGGGCGCCAAGGGCGGCGGCTCCGGCCCGGATCCGCGGGAAGGGGCCGGCGGCGCCGGTTCCCCGGGCGGCAGGCGCGGCAGCGGGCCGTCCGCCACCCGGTCGTACGCCACCGGCTCGACGGGACCGGGCCGCG
>QFZU02000252.1 GCA_003260025.2 Microbispora triticiradicis | reverse complement strand
CTGGCTTTTAGCACACTGTTGAGTTCTCAAGAAACGGACGCGACCACCATCACCCAGAACCCTTGAACCAGGTCCCACGCTCCAGGGCGTTTTCCGTTGTGCCTTTATTCTGTCCGGTCTCGTTATTCGTGTCAAATCGAGGCGATTTGCACTGAATTCCGATTTCCGGCCGAGAATTCCGGCCACCCCGCCTCCGGGGCAACCCCTCGAACTTACCTGATCCGCGACACTCCGTCGAACCGCGACGAGGTGACCCGAGATCGGGCGAGAGGAAGGGAGTGCAGAGAGCCTAACAGCCGGATCCCCTTCGGGTATTCCGACTCGCCGACTCCCTGCGCGTGCACAAAGACTAGCACCCGTCAGGGTATGCCGAGCACAACTTGGGCAACTTCATAGTCCTGCCCTGCCTCTGGCACTCCCAAACCTCATCTGACGCAGCTATCCCTGCAGCGCGGCAAGCTGGGCCTCCAGACGGGAGATGTCCTCCGCCGCCTGCTCGGCGCGCCGGCGCACCTTGGTGACCACGTCCTCGGGCGCCTTCGCCATGAACTGCTCGTTGCCCAGCTTCGCGGTGACCTGGGCCTGTTCCTTGCGTGCCACGGCGAGGTCCTTCTCCAGACGCTTGCGCTCCGCGGCGACGTCGATGGCTCCGGCCGTGTCGATCTCCACGAGGACCGTGCCGACCGTGAGGCGCGCGGTGGGGGTGAACGTCTCCGACGGTTCGTCGAGGCGCAGCAGGACGCGGACAGCGCCCTCGTGGGCGGCGAGAGCCGTACCCGGCAAGGAGAGCCGCGCGGCCACGCGCTGGCCGGGCTTCAGGCCCTGGTCGGAGCGGAACCTGCGCACCTCGGTCACGAGGTTCTGCAGCGCGACGATCTCCTGCTCGGCCGCGGGGTCGAGCAACTCGGGCGAGACGGCGGGCCAGGGGGCGACCACGATGGACTCTCCCCCGGTCAGGGCGCGCCACAGCTCCTCCGTCACGAAGGGCACCAGCGGGTGGAGCAGCCGGAGCAGCGCGTCGAGGACATGGCCGAGCACCCGCTTGGTGTTCTCGGCCACGACCCCGCCCTCGGCGAACTGCACCTTGGCCAGCTCGACGTACCAGTCGAAGACCTCGTCCCACGCGAAGTGGTAGAGGGCGTCGGAGACCTTGGCGAACTCGAAGTCCTCGAAGGCCGCGTCGATGGTCGTGACGACCTGCTGCAGCCGCGACAGGATCCAGCGGTCGGCCGGGGTGAGGTCGCCGGGCAGGCCCTCGGAGACGGCGCCGTTCATCAGGGCGAAGCGGGTGGCGTTCCAGATCTTGTTGCAGAAGTTGCGCGATCCGGCCGCCCAGTCCTCACTGATCGCCACATCGGAGCCGGGGTTCGCGCCGCGCAGCAGGGTGAAGCGTGTGGCGTCCGCGCCGTACCGCTCGATCCAGTCGAGCGGGTCGACCACGTTGCCGAACGACTTCGACATCTTCTTGCCGAACTGGTCGCGCACCATGCCGTGCAGAGCCACCGTGCGGAACGGCGGCCGGCCGTCCATCGCGTACAGCCCGAACATCATCATCCGGGCGACCCAGAAGAAGAGGATGTCGTAGCCGGTGACGAGCACGGTCGTCGGATAGAAGCGGGCCAGCTCGGGTGTCTCGTCGGGCCAGCCGAGCGTGGAGAACGGCCACAGGCCGGAGGAGAACCACGTGTCCAGGACGTCCTGGTCCTGCTCGTAACCGGCGGGCGGCTCCTCGTCCGGTCCCACGCAGACCATGTCGCCGTCGGGGCCGTACCAGACCGGGATGCGGTGTCCCCACCACAACTGCCGGGAGATGCACCAGTCGTGCATGTCGTCGACCCAGTCGAAGTAGCGCTTGGCCAGCTCCGGCGGGTGGATGCGGGTGCGGCCGTCGCGCACCGCGTCGCCGGCGGCCTTGGCCAGCGGCGTGACGTTGACGAACCACTGCAGCGACAGCCGCGGCTCGACCACGGTCTTGCATCGGGAGCAGTGGCCCACCGAGTGGACGTACGGCCGCTTCTCGGCCACGATCCGGCCCTGCTCGCGCAGCGCGGCGACCACGGCGGGCCGCGCCTCGAACCGGTCGAGGCCCTGGAACGGCCCGTGGGCGGTGATGACGCCGCGCTCGTCCATGACGACGAGCGACTCCAGCGAGTGGCGGCGGCCGATCTCGAAGTCGTTCGGGTCGTGGGCGGGGGTGACCTTGACCGCACCGGTGCCGAAGGAGGGGTCCACGTGCTCGTCGGCGACGATCGGGATGCGCCGGCCGGTCAGCGGGACCTCGACGTGTTTGCCGATGAGATGCGCGTAGCGCTCGTCGGCGGGGTGGACGGCCACCGCGGTGTCGCCCAGCATGGTCTCCGCCCGGGTGGTGGCGACGACGATCTCCTCGTCACCCGAGCCGTACCGGATGGAGACGAGCTCGCCGTCGTCGTCGCTGTGCTCCACCTCGATGTCCGAGAGCGCGGTGAGGCAGCGCGGGCACCAGTTGATGATCCGCTCGGCGCGGTAGATGAGCCCGTCGTCGAAAAGCTTCTTGAAGATCGTCTGGACGGCGCGGGAGAGCCCCTCGTCCATCGTGAACCGCTCGCGGGACCAGTCGACGCCGTCGCCGAGTTTCGTCATCTGGCCGAGGATCCGCCCGCCGGACTCCTCCTTCCACTGCCAGACGCGCTCGACGAACGCCTCACGGCCGAAGTCGTGGCGGGACAGGCCCTCCTTGGCGATCTCTCGCTCCACGACGTTCTGCGTCGCGATGCCGGCGTGGTCCATGCCGGGAAGCCACAGCGTCTCCATACCCCGCATGCGGGCCCGCCGGGTCAGCGCGTCCTGGACCGAGTGGTCGAGCGCGTGACCCACGTGCAGCGACCCGGTGACGTTCGGCGGGGGAAGCACGATGGTGTACGGCTCGCGCCCACTGCCGGGGTCGGCGGTGAAGTAGCCCGCCGATACCCAGCGCTCGTAGCTCCGGGTCTCGACTTCGGCGGGGGCGTACTGGGTGGGCAGCTCAGACGTAGTCACGCTGCCCAATTCTAGGGATGTCCGGACGCCTCCCGCGCCGTCGCCGCACACCCTGTGGACAATGGCCGGCGACGGCCGGGATCAGGCCGACTTCTCCCGCGGCGTACGCTGCTGCTTGGCCTGCAGCTGGTCGCGCGGCACGAGGGTGGGGTTCACGTGCTCCAGCACGGCCTCGCGGGTGATGACGACGCGTGCCACGTCCTGCCGGGAGGGGACCTCGTACATCACCGACTGGAGGACCTCCTCCATGATCGCGCGCAGGCCGCGGGCGCCGGTGCCGCGCAGGATGGCCTGGTCGGCGATCGCCTCCAGCGCGTCGTCGGTGAACTCGAGCTCGACGTTGTCCAGCTCCAGCAGGCGCCGGTACTGCTTGACGAGCGCGTTCCGCGGCGCGGTGAGGATCTGGATCAGCGCGCTCCGGTCGAGGTTGTGCACCGACGTGATCACGGGCAGCCGCCCGACGAACTCGGGGATCATGCCGAACTTGAGCAGGTCCTCCGGCATGACGTCGGAGAAGATGTCCGAGGAGTCCATCTCCTCCTTGGAGTGGATGATCGCGTTGAAGCCGATGCCCTTCCGGCCGACCCGCGACTCGATGATCTTCTCCAGCCCGGCGAAGGCGCCGCCGCAGATGAACAGCACGTTCGTGGTGTCGATCTGGATGAACTCCTGGTGGGGATGCTTGCGGCCGCCCTGCGGCGGCACGCTGGCGGTGGTCCCTTCCAGGATCTTCAGCAGGGCCTGCTGCACACCCTCGCCCGACACGTCCCGGGTGATCGACGGGTTCTCGCTCTTGCGGGCTATCTTGTCGACCTCGTCGATGTAGATGATCCCGGTCTCGGCCTTCTTGACGTCGTAGTCGGCGGCCTGGATGAGCTTGAGGAGGATGTTCTCCACGTCCTCGCCGACGTAGCCCGCCTCGGTCAGCGCGGTGGCGTCCGCGATCGCGAACGGCACGTTGAGCATCTTGGCGAGGGTCTGCGCCAGCAGGGTCTTGCCCGACCCGGTGGGACCGAGCAGCAGGATGTTCGACTTGGCCAGCTCCAGGCCGTCGTCGCGGCCCCGCTCCCCGGACTGGACGCGCTTGTAGTGGTTGTAGACCGCGACCGACAGCGCCTTCTTGGCCTTGTCCTGGCCGATGACGTACGCGTCGAGGAACTCGTAGATCTCACGCGGCTTGGGGAGGTTGTCCCACTTGAGCTCGGAGGACTCGGAGAGCTCCTCCTCGATGATCTCGTTGCAGAGATCGATGCACTCATCGCAGATGTAGACGCCTGGTCCGGCGATGAGCTTCTTGACCTGCTTCTGGCTCTTGCCGCAGAACGAGCACTTCAGCAGGTCTCCCCCGTCGCCGATGCGTGCCACCCCAGATACTCCTTTGCGTGGGACCGCCCCTGCCGCCGCGGTCGCTTCCGTCCGCAACCGATTGTGATCCGGTGCGAAAACGTCATCCCGCTCAGGTTTCGACGTTACCGTCTCTCGGGCCCTCAGTGAGCCCCCTAGCGGTGAGTCGCACCGGAACGTGCCCAATTGGGCACTGTTCCGGTGCGGCAACTCCCTCAGGAAGCGGCGACCGCCGCCGCGCGCTTCTTCCGCGACGGAATGATGTCGTCCACCAGACCGTACGCCTTCGCCTCCTCGGCGCTGAGGATCTTGTCGCGCTCGATGTCCCTGCGGACCTCGTCGGGCGACTTACCCGAGTGCTTCGCCACGAGGTCCTCGAGCAGCGACCTCATACGCAGGATCTCACGAGCCTGGATCTCGATGTCGCTGCCCTGACCGCCGCCCTCGGTGTAGGGCTGGTGGATCAGGACACGGGCGTTCGGCAGCGCGAACCGCTTGCCCGGCGTGCCGCCGGCCAGCAGGATCGCGGCGGCCGAGGCCGCCTGCCCCAGGCAGACCGTCTGGATCTCGGGCCGGACGAACTGCATGGTGTCGTAGATCGCCGTCATCGCGGTGAACGAACCGCCGGGCGAGTTGATGTACATGCTGATGTCGCGGTCCGGGTCCAGCGACTCCAGCGTGAGCAGCTGCGCCATCACGTCGTTCGCCGAGGCGTCGTCGATCTGGACCCCGAGGAAGATGATGCGGTCCTCGAACAGCTTGTTGTAGGGGTTCATCTCCTTGACGCCGTATGACGTGCGCTCGACGAAGGAGGGAAGAACGTAGCGGCCGTTGATGTCACCCGGCCGGATCAGCTCACTCATCTCGGAAGCTCCAGTCACGAGACGGCGCCCTCGGAGGGCACCTGGCGGGCGCTGCGCACCACGTGGTCGATGAAGCCGTAGTCCTTGGCCTCCTCGGCCGTGAACCAGCGGTCCCGGTCGGAGTCGCGCTCGATCTGGTCGAGCGGCTGGCCGGTGTGAGAGGCGATCCGCTCCGCGAGCGTCTTCTTCACATAGAGCATCTGCTCGGCCTGGATCGCGATGTCGGCCGCGGTGCCCCCGATGCCGCCCGAGGGCTGGTGCATCATGATGCGGGCGTGCGGGAGGGCGTACCGCTTGCCGCGGGCGCCCGCGCAGAGCAGGAACTGCCCCATCGAGGCGGCCAGTCCCATCGCGACGGTGCACACGTCGTTCGGCACATACTCCATCATGTCGTAAATCGCCATGCCCGCGGTCACGGAACCGCCGGGGGAGTTGATGTACATCCAGATGTCGCGGTCGGGGTCATCGGCGGCGAGGAGCAGGAGCTCAGCGCACAGCCGGTTGGCCACCTCGTCGTTCACCTGGGTGCCGAGCACCACGATGCGCTCGCGCAGCAGGCGCTGGTAGAGCTGGTCCTCGAGGCGAGAGGGGCCACCCTCCGGGCTCCGGGCCTCGAAGCCGGAACCACCGGTCGGGAAGAAGGTCGGCGGGCTGGTCACAGCGTCACCTTCCGATGCGTCGTAAACGATTGGCTTTGCTTGTGACCTTAACGCGCGGCGCAGACAGCTCATGCCCTCGCGCCGTACTGTTCGCTGACGGCGCATGCCCCGCCCCCGATCCGCGGGCGGCCGAGCCCCGGCCGTCCCCCGCCCGCGTTCCGCGCGCTCGCCGCGCCTGACAGCGCGGCGACGG
>QFZU02000251.1 GCA_003260025.2 Microbispora triticiradicis | reverse complement strand
GGGGTGGCGCGCCGCGGCCCCGGCCGCCCCGGCGGCCAGGCAGACGGCGGCGAGCACCAGGGCCGGTGCGAGCGCGCCCTGTCCGCGCCCGGCGAACCACCCGCCGGCCATGCCGCCGACGCTCACCAGAAGCACGAGCAGCGGCACCGCCCCGGCGGACACCCCGGTGGCCTGGGCGAGCAGGGGCAGGTACTCCTCCATCGCCCCGATGACCGACATCACCGACAGGACCGTGATCGCGCGGCGGATCGCCGGCCCTTCGCGCACCTGGGCGAGGCCCTCCCGCAGGACGGCCACGGGGTTCGCCGGACGAGGGCTCTCGTCGCGGCGGCGGGACTCGGGGAACGTCAGTGCCACGACGGCACAGAGCAGTGTCACGAGCACACTGGCCAGACCCGCCGCGCGCAGGCCGCCCGCGGCGAGCACCGGCGCCGCGAGCGCGGTGGCCGCCGTGATCGCCGTCGTGCCGACCGCGGCCGACCGGCCGACGAGCACCGGGTAGCGGTCCGTCCCGCCATGCCGCCCGAGTTCCTCGTACACGAGGGCCTGGAGGGTGCCCGAGCGCAGCGAGCTCCCGGCGCCCCACAGCACGAAGCCCAGCGCGAAGGACCAGTAGGAGGGGACGAACGTCCACAGGGCGTAGCCCGCGCCCGTGAGGAGGGGTGCGGCGGTGAGCAGCGCCCGGCGCGAGACGAGGTCGGCCCACACTCCGGACGGGATCTCCAGCACGAAGCCGGTGACGGACCAGATCACGAACAGCGAGGAGATCTGGGCGGGCGACAGCCCGGTCTCGGCGAACAGCAGGGCGTACACCGGATAGAGGACGATGAAGTCCTCGAAGAACGCGTAGGCGTACAGGCGGGCCGCGAGGGCCCGTTCGGGTGAGCGTCAATGTCGCCAGGTCATGCCCGGCACCCTATGGTCACGCCGATCCGCTCCGCATCGGGTTTTTCCGGACCGGGTTTTTCCGGCGCGGACCCGCTCACGGGCTGACGGCCAGGAGCAGGAACGCGGCGAACAACGTGAGATGCACTCCGGCCTGCAGCAACGTAGCCCGGCCGGGCACCACGGTCAGCGTGGCCACGACGACCGTGAGGCCGAGCAGCACGATGTGCGTCGGGCCGAGACCGAGCAGCAGGGGCCCCTCCAGCCACAGCGACGCCGCGGCGATCGTCGGGATGGTCAGGCCGATGCTCGCCATGGCCGAGCCGAACGCCAGATTCAGGCTGACCTGGACCCGGGCCCGCCGCGCCGCGCGTACGGCGGCGAGGGTCTCCGGGAGCAGCACCAGCAGCGCGATCACCACGCCCACGACGGCCTGCGGAAGCCGGGCCGTACGCACGACCGTCTCGATGGCGGGCGCCTCGATCTTCGCCAGCCCGACCACCGCGATGAGCGCCGCCAGCAGCAGCGCCAGGCTGACCATGGCCGCGCGGTTGGAGGAGAGATCCGCGTGCTCCGCCTCGCCCCCGTGCCTGCCCCCCTGCTTGCCGCCACGCTCGCCGGTGGTCTCGACGGGCAGGAAGTATTCGCGGTGCCTGATCGTCTGGGTGAGGACGAACAGGCCGTACAACGTGATCGAGGCGACCGCGGCGAACGCGAGCTGGGCCGGGGCGAAGGCGGGGCCCGGCACGGTCGTGGTGAAGGCGGGCAGCACGAGGCTCAGCGTCGCGAGCGTGGCGACGGTGGCCAGGGCTCCGCCGGTCCCCTCCGCGTTGAAGACCGCCACCCGCCGCCGCAGCGCCGCCATCAGCAGTGACAGCCCGACGATGCCGTTGCAGGTGATCATCACGGCGGCGAACACCGTGTCGCGGGCGAGCGACGACGCGGCCGGGCCGCCGGACACGGTGAGACTGATGATCAGCGCCACCTCGATCACCGTCACCGCCACCGCGAGGACCAGCGACCCGAACGGTTCTCCGACCCGATGCGCGATGACCTCCGCGTGATGCACGGCCGCGAGCACCGCGGCCGCCAGGAAGATCGCCGCGATCGCGACGATGAGGGGAGGGATCGTCCGGCCCCATGCCAGGGCGAGCACGATCACGGCGAGAATCGGAGCGGTCGTCGTCCAGGTGGTGGCCAGTCGGCGGAAGAACAGATTCACACTCTTCATCTTGCCCAAATGGGGAGATTTACGATGATTCGTCCATTTATGTCCGATGTGGGGCTGAAGGCCGGTCCGCCGCCGGTGCGGGCGGGTGCCGAGCCGGCCCGGACTCACGGCCGAGCCGGCCCGCGCGGCGTACCGCGGTGTGGGTCAGAGTTGTGCGGTGACAGAGCCGCCTGGTGTCAGAACTGTCTGGTGTCAGAACCGCGTGGTGTCAGAACCGCGTGGTGACAGAGCCGCGTGGTGACAGAGCCGCGTGGTGACAGAGCTGTGTGATGTCAGAGCTGGCCGAGCAGCCAGCGTGGTCCGGTGACGAGGGCGCCGAGGGCCGTCACCCGCTCGCGCAGCCCGCGGTCGGCGGTGACGACGAGCGCCGTCTCCCATGGCCGCACGTCGCGCACCGTCTCCACGATCGCGTCATCCCCGCTGCCCCCGGCCAGTACGACCGACATGTCCCCGTTCACCGGCCCGGGGTCGGCGGCCCTGGCCGCGGCGCCCTCCAGCACCGCGAGCATTCGGGGAAACCACCGCGTCAGCGTCGGCACGCCTTCCGGCATGTCGCCCACGCCCCGCGCCGTCAGTGCGATCAGCTCGTTGAGCAGGCGGTTCGCGGCGCCCGCCCGGTCCTTCCACCAGCCGTGCTCGGCCCGGGCCCCGATGATGTTGGCCACGTCGAGGACGACCACGACCGGGCTCAGCGCGGCCCGGATCAGCGGCCAGGAGCCGGCGAAGCCCGGATGCAACCGCTTGGCGGCGACCTCGTCCGCGGCCACCCACCGCATGTCCAGGCTCTCGCCGTTCGCGGGCGCGGCGTCGAGCAGCCCGTCCGCCTCCGCGATCACGGTCTGGAACGACCAGCCGCCGTGGTCGTCGACGTAGAGTCCGCGCACCCGGACGAGATCGGCGCTCAGCGCCGCCTCCTCCCGCGCCTCGCGCAGCGCGCCGGTGACGGCGTCCTCGTGGCTGTCGCGGGCCCCGCCGGGCAGGCCCCAGGTGCCGCCGTGATGGCTCCACCAGGCCCGCTTCTGCAGCAGCACGTACGGCATGCCGTCCAGCGTGTGGTGGACGGCGAGCAGACCGGCGGCGCCGTGCAGTCCCCAGTGCTGGTGTCCCAGCGAGCACAGGGCCCAGCCGTCGCCGTCCATCGCCGCCATGTCCCCATTTTGGCGCAGCCAGGGAAAGCCCCGGTCATGCGGTGCGGAGCCGGGCTCACCGCTCCCGGCGTCACCAGTGGTCGACGGGCACCTCCACCCCGGCGGACAGGTCGAAGAGGGTCGCGCCGTCGGCGAGGCGGATCACCTGGATCTGCGTCGCGAAGCGGAGACCGCGAAGGCGGATGGCGGCCTCGTGCGCCCTGCGCGGGAAGTGGTAGCGGTCGGCCGCGCGGCCACCGGGAGCGGGCCGGACAGAACGGACTTCGAACCGGTCGGGGGGCCATAGAGGGGGCAATGGAGCAGATTGCTGCCAAGCGGACATGTCTCTCCTGTCTCGCCGTTGAGAACAAGCAGTTGACCGGTCGGGCGCGCGTGATCGCCACAGCGTGACGGCGTCGTAGGCCGATCGTTATTAACTGGTAAGCGATCCTTCCCAAGCCGGAGTCCGTAGCCCGTTAGCGTGTGAGCCCTCACTCGTGATTCCCCTTTATCCGGAGAATCAGGAGATGTCATATCTGGAGAGACGCCCGCTTCTGCGGCCGGAGAAGCGGGCGTTGTCCTCCATCCCTCGCCCCACCGATCCGACCCGCCTCCCGCGCGGTCCTCTCCGTGTGCCCGTCCCGAGGTTTCCGGGCCGTGCCGTCTGCGCGGCCGATGCCGTCAGCGCCCGTTGACCGAGAAGTGCTGGTAGTCCCGGGCGCCCGACCAGGTGCCGCCCCAGCCCCAGCCGATGCTCGCGAAGGCGCGCACCACGCGGTCGCCTCTGTTGATGACGCCGGGCTTCTTCAGCGGTCTGTCCACGAACGCGTCCGCGTTGCGGTGCGCGTTGCTCCCGTCCGCCTCCACGTACGGGTTCTCGCGCGGATTGAGGTCCACCGCCAGCCCGTACGCGTGGTTGGACCAGCTGCCCGATCCCGTGGCGTTGCGGCAGTTGAAGGCCGAGGTGTTGTCCACCTCGATGGAGTCGAAGTCGCTGCCCTTGTAGACGTCGACGGGCTCCATCCGCCGGATGGGATAACGCATCTCGTACAGCTTCCCGAAGACCGACGCGACGTCCTCGGCCACCGACCTGTTCACCACCAGCGTGCCGGTGTGCGCCTTGTCGTCGAAGCCCCAGTAGGTCATCGTGATCTTCCGTAGGCCGCTCGGCGCCACCGGGCAGCCGGGACGCCAGGAGTGCCGCAACTCGTCCCGGGACACCTTCTCGATCTTCGAGGAGAAGGCGGGCGGGCCGCTCGGGCTCGGTGTGCCGCCGTCCTCCGGAGCGGACGGGGCGGGCGTCGCCGAGGGCGTCGCGGGCGCGGGCGTGGCGCTTGCCGGGGAGAGGGACGCCGCCGGTGACGTGACGGCGACGGGCACCGACGTCCGGGCGGGTACGGAGGCGGCGCCTCCGGCCTCGGGGCCTGCCCCGCCGCCACAGCCGGTCACGCCCACCAGCGTCGCTATCATCACCGCTGACCTGCGGTTCTTCAATAAGCCCATAGGCGCAGAGTACCCGCGGCCGCAAGGTGCGCCGACGGTTGTGCACAACCTGTGGATAACCATCCTTCGAATGCACGTGGCCGATCCGCGCCGACCTCCCCGTACGGGCCGTCGCCCGGAACCGCCCGGTCAGGTGAACCCGGCTCGGCCGGCCCGGAAATCGAGGATCGGAAACGTCGGAAGCCGCCGCTAGGGTGGCGTCCGTGATGGAGGAACTGCGCTTCGGCGGGGTGAGCGTGCCGGCCCACGCTTTCTTCGTGGGCCTCGGCGTGGTCCTCGCCAGTGTGGTCTTCGTCCTGGAGGCGCGCCGCAGGGGCGCGCTGCGTGAGGAGTCGCTGGTGGCGGTCACCGGCGCGCTCGTCGGCGGAGCGGTGGGCATGCGGCTGTCCGGCTGGGCCGAGCACCTCGACCCCGCGCTGAACCCCGGGCTCGTCGAGGCGTGGATGTTCGGCGCCCGGAGCATCCTCGGCGGGCTGACCGGCGCCTATGTCGGCGTGCTGGTGGCGAAACGGCTGATCGGCTACCGGGAGCGGACCGGTGACCTGTTCGCCCCCGCCGTCGCGATCGGCATGGCCGTCGGGCGCATCGGCTGTTTCCTCACCGAGGCCCCCGGCCGCCCCACCACTCTTCCCTGGGGCGTCCACGCGCCCGCGACCGTCCCCGAGTGCCCCGGGTGCCTGGCCGGGCAGGCCATGCATCCCTCCTTCCTCTACGAGGTCGTCTTCCAGCTCGCCGCCTTCGGCGCGCTGCTGTGGGCGCGCGGCCGCGTCGACCGGCCGGGCGAGCTGTTCACCCTCTATCTGGGCGCCTACGCCGTGTTCCGTTTCCTGGTCGAGTTCACCCGGGCGAACGAGACGGTCTGGCTCGACCTGACCCGCCCGCAGTGGTTCCTGATGCCGGGCCTGGCGCTCCTCGCCGTCCGGCTCACGTATGGCTGTCGCAAGGGGTTCTACGACAGACTGCTCCCCGGCCGGGGCGAGCGGCCGTTACTGACGGGCGTACGGCTTTCGCCCGCCGGCGAGGAGGACAGATGAGCACACCCCCCGAGCCGCCCGAGCGGCCCCAGGACCCCCAGCCCCAGGATCCGCAGCCCCAGGATCCGCAGCCCCAGGACCTCCGGCCCGGCGACCGGCCCCCGCCACCGGAACAGCCCCCGCCCCCCGGCCAGCCCCCACCCCCGGGCCGGCCTCCGTACCCCGGCGAAGCGCCGGGTGGTCCGCCCGGTCCCGGCGGTTCGTACGGTCCGGGCGCCGGTTCCGGCCCGGGCGGGCCGCAC
>QFZU02000250.1 GCA_003260025.2 Microbispora triticiradicis | reverse complement strand
CCAGAGCACCAGCCGTCACAAGGCCGATGGTCCGACCGCCCGGCAACTTGATAGCCACGGGACTTCCCTTTCTGCGGCACGCGGAGCGTGAAGATCACATTTGTACGCGCGTATCACACGTGCCGGAAGGTGCTTTGGTTGACGTCCGAAACATCACGGATGCGCAACTTCGACCACAGCGCCTACGACGCCGCGTCGCCCGTCGCGCCTCCCTGCGGCTTCCTCGCGGCCATGGTCTCGACGCCGCTCATGAGGAGGTCCAGGCCGAACGTGTAGTACGCCTCCACGTCGGCCTCGTTCTCCATCAGCTTCGCGAACTCCACCATCCGAGGGAACTCGTCGGCGGGCAGCCGTTCCAGGGCGAGCCGCTTCTGCCGCCGCCACTCGGCCGCCTGGGCGGCCGTGAGCGTCCGGGGGCACCCGGGCTCGCCGCCGACGAGAGCGATCGCGCCCTGCAGGAGGTAGTGGGACACGGCCCAGCCCTCCCGGAGCGTGAAGCCCGCCAGCGACAGCAGGTCGAGCGCGGCCTCGGTCGCCCGGGTGAAGCTGGGCACCTCCTCCTCCTTGACCAGCGCGAACAGCTGCGGCATGAACCTGTGCCGCCGCATCACCCCCACCAGCGCCTCGACCATCGCGCGCAGCCGGAGGTTCCACGGCGCGGCGGGGTCGAACTCGGGCGTGACCTCGGCCAGCAGGTGGTCGGAGAGGCAGGCGAGCAACTGGTCCTTGTTCTTGACGTGCCAGTACAGCGCCATCGGCGTGACGCCCAGCTCCTGGGCCAGCCGCCGCACCGTGACGGCGTCGAGGCTCTCGGAGTCGGCCACCTCCACGGCCTTCTCCACCAGCGCCCGGCGGCTCAACCGCTCCGTGTCAGCCATGGTCCGCTCCCTCGCTACCTCCGCACTTGACAACTATACGACGTACAAGTTCTCCTATGCACTGTACATGTACGCCGTACATGTACTCCGTACAAGAGGAGGACTCATGTCTGGACGGTGGTGGGCGCTCGTCGCGGTGGCGCTTGCGACATTCATGACGTATTTGGACAACAACGTCGTCAACGTGGCGTTGCCCACGATCCAGCGCGACCTGGCGCTGACGATCTCCGGCCTGGAGTGGATCGTGAGTGCGTACATCCTGGTTTTCGCGGGACTGCTGCTCGCCGGGGGACGCCTCGCTGACGTCTTCGGTCCCCGGGCCGCGTTCTTCACCGGCTTGACGGTCTTCACGTTCGCCTCGGTGGCGGCGGGCCTGGCCTGGAACCAGGAGACGCTGATCGGCGCGCGGGCCCTGCAAGGGCTCGGCGCGGCGCTGGTGACTCCGGCCACGCTGGCCTTGCTGCCGCGGATCTTCCCCGACCCGCGCGAGCGGGCGACGGCCGTCGGCGTCTGGAGCGCCGTCGGCGCCCTGGCCCTCGCGATCGGCCCGCTCACCGGCGGTTTCCTCAGCGAGAACGCCCACTGGGGCTGGATCTTCCTGATCAACGCGCCGATCGGCGTGGTGGCGGCCGTGATCGGCGCGCGGGCGATCCGGGTGGAGCGGGTCACCCCTGAGCAAGTCACCACCGGGCAGGTCACGGTCACTTCCCGGCGGGGCGCGACCGGGCGGCTCTCCCTCGACCTGCCGGGCCTGGCCACCTCCGCCGTCTCGCTGTTCGCTCTCACCTACGCGCTGATCGAGGGCGCGTCCCGCGGGTGGACCTCCGGCCCGATCCTCGGCGCGTTCGCCGTCGCCGCGGTGGCCGCCGTCGCCTTCCTCGTGGTCGAGTCCCGTACGGCGCAGCCGATGATCGACCTGACGCTGTTCAGGGAGCGGGTCTTCAGCGGCGGACTGCTGGCGATGGGGCTGTGGGCGTTCGGGGTGTTCGGCATCTACTTCTTCACGGCGATCTATCTGCAGAGCGCGCTCGGGTTCTCCCCGATCGAGGCCGGTGCGGGCTTCGTGCCGATGGCGCTGCTCATGGCGGTGTCGGCGACCGTCGCGCCCCGGCTCGCCGAGCGTTTCGGCAGCGGGCCGACCGTCGCGGCGGGTCTCGGCCTGATGGCGGTGGCCGTCGCCGGGCTGTCGAGCGCGGGCGAGGGCTCCCACTACGGCGACCTGCTCCCCTGGTTCCTCGTGTACGGCCTGGGCGGCGGCCTGCTCGTCCCGCTCACGAACGTCGTGCTGAACGCCATGCCCCCCGCCCGTGCGGGTGTGGCCTCGGGCGTGCTCAACGTCTCCCGCGAGGTCTTCGGCCTGCTCGGGGTCACGATCCTGGGCGCCGTCCTGAGCGCCAGGCAGAGCGCGCTCACCGGCCCTCCGCTGCACACCTTCCTGGAGGCGTACCGGTTCACACTGCTCATCGCGGGGGCGATCGTGCTGGTCGGCGTGCCGGTGAGCCTCTACTCGCTGCGCCGCACCCGCACCGCCGCGTCCGTGCCCGCCGAATCGGCCGTGCCCGAGCCCGTCGCCTGACTCTCCGGACGGCCGGGCGCCGGTCGCGCCCGCACCTCGCGCTCCCGCGCCGTCGGCACCTCGCGCTTCCGCGCCGTCGGCACCGCCCGCGTCCTGCCGCCGCGCAGGCCGGCGGGCCGGCTGACGGTGCAGGACGACAGGGTGCAGGGCGACAGGGTGAAGGGCAGCGACGGTTCAGGACGACAGGGCGACGCCGGGGAGCGGGGTGGCAGGCAGCAGGGCGCCGGCCCGCTTGATCGTGCGGATCACCGGAGCGGTCTCCACCTCGAGCACCCCGCTCAAAGACGCCACCCGTTCGGTCAGGTAGCGGTAGAGGGCCCGAGTGTCGCGGCAGGTCACCCCGGCCATGAGGTTGGCCGGGCCGGTGGTGGCCGCCACCACGTCGGCCTCGGCGTGACCGGCCATGGCCGCGCCGACGGCGGTCAGGGCCCGTGGCTCGACCTTCATCCACAACCATGCCTCGGCGTGGTAGCCGAGCACCTGTGCGGGGATCTCCACATCGAGACGCAGGGCCCCGGCGGCGCGCAGTTGCTCGAGTCGCCGGCGGGCGGTGGTCTGCGAGCATCCTGCGGCCGCAGCCAGTTCGCCGAGGCCGGCCCGGCCGTCCCGGGCCAGCACCCGCAGCAGGGCGTGGTCCTCGCCGCTCAGGGTGATCTCGTGCTCGTCGTCCAGGGGATCCGGGCGCAGGCGGGCGGCCTGCTCCTCGGAGAGCGCGGCCGTCCGGCTGCGCCACCCGGCGAACATGTGCAGCGTGGCGTGAGCCGACATCGAGGCGATGCGCGGAGTCCTGGGAAGCCTCCTCAGCAGCAGGTCGTCCCCCTCCTCACCGGCCTGGACCCCGCAGGCGATCTCGGTGCCGCCGGACAGCAGCCGCACCCAGACGGTGTCCTCGCGCCGGGCCAGCGCCTCGGCCACCGGCCCGGCGGCGTCTGGCGTGCACACCAGACGCACCGCCCAGGAGACCTGCCCGAAGCGAGTGCCGTCCAGCATGCCGACCACCCGCAGGAGTCCCTGAGAGCGCAGCCTGCGGTAGCGGCGCCCGATGGTGTGCTCGGAGGTGCCGATGACCTCGGCGACCCGCCGGAAGGGCACCCGGCCGTCGATCTGGAGCGCGTGCACGAGAGCGCGGTCAATGCTGTCCAGCACGCCAATTTTCGCCATATTGCATGGTTTCCTGCGATTTGCCGCCACGTACAGGCCGTTGAGCTGCGGGCCCGGCCGTGCCGAGGCGATCGTGGACGCATGAGCACCTATCCGGTTTCCGGAGCCACAGGGAACGTCGCGCGATGGGCCGCTGAGCACGCGGCCGGCTTCGGCGGTGGGCCGCGATGAGAGTGATCGTCGTCGGAGCGGGCCTGGGCGGCCTGGCCCTGGCCAACGGACTGCGTGGGCACGGCATCGACGTGGCCGTCTACGAGCGTGATCCCTCGCCCGTGGTCCGCGGTCAGGGCTACCGTCTGCATCTGGGCGACCCGGGCATCGACGCGCTGACATCGGTGCTCACGCCCGCGCGGGCATCCGCGTTCCTGGCCGGCGCTCACGCGCCCAAGGCCCGGTTCATGCGTTTCGATACGGCACTCCACGTCGTGGAAGAGCATGATCTCGGCGGCCGGCACCTGTCGGTCGACCGGCAGGAGTTACGCGACGTCCTGCTGGCGGACGTGAACGACATGATCAGCTATGGCAGGCGCCTCACCGCCTTCCGGAACGAGGCCGGACGGGTGACCGCGTACTTCGACGACGGCACCACGGCCGGCGGCGAGGTGCTGGTGGGCGCCGACGGCGTCAACTCCACGGTCCGCAGGCAGTACCTGCCGCACGCCCGCGTCGTCGGCACCGGCCTCGCACAGCTCTACGGCAAGATCTCCCGCAGCCTGACCGAGGACCTGGACAACGTGTTCAGCGCGGTCACCGGACCCGGCCACCGCGTGGTGGGCGTCGCCCGCACCCGCGATTACGCCACCTGCTCGTTCAGCGCCCGGATCGACGAACTGCCGCCCGATCTCCACCGCATGACCCAGCAGCAGCTCAAGTCCCTGGTCATGGAGATGACACACGGCTGGCACCCCCGCGTCCGGCAGATGCTCGAAGACTGGCGGGAGATCGTCCCGCTGGCGCTGCGCACCAGCATCCCCGTCGACCCCTGGCGCACCACCCGCGTCACGCTGCTCGGCGACGCGGCCCACGCGATGAGCCCGGCGGCGGGGGCCGGGGCCAACCTCGCCCTCCAGGACGCCGCGCGGCTTACCGCCGCTCTCGCCTGCGGCGGCCCGCCGATCCCGGGGCTGCGTTCCTACGAGCGCGAGATGATCGACTCGGGCTTCGCCGCGGTTCGCGCCTCCGCCGCCAACGGCACTCGGATCCTCGGTCAGGACCCGCTCCCGGACCGCCAGGAGGATCGACGCACCGTCCGGCGAAGTTCATAGCCCCGGCCGGACAGCCGGACGGCCGGGCGCCGGGCAGGGCGAGCCGCGCGGCCCGGACCGCGGCGCGGACGCGACCCGACGGGGAGCCGGGCCGCGGGCCGGGATCCGGGACAATGGGCCGGTGCCGGCACGCAGACTCGACCCCGAGAAGATCAGAGAGGCGCTCGACGCCCAACTCGCCGATCTCGGACGGCCGCCGTACGACGGCCCCGCGACCAGGGCGGCCGGCGCGTGCGTGGGGGCCGTGCTGGACGCCTTCGAGGCCGGGCGGGCGCCGGTCAGGACAGCCGCCCGCGCCGCCGTACGGCACCTGCTGGAGGAACTGGCCGCGCGGGCGCCGGGGCGGTCGGTGGAGGTGCGGGTCCCGCCGTACGCGGCCGTGCAGTGCGTGGAGGGGCCCCGGCACACCCGGGGCACTCCGCCCAACGTGATCGAGACCGATCCGCGCACCTGGCTCGAACTGGCCACCGGCCGCCTGTCCTGGGCCGACGCGACGGACGCCGGGAAGATCGCGGCCAGCGGCGCCAGAGCCGACCTGTCCTGGCTCCTGCCGCTGGCGTGACCCCGCACCCCGGAGCCCCGCGGCCACCGGCCTGTCCGGCGACCCTGAGACGCTCGGCGACCGGCTCGCCGGGGTCACCGCGGCCGGCCGAGCCTGTCGTCCACGCAGCGCCGCGCGTCCTCCTGGGTGGGGTAGAGCCGGGAGTCGAAGCACTCGCCGAGGCGCCTGCTCTGGAACCAGTTGTAGAGAACCACGCCGAGGATCAGGGCGAGGACCAGGGTCAGCGCGTTCAGCACGACTCCGGCGGTGGCTCTGCGCCTGTTGGAGTTCCTGGCGATCGCCACGATGCCGAGGACCAGTCCGACGACGGCCAGGACCGTCCCGACGCCGCAGAACAGCAGCAGGACGAGCGAACAGATCCCGAGCACCAGCGCCGCCGTGCCGAGGCCCCCACCGGGTCCGCCGGGCCCACCGCTGGGCCCGCCGCTTCCACCTGCCGGAGGTGACCGAGCAGGCCGCGACCGCACGGGTCTGCTCGCTCGTCTCGGCGGCGGCGCTCG
>QFZU02000249.1 GCA_003260025.2 Microbispora triticiradicis | reverse complement strand
GGGGCGGCCCCGGCCGTCGCCGGCCGCCCGAGCGAGGCGGTCAGCTCGGTCGCGACGCGCCGGGCCAGCGCGCCCGGCCGGTCGCCGGGCAGCAGCAGCACCACCTCGTCGCCCCGTGCCGCGGCCAGGCCGTGGGCGAGCGTCGCCTGCGACGAGGCCCAGAAGGCGGCCCGCTCCCGCTGCCCGTCGTGCCGGGCCACGACCAGCACGTGCGGCGCGTCGAGGTCGACGCCGAGCCGGCGCGCCCGGTCGCGCAGCCCGCGCAGTTCGGGCCGGGAGACCAGGTCGTCGAGCAGCTCCCCGCGCACCCGCCCCTCGGCCTCGGCCACGCTGCGCCGGAACAGCAGCAGCAGGGCGGTGACGAGCGCGGCGCGCTCCAGGATGCGCTGGTCGGTGTCGGACACCGGCCGGTCCGTCCGCAGCACCAGCGTGCACAGCGGCGCCGCCCCGACGTCGACGGAGGCGACGTACGCGTCGCCGCGCTTGACCGTGCGGCCGAGCGCCCGCGACGACTGGGCGGCGTCGAAGACGCCCGCGTCGAGCTCGCGGGCCTCGCCGACCAGCGGGCGGCCCTCGTCGTCCAGCACGGTCAGGCGTCCGCCCAGCACCTCCGTGACCACCGCGGCGACGTCCTCCACGCCGCCGCCGCGCAGCACCAGGCCGGTCATCCGGTCGTGCGCGTCGGCGGCCCGCTCGATCGCCTGGCTGTGCGCGCTGATCACCGCGTTCGCCCCGCTCAGCTCGGCGAGCGCGGCGCGGGTCTCCTGCAGCAGCCGGGCGGTGTCGATGGCGACGGCCGCGTGCGCCGCCAGCGAGCACAGCAGCGCGACCTCCTCCTGGGCGAACGGCCGGGCGCTGCGGTTGGCCGCGAACAGCACCCCGATCACCTGGGGGCCGAGCCGCAGCGGCACCCCGAGGATCGCGACCAGTCCCTCCTCCTGGACCGCGCCGTCGATGGTCGTCGTGTGCCGGAAGCGCGGGTCGGCGAAGTAGTCGGCCGTGTTGTACGGCGTGCCCGTCTGGGCCACCAGCCCGCCGAGCCCGGCGCCCATCGCCAGACGCAGCCGCCGGAAGTCGGCCGAGATGGACCCGTCGGTCACCCGCATGTAGGTGTCGCCGCGCTCGGGGTCGTTCAGCGTCATGTACGCGATGTCGGTGCCGAGCAACTGCCTGGCCCGGTGGACGATCGCCTCCAGCACGGCGTCGAGGTCGCGCAGCCCGGCCAGGTCGCCAGCGGTGTCGAACAGCGCCGACAGCTCGGCCTCCCGCCGGGCCCGCCGGCGCAGCATCGCCCGCACCTTCAGCGCGGCGACCTTGGCCTGCTCCAGCTCCTCCAGCGTGGCCGCGTCGGCGCCGGCCGCCCGGGCCTGGAGAATCGGGCCCTCGAACTCGAGCGCCGACGCCTCCCGCGCGAGCAGGTCGAGGTACGCGCGTGCGCCCTCCGCGGACGCCGGGGCCGGAGTGGTCAGCGGGCGCTCCATCCGCCGTCGATGGGGATGGACACGCCGGTGACGAACGACCCCGCCGGCCCGCACAGGTAGGCGACCATCTCGGCGACCTCGTCCGGCTCGATCAGCCGCTTGATCGCCGCCGGAGCGAGCATGATCTGCTCCACGACCTCGTCCGGGCCGATCCCGTGCGTACGCGCCTGGTCGGCGATCTGGTTCTCCACCAGTGGCGTGCGCACGTAGGCGGGGTTGACGCAGTTGGAGGTCACCCCGTGGGCCGCCCCTTCGAGGGCGATCACCTTCGACAGGCCCTCCAGCGCGTGCTTGGCCGTCACGTACGCCGCCTTGTACGGCGAGGCCCGCAGGCCGTGGACGGAGGAGATGTTGACGATCCGGCCCCAGCCGCGCTCGTACATGCCCGGCAGCACGGCCCGGGCGAGCAGGAACGGCGCCTCGACCATCACCCGCATGATCGCGCTGAAGATCTCGGGCGGGAACTCCTCGATCGGGGCCACATGCTGGAACCCCGCGTTGTTCACCACGATGTCGGCCCGCAGGCGGGTGTCCGGCGACGGCGGCAGCTGACCCCGCCAGGCCACCAGGAACTCCGGATCGGAGAGGTCGACGGTCACCGGCGTCCCGCCGATCTCGGCGGCCACCTTGCCCGCGGCCTCGGCGTTGACGTCCGCGACGACGACGTGCGCGCCCTCGGCGGCCAGGCGGCGGGCACACGCCCGGCCGATGCCGCTCCCCGCGCCGGTGACCAGGGCCGTACGGCCTTCAAGGCTCATGCTGCCTCACGATAGGAACCACATCGGGCGAGGCACATGGCGGCCGGCGACATAGATCTCCGGCCTCCTATGTGGGCCGGGTCATCGAGAGGACGTCGAGGGCCTCGTCGAGTTGCTGCTCGGTCAGCGCGCCGCTCGCCACGTGGCCACGCTCGATGACGACCTCCCGGATCGTCCGGCGCTCTCTGAGCGCCTGCTTGGCGATCTTCGCGGCCTCCTCGTACCCGACGTACCGGTTGAGCGGGGTGACGATGGACGGCGACGACTCGGCGTACTCGCGGAGGCGGTCCACGTTGGCGGTGATCCCGCTGACGCAGCGGTCGGCGAGCAGCCGGGAGACGTTCGCCAGCAACCGGATCGACTCCAGCACGTTGCGCGCCATCACGGGCAGCATGACGTTCAGCTCGAACGCGCCCGAGGCCCCGGCCATCGTGACGGCCGCGTCGTTGCCCACGACCTGGGCGGCCACCATCGTGACGGCCTCGGGGATCACCGGGTTGACCTTCCCCGGCATGATCGACGATCCCGGCTGGAGGTCGGGGAGATTGATCTCGGCGAGCCCGGCCCGGGGGCCCGACCCCATCCACCTCAGGTCATTGGCGATCTTGTTGAGAGAGACGGCGATCACCTTGAGCACGCCGGACAGCTCGACCAGGCCGTCCCGCGCGCCCTGCGCCTCGAAGTGGTCCCTGGCCTCGGTGAACGGCAATCCGGTCTCCCGGCTCAGCTCGCCGATCACCGCCTGCGCCCACCCGGGGCCCGGCACGTTCACCCCGGTGCCCACCGCCGTGCCGCCCAGCGGCAGCTCGGCCAGGCGCGGCAGCGCGGCCTGCAGCCGTTCGAGGGCCAGCTCGATCTGGGTGGAGTAGCCGCCGAACTCCTGGCCGAGCGTGACCGGCGTCGCGTCCATGAGGTGCGTGCGGCCCGACTTCACCACGTCGGCGAACTCCGCCGCCTTCTCCTCCAGCGCCGTGGCCAGGTGCTCCAGCGCCGGCGTGAGCTCGTGCACCACCGCGTACGCCGCCGCGACGTGGATGGAGGACGGGAAGACGTCGTTCGACGACTGGGCGGCGTTGACATGGTCGTTCGGGTGGACGGGACGGCCCAGCCGCTCCTGTGCGAGTGTGGCGACGACCTCGTTCATGTTCATGTTGGAGGAGGTGCCCGACCCGGTCTGGAAGACGTCCACGGGGAACTGGTCGTCCCAGCGGCCCTCGGCGACCTCCGCGGCCGCGTCCCGGACGGCCCGCGCCATGTCCTCGTCGATCACGCCGTACTCGGCGTTGACCTTCGCGCAGGCGGCCTTGATGCGGGCCAGCGCCGCGATGTGGGCGGGCTCCAGGCCCCGGCCCGACACGGGGAAGTTCTCCACCGCGCGTTGCGTCTGCGCCCGCCACCTCGCACGGGCGGGCACCCGCACCTCGCCCATGGAGTCGTGCTCGATGCGGAATTCGTCCATGCCTCAGTCCTTCGGCCGCTCGTCGATGCCCTTCCTGCCCGGAACCACGGCCCTCCGAACGTGGTGCCGGGCACAGGGAGGGCTCGACGACAGGGCCGTCTCAGCCGAGGTCAGCGCCGGGCGTACAGCCCTCTGCGGCGCATGATCACGGCGAAGGCGCCGAGGGCGAGGACCGCCACCAGGACGATGACCCCGATCTTGAGCAGGGAGTCCGAGGAGTCACCGCTGTCCGCCACGGCCGCCCTGTCGCGGGTGAGCGCCTCGGCCGCGGCCATCGGCGAGGCCGCGAGGTCCTTCGCCGTCACCTTCGTCGTCGCGCGTGCCTTGGAAGGCTTGGTCGCGGTGACGGTGACGTTCCACTCGCCGTTCGGCAGCGGCTCCGCGGGCTGGTAGACGTTCTGGCCCTCGGAGGCGGACCTGAGCTCCACGGGCCCGAAGGAACGGCCGTCGGCCGACGTGGCGGTCAGCGTCGCCTCGACGACCTCCTCGACGGGCTGGCCGTTCTTCTTCCAGGTGGCCAGCACGTTGACGTTGTGGCCGCCGTCACCGATCACCTCCAGCTTGATCGGTCCGTTGTCGGCGGCGGCCGCCGATGCGCCGAGCACCAGCACGAGCCCGGCCAGCAGCAGGGTCACGGCGTGGCGCAGTGTCTTGTTCACGAGTGGTGCTGCCCTTCAGGTTGTCTCAGGGGTCGTCTCGAAGTCGTTTCGGGTCGGGATAGGGGAGAGGTCGGCGCTCAGGCCTTGAGCGGCGTGCCGTTGAGGAGGAGCAGCTTCTGGATGCGCCTGCGGCGCAGGACAGTCGATATCCGGACGGCGAGCACGACAAGGAGGAGGAAGACGAGGAGGGCGAGCTGCGGCCACGGCAGCGCCCACAGCGAGGTGCCGCTCGCCACCCGTTCGGCGGTGATGCCCGGGAGCGGCTTACCCGCGGGAGCGGGGATCGCCATGATCGTCGTGTCGATCGATCCCATCGGCCAGGCGCCGGTCACCCGTGCGCTGAAGGTGCGGCTGCCGCCCGGCATGATCTCCCTGGCCTTGGCCTCGGACTTGTCGTCCCAGCTGCTCTCGCCCACGAGCGTGGACGTCAGGACCCGGGCGTCCGGTGCCAGCCGGACGTTGCCGACGTTGGCGAGGGTGTAGCTCACGTCGACCGTACCCGGGGCGAAGGGGTTCCACGACCAGTGGTAGTCGGCCCGCAGATCGGTCACGGCGACCTTGGCCACGTAGTTGCCGGTCACCCGGATGTTCAGCCGGACGCCCACCCGGTTCTGGACCCGCACCTGGCCGGAGATGGTGTCGATGGACGCGGTGACCCCCGCGGGGTGGTCTCCCGGCGTCGCGTTCTGGGGAATCGAGACCTTGACGGGCACGACGGCGGTGGCTCCGCCCTCGATGGTCACCTTGTCGGGGATCTCGATCCACGAACCGCCGTCGGTCGGCTTGGCGTCCGACGGCCGCATGTCGAAGTAGCCCTTAGCGGTCAGATAACCGTCGTTGGCGTCGATGGCGAAGTCGACCGGCTGGGTGGAGCGGTTGATGACCGCGATGTGCTCGGTCACCTGCTGTCCGCCAGCGAGGTCGATGTCGATGACGCTGCGGCCGTCGGGGCCTTTGGTGTCGGCCGGCACGACCGACCAGGTGGTGTCGGCGCTCGCCGGGGTGGCGAATCCCACCAGGGCGACCAAGACGGTCGCGCCGACAGCGTGAAGCACGGCCAGGAGGGCGATGGCGCCCCGCGAACGGCTCTTGGTCACAGAGGTGTCTCCTGTCTCAATGCGGACGTCCGGAACGTTGAGTCAGACTCGCACACGTTCCGGACGTTTGCACTGGGGCGGTCCGTTCCTGCCTCCGGTCGGGATGTTCCCGGATGGGTCAGGACTGGTTGAAGAGGGAGAGGGTGAGGGTGGAGTGGTATTCGCCGGCGGCGACGTCGACGGGGGTGCGCAGGGCG
>QFZU02000248.1 GCA_003260025.2 Microbispora triticiradicis | reverse complement strand
GGTCCGGAACCGGGCGGGCGCGGACCGACAGCGCGTACCGCCCGCGTGGCAGCGGCAGCCGCCCGGCCGGGCCGGCGACCTCCTCGGGCGTGAGCCGCGCGCGGAACCGGGTTCCGGAGCCCTCGATCGGCAGCGACCACTCGCCGTACCCGGTGAGTACGGGATCGAGCGCGGTCACCACCAGCGCGGACACCTCGTGCGGCACGGCGAACCCGCCCTCGACGAGCAGTTCGCCCCCTCCTCCTCGCCCGGCGGGCAGCCACTCGGCGAGGTCGGCGTAGGCCGCCATGGGCTGGTCGCGCAGCACCAGGCCGCCGGTCCGGTCACGGAACACGACGATCTCCCGGCCGGCCAGGCCGTACCGGCCGAGGGGCACGTCGTCGGCGACGGTCACCGGCGTCGCCTCACCTCCCGCGGCGCGCACCTCGACCTCCCAGCACGTGTACGGCACGGCGACCTCCGGCGGCACCGTGTGGCGGGACGCGGGCAGCAGATCGTGCAGATCGACCACGGCCTCGAACGTGCGCCGGTCGACGTTCACGGGGTACGTGCGGGGCACGCCTCCGGGGCGCCGGGTGACCTGGAGCTCCGGGCACGGGCCGAGGTCGTTGACGACGTGTCCCACAAGCCGCAGGCGGCCGTCGCGTACCTCGCCGGTGACCACCCGAGCGGTCTCCCGTCCGGCGCGCAGGACCAGGTCGCCCGTCTCGCCGAGCAGCGGGGCGACGTAGTGGTCGGGGCAGGCGCTCCGGTAGCCCGCCTCCTCCGCCATGGACGTGGAGGCGCGCGGATCGGACAGCCGCCCGCGCCGGACGACGCCCCGGTGGAGGACCCGGAGCTCGACGTGCCACCGTCCGAGCCTGCCGGGCCGGGCGAGCGCCGCGGGGTCGATCGTGATCCGGAAACCGCCCCAGTCCCGTTCCGCGCCCTTCGCCGACACCCGGGCCCTGGTCACGGCGGCCGGGACCCGGATCCGGCGGCCGGTCCGTTCGTGGACGAGCGCGGCGAAGACCTGCTGGTGGATGCGCCGGGTCGGACGGAGGTACGGCGGAGCCGTGCGGCCCTCGATCACGAGCGCGCCGTCCTCCCACCGGATCGCGTCGATGCGGTGCCGGGGGACGAGTTCGTCCCTGGCCCTGGTGACGGCGGCCGGGATGTCGCGCACAGGGTCCCGCTCTGAGTCGCACGCGGAGTCGCGCGTGAGGGGGACGTTCAGGTGATAGCCGCCAATCCTGCGGACGAGCCGCCGGTCGGGCTCCACCTCCCGGTCCCAGGCGAGGACGTCCAGCAGGTCGGCCAGGCGGCGTTCCCGCACCAGGTGCCACTCCACCCGCCGCAGGGCGGGCAGGTCGTCGAGGACACACTGCGCCACCTCCTCGAGATAGCGGCCGGCGAGGTCGAGGAAGTGGTGCTGGAAGGCGCGGGACCCCTGGTCCAGCACGTCGAGGAAGTTCGTCAGGTCTGCGTCGAGAACGGCGTGGTCCCAGGCGTGGATGTGCGCGGTGAAGTTGTGCTCGCTCAGGAAACGGCGCACCTCGGTGACGGCGGCGAACCGGCCCTCCAGATGCCCGGCCCGGGTCTTGTCCTGCGTGATCGAAGGAGCGGTCGAAGGAACCGCCGAGGGAGTCGCCGAGGGTCCGCCGGCCTCGCGCCGCCGCCAGAGGTAGACCGGGGCGGGCAGCACGTCGACCGACCGCGCCAGGAAGTGGGCGCGCAACGCCACCGCGATGTCCTCGTACAGCACGCCCTCGGGAAAGGCGAAGCCGTGGGCGTCCCAGAACGACCGGCGCCAGAGCTTGTTGGTGACCAGCCGGTCGCGCAGCAGCGCGTGCCTGCGGGTGATGTGGGTGGCGTCCGCCGCGTCGGCGAAGACGGGCCGGTGCATGGCCGACTGGCGGGCGCCCCGGCCGTCCAGCCGCAGCACGTTGCCGGTGGCGAGGTCGGACCCGGTCCGCTCCAGGGACGCCAGGAGGTATTCGAGGGCGTGCGCGGGCAGCAGGTCGTCGCTGTCGAGGAACATGAGGTGGTCCCCGGTCGCGTGGCGCACCCCCGTGTTGCGTGCCGCGCCGAGCCCGGCGTTGGCCTGCCGGACCAGCCGGAACCGCGCGTCCCTCGCGGCGAATCCGGCGGCGATGCCGGCGCTGCCGTCGGGCGATCCGTCGTCGACCATGACGACCTCGACGTCCTCCCAGGTCTGCGCGGCGACCGAGGCCAGACAGGCGGCGAGGTACGGTTCCACGTCGTAGATCGGGACGATCACACTGATGCGGGGCACGGGCGGTCCTTTCGCACGAGGGCGCGCAGGCGCCGGCGCAGCAGGCGGGCGGTACGGCGCAGCGGCCGTGCCCCGAAACGACGGCCCCCGAGACGGCTGGAGCCGGAACGGCGGAGCCCGAGACGACCGGCCCAGGAACCTTCGGACCCCGAACGACCGGACCCGGAACGGCGGAGCCCGAGACGACCGGCCCAGGAACCTTCGGACCCCGAACGACCGGACCGGGAACGGCCCAACCCGGAACGGCCGGAACTGCCCCCGGCGCCCGGCGAGGTACCGGAACCACCCGTCCAGGCGCGGCCCGGACCAGGTGGGGCGGCGCCCCCGGCCTTCCCCGTGCTCCCGGCACCACCGGTGCCACCGGCGCTCCCCGCACTCGCCGCGCTCTCCGCGGGCAGGAGCCCCCACTTGTCGCCGGCGTCCCACACTGTGCCGAACATCTCGTGGATGAGGTCGTCGAGGTCGTCTCCCGGCCGGGCGCAGAGGCGGGCGCGGGTGACGGCGGCCGTGCGCTCCAGCCGGGCGTGGACGACCTCGCCGTCCTCCCGTTCGTCCAGGGCGAGGGAGACGATCCCCAGCCGCTGCCGGTCGGCGTGCTTGACGACCGCCCCGATGGTGCCGCGCGACGGGACCCAGCCCGGCGGGCAGTGGAAGCGGAACGGCACCGGGAAGCAGTCGTCCGGCACGGTCTCCCGGAACCGGACCCGGGGCTCGCCCTCGTAGCAGGCCAGCATCAGGCGCAGGTCGAGCGACGGATCCCCGAGCGGGTCCCGCCGCCCGCCGCGGAGCCGGCCCCACGGCCCGGTCACGGTAACCCGCACGTCCGGCAGGCGCCCCGCGAGCACGCCGTCGACCGTCGCCCTGACCTCCTCGAACGAGGCATCCTCCGCGGCGACCACGACCTCGACGTACGGCACGAGGTAGGTGCGGTGGGGATGCCTGCGCAGCCAGCGGAAGACGGGCACGCGTTCGGCCAGGTAGGGCCAGTTGTGCCGCTTCACCTCCGGCTCGCGGCGCATCACCGTCGAGCGGCCGAGGTGCCAGCACCGGGCCCGGCGGTCGGGCACGAAGACGGCCCCCGCCTGGGCGAGCCGGTAGCCCAGTTCGGTGTCCTCCCCGAGGACGAGCGACGCGTCCAGACCCCCGGCGGCCCGCAGCAGCGCCGCGGGCAGCGACGCCGTGGCCCCGACCATGACGGAGAACGCGGTGAAACCCGCCGCGCGCAGGTCGTCGGTCTGGTCCCAGCGCCCCTCGGTCCACTGCGGGGTGGTGTCCTCCTCGGCGAACAGCTTGTCCACCGTGCCCGCCTCGACGGCGGCGAGCACCTCGCTCGCCGGGATCTCGTCCAGGCCCGGCACGAACCTCAGGTGCCCGAGCACGACCAGGTGGTCCGCGAGGTGGTGCCAGCGCATCTGTGCCTCGACGTGCTCGGGGAACAGCACGAGGTCGGCGTCGAGATAGAGGATCACCTGGCCCTCGGCCGCCTCCGCCCCGGCCGCACAGGCGCTCGCCCTCCCCCACGCCCCGTCGCGCGGGCGGACCACCCGCAGCCGCTCCGGCACGGGCCAGGCGTCGGGCGAGGGTTCAGCGCGGGGCGCGGTGGAGGGGCCGGTGGACGGCTCAGCGGACGGGACGGAGGGCGGCGGCGCGGGCCGCTCGCCGTCGTCCACCACCACGACCTCCGTCAGGTGGGCCGGGTAGGTCTGCCGGGCCAGGCTCGCCAGGGTCAGCGGCAGCGTGTGCTCCGCGCGGTGGGCGGGGATGACCACGCTCACCGTGAGCGTGGGGGTCCACTCCCCCGGCGCCGGCGGCTGCCCGAGCACCCCGTAGTCGTTGAGCGGGATGCGCACGCCCCCCGTCACGTCCTCACCTCCGCCCGCCATTGGGCACCGTCCTTCATCAGTCCGTTGAAGACCAGCCCGCGCCACTGCTCCTGGTAGGACGCGAGGAACGACTGCACCGGCTGGCGCCAGGTGTGGCCGTACGCGCTGCGGCGGCGCAGCACGTAGCCGAACCCGTGGGTGCGGTAGATGCGGCCGCCCGCCGCCTCGACGGCCTGCAGAAGCTGGCCGTCGACCGTCCTCGGCAGCGGCCGGAAGCCGCCGGCCGCCTCGAACGCGGCCCGGGTGACCAGCATCGTCCCCCCGGCCACCAGCGGCGCGAAGCGCTCGGTGCCGATGCACCGCCTGATCGTCACGTCGAGTTGCTCCAGGTAGACGAACTCCGCGGCCGATCCGACCAGGTCGGCGCCGCTGTAGAGCCGGGCGAGCAGGAGATCGGCGAGGTGGTCGGGGCCGTACCAGTCGTCGTCGTCCACCTTCGCGAGGTACGACCCGGACGCGGCGGCCGCCATCCGGTTCAGGACCTCGCCGAACGGTGTCGTCGCGGGCGCCTCGATCACGGTGACCGGCAGCGGCGTACGGGGAAGCGGCGCCTCCCGCGCGGTGAAGCCGTGGAGCCCCACGATCAGTTCGGCCGTCACGCCGCGCTGGCGCTCCATCTGTTCGAACGCGAACGGGAGCATCTCCGGGCGGCGGGTGCAGAGCAGGATCGACACCCGTGGTGCCGGCGGCACCGACAGGCCGGCGTCCGCGGCGAGCCGCCGCCAGCACGCGACCGAGCCGTGCTCGCGCAGCGCGGTCCTGCGCAGCCGGATGCTGATCTCCTCCCGGCGCAGGTCGGACGCGAGCGCCTCGGGGGTCACGGCGGCGAGGGCGGCGGTGAGCGGGGGGCCCAGCGCCTCGTCACGCGCCGGGTCGGGCTCGGTGAGCACCGGGATCCCGGCGGCCGCCAGCGCGGCCACGACGCGCGCCATGACCGGCGCGGGCCCGGCGGAAGCGGGCCCGGCAGAGGCCGGCACCGCGACCCCCCGGACGTCGCGCAGGCGGGCGACGTCCACGTCCGTGACGCGCCCGCCGGGCGGCAGCCGTACGAGAGTGGTGGGGCCGCAGGTGACGGGGAACCCGTCCCGGTGCGGCGTGAGCTCCGCGACTCCCTCCTCGGGGTGCGGCCGGAACCCGATCGGGTTGACGACGGCCTCGTCCACCGGTGGGACTCGGGACGCGCCGGCGCGCACCAGCACATCGCAGCCGGGGGCGTCGCGGCGGTCCGGCACCGGGCCGTCAGCGGGCGCGAGGGTGGCGTTGGCGTCGCCGGGCCGCCAGTCGGCCGCGTCCGCGCCCGCCAGCCCGGCCACGGGCGTGGTGGTCCCGGCCGCGCCGAAGAGGCCGTACGCGACGTGGGCCAGGATCTCCCCGGCGGCGACGGGCTCGGAGAAGGCGGCCTCCAGGTGCCAGCCGCGCCCGCGGCGGGCGACCCGCAGCCCGGTCAGCAGGCGCCAGCAG
>QFZU02000247.1 GCA_003260025.2 Microbispora triticiradicis | reverse complement strand
GGGCGGCTCGTCCGGCGCGGCCTCGGCCGTCCCCAGGCGCGCGGACGGCTCCGCCGGGGCCGGGTCGGCGGAGCCCTGGACGGGCTCCGCGGGGGTGTCGTGCGGTCCGGAGGAGGCCCCGGCGGCGGAGTCGTCGCCGCCGGAGGCCTGCGGGCCGTCCAACCGTTCGGTCACGGCCGTCCCCCCTCTACTTCTTGAAGGCCTTGGCGGCGTCGGCCTCGAGCTTCTCCTGCGCGCCCTTCACGTCGGAGGGGTTGCGGAGGAAGTCCTGCAGGTCCTTCCACTCGCCCTTGCCGTCGGTGCCGCCGAAGGCGCTGGGGGCGAGGTCGGACATGTCGTACCGCACCGCCTCACCGGCCGAGATGATCGTCTGGGCGAGCTGCTTGGTGAGGTCGTCGGGGTAGTTGTCGGGGGAGACGTTGCGGTTGGGGGAAAGGTAACCGGGCTGCTTGGCCCAGACCTCGCCGCCCTCCTTGCTGGCCAGGAACTCGAGCAGCGCCATCGCGCCCTTGGTGTCCTTCATCGCCACACCGACGTCGCCGCCGAGGACGACGGGTGCGGTGTCGCCCGCCTTGGGGAACGGCATGATCTTGGCGTCCTCGCCGACCTTCGCGCCCGACTGCCCGACGGAGGCGGCGACGAAGTCGGCCTCGATGACCATCGCGGCCTTCTTCTGGCCGTACACCTGGGTGACGCAGGTCGGGAAGTCGGTCTGCAGCGCGCCGGACGAGCCGCCGAGCATGAACTCCTTCTTGCCGAAGATCTGCGCCATCTTCTCCAGGGCCGTCTTGACCGAGGCGTCGGTCCACGGGATCTCGTGCTTGGCCAGCTTGTCGTAGTTCTCCGGGCCGGCGGAGGAGAGGTAGACGTTCTCGAACAGGTCGGTGAGCGTCCAGCCGGAGGCCGCGCACAGGGCGAACGGCGCGACGCCCGAGTCGCTCAGCGTCTGCGCGTTCTTGATGAGGTCGTCCCAGGTGGACGCGGGCTGCGCCCCGGCGTCGTCGAAGGCGCCCTGGCGGTACCAGATGAGCGACTTGTGCGCCGCCTTGACGAGCACGCCGTAGACCTGCCCCTTGGCCGAGCCGAGATCCTTCCAGTACGGCGTGTAGTTCTGGTCGATCTGCGCCTGCACCTCGGGGCTCAGCGGCTTGAGCGCGTTCTCGTCGGCGTACTGCTGCACCAGGCCCGGCTGGGGCAGGATCGCGACGTCCGGAGGGTTGCCGCCCTCGATGCGGGGGCCGAGGTAGGCGCCGGTGTCCTCGCCGGTGGAGGCGTAGGTGACGGTGGCGCCGGTCTTCTCCTCGAACGCCTTCAGCACCTTCTCGAAGTTGGCCTGCTCGTCACCGGTCCACTTCGCGGCGATCTCGATCTTCTCTCCCGCCAGGGGCTTGTCGCCTCCGGCGGCCGAGGGGGCGCCCGAGGCCGCCGGCGCGCTGCCGGAGCCGGTGTCGCCGCCGGAGTCGCTGCCGCACGCCGCGGCGGCGGCGAGAGCGAGGCACGCGACCATGATGGGGGGAAGTTTCCGCATATCTATCCTCCGGGCTGGATGACCTCGCCGAGCCCCTGTTTCAGGTCGGCGACGGTCTCGTCTACGGGTTTGGCGAGTGCGAGCGCGCCGGACACGGCGCTGGAGATGACCAGGCTGACCTGGTTGTAGCCGGCGGTGACCGGCCTGGGCCGCGCAGAGAGGATGGCCTCCTTGAGCACGGGCAGGTAGGGGAACCGCCTGATGAGCTCCGGGTCGTCGTACAGGTCCGCCCAGACCGGGGGGAACGACCCCTCGGTGAGGACGAGCCGTTCGTTGTCCCGGCCGGTGAAGTAGCGGATGAAGTCGAGGGCCGACTTCTGCCGCTTGGAGAACGCGCTGACGGCGAGGTTGTAGCCGCCGAGCGAGCTGGACCCGGGCCCGTTCAGGCCGGGCAGGCGGGTGACCGCGAACTTCCCGGCGAGCGGGGAGTGGGTGGCCGGTCCGTACGCGTGGGGCCAGTTGCGGGCGAACAGCAGCCGCCCCTCCTGGAAGGCGAGCCGCGACTCCTCCTCCTTGTACGTCAGCGCCTCGCGGGGGATCCACCCCTCCTTGACGCCGCCGACCAGGAAGCCGAGCGCGGCCCGCGCGCTGCCGAGGTCCATCGTGACCGTGCGGGCGTCCGGGCTGAGGATGGACCCGCCCGCCGACTGGACGGCCTCGGCGAAGTTGACGGTCAGCCCCTCGTACGGCAGGAACTGCCCGGCGTACCCCCCGATGTGATACTTCGCGCCCAGGCGCCTGGCCTGGTCGCGCAGCTCCGCCCAGGTCCTGGGCGGCTTGAGGTGCTCCTTCTTCAGGATGTCGGACCGGTAGTAGAGCAACCCGGCGTTGCTCGTGTACGGCGCCGCCCACAGCCGGTCGCGGTGGATCGCGGTGTCCGCGACCCCTCCGAGCAGTTTGTCGAGGGGGAACAGACTGCGGTCGAGTGGCACGATCCACCCGGCGTCGGCGAACTCGGCGGTCCACATCACGTCGAGCGCGAGCACGTCGTACACGTCGTTGCGGGCCTGCAGGTTCGCCACCATCTGGGCGCGCTGCTCGTCGGACGCCTCGGGCAGTTCGAGCAGCGTGACCCGCTCGTCCGGGTGGCCCTGGTTCCACCGGTCCAGCAGCGGGCGGAGGTAGGCGGTGGTGTCGCGGCCGATCGCGAGCGTGATCGGCCCGGTGCCCCCGGTGCCGGTCGTGGGGCCGGCTCCGGTGTCCGTGAGCCCCGCGCATCCGGCCACCAGGAAGGCGGCCAGGACGGCGACGGCTCGGCGAACCATATGGCCTCCGCGTGAAAAACCGGTTACATACGTGTTAGGTAGGTGCATGCATGTTATGCATAGCGATAATGTGACCGTCAACGGATGGGCGGGTAACGCTCCGGTAACTGCTGACGGTCTGGGGGTGGGCGCGTGCGGCAGGCGCTGCTGGCGCTCCTGGCGAAGGAACCTGCCCATGGGTACGAGCTCAAACAGGCACTTGAGACGATTTTCGGCATCGCCTATCCCTCGCCCAACATCGGCCAGATCTACGTGACGCTGGGCCGGCTGGAGAAGGACGGGTACGTCCGCGCGGTCGACGTGGAGCAGGCCAACCGGCCGAACAAGAAGGTCTACTACATCACCGCGGCCGGGCGGGAGGCGCTGGAGACCTGGGTGGACGAGCCCACCGAGGGCCCCCGGGTCCGCGACGAGTTCTTCATGAAGCTCGTGCTCGCCCCGCTGACGGGACTGGCCGACCGCATGGCCCTGGTGAACCGGCAGCGCCGGCACTACCTTTCGCTCATGAGAGACCTGGCCGAGCTGGCCGAGCTGGCCGAGCGGACCGATCCGGCCAACCGCGCGGCCCTCCTGCTCATCGAGGGCGCCATGCTCCACCTGCAGGCCGACCTCGACTGGCTGGAGCGCTGCCAGGAGGAGCTGCAGTGATCCCGCGGCCGGGCGCGCCCGATCACGATCCGGTGCGGCGCGACGCGGGCGAGGCGGCGGCGCGACGCGGTTAGGGTGGGCGGTATGTCGGACACACCCGTCGTCCGGGTGGTCAACCTGGTCAAGATTTACCAGACCGGCGGGCTGCCCGTGCCGGCCGTACGCGGGGTCGACCTGACGGTGGAGGCGGGGGAGTTCGTCGCGGTCACCGGGCCGTCGGGATCGGGCAAGTCCACCCTGATCCACATGATCGGCGGCCTGGACACGCGGACCAGCGGCGAGATCTGGCTGGACGGCAGGCGGGCGGACACGCTGTCGGAGAGCGGCTGGGCGGTGCTGCGCCGGGAGCAGATCGGGTTCGTCTTCCAGTTCTTCAACCTCGTCGGCAACATGACCGTGGCCGACAACGTCGAGCTTCCCGCGCTGCTCGGCGGCGCCTCGCCCCGGCACGCCCGCGAGCGGCGCGAGTACCTCCTCGGCGAGCTGGGCCTGGCCGACCGGGCGGACGCCGCGCCCGCGCAGCTCAGCGGGGGCGAGCAGCAGCGGGTGGCGCTGGCCCGCGCGCTCGCCAACCAGCCCCGGCTGCTGCTCGCGGACGAGCCCACCGGCAACCTCGACAGCCGCAACACCCGCGACGTGCTGCGCCTGCTCGGGCGCGTGCACCGCCAGGGGCAGACGATCGTGCTGGTCACCCATGACGCCCGCGTCGCGAGCATGGCCGACCGCGTCGTCAGCCTGCTCGACGGCCAGATCGTCGACGACGGCGCCATCCCCCGCGTGCGCCGGCGGCCGCCCGGCGGGGCCGGGGACGTCGTCGAACTCCGGAGCTGAACCGGATGCGCTCCGGGCAGCCACGAGACGACCGCGAAGGGGTGACCTGACCGTGCCGAGGAGCGCGGAGCTGCGCTGGATCCGGGCGGACCTGCGGGCCCGCCGGGGCCAGGCGGCGCTCACGGTGCTCGCGGTCGCGGGCATCGTCACCGCCCTGATCGTCGCGGCCACGCTGCTGGAGGGCGGCACCAACCCCTGGCGGGGCCTGTTCGAGCGCGGCCACGGCGCGCACATCTGGATCCACAGCAAGGACGTCCCCGACGTGTCCGCCCTGCGCGGCCTGCCCGGCGTGACCGACGTGGCCGGGCCGTACCGCAGCGCGCCCGCCACGCTCGCCACCGGCGGGCGGCGGGTGCCGATCACCCTGCGGGAGACGCCGGCCGCCTTCACCTCCGTGGCGCGCCCGCTGCCGCGCGAGGGCCGCTGGCTCGACGCGCGCAGCCCGGACGGCGTGGTCGTCGAGCGGTCGTTCGCCCGCGCCCTCGGCCTGCGGCCCGGCAGCCCGTTCACCGTCACCGGCCTGAACGGCGCGACCCACCGGCTGACCGTCGCCGGGCTGGCCGAGAGCGGCGACCAGGGCTTCTACCCCGAGTGGACCCCCGGCCTGGCCTGGACGCTCGGCCAGACCCTCGACGTCGTGGAGCCCGCGCCCGGCCGTACGGAGGCCGTGACCGGGCTGCGGCTGGCCGATCCCGCCGACACCGACCTCGTCGTCCAGCGGGCCGTCTTCACACTGCGCAACCAGGTGCAGCGGGTGACGACCTGGCGCGAGGTGCGCGCCTCCATGGAGCTGGACGACCGGCTGCTCGGCCTGCTGCTCGCGCTGTTCGGCGCCGCCGGCCTCGTCGCCGCCGCGCTCGCGCTCGCCAACGCGGCGGGCGGCAGGGTGCTGACCCAGTTACGCGACATCGCCACGCTCAAGTCGCTCGGGTTCACCCGGGGCCAGGTCGTCCGGATGCTCCTCGCCGAGCACGGCACGCTGGGGCTGCTCGGCATCGCCCTCGGCGTGCTCGCCGCCCGGCTGGTCACGGCGTACGCGATGGGGGAGACGGTCGCGGTGCCGCTGTCGGCCGGGCCCCTCGCGGCGATCGTCGCGGGGACCGCGCTGGCGGTGCTGGTGGCGGTCCTGGTCCCGGCCTGGCGAGGCGGGCGCGTCCCGCCGCTCCCGGCCGCCCCCGCCGCG
>QFZU02000246.1 GCA_003260025.2 Microbispora triticiradicis | reverse complement strand
CCGCCTGCGCGCCGAGGCGGCGCAGGCCGAGGCGCGTGCCAGGGCCGCGGGCGCGGAGGCGGAGCGCGCCGCGGGGGAGTCCCGGTCGGCGGCGGCCGAGCGGGATCGAATCCAGGCCGAGCTGTCGCTGGAGCTGTCACTGGAACGGGCGCGGCTGTCGGACCTGCGTTCGCAGCTCGACGTGGCCAGGTCCGAGGCCGCCCAGCTGCGTGAGCGGGCGGTCGCCGCGGAGCTGCGGGCCGCGGGGGAGGCCCCGCCGCCGGACCGGTGACGTACGGCGATCAGGTCCGGGCGCGCCGGATCGGCTCCTCGGCCGAAGCCGACGGACGGCCCGGGCGGGCACGCGTGACACGAGCTTCGTCCCAGACCGGCTCGCCGCTCTCGTAGACGGTTCCGTCGGCGCCGAAGACGAGGAAGCGGTCGAAGTCGGCGGCGAACCAGCGGTCATGGGTGACGGCCAGCACGGTGCCGGCGAAGGACCCAAGGCCCTGTTGCAGGGCCTCGGCGCTGGCCAGATCGAGGTTGTCGGTCGGCTCGTCGAGCAGCAGCAGCGTCGCTCCCGACAGTTCCAGCAGCAGGATCTGCAGCCGGGCCTGCTGACCGCCGGACAGGGTCTCGAACCGCTGATTGGCCGCCGGCGCGAGTTCGTAGCGGGCCAGCGCGGCCATGGCTTCGTTCAGCGTCAGGGCATGCCCGGCCGTGACCAGCCCGGCGGGGGTACGGCCGTGCAGGTCGGGCCTGGCGTGGGTCTGCACGAAGTGGCCGGGTACGACCCGGGCGCCCAGCTGTACGGAGCCGCTGTGGCGCACCGAGGGAACCCCGCCGTCGGCCGACTCGGCCAGCAATCGCAGGAAATGAGATTTGCCCGAACCGTTCGACCCGAGGACGCCCACGCGCTCGCCGTACCAGATCTCGACGTCGAACGGCCGCATCAGTTCGGTGAGTTCCAGGGATTCGCAGACGACGGCGCGTTTGCCGGTCCGGCCGCCGCGCAGCCGCATCCGCACGTTCTGCCGCCTGGGCGGGCGCTCGGGCGGGCCCGCCTCCTCGAACCGTGACAGCCGGGTACGGGCGGCCCGGTAGGCGGAGGAGAGGGCGTCGTTGTTGGCCGCCGTCTGCCGGAGGGTCTGCACCAGGCGCCTGAGTCTGGTGTGCTCCTCATCCCAGCGGCGGCGCCGTTCCTCCAGCCGGTCGATGCGGTTCCGGCGGCCCTCGGCGTAGGTGGCGAAGCCCGCGCCGTGGACCCAGACGCCGCGCGACTCCACGGTCACGATGCGGTCTGTCGCGTTGGCCAGCAACTGCCGGTCGTGGGAGACCAGCAGCACGGTCTTGGATGTGCCGCGCAGCTGGTCTTCCAGCCATATCTTGGCGGGCACGTCGAGGTAGTTGTCCGGCTCGTCCAGAAGCAGGACCTGATCGGGTCCGCGCAGCAGCGCCTCCAGGACGACGCGCTTCTGCTCGCCGCCCGACAGGGTGCTTACCGGGCGTTCCCGGACCTCGTCGTAGGGCAGACCCAGGGCCGCTGTCGCACAGGTGTCCCACACCACCTCCATGTCGTAGCCGCCCGCGTCGGCGTAGTCGCTGATCGCCTGTGCGTAGGCCAGTTGCGTCGTCTCGTCGCCGCGTTCCACCATCGCCGACTCCGCCCGTCGCACCGCCGCCGCGGTGACGCGGACCCGGTCGGGGGCCACTGACAGCAGCAGATCGTGCAGGGTCCGGTCGTCGCGGACGCTGCCGATGAACTGCCGCATCACCCCCAGCCCACCCGAGCAGGCCACCCGGCCGTCGTCCGGTCGCAGGTCTCCGGCGATCAGCCGCAGCAGAGTGGTCTTTCCCGCACCGTTCGGTCCCACCAGCCCGGCCCTGACGCCAGCGCCGATGCGGAACGACACCTCGTGAAGAAGCAGTCGCCCGTCCGGCAGGACGTAGGTGAGCCGGTCCACCTCGACATGTCCCGCCACCGTGTTCCTCCCTGCCGGGCGACTCCCTCTGGGACGACGTTCGAGTACCGGACCATTGATCCGGTCCTCGACCACGATACTAGACTGGCCCGCGCAAGGACGAGGAGGGACGTGTTGGGAACGAAGCACTCGGGTTCGCCAGGGGACGTGTGGCTGCGACCGCCTGCACGGGCGGCGCGCGAAGCTCCGCCGCTGAGCCGCGACCGGATCGTGGCCGAGGCCATAGCCCTCCTGGATGAGGAAGGCGCCGACCGGCTGACCATGCGACGGCTCGCCGAGCGCCTCGGGACCGGCTCCACGACGTTGTACTGGCACGTCAAGACCAAGAACGACGTCCTCGACCTCGCCCTCGACGCGATCTTCGCAGCGGTCGAGATCCCGCGCGCGGACGGCCAGGACTGGCGTGCCGGCATCGCCGCGCTGATCAGCGGGTGGCGTGCCGTCCTGCTGGAACATCCCTGGTCGGCGGCGCTGCTCGGCCGTCCGATGCTCGGCCCCAACGTGCTCGCCCGCAGCGAGTTCCTGTACGCCACCCTCCTGGGCGCCGGGGTGACCGGGCCGCACCTGACCGCCGCCGCGTACGGCCTGTCCAACTACGTCATCGGTTCCGCACTCATGCAGGCGACCTGGACGGCCGGGGGAGAGCAGGCCACGCGAGCCGCCGCTCAGGATCGCTTCCGCGCCGACCGTGAGCGGTACCCCGTCCTCGCCACCCATGGCCCTCTCGCCGCGGACAGCGATTGGGACTCCAGCTTCGCCCTCGGCCTCACCTGGCTCCTTGACGGTATCCACGCCACCGTCGGTGCCTCCATGCCGGCGTGCGCCACCGACGAGGCATCTGTCAGCGCCGCACGCCACGCCCGTCGTGGCCGCGGGTCTTCCGGAGAGTAGTGAGGGAGCCGCCCACGGGGAGTATGTGCCGACCCGGTGGGCGCACACAGACGCGGTCCAGGTGGTTGGCGATCGGGCGGAAAGGGGTTTGTCCGCACCTTTCCACTCTCAACCTATAGCGCACCGGGGGGCTTGCCACAAGACCCCGGTCGTGCCGCACAATCGTCGGCCGAGGCCGGGCCTGCGCCCACGGGGGACGCCGGCGCACCACCGGACCGGATCGGAGCTGATGCCGTGAACCCCTTGACCACCAGCGCGTTCGATCTTCCCGAGCACCTGTCCCACAAGACCGGCCCGGAGCTGATCGCCGAGGACGAGCGGCACTTCGCGGCCATCGCGGAGAGCCTGCATCAGTCGGTCGCCGAGCTGTCCGGCCGTCTCGACGCCGAGCTCAGGGCGCCCGGCGGCGAGGGCCGCGAGGCGCTGGACCGCGACCTGGAGATCCACCGGCTGACCGCCCGCCTGCGTACGCTGCGCCGCTTCGGCCTGGACCTGTGCCTGGGGCGCATGGTCGGCGCGGACGGTTCCGAGCCCGTGTACGTCGGGCGGCTCGGCCTCACCGACAGCGCGGGCCGCCGGCTGCTGCTCGACTGGCGCTCCCCGGCGGCCGAGCCGTTCTTCGGCGCCACCCACGCCAACCCCATGGGCCTGGCGAGCCGCCGCCGGTACCGCTGGTCCGGGGGCCGCGTCAGCGACTACTGGGACGAGGTGTTCACCCCGGACGGGCTGGAGGGGAACGCCGCGCTGGACGACCAGTCCGCGTTCATCGCCAGCCTGGGCGGCAGCCGGTCGTCGCGGATGCGGGACGTGCTCGGCACCATCCAGGCCGACCAGGACGCCGTGATCCGCGCGGGATCCCGAGGCGCTCTCGTCGTCGACGGCGGTCCCGGCACGGGCAAGACCGTCGTCGCCCTGCACCGCGCGGCCTACCTGCTGTACGCCGATCCCCGCCTGGGTCGGCGCCGGGGCGGCGTGCTGTTCGTCGGCCCGCACCAGCCCTACCTCGCCTACGTCTCCGACGTCCTGCCCAGCCTCGGGGAGGACGGCGTACGGACCTGCACCCTGCGGGACCTGGTCACCGAGGGAGCCTCGGCCGGGACCGAGACCGACCCCGAGGTTGCCCGCCTGAAGTCGTCCGCCCGCCTGGTGGAGGCGATCGAGCCGGCCGTCAGGTTCTACGAGAACCCGCCGGCCACGGGGATGACGGTCACGACCCCCTGGTCGGAGGTGTGGCTGAGCCCCGACGACTGGGCCGAGGCGTTCGAGGCGGCCGAACCCGGCACCCCGCACAACGACGCGCGCGACCTCATCTGGGAGGAGCTGCTCACGATCCTGGTGGACCGGCACGACGGCGACGCCCCGCCCGACCTGGTCCGCCGGTCGCTGCTGCGCGACAGGGAGCTGCTCACGGTCTTCAACCGGGCCTGGCCCCTGATCGAGGCGGCCGACCTCGTCGGAGACCTGTGGTCGGTGCCCGCCTACCTGCGGATGTGCGCCCCCTGGCTGAGCGTGGAGGAGATCCGCGTCCTGCAGCGCGCGGACGCGCAGGCCTGGACGGTGTCCGACCTGCCGCTCCTCGACGCGGCGCGGCAGCGGCTCGGCGACCCGGAGGCGTCCCGCCGCAGGCGCCGGAACGAGGCCGCCGTCGCCGCCCAGCGCGAGCACATGACCCGGGTCGTCGAGGACCTGATCGAGGCCGACGACTCCGAGATGCTCGTGATGTCGATGCTCCGCGGGCAGGACATGCGCGACGCCCTGGTCGACGAGGCCGGGCTGGCCACCGGTGATCCGGACCAGCTCGCCGGCCCGTTCGCGCACGTCGTCGTGGACGAGGCTCAGGAACTGACCGACGCGGAGTGGCGGATGCTGCTGCGGCGCTGCCCGTCCCGGAGCTTCACCGTCGTCGGGGACCGCGCCCAGGCGAGGCACGGGTTCACCGAGTCGTGGCGGGAACGGCTGGAACGGATCGGGTTCGACCGGATCACCCTGGCCTCCCTGAGCATCAACTACCGGACGCCGGAGGAGGTCATGGCGGAGGCCGAGCCGGTCATCCGGGCCGTGCTCCCCGACGCGAACGTGCCGGTCTCGATCCGCAGTGGCGGCGTCCCCGTCGTGTACGGCCCGGTGTCGGAACTGGGCACGGTGCTCGGCACGTGGCTCGCCGAGCACGCCGAGGGGATCGCCTGCGTCATCGGCGACCCCACGTTCGAGGAGACGCCACGCGTCCGGTCACTTACCCCGGAGCTGTCGAAGGGGCTGGAGTTCGACCTGGTCGTGCTCGTCGACCCCGACGCGTTCGGCGACGGCGTCGAAGGAGCGGTCGACCGCTACGTCGCGATGACCCGGGCGACCCGGCAGCTCGTCATCCTCACCAGCCCCTGATTGGCCCCGGTCTCCTATCTCTGACCCACGGTGCAAAGTAGCTCCGGTGTCTGGCCGGGCCCCGTTGCTTGGCGCCCTCTCGCTT
>QFZU02000245.1 GCA_003260025.2 Microbispora triticiradicis | reverse complement strand
CGCCATCGCGGCGGCGCCGATGATCGGCTCGGCCTTGCGCAGACCCCACCGGCCCGCCCGGGCCGCCGCGACCGGCGGCAGCACGGCGGCCGCCCGGGAGAGGGTCGGCGCGGTCGCGGCCTCGCCGAGCATCCGCGTGGCCAGCGTGTGCCCGTCCATCGAGGCGAACAGATGCTGGAACGGCCGCCGGTAGAAGAAGACCGCGATCGTCAGCAGCGCCATGAAGAGGATCTGCATGCCCCACGGCAGGTTGGTCGAGATGATCAACGCGTAGCCGTACACGAGGATGCCCAGCACCAGTGCGAGCACGGCCTGGCGGAGCAGCGTGCCGACCAGCATCTCCAGCCAGCGCATCGCGATGATCCGTCCCGAGCCGGGATGCACGCCGATCAGCAGGAAGACCGGCGCGAGCATCAGCAGCAGCAGGAAGCCGACCTTCAGCACGAGCAGCGACACCGCGACGAGGAAGATGAGCAGACCGGCGACCATCGCCGCGATGAACGCCCCGATGGCGATGCCGAGGCGGCTGGTCCAGTCCTTGCCCTGGAAGAGGAAGAACACCGGAGTGCTCTGCAGCGGCTTGGCGACCTCCTCCTCGAACCGCTGCTGATGCGAGTCGGAGGCCGGAGTCTGCTTGGCGGCCAGTTCCTGGGCGTCGATCGCCTGGAGGTCGAGGGTCTTCTGGCCGAGGCCCTTCACGAGACCGGCGTTGGGGTCGGCCGTGGCGAACTCACCCATCAGCCACGGCTTGCAGACGAGGATCGACCACAGCGCGTCGGCGTTCTGGGCCACGCCGGGGGTGCCCTGCCGGCCGTAGCCGCCCGCCGTGGGCTCGCTCGGCACCTCGCCCGGCTCGGTCGCCTTCATGGGCAGGCAGGACGCGCCGCCCGCTCCCGGCAGGCCGGAGAACGCCGAGTTGACGATCTCGCCGGTCTTGTCGGTCACCGTCTTGCCGAGGCCGGTGAAGTCTCCCGGGCGGCTGAAGAACCAGATCGCGACCGTGACCGCGAGGACCATCCAGACGACGCCCTCGGTGGTCGTCGTCGCGCGTTTGCGGATGAGGCCGTACCAGGCCAGCCAGATCGCGCCGAGGATGACGACCGGCCGCAGGTACGGCCAGTACATCGCGTCGGCGAGGTTCTTGACGATGTCGTCGGCGACTTCCTTGATGGGCTGCAGCGGGCCCTCGGTGGCCGCCGCCTGGTACGTGCTGATCGTCAGCCGGTCGACGGCCTTGGCCCAGGAGAAGACCGTGTTGGCCCACGCGTTGCCGAGGACGGCGGTGACGTCGGAGCACCCGAGGTCGTAGGTGTGCCAGAACTGCCCGGCCATGCCGTACCGCTCGTAGTTGGTGAGCGGCTCCTTCGGCGCCGAGCCGTCCGCCGAGCCCTGTGCCGAGCCGGCGGGCGGCTTACCGGTGCCGGCGGCCGTCGCGTCGTCCGGCGCCGGGGGCTGCACCAGGCCGTCGACGCCGCCGCCCACGATCTCGGGGGCGAGTTTGGGCGACAGCTCGCAGATCCCGTCGGCGCTCGCCGTACCGGACGGGAAGACCAGCGGCAGCGTCACGAACGCCGCGAAGGCGACGAACAGCAGGGCTAGGCTCCGCCGGAGCCTCCTGCCGCGTCTGCCGCCCTCTCCGGTGCGGCCTCTGGGACCGTTCCTGCGCACGCTCACGATCGCACCTCCTGCGCGACCCCCGACCGACCGGAGCCCCCGTCAAAGAGATCATGCATGTTCTCGCCGGGTTTGTCGTGTGTCGGATTGGTGTCAAGCCAGCGCAGCAGCTCCTCCGAGATAAGGTCCACCCCGATACGGCCGGCCCGGCCGTCCAGATCCCGGAAGACGCACTCCCCGTTGCCCAGGGAGCGCAGCACCCCCTTGTGGTCCTCCGAGGGATCCACGCCGAGAAGCTCCATCACGTGCTCGACCTCCACCCGCTCGGTGGACCGGAACGCGAACACCGACGACAGGCAGTTCGTGACCTGTTCGCTGAGCAGGTCACCGGCGTTCTGCGAGACCAGGACGAGCGCCGTGTTGCGCGAACGGCCCATCCTGGAGACCTCGGGCACGAGCTTGGCGCCCTCGGGGGTGGACGTGATCGCCCACGCCTCGTCGAGGAAGATGGCCTTCGGCGTACGCCGGTCGAGCCCGTTCATCAGGCGGCGGGCGAACTGCGACACCAGGTAGAGCAGCGCCACCGACAGCCGCTGCTCGTAGGAGTAGTCGTCCCTGACCGTCGCCACGTCGGGCAGCGTGAGGCCGCCGAGCGTGAACACCGTCGTCCAGCCCTCGGTGTCGATCTGCTCGCCACCGTAGGCGTCGAAGCACAGCCGGGCCAGGTGCATCTCCGACATGGAGCGCAGCACGGCCCCGAGGTTCTTCGACGCGGGGTCGGACGACTGCTCCAGGTGGTCGACCACCTTCCCCAGCGAGGGGTCGGGCTCGTTCGACACGGCCGCGACCGCCTGAATCATGGCGGACTCGCGCTCCTCCGACATCCTCGGCAGCAGCAGCCGCAGGGTCTCGCTCGCCATCGTCTTCTTCGCCGCGATGTCGTCGCCGAACGCGAACGGGTCGAGCAGGCCCGGCGCGGCCGACCCCAGCGGGATGACCCTCGCTTTCCGGCCCCGCGCCCGCAGCAGCCGTACGAGCGACTCGGCGTCGCCCTTGGGGTCGATCACCGCGATCGTGACGCCGCGCAGCGCCATCTGGTAGATCAGCAGCAGCGCCAGCGTGGTCTTCCCGCCGCCCGGCTCACCCGTGATCGCGATGGCCGTCGGGCGGTTGCGCGCCGCCGCGACGAGCGGGTCGAAGTGGACGATGCTGCGCGCCCGGCCCAGGGTCTCCCCGACGTAGGGCCCGATCCACCCGGCGTTCGACTCGTCCACCCGGTCGCCGATCTCGACGGTCGCGGTGGCCATGCCGCCCGCGATCGTCCGCAGCGGCTGCCGCTGGGCGTACGCGTTGACCCGCAGCCGCTCCCCCGGCAACGCCTCGCAGAACAGCGAGAACTGGTCGCCGGTGGAGTTGACGACGTCGATGCCGATGTCGCGGAAGTGCTCGACGATGGCCTCGACCCGCTGAACGCACATCTCCTCGGTCGGCGCGCTGACGCTCAGCCGGTGCCAGCCGTACACGAAGGGCAGCCGCTCCTTGGTGATGCCGTGCTCCAGCATGCGGGCGGCGTCGATCTGCTCGGCCAGCGCGAGCGGGGCCTCGGCCCCCGCCTCGCGGATGTGGATGTCCATGTCACGGGCGTGGGCCAGCTTGCGCGCCACGTCCTTGCTGGCCCGTACGGGGGGAATCAGCCGCATCCGGCTGGAGATCTCGACGGGGAAGGGAAGCTGGTCGGCGAAGTGCAGCCACGGCTCGCCGTCGGGGAACGGCATGAGATCGGGGAACCGGGCGAACGACAGGTGCGCGACGTAGGCCTCGCCGGCGGGCTGCTGGATGCGCAGCAGCGACCTGCCGTTGTGGATCTGGCCCTCGACCAGCGCCTCGATCTCGCCCTTGCCCCACCTACGGCGGGGGGAGGCCGAGGGCCACGGCTCGCCGAGACCGGCCGCCGCGGCGTGCTGGAACAACCAGGCGATCTCGGTCGAGGTGGCGTGGCGGGCGTAGAGCGCGCTGGAGGCCAGCGCCCGGCCGAGCCGCTCGGCGGCCTCTGTCCACCGGGCGATCTCCCGGTCCGGCACGTGGTCGTCCTCGATGCCCAGCTTCTTCTCGCTGCGCTGGTAGAAGCCGAACAGCTGGGCCAGCACGCCGGTGCCGAGCTGGGCGCCGCGCGGGCCGAGCCTGACGCCGAGGTAGACCTCCTTGCTCCAGAAGTCCTTGGCCCAGACGTGGCGGTACATCTCCTCCAGGTACTCCCGCCAGCCCGGGCCCTCGTCGGAGGTCGCGTTGAGGGCCATCGCCCACTCCGCCGCCGGGTACGCCCGGTGCGCGACCCGCAGGTGCACCTCGGCGTCGGGCATCCTGATCGCGGCCAGCGCGATCGTGACGTTCGTGGCCAGCGCCTCGCGCTCCTCGGGGGTGAGGAACTCGTAGCTCACCGTCGGCAGGCGGAAGTAGGCCCAGGCCGCCGAGTCGGTGAGCAGAACCCGATCATCGAAGTACCGCACCGCCAGGCGACTGCGCGCCCTGCTCATCGACCTTTCACCAGCTCTCCTGATCGCACGTCCCGGGACCCGTCGGACCCGCGCGACCGCCCTCGCCGCGGCCCGCGTCCGGCGTTCATCTCGCCACCTCCTGCTTGGCCTGGGCAGCCGCCAGGCCGTTCACGATCACTCCCGCGAGCGCGACGTACGCCCTGCGGCCGCCTGTCCGGAGATGGGTGATGTCGACCGGTCCCGGCCGTCCGGGCGCCAGCTCGTCCTCCCAGGGGATGCGGACGATCGCGCGGCACCTGCCGCTCGCGACCGCCTCCGCCTGCTCCACGTCGGGGAGGCTGCGGCGGCTCACTCCGTTGATCACCATGACCGCCCGCCGCCGCAGGTCGGAGCAGCCGTGGCCGTCGAGCCACTCGTACGTCATCGCGACCGCCTCGGAGGCGTCCTCGCTCGCGGGGGCGACCAGCACGAGCTGGTCGGCGTACGGCAGGAGGCGGGCGGCCAGCGCGGCCGCGGGGTCGATGACGGTCAGCCGGTAGTGCCGGTCGAGCGCGGCGAGCGTCCGGCGCCAGTCGGCCAGGAACGCGCGTTCCGCCAGGCGCTGCGTGACCCGGTCGTCGGTGTCCGCTCCGACGACCTCCAGCCCCGACTCGCAGCGTGTCGTGTAGGACCGCATGCCGAGGTAGCCGGTCACCTCCTCGGAGCCCTCCAGCAGCGAGCTCAGCGTCTCCGGCGACTCGGCGGCGATCCTCGTGGTCAGCGTGCCCTCGCCGGTGTTCGCGTCGAGCGCGAGCACCCGGTCGTCTCGGTATCGGGCCAACGTGTGGCCCAGCATTAAGGCCGTGGTCGTCTGCCCGGCGCCGCCCGTGCAGCCGAGCACCATGATCCGCCTGCTCGTGGTCAGCGGGACGCGGGCGCGCGCCTCGTCGACCTCCATGCCGTCCGTACGGCTGCCGCCCACGACCACCTGCGCCAGGCGCCGCCAGCCGCCGGCGGGGTCGCGGCCCACCACCGCCTCGACCCGGCGCAGCCGCGGCGGCTCCTCGTGCCCCGGACGGCCGGTCGGAGAGCCGGCGGCGGGCAG
>QFZU02000244.1 GCA_003260025.2 Microbispora triticiradicis | reverse complement strand
GGGCGCTCCCGTGCGCGGCGGGTGCGGGGGCGCGGAGCCCGGAGGGCGTGAGGCGCGGGGCCCGGAGGGCGCGCGGCGCGGCGCGGGCGGAAAACCCGTCCCGCCGGGGTGTGAAACAGGTGTCCCTTACAGGGCAGGATGGACCCATGAGGGAAACCCGAGTCTCCGCCGCGGGCTTGCGCGAGGCCATAGATCGCAGCGGCTACTACCCGGATCTGGTGGCCGACGCCGTCGACTCCGCACTCGGCAGCGAGCAGGTGACGGCGTACGTCGTGCATCACGAGGCGACGTTCGACCCGGCGATGGAGGTGCGCAGGCACGTCACGGTGCTGGTCCTGTCGCCCACCCGGCTGCTGGTCTGCCACACCGACGAGCACCCGCCCGCCGAGGGCATGCCCGCCTCGCACGCCTCCACCACCACGGAGGCGGTGCGGCTCAGCCGCATCCAGTCGGTCGCAGTGACCAGAGTCGTGCCCGACCCCGCGTCGTACGCGCCGGGCACCTCCCCCACGGAGGTCACGCTGACGATCGGATGGGGGGCGATCTCCCACGTCGACCTCGAACCGGCGACCTGCGGCGACGAGAACTGCGAGGCCGACCACGGCTACACCGGCGCGATCACCGCCGACGACCTGTCGCTGCGGGTCAGCGAGGCCGCCGACGGGCCGGAGGCCGTCACCCATGTGCTGGCCTTCGCGAAGGCGCTGTCCGAGGCCACCGTCTGAGGCCACCGTCTGGAGAGCACCGTCTGGTGAGAGCACCGTCTGGAGAGCACCGACTGAGGAGCGTCCCGTCAGGGAGGCGGCGGGCGTTCCCTGACACCGTCCCCTCTTCGTCCCGCCGGGAGGCAACGTGATCGACCCCCAGCTCCCAGCGGCGTCTCGCGGGACGTCCGCGGCGGCGTCCGGCGGGGCGTCCCCGGCGGCCCGGACGGCCCCCGCGTCTCCGGCCGCCCCTGCCGCTCCCGAGGCTCTCGGGGCCGCGGCCGGGGGGCCGCCGGCCGTGCCGTACGTGCCCGCGTACGGCACGGCCTCGCTCGCCGACCTGCCGGGGTCGATGCTCGCCGCTCTCGGCCTGTCCGCGGACAACACGCTGGCGCTGGAGCCGGCCGCGCGGGTGTGCCTGTTCCTCGTGGACGGGCTCGGGGCCGAGATGCTGGCCGCCCACCCCGGCACGGCGCCGTTCCTCTCGGCCCACCTGCGCGGCACGCTCACGGCGGGCTTCCCGTCCTCCACCCCGACGAGCCTGGCCACGCTCGGCACCGGCGCGCCCCCCGGGGAGCACGGCATGGTGGGGGTCCAGATGGCGGTGCCGGGGGAGGGCAGGCTGTTCAACTGCCTGCGCTGGACCGCGCCCGGCCTGCCCGTCGACCCCGACGTCTGGCAGCCCGCCGAGACGGTCTACCAGCGCATGGCCGCGGCGGGGGTGGAGCCCGTCTACGTCGCGCCCGCCTCCTTCGACGGCACCGGGCTCACCCGCGCGGTCTACCGGGGCATGCGTCACCGGGCGGCGGAGACCGCCGACGAGCGCGTGGACGCGGTGCGGCACGCGCTGCGGGAGACCTCCTATGTCACCGTGTACTACGGCGACGTCGACCGGGCGGGCCACTTCGGCGGCTGGGGCAGCGGCACGTGGCTCGAACAGCTCGCCGTCGTCGACCGCATGGCCGAGCGCATCGCGGAGTCCCTGCCGCCGGGCGCCGTCCTGTACGTCACGGCCGACCACGGCATGATCAACGCCACTGACAAGGTCGACGTGGACCACCGCCCCGACCTGCGGGAGGGCGTGCTCATGCTCGGCGGCGAGGCCCGTGCCCGCCACGTCTACACGAGGCCGGGCGCGGCGGCGGGGGTCCTGGAGACCTGGCGCGAGGCGCTGCGCGGGCGGGCCTGGGTGGTGACCCGCGAGGAGGCCGCCGACACCGGCTGGTTCGGCCACCGCGTCCGCCGCGAGTGGCTCGGCCGCATCGGCGACGTGCTGGCCGTGCCGTACGGCGAGTGCGTGATCGTGGCGTCGGCCGCCGAGCCGGTGGAGTCGTCACTGACGGGCTACCACGGATCACTGACCCCGGCCGAGCAGAACGTCCCGCTCCTGGAGATCCGCCGCTGACCGGTCAGCGATCGGTGAACCGCGCCGGGGGTCAGCGGGTCGTGGTGAGGGGGAGGCCGGCCAGCAGGCGGTCACGCAGGGCGTCGCCGCGGACGCCGATCTCGGGGAGGTCGTCGGGGCCGGGGGCGCCGGTGACCAGCAGCTCGGGCACGAGGAGGCGGCTGAGCGGGGCCTCGGGCGCCGGGTCGGCCAGACCGCCGATGGGGGCGGTGGAAAGGTCGAGGTAGGCGGGGGCGAGGGTCCTGCCGTGGAGGGTGCCGGCGACCAGGTCGGGGCAGAACTCGTTCCAGAAGATCGAGACGGTGGCGCGCAGGTCCCCGTGGATCATCACCAGCTTCTCGGTCATGTCGCCGACGAAGGTCTCGGCCGTCACGTGGCCGTGCACGACCAGCTTCGCGTCACCGGCCAGGTAGACGTTCCTCGCCCGCAGGTTCCCGAGGACGATCAGCGCGGCGGCCCCGTCGTCCACGTCGGTGATGTTCCCGTCGACGACCAGGTCGCCGTCCACGACGTACCCGGTGGCCGCTTCGGGCGTGTGCTCCCGCCACGGCGTCCGCTCGTGCTCGTCGAGGGGGAGTTCGCCGGTCACCGTGGCGGGACCCGGCACCAGGATGTACTCCTCCTCGTACAGGTTCTCGTACGTTCCCTCCGGCAGCCCGCGCCGTTCGAACAGGTCCACCGCGTCGTCCCAGGCGAGGTAACTCGATCGCATTCGCGCGACCATAGCAGTGAACGGCGCCCGGCCCGGCCGGGCCGGGTGGCGGCGACGGCTTGGCACAATGGCTGTGGCACCGTACCGGCCAGGAGGGGTCTCATGAGCGAGCGAGTCGGGGAGCATCGTGATGGGAAGCACCGTGATGGGGAGCACAGCCCGCTGATCGCTCCCGAGGAACTCGCCGCGCTCGCCGGCGTCACGATCCTCGACGTCCGCTGGCGGCTCGGCGGGCCGCCCGGCATCGAGTCGTACCGCGAGGGCCATTTGCCCGGCGCGGTCTTCTGCGACCTGAACGCCGATCTCGCCGCCCCGCCCGGCCCGGCCGGGCGGCATCCGCTGCCCGCTCCGGAGGACTTCGGCGCGGCCATGCGCCGCCTCGGGGTGTCGGGCGCGCGCCCGGTGGTCGTGTACGACGACGCCGACTCGACGTCGGCCGCCCGGGCGTGGTGGACCCTGCGGTACTTCGGCCACGGCGACGTCCGCGTGCTGGACGGCGGCCTGCGCGCCTGGACCCGGGCCGGGCTCCCGGTGTCCAAGGAGGAGGGGCCGGTGCCGCCGGGAGACTTCGCCGCCCGGCCTGGCGGGATGCCGGTGCTCGACGCCGGGCAGGCGGCCGCGCTCGCCGCCGACGGCGTGCTGCTGGACGCGCGGGCGGCCGAGCGGTACCGGGGAGAGGTGGAGCCCGTCGACCCGGTCGCCGGTCACATCCCCGGCGCGGTCAGCGCCCCCACCTCCGAGAACGTCGAGCCCGGCGGGCGCTTCCACAGCGGGTCGTTCCTCCGGGAGCGGTTCAACACGCTGGGGGCCGTCGAGGGCGTGCCCGTCGGGGCGTACTGCGGGTCGGGGGTGACGGCCGCGCACGAGGTGCTGGCGCTGGAGATCGCCGGGCTGCCCGCCGCCCTGTACGCCGGCTCGTGGTCCAACTGGGTGGCCGACCCCGGCAGGCCCGTCGCGACCGGCTGACCTCATCCCGGTGCGAGGCGGCCGTCACCGAAGCAGACGAAGCCCGGTACGGCCGACTTCGCGGACGCCGCGGCCAGCGCCTCGGCGGGGGAGCGGCCCTCGGCCAGCAGCCGGTGGAAGAGCGTCATGACCGCCGGGGCCTCGTCGTCGCGGACCGGCACGACGCCCGCGACCACGCACGCCGCGCCCCGATCGAGGAAGGTCCCGGCGAGTCCCAGGGCCGCGCCGTCCACCGGCGCGTGCGCCATCCCCGCGTCGCAGGCCGACAGGACGACAAGCCGGGGCATCCGGCGCGCGGTCAGCAGGTCGTACGCCATGAGCGGCCCGTCGTCCAGCGTGATGTGCGACAGCATGGGCCCGCGCGGGCTGAAGAGCCCGTGGGCGGCGACATGGAGCACGTCGGCCCGCTCCAGCGCGCGCAGCACCTCGGCCCTGGTGGCGCCGACCCGCCGCGCGCTTGGGTGCGCGGCGACGACCATCGCGGCCTCGGCGGCGGCGTGGTCGAGCCCAGGGCCCGCCACCGACAGCACCAGCGGATCGCCGACGGGCGGACCGGAAGCCGGGGCGAACCATCGGGCGGCGTCCGCCGCGACCGACACCGGCCGTCCGCGCAACGAGGGGAGCATCGGCCAGGGCAGGGTGCCCAGCGCCCCGGTGGGCACGATCGTCACCGGCCCGGCCGCCCCCCATCCCGGAGAGCTGCGTCCCGGAGAGCCGGGGGAGGCGAGCGTGCCGGGACCGCTCAGGAGCCGCCGGTCGAGAGCGGACAGTTCGAGGGCCACCGCCTCGTCGTCGGCGCCCGCCGGGTGACCGGCGTCGCGCAGGACGCGGCGGCGCAGGCCGTACCGGACGCGCGTGGTCGCCTCCACCGCGGCCTGATAGGAACCCAGGGCGCGCAGCGCGCACCCGCCGGAGTCGGCGGTGACGGCGAACAACTCGTCGCCACGCCGCACCAGCTCCACGAGCAGCCCGGCCCCCGCGCGTCCCGGCGGCGGGAACGGCGGCGGGAACGGCGGCGCGCCGCGCACGACCGCCCGCCACCGCTCGGACCACTCCAGGACGGTCCAGGCGTCGCCCGTCCGGCGGGCCCGCTCGATGGCGATCCGCAGGCCGAACGCGGCGAGGTCCTCGGCGGGCCGGGCGGCGTGGGCCCGCAGCTCCGCGTCCCGCACCGGCGCGCGGACGTCCTCCGCGGACGCACCGCCCGCGGAG
>QFZU02000243.1 GCA_003260025.2 Microbispora triticiradicis | reverse complement strand
GGCCGCGACGCTGGCCGCCGAGGCCGCCGCGGCGGTGGGCCGCTACGCGGAGGACGCCGAGACCGCCGTCGCCGCCGCCCGCGCGCTGCGCCGCCGGGAACTGCTCCGTACGGCCTGCGCCGACCTGTCCGGCCTGATCGACATCGAGGAGGTCGGCCAGGCGCTCTCGTCACTCAACGACGTGACGATCCAGGCGGCGCTGACTGCGGCGATCAACAAGGTCACGCTGGAGCGGCGCGAGCCGTTCCCGACCCGCGTCGCCGTGATCGCCATGGGCCGCCTCGGCGGCCTGGAGAGCTCCTACGCCAGCGACGCCGATGTGATGTTCGTACACGCGCCGCTGCCCGGCGTGGCGGAGCGGGACGCCACCGACGCGGCCCACGCGGTGGCTGAGGAGACGCGCAGGCTGCTCGCGCGGCCCGCCCCCGACCCGCCGCTGCAGATCGACGCCGGGCTGCGGCCGGAGGGGCGGCAGGGGCCGCTCGTCCGCACGATCGCCTCCTACAAGGCCTACTACGACCGCTGGGCCTCGCACTGGGAGGCGCAGGCGCTGCTGCGCGCCCGGTTCTGCGCGGGTGACGCCGACCTCGGCCGGGAGTTCACGGCCCTCGTCGATCCGATGCGCTACCCGGAGGGCGGCATATCGGTCGACGCCGTACGGGAGATCCGCAAGCTCAAGGCCAGGATGGAGGCCGAACGCCTGCCGCGCGGCGCCGATCCGGCCCTGCACACCAAGCTCGGCAGGGGCGGGCTGACCGACGTGGAGTGGGTGGCCCAGCTCATCCAGTTGCGGCACGCGGGCGCCGTACCAGCGCTGCGCACCACCCGCACGCTGGACGCGCTGCGCGCCGCGGCGGCGGAGGACCTGCTCGACCCGGCCGACGAGGCGGTGCTCGCGGAGGCGTGGCTGTTCGCCTCGCGCATCCGCGACGCCCTGATGCTGGTGCGCGGCCGGGCCGCCGACAGCATCCCCACCCTGGTCAAGGAGCGGCTGCTGCTCGCGCGGGCCCTCGGCTACCCGCCGGAGGGCACCGAGGACTTCGTGGAGGACTACCGGCGCGCCACGCGGCGGGCCAGGACCGTTGTGGAGCGCGTCTTCTACGAGGGCTGACCCCTGCCGCCCGGCGGGTCCCCCGTCTCTCGGGACCCGCCCGGCGCGGCCGCCGTCCCCCTTGTCCAGATCCCTCGCGACTCTCCGGGTCCTTCTCGGCCCGCTGTCTCCCGACGGGCCGGCACGCCCGGCCTGGCTTCGACGGTCCGGCATGCCGTGGCGCCGCACGACCGCGGCTTTGTTTCAGGTTCCATTCATCCTGGAACTCCCGGCTGGGAGCCTCATTGAGTACGACTCATCGCTTGCCAATGACGGACCGGGGAGATGAACGCTGAGGTAGATCGTGATATCGGGCGAGGTAGTGGGCTTCCGGACCGGGCTCCCCGACGCGCGGAGCCGGAAATAGGCATGCACAAGCGCCTTGACTGACTTCGCTGATCACCTCGTAATTAGTACTCAAGCCATTGGGCCCTCGGTGACCCGGCCAGGACGGCGACCGCGGGCACTCGCCTGGCCGGCCTGTCCGGCGTCCTCGGCCCACCACGAGACGCGTCGCGCACTCCCTGGAGAACACGTGAACCATCGTGACAAGCCGCGCCGGCACGGCCTTTTCCCTCGGGCGGCGGTGCTGAGACCGCTTGTGACCGGGATTGCCGCCGCCGTGGCGGCGGCGACGGCGGCCGCCGCCCCTGCGATCCCGGCTCTCGCCGCCACGACGACCCTGTACGTGTCGCCCTCCGGAACCGGCAGCGCCTGCTCCTCCGCGGAGCCGTGCTCCCTGGACGCGGCGCAGACGGCGGTCCGGTCGCAGAACGGCTCCATGTCCGGCGACATCGTCGTGCAGCTCGCCGACGGCGTGTACCGGCGCACCTCGCCGCTCAGGTTCACCGCCGCCGACTCCGGAAGCAACGGCTACCGGGTCGTCTGGCAGGCGGCGCCAGGGGCGCGCCCGGTCATCAGCGGCGCCAGGCAGGTCACCGGATGGACCGTCGCCGACTCCGGGAAGAACATCTGGAAGGCGAGCGTCGGCACCGGGATCGACGCCCGGCAGCTGTACGTCGACGGCCGCATGGCCACCCGGGCCCGTACCACGGTGAACCGGGCCGACTTCACCGCCACCGGCACCGGCCTGCGGTTCAGCAACAGCGCGCTGAGCTACCTGAACAACCTGGCCGGCCAGAGCCGGATCGAGCTGGAGGGCATCGGCTCGTTCACCGACCGGTACGTGCCCGTGCAGAGCATCTCCGGCAACTTCATCACGATGAAGCAGCCGGCCTGGAACAACAACACCTTCGGGTACGACACCATCGTCAACCCCTACCGCAAGGGACCGATGTACCTGGAGAACGCGTACGAGTTCCTGGACTCGCCCGGGGAGTGGTACCTCAACACCGGCACGGGGGTGCTGTACTACATCCCGCCGTCCGGGAAGAACATGAGCACCGCGGACGTGGAGCTTCCCCTCCTGCAGTCGCTGGTACAGCTCGGTGGCACCTACGCCGCGCCCGCGCACCACATCACCTTCTCCGGCATCACGTTCGCCGGGACGAGCTGGCTGGGGCCCAGCAGCAACCAGGGGTACGCCGACCAGCAGACGGGGGCGTACATCTCGGGCGACTGGAACTGGCCGAGTAACGCGCTGTCGTCCTGCCAGTACGGATGCACCCAGTTCGAGTCGGTGCGTCCGCACTGGAACCAGATGCCCGCGGCCGTCCAGGTGTCGGCGGCCAACACGATCAGCTTCGTCCGCGACCGGTTCCTGAACCTGGGCCAGACGGCGCTGGGCATCGGCAACGACGCCAACGCTCACGCATCCGGGGTGGGGCTGGGGGCAAGCTCGATCACGGTGACGGGCAACGTGTTCGCGTACAGCGCGGCGGGCGCGGTGGTCGCGGGCGGCGTGCAGGCCGACGCGCACCATCCGAGCGACTCCCGGATGGTCAACCGCGACCTCACCTTCACCGACAACCTGGTGCACGACATCGGCGTGGACTACCGGGGCATCACCTCGTTCCTGCCCACCTATGTCACCAACGCCACGATCTCGCACAATGAGATCTACAACATGCCGTACCTGGGGGTCGCCTTCGGGTACGGATGGGGCTCCAACGATGCGGGCGGCAGCCCCGACTACACCAACCGGGGCCTGTACAACTACCAGCCGCGGTACTCGACGGCGACCACCGCGTCGAACAACAAGATCACGCAGAACTACGTGCACGACGTCATGCAGCAGATGAACGATGGGGCGTGCGTCTACACACTGTCGGCCAACCCCGGCGGGCAGATCAGCGGCAACTACTGCCTGAGGGCGGGCACGGGCCAGTTCGGCCTGTACTTCGACGAGGGATCCCGCTCCATCACGGCGACGAACAACGTCTTCGACGGCAGCTGGTGGATGTTCGCCCACGGCAACTACCAGGGCGGCAACAACACCGGAGCCCTGACGGTCACCAACAACTGGGCGTCCAGCAGCTCCACCGACGTGACGAACGGCGACCGCGGCAACACCGTCTACGGCAACACCACGGTCACCAACGGTAACTGGCCGACCGGCGCGCGGTCCGTCATGTCCGCCGCCGGGCTTGAGGCGGCCTACCAGGACATCAAGAACGAGACCGTTCCGTCGCCGTCGCCGTCGCCGTCGGCTTCTCCCTCGTCCTCGCCGAGCCAGTCGCCGTCGGCCTCTCCCTCGTCCTCGCCAAGCCCGTCTCCAAGCCCGTCTCCGAGCCCGTCTCCGAGCCAGTCCCCGAGCCAGTCCCCGAGCCAGTCGCCTGGTGGCGGGGGGTGCGCCGCCACCTACCGGGTCGTCAACGAGTGGCCCGGCGGGTTCCAGGGCGAGGTGACGGTGCGGAACAGCGGCGTCACCGCCACCACCTCGTGGTCGGTGAGCTGGATGTTCCCCAGCGGCCAGACCATCACCCAGGTCTGGAACGGCACCCTGTCCCAGAGCGGGTCCGCGGTCTCGGTGAGCAACGTCTCCTACAACGGCGCCCTCGGGGCCGGAGCCTCGACCACGTTCGGCTTCACCGGCTCCTCCAGCGGGAGCAACGGCGCTCCGGCATCCCTGACCTGCACCGCCTCCTGATCTCATGATCCGCGCCGGCGCCTGGGCGATCCGCCCCGGCGCCGGACCGCCACGGCTACGGGGCAACTCGACAATTACGAGCCCGCGGTAGGGGATTACCGCCCTCCGGCGATACTTGCGGCGATATGACCCATATGTGTGCGGATCGGAGCGTTGCCATCGCAGCCCGTGACGGTGTATCAACGGGGACGGGTGATCTCTTTGATCTCGTATTACGCCGATCTCGCCATCGGGCTGATCCTGGCCTTCCTGCTGCTGTCGCTTCTCGTCAGCGGCGTCAACGAGGGCATCGTCAGGCTGCTCGGCATCCGCAGCAAGTTCCTGTGGGCCTACCTCCGCGACACGCTGGACGGCGCGGAGACGGCCGACGGGACCTCCCGGCTCGACCGGATCGTGGACCTCCTGAAGAGGCTCGTGCGCCGGATCAGCACGCCGCTCACGGCGGCGCCGTCGCCGGGGGAGGGGCGCTCGCGCCTGCCGGCGACCGTGCTGGGGGTGTTCGCGCGGCTGCCGTTCGGCCGGGACCCGCGGCCCGCCTTCAGCCAGGAGCCGCCGCCCGCGCAGAGCCCGCCGCTCGCCCCCGCGACCGGGACGGTCGCCGCCGAGCAGATGATGGCCGCGGAGCAGGCGGCCGCCGACCAGACAGCCGCCGACCAGACAGCCGTACAGCAGGCCACCACCGGGCCGCCGGACGGCGGCCCGGTGGCTGGCACGGCGGGCGGCACGGCGGGCGGCACGGCG
>QFZU02000242.1 GCA_003260025.2 Microbispora triticiradicis | reverse complement strand
CCACCGGCGGCGGGCGGTGGCCCCGCGTCCCCGGCGGGGGGCGGAGCGGGCCGGGCGGCACTGGCGGTCGGGCCGCCCCCGGGCCCGCTGAGCGTCCGGGAACCCGCCGCGCGTGCGGGAACACGTGTCGCTGATCGGACGAAAAGAATTTCGTCGGATTCTGTGGGTATTTCAGCTTATGTAAAAGCTGGCGGGGGGCGGGAGGGTCGGCATGGAGTCTCGCGGGCGATTCGTGTTCCGGAAAATGGCGGCGCAACTCAAACAGGAGGCGGCGTTGCTCACCGGCGACCGCCTGATGGCCGCCGAGGCGCGCACCGAGGAGGCCGAGGCATCCCTGTGCCTCACCTGGTACGAGATCATGGACACCATCAGGGACATCCGGCTGCTCTACGGCGTAGGAGGCTGAGGGGTCGCTCGCCGGCGCGGCCCGAGGTCACGGGCCGGCCGGGTGCGCCGGCCAGAGACGCGGAATCTCCGCGCGCACCGGCCTTTCCGGTGCGTTAGGGTCCCCGGAAGATCGCACGGTGGGCTCTCGCGGAGGAGATTGCGGTGGCGACGGACGGCGACGACGACGGTTCACCCGCTCCGCCACGCAAGGCGTCACTGGGGGACCGGGCCGCCTGGCGGGTGCTGCTCGACCAGGTCCGGCCTCATCGGCGGACGCTCCTGCTGGGCGGCCTGCTCAGCCTCGCCGGAAGCCTCGCCGGGCTCGCGATGCCGCTGATGGCCAAGCGGGTGATCGACGCGTTCGGCGCGGGCGGCACGATGACCGGCCCGGTGCTCGGCCTCTCGGCCGCGGTCATGGCGGGCGCACTGGTCGCGGCGGCGGGGCGCTTCCTCCTCGAACGCATGGGCGAGACCATCGTGCTCGCCTCGCGCCGGACCCTGGTGGACCGCATCCTGCGGCTCAGGGTGCCCGAGGTGGACCGGCTCAGCCCCGGCGACCTGCTGTCGCGCGTCGGCTCCGACACCACCCTGCTGCGGGCCGTCTGTACCGACGCGCTGGCGTCGCTGGTCGGAGGCGCGTTCACGTTCCTCGGCGCGGCGGTGATGATGGCGATCATGGACGGCCTGCTGCTCGGGGTCACCCTGGCCGTCGTTGCCCTGGTCGCGGTCATGGGCGTGGTGATCGCCCCGCGCATCCGGCGGGCCTCGCTGCGGGCCCAGGAGGCGCTGGGGGAGATGGGCTCGATGCTCGACCGGGCGCTTCAGGCGTTCCGTACGGTCAAGGCCAGCGGCGCGGAGGCCCGCGAGACCGCGGTGGTGACCGCGGCGGCCACCGAGGCGCGCGACCGCGGGGTGGCCGCCGCCGGATGGACGTCGCTGGCCGGGGTCGGCGCGTGGACGTCCATCCAGCTCGCCTTCCTCGCGGTGCTGGGAGTGGGCGGCGCCCGGGTCGCGTCGGGGGAGATGGAGATCTCCGCGCTGATCGCGTTCCTCATGTACCTGTTCTACCTGGTCTCCCCGATCGGGCAGATCATCCAGAGCCTCACCCAGATGCAGAACGGCCTGGCCGCGGTCACCCGCATCCAGGAGATCGCCCTGCTGCCCGCGGAGCCGGTCGCCGCGCCCGCCCCGGCGCCGGGCGGCGCGCCCGTCGGGGTCACGTTCACGGACGTCGTCTTCCGGTACGACGAGGACCGGCCGGTCGTGCACCACGGCGTGACCTTCGAGGTGCCGGCGGGCGGCATGACCGCGCTGGTCGGCCCCTCAGGCGCGGGCAAGTCGACGGTGTTCGGCCTCATCGAGCGGTTCTACGAGGCCCGCGAGGGCAGCATCGCGGTCGGCGGGCGCGACATCCGCGACTGGCCGCTCGGCGAGCTGCGGGCCATGCTCGGGTACGTCGAGCAGGACGCCCCCGTGCTCGCCGGGACGCTGCGGGAGAACCTGCTCTTCGGCGCGCCGGAGGCGACCGGCGAGGAGATCGCCCGCGCCCTGGCCCGCACCCGCCTCGACGACCTGGTCGAGCGGCTGCCCGAGGGGCTGGATACGCCGGTCGGCCACCGCGGGGTCCTGCTGTCGGGCGGGGAGCGGCAGCGGGTGGCCATCGCCAGGGCGCTGCTGCGCCGGCCGAGGCTGCTGCTGCTCGACGAGGCGACGTCCCAGCTCGACGCCGTCAACGAGTTGCGGCTGCGGGAGGTCGTGGCGGAGGTGGCGCGGGAGACGACGGTCCTGGTGATCGCCCACCGCCTGTCCACGGTGACCGGAGCCGACCGGATCGTGGTGATGGAGGCCGGGCGTGTGCGGGCCTGGGGCACCCACGACGAGCTCGTCGCGGCCGACGCGCTCTACCGGGAGCTCGCCGCCACGCAGTTCCTCGTGGCGACCTGACCGGCGATCGGCGGGCCCGCGCCGACGGGCCGCCGGACGGGCGATCGGATGGGCGATCGGACAGGTGATGGGGAACCGTGAGCAGCCCTTACACCTGACCACAGCTTCTTTCGACCGGGAGCCGGGAAGGCAGGAGGTGCGTTACCTCTCCTTCACCACCGCCCCGGACGCCGGGGGCAACGCGCGTGCGGGCGCGCCCGGTGGCCGGGCCGGAGGCGGGGCGCTCCGGTCAGTGGGCCGGGGCGCCCCGCCGCGTTCCAGCGCGGTCCACCGGAAACGCGGGCCGGGCCGGCGTGCGCGGGGCGGGACGGCGGCGACCCGGCGTGGCGACCTAAGGTAGTGCTCCATGCGACCCACGGCTTTGATCACCGGCGCCTCGCGCGGTATCGGCGCGGCGATCGCCCGCGCCCTCGCCCCCACATACGACCTGCTGCTCGGCGGCCGGGACGGCACGGCGCTCGACGCGATGTGCCACGAGCTGCCCGGGTCCCGTCCCTGGGCGGTGGAGCTCACCGACCTGACCCCCGCCGAGGTGGAGGGGGTGGAACGGCTCGACCTGCTGGTGCACAGCGCGGGGATCGTCAGGCTCGGCCACCTCGCCGACACGCCGGCCGAGGTGTGGCGCAGGACGCTGGAGGTCAACGTCGTCGCGGTCGCCGAGCTGACCCGGCTGCTGCTGCCCGCCCTCCGGGCGGCCCGGGGGCACGTCGTGCTGATCAACTCCGGCGCGGGGCAGCGGGCCAACCCCAACTGGGGCTCCTACGCCGCGAGCAAGTTCGCCCTCCGCGCGTACGGCGACGTGCTGCGCGAGGAGGAGCACGCGAACGGCGTGCGGGTCACCTCGATCTTCCCCGGCCGGGTGGCCACGGACATGCAAAGGGACGTGCGCCAGCAGGAGGGTGAGCCGTACGAGCCGGGAAGGTATCTGGAGGCGGAGTCGGTGGCGCGCGCCGTGCTGACCGCGGTGACGGCCACCCCGGACGCGCATGTCACCGAGATCACCGTGCGGCCTGCGGCGGGACCGACCCGCTGACGGCCCGTCGGACCGGCCGTGGCGCCAGCCACGCCGCCCAGCTGGAGGACCGGTGCACGTGACTTACTGGTGCGAGATGGCGTGGCTGCCGCCCGGCGAGGTCGTGGAGAGCGTCGCGGTGGCGATCGAGGGCTCCCGCATCGGGGACGTCCGGCCGGGTGTGCCGCCTCCGCCGGGAGCCGAGCGGCTGGCCGGGCTGACCCTGCCCGGTCTGGCCAACTGCCACTCGCACGCCTTCCACCGTGCCCTGCGCGGCCACACCCAGACGGGCCGGGGCGACTTCTGGAGCTGGCGGGAGCGGATGTACGCGGTCGCCGAGACGCTCGACCCGGACCGCTACCTCGCGCTGGCCACCGCGACGTACGCGGAGATGGCGCTCGCCGGGATCACCGCCGTGGCCGAGTTCCACTACCTGCACCACGGCCCCGGGGGCACGCCGTACGCGGACCCGAACGCGATGGGCGAGGCGCTGGTCGAGGCGGCCAGGCGGGCCGGTCTGCGCATCGCCCTGCTGGACGCCTGCTACCTGACCGGCGGCATCGGCGACGCGCTCACCGGTGCCCAGGTGCGGTTCGGCGACGGGGACGCCGAGCGCTGGGCGGCCAGGGCCGAGGCACTGGCGCGGGCGCACGAGGGGGCGCGGGACGTGGAGATCGGCGCGGCCATCCACTCCGTGCGCGCGGTGCCTCCCGAGCAGATGCACGTCGTCGTCGACTTCGCCCACCGGCACACCGGCCCGCTGCACGTCCACGTGTCCGAGCAGCGGGCCGAGAACGAGGCGTGCGTGGAGGCGTACGCGGCGACACCGGTGCAGGTGCTGCACGACCACGGCGCGCTCGGGCCGCGCTCGACCGCGGTGCACGCCACCCACCTGTCCGACGTGGACGTGGCGCTGCTGGGCGGTTCGACCAGCCACGTCTGCATGTGCCCCACCACCGAGCGGGACCTCGCCGACGGCGTGGGCCCCGCCCGCCGGCTCCTGGACGCCGGCACGCCCGTCACGCTGGGCAGCGACAGCCAGGCGGTCATCGACCTGTTCGAGGAGGCGCGGGCGGTGGAGCTGGACGAGCGGCTGGTCACGGGGGAGCGCGGCCACTGGCCGGCCGCCGACCTCCTGCACGCCGCGACCGCCGCCGGGCAGGCGTCCCTGGGCTTCCCCGACGCGGGGTGCCTGGTGCCCGGCGCGTGGGCCGACCTCGTCTCCGTACGGCTCGACTCGGTCCGCACGGCGGGGGCGACGAGGGCGTCGGCGGCGGCGTCGGTGGTCTTCGCGGCGACGGCCGCCGACGTGCACTCGGTGGTGTCCGGCGGGCGGCGCGTCGTGACGGACGGGCGGCACGTCCTCGGCGACGCGGGCGCGCTGCTGCGCGAGGCGCTCGCCCCGCTCGTCCCCTGACCGGCGCCGCGGCCGGCCCGGGGCGCGCGG
>QFZU02000241.1 GCA_003260025.2 Microbispora triticiradicis | reverse complement strand
CGTGGGCGCGGCCGGCTCCGGCCGGGGGCGTTCCACCGCGCCGCCCGACACGCCGGCGGGCCGGGCCGCCACGGTCACCGCGCCGCAGCCGGTGATCACCGACGACGACCTCGGCGACGAGCCCCTACGGGACCCTCAGTCGTCGGGGCGTCGCGCCCGGAAGCGCCGCTCGGGCCCGAAGGTCGCCGCCGGCGTGCTGGTCGTCGCCGTCGCGCTCGGGCTCGGCGGCTACTTCGGCTACGAGTGGACCCAGAGCCAGTTCTACATAGGCGCCAACGGGGACAGGCTCGTCGTCTTCCAGGGCGTCGACGCGGAGGTCGGGCCGGTGTCCCTCAAGAAGGTCGCCTACACCGACGACATCCGCGTCTCGGCGCTGCCCGCGGTCCAGCAGGACCAGGTCCGCACCGGCATCCCGGTCGACGACCTCCAGACCGGGATAACCAGGATCAAGAACTTCGGCGCCTCGGCGACGTCCACGACGGACACCGGGGCGACACCGACCCCCACGAGGTCCGCTAAGTGACTGCTGTCGAAGCCACGCCCGTACCGATGACCGCGAAGCGGCGCGGCGCCCAGCTGGGCATGCTCGCCTTCGCCGTACTGATCGTGATGGGCGCGTACGCCAGCGTCGGGCTCGGGATCAACGGCAAGGTCCCGTCCGGCATGCTCGGCTACGGCCTCGGCCTCGGCGGTCTGATGCTCGCGGCCTACCTGGTGCTGGCCAAGTTCGCGCCGTGGGCCGATCCTCTGCTGCTTCCCCTCGTGACGCTCGTCAACGGCATCGGCCTGGTGATGATCTACCGGCTGGAGGAGGGCGGCATCAAGGACGCCTCGGCCTCCAACCAGCTCATGTGGACGGCGCTGGGTGTGGTGATGTTCTCCGCGACGCTGATCGTGTTGAGGGACCACCGCGCCTTGCAGCGCTTCACCTACACCGCCGGCTTCGCCGGGATCGTCCTGCTCGTCCTGCCCGTGCTGCCGGTGGTCGGCTCCGAGCACTACGGGGCCCGGATCTGGATGAACCTCGGTCCGTTCTCCCTGCAGCCGGGCGAGTTCGCCAAGCTGGCCCTGGTCGTCTTCTTCGCCGGCTATCTCGTCGCCAAGCGCGACGTGCTGGCCCTGGCCGGTCGCAGGCTCCTGTTCATCGACCTGCCGCGCGCCCGCGACCTCGGCCCGGTGCTGATCACCTGGGGCGTCAGCATCACGGTCCTCGTCGCCGAGAAGGACCTCGGCACCTCGCTGCTGCTGTTCGGCGCGTTCATCGCGATGCTCTACATCGCCACCCAGCGCACGTCCTGGGTGCTCATCGGCCTGCTGCTGTTCGTGGGCGGCGCCGTCCTCGCCGGGCAGGTCTTCAGCCACGTGCAGGCCCGCTTCGAGGGGTGGCTGCACGCCGACTCCGCGGCGGTCTACGACTCGGGCACGAGCTACCAGCTGATGCAGGGCCTGTTCTCGCTCGGCTCGGGCGGCATCCTCGGCACCGGGCTCGGCCAGGGCTACCCGGGCCTGACCCCGTTCTCGTTCTCCGACTTCATCTTCGACGCCGTGGGCGAGGAGCTGGGCCTCACCGGCCTGATGGCCATCCTCATGGTGTACGCGCTGATCGTCCAGCGGGGGCTGCGGACGGCGCTGGCGTCCCGCGACCCGTTCTCGAAGCTGCTCGGAGGCGGCCTGTCGTTCATCCTCGCCTGGCAGGTGTTCATCATCGTCGGCGGAGTGACCCGGCTGATCCCGCTGACCGGTCTCGTGACGCCGTTCATGTCCGCGGGAGGCTCGGCCCTGCTGGCCAACTGGATGCTCATCGCCCTGCTCGTACGCATGTCCGACGCGGCCCGCCGGCCGCCGCCACAGGCGATCCAGGACGAGGGAATGACCCAGGTGATGCAGCGATGAACAGCACGCTCAAGCGCGTCGCCGTGGCCTGCCTGCTCATGTTCGGCCTGCTCATGGCCAACGTGACCTATCTGGGCACGGTGCAGGCGGAGAGCCTGCGCAACGACTCTCGCAACGTCCGGATGCTCTACTCCAGGTACAAGGTCGACCGGGGCTGGATCACCGCCGACAACACCAAGACCACCCTGGCCAAGACCGTCGACACCGGCGACCCGAAGTTCCGGTTCGAGCGGGAGTATCCGCTGGGCAAGCCGTTCACGCACGTGGTCGGCTGGTTCGCGCCGGAGAGCGCCGCGGGCATCGAGAGCGCGATGAACCGCTACCTCGACGGCTCGCACCCCGACCTGGTGGTCCGCCGGGCCATCGACATGGTCAGCGGCAAGCCCGCCAAGGGCGCGAGCGTCGACCTCACGCTGAACACCAAGGCCCAGGAGATCGCGTACAAGGACCTGGCGAGCACGGGCAAGCGCGGCGCGGTCGTGGCGATCGAGCCCAAGACCGGCAAGATCCTGACGATGGTGTCGGTGCCGTCGTACGACCCGAACCCGCTGGCCACGGCCAGCAAGGACAAGGTCAACAAGGCGTACAACAAGCTCGACAAGGACGGCGACAAGCCGCTGCTGAACCGGGCGATCGACCTGACGTACGCCCCGGGGTCCACGTTCAAGACGGTGACCTCGGCGGCCTACCTCAGCGACGACTCCTCCCGGGACGAGAACACCCAGGTCGACGCGCCCGACTCGCTGCCGCTGCCGGGCACGAGCATCTCGCTGCCGAACTACCACGGGGAGTCCTGCGGCGGCCGGGCGACGCTGGTGGAGGCGCTGACCATCTCCTGCAACACGCCGTTCGCGAAGATGGGCATGGAGCTCGGCTACGACAAGCTCAAGGAGCAGGCCGAGAAGTTCGGCGTCGGCCAGCCGCTGGCGATCCCGCTGTCGGTCGCGGGCAGCAGCATCGGCAAGGAGGAGGGCAAGGCCGAGCTCGCCAAGACCGCGATCGGCCAGCAGAGCAACCAGATGACCCCGCTGCAGATGGCGATGGTCGCGGCCGGCATCGCCAACCAGGGCACGGTGATGAAGCCGTACCTGGTCAACAAGGTCCTCGGGCCCGACGGCGCGGAGATCGACGGAACCGACCCGGAGCCGCTGAGCGAGGCCGTCACCCCGGAGGTCGCCGGAGAGCTGACCAAGATGATGATCAGCGTGGTCGAGAACGGCACGGGCGGCGCGGCCAAGCTCCCCGGCAAGACCGTGGCGGGCAAGACGGGCACGGCGGAGACCTCGCCGGGCAAGCCGTCGCACGCGTGGTTCATCTCCTTCGCCCCGGTCGACGACCCGCAGGTCGCCGTGGCGGTCTTCGTGGAGTCGGGCAGCGCGGGCAACGACGCCACCGGTGGCGCGGTGGCCGCGCCGATCGCGCACGACGTCATGCAGGCGGTGCTCGGACAGTGACCGAGACGGTGCTCGGCGGCCGGTACCGGCTGACCTCCCCCATCGCCGCGGGCGGGATGGGCGAGGTCTGGCGGGCCGACGACGAGTTGCTGGGCCGGGAGGTGGCGGTCAAGCTGCTCGGCCGCCACGTGGCGGGCGACTCGACCTTCCGCGACCGGTTCCGCTCGGAGGCCCGGATCACCGCCGCCCTGACCGATCACGGCATCGCGCAGGTCTTCGACTACGGCGAGGCCGACGACGTGGCCTACCTGGTGATGGAGCTGGTGAAGGGCGAGCCGCTGTCGGCGGTCCTCGCCCGCAACGGCGCGCTCGGGCCGGAGGTCACGCTCGACGTCGTCGAGCAGACGGCCCGGGGCCTGCACGCGGCCCACCGGGCCGGGGTGATCCACCGCGATGTCAAGCCCGGCAACCTGCTCGTCACCGAGACCGGCCAGGTGAAGATCACCGACTTCGGCATCGCCCGCACGCTGGAGGCCGCGCCGCTGACCGCGACCGGCCTCGTGCTCGGCACCGCCCAGTACGTGAGCCCGGAGCAGGCGTCCGGCGACACGCTCACCCCCGCGAGCGACATCTACTCCCTCGGAGTGGTGGCGTACGAGTGCCTGGCGGGCCGTCCGCCGTTCACGGCGGAGACCCCGGTGGCGCTCGCGCTGCGGCACCTCAACGACACGCCCCCGCCGCTGCCCGGCAACGTGCCCGCTCCGGTGGCGGCCCTGGTGATGTCCATGCTGGCCAAGGATCCCGCCGCGCGGCCGGAGACCGGGCAGCCGCTGATCGACCGGGTGCGCGGGCTGCGCGGGAACATCGCGGGCACGGCCGCCTCGACGGCGGTGCTCGGCTCGCTCACCGACCCCCGCGGGTTCCCCGTCGCCGGAGGCCACACCATCGGAGGCGGCACCGCCGGAGACGCCGCCGGCGGGACTCGGCCCCTGGGGGCGGTGCCGGTCCCGCCCGCGCCCGGCCGGACGACGCCGCTGAACTCGCCGCTCAACCCGTCGCCGGGTCCCGCGACCCCGGTGTCCGCGCGGCCCACGAGCCCGGGCAGGGCGCCCGCCGCGGGCGTCCCCGGAGCCGGAGTCCGACAGCCGGCCGGAGCGGGCTCGCCCGCGGCGAGCGGGCGCAGGCGGCGCCCGGCGG
>QFZU02000240.1 GCA_003260025.2 Microbispora triticiradicis | reverse complement strand
GGTCGGGCGGCGCGTCCCGGCAGGCGGCGAGCCGGTCCGCGACGCCCAGCGCCGCGGGCGTGTCCAGCCCGAGCGACGGGCCCGCGTGCCTGAGCGCGTCGCGGACGGCGGTCATGGCGTCGACGCGCCGGAGATCGGCGGGGGCGGGGCCGCCGTGCACGCCTTCGGCCAGCCACAGCGCCCGGCGAGTGGCGGCCCGGACCACCGTGCCCACAGTGGTGCCGCCGCTGGTGCGGAACAGGTCGTCGTGGCGCCACATCGCCAGGGCGACGGCGAGGACGCGGCCCAGCGCCCCCAGGTCGGCCGCCGCTTCGACGGCCCTCGTCAGGTCGTCCAGCACCTGCCCGGTCAGGTCGCCGACGCCGCACAGCGCCGTGTCGAACAGCACCTCGGCCAGTTCGTCCAGGCCCGCGCCGGGGATCCGTGCGGCGAGGGCGGCGGCCGCCGCCTCCTGCGGGTCCACGCCGTACCCGCCGGCCTCGATCAGCGCGGGCAGCCGGTCGTCGGACTCGGTCAGCGTCCATCGTTCGACCGGCTCCGCGCCGCCTGCCGGGCTGGGGCCCGAGGTGCGCACCACGCCCGGGATCCGCAGCACCCGCAGCCGGTGCAGCAACCGGCTGCGCTCGCGGCCGGCGTCCTCGCCGAGGTCGAGCCGTTCCTCGCCCGGACCGCCCAGCACCGCGAGAACCGCGTGGACCAGCGGCGGCATCGGGGTCGAGGGATGCAGGCGGCCCACCCGGTCACCGCTGAGGGCCGCGATCATCTCCACGATCACGGGATGACTACCGGCCGGCAGCGGGCCGCGCGCCGCCCAGGGCAGCGGGGTCTCGATCGCCTCGCTGACCAGCGCGCTCGCCAGGCCGTCCAGCACGTCGACCCGGGCCGGATGCGGGTGGCCGCGCATCGACGCGATGCCGTCCGCGGTGGCCCGGGCGGCGATCAGGTCCGCGGTGGACACCGGCTGCCGCCGGGCGCGCAGCCGGGCGGTCACCGCCTCGGTGAGCCCGCGGGCGGCCTCGGCCGGGCCCGACTCCCACAGGCGCTGGTAGTAGCCCGGCGACGGCATCCCCGACTGGTAGCCGTCGAAGGCGTCCAGCCGCCGGAACGAGTACGGCACCAGGTAGCTGCCGACGACCGCGTCCGCGGGCGGCCGCGGCACCTCCGGCCAGTCGCGGTCGCCCCGCTCAGCCAGCCGGACCAGCGCGGGGCGGTGGAAGCCGCCCGTGACCACGACCACCGGCCGGTCGCCCGCGTCGGCGACGGCGGCCCGGACCCATCGCGCCATGTACGCCTCGCGGGCCGTGTCGTCCGGACCGGTCGGTGTGTCGCCGCGGACCAGGTCGAAGTAGGTCGCCAGCCGTTCGGCCAGTCCGTCGGCCGGTTCGATCTCGAACAGGTGGTCCCACAACGCGTCCACGTTGTCCACGGCGAAGGTGCGGCACAGCCGTCCGGTCACCTCGGTGTAGCGGGCCTCCGCGTCGGCGTAACGGTTGCGGACCCCGGCCAGCGCCGGATGCCAGGCGGGCAGGTCGATGAACCGCAGTTCGGCGCCGACGTCCCGGCCCGCGACCAGCGCCGTCCACTCGGGGGAGTAGTCGCACAGCGGGGTCCACGAGCCGTGCCGTCGTTCGGCGTCCCGGTAGCTCGTGTAGACGGCGATCGGCAGCTCATGCCCCAGCAGGAGCTCGTCCATCCGGTTGTTCATCTCCGCCGGGCCCTCGACCAGCACGTACGCGGGCCGCAGGGAACGGATGGTGTCGGCGACCAGCCGGGCGCAGGCGGGGCTGTGGTGCCGCACGCCGAGGAACGTGACCGCCATCGTCAGCCCGGCAGCAGGTGACGGGCCTCGTACACGGCCTTCCACTGTTTCCCGGACCGCCGCTGCTCCAGATATCTGCGGAGTTTCGCAAGGTCCTCCGGATTGTCCTTGGCCGCCGTGCCGGCCAGGCAGGAGACCAGGTCGGCGGCGGTGCCGGGCTCTCCGCGCAGGAACCATCCGCGCAGCCCGACGGCGTGCGCGACCGAGACGGCCTCGGCGGTGCTCATCACCCCCGACAGCCGGTCGGTGGCGTCGCCGCGCGTGGTCTGCCCGTCACGCAGTTCCCGGAACGCGGTGACCAGGACCTCCAGCACGTCGCGCCGTGGTGGCGCGGCGACGCCGGACCGCCTCAGCAGGGCGGTGGCCTCCGCCTCCACCAGCAGCAGCTCGGTGTCGAAGTCGGCGATGGGGAAGACCGTCTCGAAGTTGAACCGGCGCTTGAGCGCGGCGCTCATCTCGTTGACGCCGCGGTCGCGGGTGTTGGCGGTGGCGATGACGGTGAACCCCTCCTGGGCGAACACCATGGCCTCCGGCCCGGTCAGCTCCGGTACGGCGAGCACGCGGTCCGACAAGGGAGACAGCAGGCAGTCCTGCACCTCCAGCGGGCACCGGGTGATCTCCTCGAAGCGCACCACCTTGCCCTCGGCCATGCCGCGCAGCAGCGGAGCGGCCACCAGCGACCGGGTGGACGGGCCCTCTGCGACCAGCAGCGCGTAGTTCCACGAATACTTGATCTGGTCCTCGGTGGTGGCCGCTCCGCCCTGGATGGTGAGCGTCGAGGTTCCGCTCACCGCCGCGGCGAGCAGTTCGGACAGCAGCGACTTCGCCGTGCCCGGCTCGCCGACCAGCATCAGCCCGCGGTTGGTCGCGAGCGTCACCAGCGATCGGTCGATCAGCGAGGGATCACCCACGAACTTGCGGCTGACGCCGAGCTTCTCGTCTCCGAGGACGAAGCGCCGGGCGGCCCGCAGGCTCAGCGCCCAGCCGGGCGGCCGGGCGTCGGTGTCGCTGTCCCGCAGCCGGGCCAGCTCGTCGGCGTAGCGGATCTCGGCCGGGGGCCGCTGGGCGTGCTCGTTCATCGCGTGATCTCCCTGAGGTCGCGCAGGATCTCGGACACGGTGATCGGATCGAGGCCGTCGAGGGCCACGCCCATCAGGGTCTGCTCGTCGGCGAACTCGGGGTAGCCGATCGAGATGCCCGGATCGAGACCGACCGTGACGGTCCCGCCGCCGGGCACGTCCCGCTCGATCCAGCCCTGCCAACCGGCGTCCTGCGGGTAGCCCCGCCGCCAGCCTCGCCGTTCCAGGCCGAGCACCCTGCCCGTGGGGACTCTGGCGGCCATGATTTCGGCCAGCAGCGTCTCGTCCGGACCGTAGGTCTCCCGGCCCAGCTGGGGGAACGGCTGCAGGATCTCGTAGTCGGCGAACACCTCGGCCCACCCGGCCCGCTCCTCGCCGAGCTCCAGCGGGTGCGCCACCCCCACGACGGCCTCGTCGGGCAACGTCAGCGTGTCGTCCTCGACGTCGGCGAAACTGCGGTCCTCGGCCACCCGCAGGGCGCCCGTGAGCCGGCCCGAGGAGTCGTAGAGTCCCCACACCAGCCGCCGCACGATGTGCCAGAGCAGGGGGTGGCCGACGAGTAGCCGCCTGAACTCCGCACCGGTCCAGCGGCGCCGGTTCACCATGGCCTGCTCCAGCCGGTGGATGCTGTCCGCGGCCACGGCGCGCACGTCCTTCTTCAGCCCGGTGAACCGCTGGTAGGCGGCGGGCGCGAGCTCCGGATCGTCGTTCGCCCCCGGCTTGGGCAGATTCTTCAGCCGCTTCCCCGCCGCGTCGGTCACGTACGGCTTGAGCTGCTCGTCGAAGCCGACCACGAATCGCCTGCGGCCGTAGTCGAGGGTCAGGCTGCCGTCGGCGGACAGTCCGAAGTCGGGCACCAGCCGGTCGGCCAGCTCCTGCGGTGTCAGGCCGAGCTCGGCGGCGACCTCGTTCATCTTCTGCCTGGCCCGGTTCTTGAGCCCGGTGAACTTGACCTTCTCGGCGATGCCGTGCAGGTGCATCAGGGCGACGTCGGAGCCGATGGCGGCCAGCAGGTCCAGACCCGCGACCGCCCGCGCGTGCCCGCCGTCGCCGGGCCAGGTCCTGATCAGCGGCGTCAGCCGCCGGACGGTCTCGTCGTCGCCGATCAGTGCCAGCGCGTCCATCACCCAGCTCTCCTTGGACGGATAGCCGGCCGCCTGCCAGCGCTGGAACAGCGTCCAGCCGAGGTCCGCGAGGCCGCGGCTATCGCAGGCCTCCTTCACCAGGGTCAGACCGGCGTACGGATCGCCGGGCCGGGAGATCGCCAGCATCGTCATCACGTGGCGGACCGCGTCGGGCGGCAGCACACCCGCGCCGCCCCGCATGTGGACCGGTGAGAAGACCGCGACCTCCGCCCACTCGGGCAGCACGGGCATCCTGGCGGGCAGCGCGTCGAGCGGGTCGGCCGCGAGCAGATCGGCGACCGCGGCCTCGGCGGCGGGGCCGTAACCCGCGGCGGCCTCCGTCACGGCGTCGCGGCCGCCGCCCGCGGCCAGCACCGCCAGCGCCCGCTCCGCCTGACGCCGG
>QFZU02000239.1 GCA_003260025.2 Microbispora triticiradicis | reverse complement strand
GCCTCCTCGCCCCCGCGCGTCTGCTCGCCTTCGCCGCGCTCGGCCGTCCCGGCGCCCTCCGCACGCCGCCGTGCGGGGGGTGTCCGGGCGCCACGTCGCTCGGGTTCGGCGGTCCGGGCGCCGCGTGTCCGGGTGGCGGTGCGCCGTTCCTCGGGTTCCCGTTCCTCCCGTTCCTCCGGTGCCCGCTCCGGCGCGCGCCTCCGTGCGACCACCCGGGCCCTGGCCCTTCCGCCCGCCTCGGCGCGGGCCGGTGCGCGTTCGCGCTCCTCCTCGGCCTCTTCGGGTTCCTCGGGCTCCTCCTCGCCTTCCTCCTCGTACGGCTCCTCCTCCTCTTCGAGCTCCTCGGGGGCCTCTTCTTCCGGCTCCTCCTCGGCGCCCTCTTCCGCCGCCTCTTCCGCGCCTTCTTCGGGGGCCTCCTCCGCCGCCTCGCCAGCCGCTTCGGGAGCCTCCTCGCGGGCCTCCTCGCCCTCCTCCTGCTCGCGCTCCTCGCGGAGGGCCGTCTCGTGGTCCTTGACGACCTTGCTGTCGCGGATCTCGCCCCGCCAGCCCTCGAGTTCGTCGGCGTGCAGCAGGGTGTTGGTCATGACGTGCCGCCTGAAGTGCTTGAACTCCAGCCGGACCCGGCGGCCCTGGGCCCGCCACAGGTTGCCGATGCGCTCGAACAGGCCCTGCGGGTTGTACTCGATCACCAGCAGGACCCGGGTCATCTCGGGTGTGACCTCGTGGAAGGTGACCGAGCCGTCCGGCCAGCCCTTGGGTCCCTGCGACCGCCAGACGATCCTGCTGTCCGGGACCTGCTCGACGATGGTCGACTCCCACGTGCGGTGCGACCACCAGACCTGGGCCTTCCAGGCGAGCTTCTCGTCGGACTTCTGCTCGACCGTCTCGACCTTCTTCATGAAGCCCGGCCAATCCTCGAACTGCGTCCACTGGTTGTAGACCACGCGGATGGGCGCGCCGACGTCGAGCGACTCGACGATGTTGGTGAGCTTCAGCTTCTTGCCCTTGCCGCCCTTGCCCTTGCCTCCGCCGCCGAACAGGCCCTTGATCTTCTCCTTGCCGTAGGCGAACAGGGCGGCGCGTACGGGGTGGCTGCCACCGCCACCGCCGCCCTCGGTCAGCGCCTCGGAGAGGGTGCCGAGCAGGCCGCCTCCACCCGTCGCGCCGAGCCGGTCGGCGAGCGATCGCAACATTCCCTTGCCGCCCTGCCCGCCGGTCAGCCTGCCGATCACCCCCGGACCGCCGTTCGCCTGCCTGCCGGTGACCGCGCCGAGCAGGCCGGAACCGCCGTGCTCCACGTAATCGGTGAGGCGGCCGGCCAGCCGGTCGACCCTCCCGGCCACGCCGGACAGCGCGCGTTCCGCCGCGGCCGTCAGCAGGTTCTGAACCTCCTGGCCCAGGCGCTGGGTAGGGAGCGCGGTCTCTTCCGATTCCCGTGCCCGTTCCCGTGTCTCCTCGGTCATGGGCTCACCTCCGGGTCCGTGTCACGGGCCGGGCAGACCGGGCTCGGGGCCTGGGCCGCTCCTCAGGCTCGGGCTCGGGCTCCTCTTCCTCTTCCTCGTACGGCTCCTCCTCGTACTCCTCTTCCTCCTCGTAGGCCTCTTCGGGCTCGGGCTCGGGCTCGGGCTCGGCCCGGCGCGCCCGCCCGCGCCCCGGCCTGCGGCGAGGCTCCTCAGGGCGCTCCTCTTCCTCTTCCGTCGCGGCCCGGCCGCGCCCCCGGGGCTGCCGGAGCGCCTCCGCGCGTTCGTGCAGCTTGTCGCTCAGCGTGTCGATCTGCCGGCTGGTGGCGCGCCTGGCCGCGGCCTTGCCGATGTCCAGCACGTCGCCGCGGACCCGTTCGGTGATCTTGCTGAGATCGGGGGCGGCCCCGCCGAGGATCTTGGGGACCTGCTCCAGGAGGGCGCCGGCGGCTCCCTCTCCGCGCAGGCGGGCGGCGAGGATGGCCAGCGCGAGCACCAGCGCGAGGCGCAGTTTGTGATGCCGCCCCAGGTAGTAACCCGCGATGACGGCCAGCGCCACCTTCAGTCCGTCTTTCATGATCGCGCCTCCTACTGGCCGGCCCGGAGCGCCGATGCCGGTCGTGTCGCCCGTCTCGCCGTGTGGCGTTGCGATCCGATCGAACACTATGAATGCCCTATAAGGTGACATAAAAACTCAATTGGGGACATAGCGGACAGAATTGGGATGCCATAACCCCTCTCTTAGGGCATGGGCCCCGGCCCTGCCCGGAGCTGGGACCGGCTCCGTGGTTTTGGTGTGTTCGAGACTTTCCGATGACGTAACCTCGCCTCACCTCGCACGATTACTGTGTGCAAACCGGGTATTACGGCCATGAATGGGCGGGGAGCGGCCCGATCTGCCGCGCGTGCGAAGCGGGGGAGCCACATGACTGAAACCAGAACGTCGTCCGCGACCGCGGAGCAGGCACCCGTCCGACCACACGGAGGCCAGGGCGGCACCAGCCTGATGACCGAGCGCGGGCGCACCACGATCGCGGACGAGGTGGTCGCCAAGATCGCCGGGATGGCCGCCCGTGAGATCGAAGGCGTCCACGAGTTCGGCTCCGCCGGGGCCCGTGCGTTCGGGGCCATCAAGGGCGTGCTCGGCGCGGAGGACGCCGTCACCAGAGGAGTGGCGGTCGAGGTGGGAGAGCGACAGGCGGCCGTCGACATCCATCTCGTCGTCGAGTACGGCGTCGCGATCCCCGACCTCGCGCAGGCGGTGCGTGGCAACGTGATCCGCGCGGTGGAGCGCATGTGCGGGCTGGAGGTGACCGAGGTGAACGTCGCCGTCGACGACGTCCATCTCCCACGGCAGGAGTCGTCGGCGCCCGCCGACGGGGAACCGCGGGTCCAGTGAGCGCCGGTCAGGGTGACGCGGTCGCGAGCCGGGAGGACGGCGACCGTGAGGCCGCCGTCCCTCTGGCGCCGGCCCGGCGGATCGCCGAGCGCGTGCTGTCCTGCCCCGACGTCGCCGGCCTGTCCAGGGGGCCGTTCGGCGCGGTGGCGACCTATCTCCCCGGCGACCTCGTCCCGGGCGTCGCCGTACGGGACGACGTGATCGAGGTTCACGTCGTCGCCCGGTACGGCAGGCCGCTCCCGGAGGTCGCCGAACTGATCCGGGACGCGATCGGCGACCTCGCGGCGGGCCGCAGGATGGACGTCGCGATCGCCGACCTGGCCACATCCGACGGAGGGAAGGAATGATCATGGAAGGGTATCCGGTCTGGGCCCTCGCGGGGCTGCTGTTCGGCACGGTGCTGGGGGTGGTCGGGGCCTTCGGCGGCCTCAACGCGTTCCTCATCGTCCTGGTCCTCGGCATCGTCGGGTTCTTCGTCGGCATGGTGCTCGAAGGCGGCGTGCGCATGCCTCAGATGCACCCGAGACGGCAGTGAGCCTCCCGGCCGAGCGGGGCACGACGACCATCTCGGAGCGCGTGCTCACGAAGATCGTCGAGCAGGTGGTGGGCGAGGAGGAGCACGTGACGGAGCCGCCGCATGTGACGGCGTCCCTGAGCGGGATGGTCGCGGCGGTCCGCTGCGACGTCACCATCCGCTACCCGTCGCCGGTGCCGCGGGTGGCCGGCGAGATCCGCGAGCGGGTCCGGCGGCGCGTCCGCGAGCTCACCGGCGTCACCGTGGAGAACGTGGACATCGAGGTCGTCGGGCTCGTGCCCGAGCAGAGGAGTGGGGATGAACGAAGGCGGAGGCCGGTCTGAGAAGACCCCGCTCTTCGTGCCGGTGCGGGGGTTCGACGGCGCGGGAGCCGAACGGGCCTTCCGGCCCGGCCGGCGTCTGCCCGCCGCGGTCGCCGCGCTCGCACTGCTCGCGATCGGCGTGCTGACCGCCGTCGAGGTGATCTCCGCGTCGCTCGGGCGTCCCGTCAGGCTCGTGCCGTACGAGCAGGTGGCCGGGTGGGCGAGGACCACGGCGTGGAACGACGACCGGGCGCTCGCGGTGGCCGCCGCGCTGGCCCTGATCGGGCTGGTGCTGGTGCTGATCGCGGCCGTGCCCGGGCGGGGACGGCTGGTCGCGCTGCGTACGGCCGACCCCGACCTGGTGGTCGGCGTGCCGCGCCGCGCGCTCGCGCGGGTGCTCGGCGGCGCGGCCGGCCGTGTGGACGGCGTGCGGGC
>QFZU02000238.1 GCA_003260025.2 Microbispora triticiradicis | reverse complement strand
GTGTCCGCGGCCGACCGGCCGAGGATGCGGGCCCGGCGGGACGCCGCGGCGTCCGGACCGGTGCCGGCCGCGCCGCCCGCCCCGCACGCGGCCGCCCCTATCCGGTTGGACAGCTCGCGGAAGAACAGCGCCCCGCCGCCGCCGAGGATCTCCAGGATCCCCTCGTGCAGGGGGGTCATGGTGATCTCCGCAGGCGCGGGCAGCAGCAGCGGTGCGGTGTCGGCGAAGTAGAGCGAGACCCAGCCGTCCCCGCCGGGCAGGGAGCCCTGGCCGGCCCACACGACCTCACCGGACGAGGTCAGCTCGTCGAGCAGGGCCGGGGAGTATCCGGGCACCCGAGCGGGCAGCACCAGCGACTCCAGGGCCGAGGCGGGGACCGCCGCTCCCTGCAGCCGTTCGATCGCGCTGATCAGCGTGTCCATCGCCCGCGCGGCTCCGTGGACCTCCGGCCGCCCCTGCCGTGGTGGGCCGGGAGGTCCGCCGGGGCCCGGGTGGCCGGTGCCGCCGTCGTACCCGACGGGGCGGCCGCCGGTCGTCGCGATGCTCTGCGGTGCGATCCCGTGCCAGGCGGGCAGGAAGGCGGCCAGAACCTCGGGCGGAACCGGCTCCACCTCCTTGCGGAGCCGGGCGAGTGACCGGCGCCGCAGGAGCCGCAGCACGTCCGCGTCGCACCACTCCTCGCCCCGGCCGCCGGGCCGGAACTCGCCCGAGACGATCCTTCCCGACCCGGCGAGGCGGCGCAGCGCCTCGTCCGCCACCGCGACGCCGACCCCGAAGCGGGCGGCGGCGGTCCCGGACGAGAACGGGCCGCGGGTGCGGGCGTGCCGGGCCACCAGGTCGCCCAGCGGGTCGGCGGCGGGCCTGCCGGGACCGCCGGAGCCGTGCGCACCGCCGGTCGGCGGCTCCAGGAACTCGTGCGGCACGCCCACGGGCAGCGGCACGCCCAGGGCGTCACGCAGCCGCCAGGCGTCCTCGACGGCGGCCCACTGTTCGTGACCCGCCACGCGCACCCGGATGGCCCTGCGCGCCCGCTCCAGGTCCGCCAGCCACGCCGGGTCGCCCTCGCGGATCGAGACGTCCTGGGCGAGCAGCGGGCCGTGCGAACGCAGCAGGTCCGCGAGGTCCTCGGCGTCCCGCAACGGCCTGTCGAGCCGGGCCAGTTCCCGCTCGGTCTCCGCGAGGACGTCGGGGTCGAGCAACTCCCGAAGATCGGCCTGCCCCAGCAGTTCGGCCAGGAGCGCGGTGTCGAGGGCCAGCGCCTGGGCCCGCCGCTCCGCGAGCGGCGCGTCGCCCTCGTACATGAAGGCGCCGATGTAGTTGAACAGCAGCGACGCGGCGAACGGGGACGCCTGGGAGGTCTCCACCTCGACCACCCGCACCCGGCGGGCGGCGACGTCGCGCAGGAGCCCCACCAGGCCGGGAACGTCGAAGACGTCCTGCAGGCACTCGCGCATCGTCTCCAGGACCACCGGGAAACCGGCGTACTTGCTCGCCACGCCCAGCAGGTGGGCGGCCCGCTGGCGCTGCTGCCACAGCGGGGTGCGCCTGCCCGGAGAGCGCCGGGGGAGCAGGAGGGCACGCCCGGCGCACTCCCGGAAGCGGGAGGCGAACAGCGCGGAGCCGCCCAGCTCCTCCACCACGATCTGCTCGATCTCGTCGGCGTCGAAGACCGCCACGTCGGTCGGCCCGTCCTCGAAGGTGTCCGGGACGCGCAGCACGATGCCGTCGTCGGAGTGGACGGCCTGGACGTCCGCGCCGTACCGCTCCCGCAGGCGGCGCCCGATCGCGAGCGCCCACGGCGCGTGCACCCGCGCGCCGTAGGGGGAGTGGAGCACCACCCGCCAGTCGCCCAGCTCGTCGCGGAACCGCTCCACCACCAGCGTGCGGTCGTCGGGCACGTATCCCGTCGCCTCCCGCTGCTCTGTCAGGTAGGAGAGGAGGTTCCCGGCGGCGTACTCGTCGAGGCCGGCCGCGCGGACGCGTTCGAGCGCCGCCCGGGCGTCGCCCCGGCCGCCCGCCCCGGCCGCCGACAGCTCCCGGAGGAACGCGCCGATGGCCCGGCCCAGCTCCGCGGGGCGGCCCGGCGCGTCGCCGTGCCAGAACGGCAGCTTGCCCGGCCGGCCGGGAGCGGGGGAGACCAGCACGCGGTCGGCCGTGATGTCCTCGATCCGCCAGGAGGTCGCGCCCAGCACGAACACGTCGCCGACGCGGGACTCGTAGACCATCTCCTCGTCCAGCTCACCCACCCGCGAGGCCTTGTCGCCGACCAGGAACACGCCGAACAGCCCCCGGTCGGGAATCGTGCCCCCGTTGGTCACCGCCAGGCGCTGCGCCCCCGGACGGCCGTGGAGGGTCCCGGTCACCCGGTCCCACACGACGCGCGGCCGCAGCTCGGCGAACTCCTCGCTCGGATAACGCCCGGCCAGCATGTCGAGCGTCGCCTCCAGCGCGGTGCGCGGCAGCGTGGCGTACGGCGCGGCCCGGCGCACCAGCGCCTCCAGCGAGTCGACGGTCCACTCGTCGAGCGCGGTCATCGCGACGATCTGCTGCGCCAGCACGTCGAGGGGGTTGCGCGGGTAGCGGAGCTCCTCGATCCGCCCGGCGCGCATGCGCTCCGCCACCACCGCCGTCTGGACCAGGTCGCCCCGGTACTTGGGGAAGATCACACCCCTGGACACCGCGCCGACCTGGTGCCCGGCGCGGCCGATGCGCTGCAGCCCGCTGGCCACGCTGGGCGGCGCCTCCACGCAGGCCACCAGATCGACCGAGCCCATGTCGATGCCGAGCTCCAGGCTGGAGGTGGCGACCACCGCGGGCAGCCGGCCCGACTTCAGCGCCTCCTCGATCTGGGCGCGCTCCTCCTTGGAGACGGAGCCGTGGTGGGCCCGCACCACCTCGGGGATCGCGCCGCCCGACACGCCCGCCTGCGCCATGAACTCCGACGGCATGACCCCGGGGCTCGCCAGCCCAGGCCCCGTGAGCCCTGGTCCCGGCAGCGCAGGTCCCGTGACGCCCGGTCCCGCAGGTCCGATTCCCGTGAGTCCCGGTGCCGAAGGTCCGGCTTCCCCGGCCGGAGGAGCGGCCTGTCCGTGGTCTGGTCCGTCGCGGTGGCCGGACCACTGCGCGTGCAACCGCTCGAAGGCCTCCGACCAGTGGGCCGGATCCACCCCGTCTGTGCCCCCGTCTGTGCCCTGCCCTGTGTCTCCACCTGTGCCTCCACCGGAGGCGGAGGAGGCCTGCCGTTCCCAGGCGAGCTCGTTGAGCCGGGTGCACAGCCGCTCGGACAACCGTCGTGAGTTGGCGAAGACGATCGTGGACCGATGGGCCTGGATCAGGTCGAGCAGGTGCTCCTCGACATGCGGCCAGATGCTCCGCCGGTGCTCCGCCGGCTCGCCCTCGGCGCCGGGAGGGGGCGGCGCGAGCTCGGTCATGTCCTCGACCGGCACCACGACGTCGACCTCGATGACCTTCTCGGCGGGCGGCTGCACGACGGTGGCCGGACGCGTCCCCCCGAGGAAGGCCGCCACCTCCTCGACCGGGCGCACGGTCGCCGACAGGCCGATGCGCTGGGCCGGCGCGGGCAGCAGGGCGTCGAGCCGCTCCAGCGTGAGCGCCAGGTGGGCCCCGCGCTTGGTCGACGCGACGGCGTGGACCTCGTCCACGATCACGGTCTGCACACCGCGCAGCGCCTCGCGCGCCTGCGAGGTGAGGAGCAGGAACAGCGATTCGGGCGTCGTGATCAGGATGTCCGACGGCCGGGCCGCGAAACGGCGCCGCTCCTCCGCCGCGGTGTCGCCGGAGCGGATCGCCACTGATATGTCGGGGGCCGGCAGCCCCATCCGCAGCGCCGTCTGCCGGATGCCGGTGAGAGGGGCGCGCAGGTTCCGCTCCACGTCCACCGCCAGGGCCTTCAGCGGTGAGACGTACACGACACGACAGGGACGCGCCGGTTCCCCGGCCTTCGCCCGGCCGCCCGCGCCCCCGGAGCGCCGGCCGGGCGATCCGCCGTGCCGGTCCCGCGGGCCCGCCGTCTCG
>QFZU02000237.1 GCA_003260025.2 Microbispora triticiradicis | reverse complement strand
CGGCGGCGGACGCGCTCGCCGAGGTCGGCACGGCCCGGGCCCGGCGGCTGCGCCGCGAACGCTCGCGGGCGGCGGACGAGGTCGCGCTCGCGCTTCGCCGGGTGTTCCACGAGATCGTCGCGTTGCGCGGCCTGTCCGACACACTGCGGCGCCGGGCGCCCCGCGCGATGGAGGAGGCCGGCATCGCCGACCTGACCGCGTCGCTCGCCGGCGCGCTGCGGGCCTACCTGGCCGACTGCCCTCCGCTGCGGGAGCCGGTGGTCGACTTCGGCGCCCGGGTCGACCGGCTGCGCGAGCGGATCGCCGGCGGGGAGCGGGAGATGGTCGTGCTCGTCCTGCTGCGTCAGGTCGCCCACAGCGTGGGGCGGATCCAGGCGGCGCTGGACGGGGCCGCCGCGCAGGCCCGCCGCCTCTGCGCGCCCGGGTTCGACGTCACCCGGCTCGACGTCACCCGGCTCGACGTCTCCCGGCTCGACGTCAGTGGGCTCGACGCCGCCGCGCGCGGCCTCGCCGGGCTCGCGGCGCCGCCGCCGCTCGCCTTCGACGACCCCCGGGTGCGGCACGCCCTGCGCGTCGTCCTCGGCACGGCCTTCGCCTCGGTCGCCATCGTGCTCTTCAAGCCCGCGTTCCCGCACTGGCTGGTGATCGCCGTGCTGGTCACCATCCAGCCGACGTACGGCGAGACGCGGGCGAGGGTGTGGGCGCGGGTGGGCGGCAGCACGGTCGGCGGGCTGGTCTCGGCCGCCGTGCTGCACCTCACGCCGGGCCACTGGGCGCTCGTGGCGCTGATCGGGGTGTCGGCCGCGCTGGCGTTCGGCCTGGCCCCGACCCACCAGGCCTACTGGGCGACGTTCATGACGATGTGCGTGCTGCTGCTGCTCGACTTCCAGGTGCCGCAGACCGCGCGGATCGCCGAGTCGCGGGTCGCCCTGACCCTCGCGGGCGGGGCCATCGCGATCGCCTGCACGCGGCTGCTGTGGCCGCGGGGCGAGACCCGGCGGCTCGCCGATCGGGTGGGCCGGATGCTCGGCTCGCACGCCGCGGCCGCCCGCGCGCTGGCGCAGCTGGCGCGGGGGAGGACGGGCGCCGATCGGGCCGAGGCCCGGATCAGGAAGGCCGGGGTGGACGCGGAGATGGTCGCGGGCGCGCTCGGCTACATCGCGAGGGAACCGGGCGGCACCGCCCCGGAGGCAGTCGGCGGCGCCCTCGACGCCGCCCAGCGGGTCCGCGACGACCTGCTGACGATGTTCTCGCTGCTCCGGGACGAGCCGCTCGGGGCGGGGCCGGTCGCCGACGTCCTGGACGCCGTGGCCGGGCAGCTCCAGTCCGCCTCGCAGGCCGTGCAGGCGGGGGAGCCGTACGAGCCGGGCGCGGGCGTGAGCCGCGGGCTGGCCGACGACGCCCTGTGGGTCGGCGGGCAGGCCGAGCGGCGGCTCGCCGAGCTGGAGTCGGCGCCGGAGGGCGCCGGATCGCGCCGGGCGCTCCTGCGGACCGCCGCCGCCGACCAGGCTCTGCGCTCGCTGGACGCCGACGCCGTACGGCTGTGCGCCGCGGTGGGCGGCGCCTTCGTGACCGTACGGTGAGGGACGTCAGGTGGTGGCGGGCGGCATGCCGTCCTCCGCGTCGGCCGCCTCCACCTCCTCGCGGGAGATGCCGAGGAGGTAGAGGATCGAGTCGAGGTAGGGCACGTTGACCGCGGTGTCGGCGGCCTGCCGGACGATCGGCTTGGCGTTGAACGCGATGCCGAGCCCGGCGACGGCGAACATGTCGAGGTCGTTGGCGCCGTCGCCGATCGCCACGGTCTGGCTCAGCGGGACGCCCGCCTCGGCGGCGAACCGCTCCAGCGCGCGGGCCTTGCCCGGCCGGTCCACGATCTCGCCGACGACCCGGCCGGTGAGCCGGCCGTTCACCACCTCCAGGGTGTTGGCGGCCGAGTAGTCGATGCCGAGATCCGCCACGAGAGAGTCGGTGATCTGGGTGAAGCCGCCGCTGACGATCGCGAAGCGGTAGTCGAGCCGCTTGAGCGTCCGAACCAGCGTGCGCGCGCCGGGGGTGAGGACGACCTCCTTGACGACCTTCTCGAAGACCTCCTCGGACAGGCCTTCGAGCAGCGCGACCCGCCTGACGAGCGATTCGGCGAAGTCGAGCTCGCCCCGCATGGCCTCGTCGGTGACACGGGCGACCTCGTCCAGGCAGCCGGCGTGCCGGGCCAGCAGCTCGATGACCTCGTTCTGGATCAGCGTCGAGTCGACGTCCATCACGATGAGGCGCTTGGCACGGCGGTGCAGTCCGCTGCGCTGGACCGCCACGTCCACCTGCTGGGCGGCCGCCTCGGTGGCGAGCTCGGCCCGCAGCGCCTGTGGGTCGGCTCCCGAGACCGCGAGCTCGATGCAGGTGACGGGGTAGCTCGACAGCCGTTCGATCCTGTCGATGTTGGCGCCGCTCGCGGCGATCCGCCCGGAGATCCCCGCCATCGCGGCGGGCAGCAGCGGCGCGCCCAGGACGGTGACGTGCAGTCGTCCGCGCCGCCTCTTCTCCTTGGAGGTCGTGCCGGTGGCGATCTCCAGGTCCATGTCGAGATCGGCGGCCACCTGCTCGACGGCCGTCCACAGCCCGCCGATGGTGCCTCCGGTGCCGGTGGGCGGCCCTCCGGCGTAGGCGACGAGCACGCCGAGGGTGAGTCGGCCGCGGATGACGACCTGCTCCACGTCGGCCACGACGACCGGGAACCCGGCCAGTACGGCGAACAGCCGTGAGGTGACGCCCGGGCGATCCGGACCGGTCAGCGTGATCAGGAGCGTGCGCTGGTTCACGTTGTTTGAGGTTACTGTGCGGCTTGTCGTGGCCGCGCACGAGGTTCACGATGCGGACGCCTTCGTGCCCCCGGGCTGAGGGAGCGGCGTCATTTCCGCATGTCGTCATGGTGGTGGGCGCATGCCCCGAGGAAGGACGTGACGACACATGACGATCTCCCTTGGCCCTGGACCACTCCAGCCCGGCTCTCTGCGGACCGGCCACCACAGCGGCCGCTACACCGTGCGCCTCGCCGAGAGCGCCGCCGACGTCCGCGCCGCCCAGCGGCTGCGCCACGAGGTCTTCGCCGTCGAGATGGGCGCCCGGCTCGACTCGCCGCTGAACGGTCACGACGCGGACCGGTTCGACGCGTACTGTGACCATCTCCTCGTCTGCGAGGGGGACACCGTGGTCGGCACCTACCGTCTGCTGCCTCCCGGCCGTTCGGACCGGCTCTACTCGGAGACCGAGTTCGACCTCGCCGCGCTGAAGGGCCTGCGCGGCGGCCTGGTCGAGGCGGGGCGCACCTGCGTGCATCCCGCGCACCGGGGCGGGGCGGTCGTCGCGCTGATGTGGGCGGGGATCGCCCGCTACCTGACCGATCACGGCTGCACCTGGCTGGCGGGCTGCTGCTCGGTGCCGCTCGACGACGGCGGCGTGGTCGCCGCGGGGGTGGTCGACCGGGTGCCGCTCGGGCCGGAGGAGTATCGGGTGACCCCGCGCACGCCTTGGCGCGACGCGGGTGTGCCCCGGCCCGATCGGTTCGTGCTGCCGCCGCTGCTGCGCGGATATATGCGGTTCGGCGCCTGGATCTGCGGGGCGCCCGCGTACGACCCGGACTTCGGCACGGCGGACTTCTTCGTGCTGCTCTCGCTGGCCGAGACCGACCCGCGTTACCTGCGGCACTTTCTGGGAGAGACGCCGTGAGCGCGGTCACGCCCCTGCCGCCCACCCCCGCCCCGCCCCCGTCGCCGGCCCTCGCGCCGGTTCCCCCGGCTGTCTCCTCGGGCGAGCGCTCGGTCTGGCTGCCCGTGTCGTCCTGCGCGCCCGCCGCGTGCCTGCGGGCCGAGACGCGGACGGCCGGGCCGCTGCGGCGGGCCGCCCGGCTCGCGGGCGCG
>QFZU02000236.1 GCA_003260025.2 Microbispora triticiradicis | reverse complement strand
GGGCGTCCGCCGTCGGGACGGCGCCGCATCTCACGCGGGTCGCGACGCCCGGCGACCGCGCCGCGGTCGCGCTGCTCGCCGCGGCCGCCGACGAGGTCGAGACCGCGCGTCCGCGACAGGCGGCTCAGTGGCGGCGGGCGGCGCTCGAACTGCTGCCGTACGACGGGACCGGACCGGACGGCGAGGACGAGCACACCGACGTCCGCACCGGCCTGCTGCTGGCACTCGGCAGAGCCTGCGAGGCGGCGGGCCAGTTGCGGCAGGGCTGCGACGCCCTGGCCGAGGCCCTGCGGCTGATCCCGCCGGGCGCGGGTGGCCGGCGCGCCGCGGTGGCCGCCGGTCAGGCCCGCCTGCTGCATGACCTGGGCCGGTCCGGCGAGGCGCGCGCCTTGCTGCGTGCCGAACTGGCGCACGCCCCGGCCGAGGCCGATCGCGCGGTGCTGTCGTTCGAACGGGCCCGGCTCGAAGTGTCGAGCGGGTCCCCCGCCGCGGCGTGCGCCGACGCCGCACAGGCCGTCCACATCGCCGATCGGCTCGGCCTGCGCCTGCTCGGCTGCGCGGCACGCGGGATGCTCGCCGTTTCGGCGGTCCTCTCCGGCTCGCCGTCCGCGGATGGATTCGCCGATTACTCGCGGGCCGCCGCGGACCTCGACGTCCTCCCCGACGAGGAGCTCGCGGCCCTCCCGGACGCGCCGCTCTGGATCGGCTGGGCCGCGCTCGTCCTCGAACGCCCGCACGAGGCGGTGCGGCATCTCGATCGTGCCGTGGCCGCCGGCAGGTCGGCCGGCAGGCACGCGGTCGTATGCCACGCGCTGGTGGCACGCGTCGCGGCGCTGTGCGCCACCGACCGGCTCACGACGGCGGAGGAGAGCGCCGACGAGGCCGGGCGGGCGGCCTGGCTGTCCGGCAGCGCCGCGCTTCACTCCTCCGTGCTGGCGGCGCGCTGTCTCGTCGCGGCCCGCACTGGCGACCTCGACGCCCTGCGAGGTCACCTGGCCGCGTACGGCACGCCCGTGGAACAGGGCTGGCCCGGGGCACTCGCCACCGAGATGGTCGCGGAGGCCAGGCGGGCCGCGGGCGACCCCGAGGTCGCGGCGGCCGCGAAGGCGTCCCCCGGAGGCCCGGAGCAGGCCGTCCCCTCCGGCGCGGCCACGCGGCGGACGCTCTCCGCCGACCTGACCACCGGCATCACCACCGGCATCACCACCGGCATCACCGCCGGCGTCACGACCGGCATCACCGCCGGCACGACCGCGGACCCGACTGTGCTGGTGATCGAATCAGCCGCCGCCGACCCGCCGGGCGCCTCCGGCCCGTCCGTCGCCGACCGGCCGAGCGCCGCCTCCCTCACCGCACGCGAACGGCAGATCGCCCGACTGGTCAGCGAGGGGCTGAAGAACCGGGAGATCGCCGAGCGGCTCTACGTGACCCAGAAGACCGTGGAGATGCACCTGTCGCGGATCTTCGCCAAACTCGGCGTCTCCAACCGCGTCGGCGTCGCCCGCACCCTCTACGCGACGCCCACGACATCGCACTGACCGCGCCGCCGGGGCCTGTCCCCGGTCACGCGGGCGGAACGATGGTCGACCCGCGCACCACGAGCCGGCAGGGGTGCGGGTGCCGGCCGGGAGAGGCGGTGCCGTTGATGGCGGCCAGCAGCCTCTCGGCCGCTGACCGGCCGAGCCCTTCGAGGTCCATGTCGACGCTGGTCAGCGGTGGCTGAGCGCCCTCGGTCATCACGTCCCAGTTGTCGAAGCCGACGAGGGCGACGTCCTGCGGGACCCGCCGCCCGGCGGCCCGCAGCGCGTCGCTCACGCCGCGGGCGATCTGGTCGCTGCCGCAGAAGACCGCGTCGAACTCCGTCCGGCCCGCCAGCAGGATGCCGACGGCCTGCCGGCCCCACGCCTCGCTCCAGCCGCCGAACAGCGGCGGCGCGACCAGGTCGAGCCCTTCGCCCGTCAGCCGGTCGAGCGCGGCCGCCGCGCGCACCCGCGCGGAGTTGTGATGCTCCGGACCGGTGACGTGGGCAATCCGGGTGCGCCCGACCGCCAGCAGGTGCTCGACCGCCTTACGCGCCCCGCTCTCCTCGTCGGGAACCACCGAGCAGTCCTGGGGGTCGGAGGAGCTGATGAAGGCGTACACCACGGGGACGGGCAGGTCCCGGCCGATGGACATGCGCGCCTCGGTGCGGCGGCCGGTAACGATGATCCCGTCGACCCGGCGGCTGAGAAGGGTCTTGACGTAGTACTGCTCACGGATGGGGTCGTCCCGGCCGTCGCAGAGGAAGATCGACATTTCGCCGGCGCCGAGCGCGTCCTCGGCTCCCATGAGGACCGGGATGCTGAACCGGCCGATGGTGTCGGTGGTGATCATGCCGACGGTGTAGGTGCGGCCCGAGTGCAGGCTCCGCGCGCCGGCGTTGGCCTGAAAGCTGAGCTGCCGGGCTGCCTCGCGCACCCGCGTCCGGGTCTCCTCGCGCAGCGATCCGCGCCCGTTGAGCGCTTTGGAGGCCGTGCCCACCGACACGCCGGCCAGTGCCGCGACGTCGGCGATTGTGGCGTGACGCTCCGGTCTCCCCACGTTTCCTCCAGTTTCCGGGGACGTTGCCGCAATTCACTGTATAGCGCGATGGAGTGCGGGTAACGCGCCGGAAACACGGTGTCGATGACCACCAAAGGCGCATCGACAGCGTGCCGGAAATTGTTTTCCCTGCTTTCCGCTTCTCCGGTTTTCCCCCTCCCTCGTTTCCGTGGCTCGCCGGTTCCCTGACGGCGGCGACCGCCCGCGCCGGCGTACTGCC
>QFZU02000235.1 GCA_003260025.2 Microbispora triticiradicis | reverse complement strand
GGCCCGAAGGGCGAGACCGGGGCGCAGGGGCCTAAGGGTGAGACCGGCGCCCAGGGTCCCAAGGGCGACGACGGCAAGGCCGGTCCGGCAGGCTCGCAGGGCCCCAAGGGCGACGACGGCAAGCAGGGGCCGCAGGGCGAGCGCGGTCCGGCTGGTCCGCAGGGTCCCAAGGGCGACGACGGCAGGAACGGCGTCACCGGGCCGCAGGGCCCCAAGGGGGACGCCGGTCCGAAGGGTGACAAGGGCGAGAAGGGCGACACGGGCGCGCGTGGTCCCGCGGGTCCGGCGGGTCCCGCAGGCCCCGCGGGCGAGGGGGGTTCCGCCACCGTCGTCACCAAGGCTGACTCCCTCTACCTGCCGGCCGCCGGTGGCAGCGACTCCGTCATGTGCCCGAGCGGAACCGTCGCCACGGGAGGCGGCTTCGTCGCCGGTGGCTCGGGCCAGCCCTTCATCACCACCAACGCGCCGTACCTGAACGACGACGGCAAGGCGGTCGGCTGGAAGCTCTACGGCAAGAACGTCAGCGGCACCATCTACGTGCTGTGCCTCAAGAGCTAGTGCTGTAGCCGGAAACGATCACCGGACCCGCGCGTGGCTCCCCGTGCCGATCGGATGGGTTCGATCACATCCGATCGGCACGCCGGGAACGCGCCCGCGTACGCGGCGAGAAAGGCGCGCCTCGATCCGGGCTCAGGCCGGCCGGGTGGGGGGCCGGAGCCCGTCCATCAGGAGGTCCAGCAGGCGCCCGGCCTTGGCTTCATGATGGCGCCGGGGGGCCACGGTGAAGATGCCGATGAGGGAGGCGGCGATGTCGTCGGCGGTGACGTCGGAGCGGAGGTCGCCCGCCGCGCGACCGGCGTCGAGAATCGTGGTGATGGCCGCCAGCAGCTCGCTCCGGGTCTGCGCATGGGCGATCTCGCCCGACTCGATCATCGCGAGCAGCGTGTCGAGCATGCCGTTCTTGGTCGCGATCCAGTCCCCGAACAAGTCCATCCAGCGCCGCATCGCCGCAGCCGGGGGCAACCGGCCGAGCAGCTCGCGGGCGCCGGTCGTCAGCCGCACGACCTGGTCCCGGTAGACCGCGTCGACCAGCGACTCGCGGGTCGGGAAGTGCCGGTAGAGCGTGGCGATGCCGACTCCGGCCTCGCGGGCGATCGCACGCATCGACGGCTCGGCCTCAGCCGACACGAACACGCGGGTCGCCACCGCGAGCAACTGGTCGCGGTTACGGGTCGCGTCCGCCCGTGGCGCGCGCAGCTCCGCCTCAGTAAAAACGGATCGCGCTCCGGTTGTGTTAGGGTCGCCCATGGAAACGGAGCATAGTCCGTTTCAACGCGTTCCCTCGTCCCCAAGGAGCCAGGCGTACATGCAGGAACAGAGCGATCAACCGCTGACGGGCAGGAGCAGGGCGGTCCGGCTCGATTCGTTCGGCGGCCCCGAAGTCCTGGACATCCGTGAGGTTCCCGCTCCGCAGGCCGGCCCGGGACAGATCCGCGTGCGGGTCACCGCGGCCGGTCTGAACCCGATGGACTGGATCATGACCGCCGACGCGGACACCGCCGCCCGGTTCGGCCTGAGCCTCCCGGCCGGATTCGGGACCGACTACGCGGGACTCGTCGACCAGGTCGGTGACGGGGTGACCGGCTTCGCGCCCGGCGACCGGGTGTTCGGGGGCGCCCTGTCCCGCGCGGTTGCCGACTTCGTGGTGGTCGACGCGGCCGGGGGGAGCGCGGCGAACGAGGCCCATCACACTCCGGACGGCGTCGACGACCGCACCGCCGCCACCCTCACGATCGCCGGCTGCACGGCATCCGCCGCCCTCGCCGTGGTCGGCCCCGGCCCGGACGACACGGTGCTGATCGGCGGCGCGGCGGGCGGGGTCGGGGTGTTCGCCGTCCAGCTGGCCCGGATCGCGGGAGCGCGCGTGATCGGGACGGGATCGGCGACATCCTCCGATTTCCTGCGCGATCTCGGAGCCGAGCCGGTCGCGTACGGCGACGGCCTGGCCGACCGGGTCCGCGTCCTCGCTCCCGGCGGTGTCACCGCCGCCATCGACCTCTACGGGACGGAGACGGTGCACGCGGCGAGGGAACTCGGCGTCCCGGACGGCCGCATCTGCACCATCGCCGCGCAGGTCGACGGCGTGCCGACGGCCAACGGCGCGAACGCCGCCCCCGGCGCCCTGGAAGAGGTCGCCGCCCTGGTCGCGGCGGGCCGGCTGCGGGTGCCTGTCGCGGCGAGCTTCCCGGTCGAGCAGATCCGCCGCGCGGTTGAGCTCCAGGCGGGCCGGCACGTGCACGGCAAGGTCGTCATCGACATCTAGATCAAGGCCGTTGCGACGATGGGCGCGATGTCGTCGTCACCGATCAGGCGGGGACGGCCTCCCGCCCACTGAGGGCCCAGGGCGGCCAGGCCCTTCTCGTTGAAGGCGTGGACCACATCGCGCCCGGTGTCCTCGTCGGCCAAAGCGGCAGATCTGACTGTGCGGCCTTACTCGCGGCCTTGATGCGCATACGTGATGTTTGTGCCGTCAACCATCCCTTTCTCTCACACGTGTATCACTCGTACCTCTTGTGATCGAAGCACCTCGCGTGCCGCAGAAAGGGAAGTCCCGTGGCTATCAAGTTGCCGGGCGGTCGGACCATCGGCCTTGTGACGGCTGGTGCTCTGG
>QFZU02000234.1 GCA_003260025.2 Microbispora triticiradicis | reverse complement strand
GCCGCCGGCCGCACCGGGCCGGGTCCGCCCGCCGGAGCCCCCCGCGTCGCCGGCGCCGTCCAGGCCCGCCGAACCGGCCCCGCCTGTACCAGCACTGCCCGGACCAGCACCGCCCGGACCTGTGCCGGGGCCCGCGCCCCCGGGTCCCGTACCGGCGGACGGCGTCGCACCGGCGGACGGCGTCGCGCCGGCGTGCCCGGCGGCCGGGGTGGGATCGACGGGATAAGGAGTCACGGCGGGGTTCACGGGCCGGGTGCCGCCCCCGAAGTGCCTGGCCTGCAGGCCGCAGGAGACGAAGTCGGAGTAGAACAGCCGCAGCCAGTCGTGCCGCTGGGCATCGGTCAGCTCCGAGAACCACAGGGCGGCGGCGTGCTGCTCGGGCAGGTTCCCCGGGGGCAGCGGATCGTTGCGCAGCCAGGCGACGACGATCGCCCGGTAGCCCTCCGCGACCACCCCCGAGCAGGGACGGGCCAGCCCGTCGAGGAACTCGCCGGCGGCCCGCCGGGCGTACCCGGCGCCGAGATCACCGAGGTGGACGACCACGACACCCGGCGCCACCGGCCCGTCCTCGCCGGGCGCGCGCTGCTCGACCCGCTTGAAGGCGGCCGGGGTCCCGGCCAGCCGCGCCGCGAGCATGGTGAACATGCCCGCGAGGTCGGTCAGCCCGGCGCGCAGCGCCGGACGCACGCACACCGTGATGGGCCATTCCTGGCAGGCGTAGCGCTCGCTCGCGAGCGTGGTCCGCGGCTCGCTCACCAGCCGGGCCGCGCCCGTCCCCGCCGCCAGGACGGCGATCACCGCGGCGGCCAGCGCCAGCGTCCTTCCGGTCACCAGGGCGACCCAGCCGAGGAAGAGCGCGGCGCTGAGCCCCACCAGCCAGAGCGCCTGGTCCGCGTAGGCGGTCTCGCCGACCGTGAGCAGCTCGTACGGCTGCCGGGCGGCGGGGATGAGCCGGCCGGCCCAGTTGGGCCCCGTCGCCAGCAGGGTGAACACGCCGTACGTGCCCGCTGCCGCGAGCAGCGGGACGACGGTGACCGGCAGGAGCCAGCCCAGTATCCAGCCGACCATCACGTACAGCCCCAGGCCCGCGACGGACATGGCGAGCCCGCCGGGCAGCAGTGCGCCGCCCTGCCCGGTCAGCGCGGCGCGCAGGCCGAGCAGCAGGACGGTCGCCCCGAAGGACCCGGTCACGACCGCGATGATCGACAACGGCGCCCTGGCGGCCCGCCAGGGCGTCAGGACGCGGCCGTGCTCGGCGCGGCGCCTGCGCAGCGCCACCCACGCCGCGAACGCGGCGCCGACGGGCCCCGTCAGCCGCAGCGAGCCGATGACGGCCGCCACTATCTCGTCCCAGTTCATGAAACCGGGAATCAGGACGCTCCACGCGGCGACGAGCCCGAGCACGAGCAGCACGGTCCCCGCGACCAGCACGCCGTGTTTCAGCTCTCCGCGTGAACCGCCCCTGTGCTCACCCACAGCCGGGCGCGGCCCCCGGCCACGCCGTCGAAGTCCGGCGCGCATGCGGCGCCGGGACAGCAGTGCTGCCCATTGAGAATCTCCCCCGTGTCTGTGTGAGCGGTGTGCGAACCCGCGCCGTTCCCCGTGGCGCTGGTCCGCCGGCCGGCCCCGCCTCGCCTGCTCCGGGCCGGTGTCCGCGGATCCCGTTGTCCGCGGCGGTCGGCCGATGACCGGCCGCTTCCCCTGCGGCGAGATCCTGTGACACCCGGTAGCAGACGGGGCTCCCCGTGCTGCCGGGTTTGCCGCCGCCTCACCTTTCGACGTGGCAACCATAACGGAGCGTGACCCTGCCGGGAGGAGTTCTGGGGTCAAGGAATCAGTCCGGTTACGCTGGGTGCCCCGGCCGATCATGGCCGGCGCCGCGCTACCGTATATCGCTGTGTCCGTTCCGCCCAGCTCAGAGCCACCGCCCGTGGCCGGTCCCCGGCCGCTCAAGCTCCCGTTCGACCCGATCGAGCGGGCCGCCGAGACCTGGCGCGCGACATTCGGGCCGTCGTCCGCCATGGCCGCCGTGACTTCGATCATGAGAGCCCATCAGATCCTGCTGGCGCAACTGGACACGCTGCTCAAGCCGTACGACCTGACCTTCGCCAGGTACGAGGCGCTCGTGCTGCTGACGTTCAGCCGGACGGGGGCGCTGCCCCTGTCGAAGATCGGCGAGCGGCTGATGGTGCATCCCACGAGCGTCACCAACACGGTCGACCGGCTGGAGCGCGCCGGGCTGGTGCGGCGCATGCGCAACCCGCGCGACGGCCGCGGGGTGCTCGCCGAGATCACCGACGAGGGCCGGGACATCGTACGGCGGGCCACGGACGACCTGATGAACGCCGGTTTCTGCCTGGGCATGTACGACGACGCCGAACTGGGCGAGATGTTCGGCCTGCTCCGGACGCTCCGGGTCGCGGCGGGCGACTTCAGCCCCTGACCCCGGCTCCTGGCCCGGCTCCTGACGAGGCCCCCTGACCAGGCCCCCTGACGTGGCCGGGCCCCGGCCGCTGTCGCGCGGCCGGGGCCCGGAACGGCGGGCCGGTGGCGCGCCCGCGTGTCACGGGCGCG
>QFZU02000233.1 GCA_003260025.2 Microbispora triticiradicis | reverse complement strand
GCCGTGGCGGCCGGCGTCAGCGGAGCCGGCCGCAGCACCGTCCCGGCCGGATCGGCGGCGAGCGCCGAGCACGGCCCCGGCGCGGCGGCCGGCCGACCGGCCAGCACCATCGCCAGCGGCAACTCGGCCATGCCGGGGAGCATGTGCAGGAACACGCGCAGCGAGGGGTCGTCGGCCCAGTGCACGTCGTCGACGACCAGCGCCACCGGGCCGGCCTTGGCGACGTTCACCAGCAGCCGGTACAGCACGTGGAACGCCCCCGGGTCACCCGGCGCGGGCCCGTCGAGGTGCGAGTCGAGCAGCGCGAGCGCCCGGTGGGCGGGACCCCGCAGCAGCCGCACCCGCTGGGCGGTGTCGGCGCCGAGCAGCACCGGCTCGACCAGCTGACGCAGCACGCCGTAGCCGGACCGCTGCTCCAGCCGGCTGCCGCGGGCACTGAGCACCCGGCAGCCCGCCGTCCTGCCGAGGCGGCGGGCGGCGGCGGCCAGCGCGCTCTTGCCGATACCGGCCGGGCCCTCGATCAGCACCACGCCGCCCTGTCCGCGCGCCGCCGCGGCGAACAGCGTCCGCATCCGCCCCACCTCGGCGTCGCGCTCCAGCAAGCACGGTCCGTAGTCCACCCCGGCAAGTCTGCCAGCCGGGGATGATAAGGCGATATCGGATGGACCGCCTCGGGGATTTCCCTAGGAATGGCGTTGAATCCGCCGGCGTCCGGCGCCGAAGGTGCCCGGCCGGCATCTCTGAGCTGCGGTGACGCGCCGCCTGCGGAGACAGGGGGTGACACTGGGGGGGACCCCGATGCCCCGGGGCCGCCGGTTGGCCGATCTTCTGATGGCGGCGCCCACACGGGGCGGGCGTCCGCCGGCAGAAGGAGGGCGCATGGTCACGGCAGAGGGGCTCGCCGCTTACCTCGACATTCGTCGCGATTCGCGTGGACACCTGCCGCAGCAGCTCATGGAGCAGCTGGCCGAGGCGATCCGCGCCGGCCTCCTGCCCGCCGGGACGCGGCTCCCGTCCACCCGGGCGATGGCCCTGCTGCTCGGGGCGTCCCGCGGGGTGGTGGTGTCGGCCTACGAGCTGCTGCTCGCCCGTGGCTTCGTCGAGGGACGGCCCCGCTCGGGCACGTACGTCACGGGCGAGCCGTCACCGTATCGCCGGAGCATCCCCTCGCCGCCCGTCCGCCCGGTCGTGGCGGACTTCACTCCCCGAGCCGCCGCGCCCGGCGCCTTCCCGCTGGCCGCATGGCGGTCCGCCTGGCGCCAGGCCAGCTACCTGCCGCCGAACGGCGAGGCGGCTCCGCTGGGGTCGGCCGCCCTCCGCGAGGCCGTCGCCGAGCATCTGCACCGGACCCGCGGGCTCGGTGTCGAGGCCCGTGACGTGGTGGTGGCCGTCGGGCTGCGGCAGGCCTGCTGGTTCCTGTTCGAGGCGATCGGACAGCTGATCGGGCAGCGGGAGGCCGGAGCGGCGGCGGTGGCCGTCGAGCAGCCGGCGCCGGAATATCCCGTGCGGGCCGCCCGGCAGGCCGGATGGACGACCCACGCGCTGCCGGTCGACACGGAGGGCGCACGGGTGGACCTGCTGGACGGGGCGGACGGGATACGCGCCGCCGTCGTGTTCGCCGAGGGCAACCATCCGTTCGGCGCGGTGCTGTCGCAGCCCCGCCGGCGGATGCTCGCCGCGTGGGCGCAGCGGACGGGCGGATATCTGGTGGACATCTGCACGGAGCAGACCGGAGCAGGGGACAGGCCGCTTCCGTCCCTGCTCGACCTGGCGAGCGGGCGGGTGGTCCTCGCGGGGACGCTGGGCGACGGCCTCGCCCCGCCCGGGTTGGCGTACCTGGTGCTGCCGCGTCCACTGGTGCCGCTGGTCGCACGGGTCGCGGGCGGTGACGACGGGCGGCTCGGCGGGACGGCGCAGGCGGCGTTCGCCCGGCTGCTCGGTGACAGGACGATCGCCCAGCACGTCAGGCGCGCGTCGCGGCTCCACGTCCGGCGGCGCGAGGAGGTACGTGCCGCGCTGGCACCCGTCGGACGATCCGCGCGGCTGGTTCTCGGCCCCCGGGGTGCCAGTGCGGCACTGCTGTTGCCCCGCCAGACCGTCGATCCCGTGGTGACCGAACTCGCGGGCCGCGGTGTGACCGTGGGCCGTCTGTCGGACCTGTACCAGGTCCGGGCGGGCGACGATCCCGACGGAATCGTCCTCGGTTTCGGTCACCTGACCGACGAGGAACTGCACCACGGCCTTCTGGCCGTCCGCACGGTGCTGGCCGGCCTGACCCGGGCGCGGGCCGGCCGGGGCGTCGACGGTGTGCCCGCGCACCCGCGTCCGGCACGGCCCGCGTCCGGTCGCCGCCCGCACGGCGGC
>QFZU02000232.1 GCA_003260025.2 Microbispora triticiradicis | reverse complement strand
GGCGCCGCTCCCGTCGTCGCGCACGCGCGGCGTCCGCCCTGCCGCCGCCTCCGGCCGGCCCGGTCCGATCCGGGCTGATCCGCCGACCCGGGCGAGGCGGGCCGACGCGGCCGCGCCAAGCGCCACACGACAGATGCGCAGGAAGCGAGGTACGCATGAAGCAGTTCCGTCCCGCACCCGGTGACCGGCGTGCGGGCATCCGGAGGGGTGCGCGCGCCGGTCGCGGCCTGCCCGGCTCCCCGGCGGCGCGCCTGGTCGCGGCCCTGGCCGCGCTGGTGGCCGGGCTCGTGGTCGTGCTGGTGCCCACCGTCGCCTCCGCGGCCCCGGTCTGCAAGGTGGACTACACGGTCAACCAGTGGCAGGGCGGCTTCACCGCCTCGGTGCGGCTCACCAACCTCGGCTCCGCGGTGAGCTCGTGGACGCTGCGCTGGACGGCGGGCACCAGCCAGCAGATCACCAACGCCTGGAGCGCGCAGGTCAGCCAGTCGGGCACGACGGTGACCGCCACCAACGCCTCCTACAACGGCTCGCTGGCCACGGGCGGCACGGCCGAGTTCGGCTTCCAGGGCACCTGGTCGGGCAGCCTCACACCGCCGTCCGACTACTACCTGAACGGCGTGCCGTGCGGAGGCACGTCCTCGCCGTCGCCCTCGCCGTCCCCGTCCCCTTCGGCGTCTCCGTCGGCGTCCCCCTCGCCGTCCCCGTCCCCGTCCCCGTCGCCCTCGCCGTCTCCTTCGGCCTCCCCGTCCGCGTCTCCGTCCCCGTCACCGTCCCCGTCCCCGTCTCCGTCGCCCTCGACGACGCCTTCGACCGGCTGCTCCGGAAGCGGCCTGGTGGTCTGCTCGGGGTTCGAGGACCAGTCGGGCACGCCGTCGGGTGAATGGCAGGTCAGCACGCCGAACTGCTCGGGCAGCGGCACCGCCACGATCGACACCTCCACCGCGCACAGCGGCGGCAAGTCCCTGCGGGTCAACGGCGGCGGCAACTACTGCAACCACATGTTCGTCGGGACCACCAAGAACGTCTCGGCGATCGGGCCCGTGGTGTACGGCCGGATGTGGGTGCGGCACACGACCGCGCTCCCGGCCAACCACGTCACCATGATCACCATGGCGGACTCGCGGGACGGTGGCAAGGACCTGCGGATCGGTGGCCAGGGCAACGCCCTCCAGTGGAACCGGGAGTCCGACGACGCCACACTGCCCGAGCAGAGCCCGGCCGGCATCGCGCTGAGCGCCCCGCTGCCCACCAACCGCTGGGTCTGCCTGCGCTTCCAGATCGACACCAGCCAGCAGGCGATGCGTACGTACCTGGACGACCAGGAGATCGCCGGTCTGCGGGTGGACGGCACGCCCACCCAGAACGTGGACGCCCAGTGGCTGCGGCGCACCACCGCGCCGCGGCCCACGACCTTCCGCCTGGGCTGGGAGAGCTACGGCAGCGACTCGGACACGCTCTGGTACGACGACGTGGCTCTCGGCTCCAGCCCCGTCGGCTGCTGAACGAAGCCCTCGGTGACGGACGGTGACCGAAAAGGGTAAGTAGCTGAGTGCCCGCCGTGGTGCGGGACGGCTGACGGTCCCGTTCGTCCCGGCGTCCGGCCTCTTCCGGGAGGCCGGACGCCGCATCCGAGGGGAGAGCTACATGACCGACGTGCACCCGGTGCCCGAACTGATGAAGGAGGGCGACGTCGTCGACCTCCTCGTCCACCAGCACGCCGTGATCAGGGACATGTTCGAGGAGGTGGAGCGGGCGGCGCCCGGCGAGCGTCACGAGCCCTTCCGGCGGCTGGTGCGGATGCTGGCCGTGCACGAGACGGCGGAGGAGGAGATCGTCCACCCCTACACCCGGCTGCGGGTCGACGGGGGAGGAGAGATCGTCGCCGACCGGCTCAAGGAGGAGCACGAGGCCAAACGCATGCTGGCCATGCTGGACGACCTGGGCCCCGAGCACTCCGAGTTCATGCCCAACCTCGACAGGCTGCGTACGGCCGTGCTCGCGCACGCGCGGGCCGAGGAGCGTTACGAGTTCACCCGGCTCCGCGCCGAGACGACGGCGGCCGAACGGCGTGCGATGGCCCTGGGAGTGCGGGCGGCGCTGGCGATGGCCCCCACACGGCCGCATCCCGGGGTGGAGTCGATGACGAGGAACCTGCTGTTCGGCCCGCCCGCGGCGATCGTCGACCGGGCCCGCGACCTGATCCGCCAGGCGCTGGGCCGGAAGGGCTGACGCCGGCCCGGCCCGGGTCCGTACGCGGTGCGTGCGGACCCGGG
>QFZU02000231.1 GCA_003260025.2 Microbispora triticiradicis | reverse complement strand
GGGTGCTCGGCGGCGCGGCCGGCCGTGTGGACGGCGTGCGGGCGGCGGGCGCACGGGTGCGCGGATGGCACGCGGACGTGACCGTCCGGACCGACCTGCGCGACACCGCCGTCCTCCGGGAGCGCGTCCGCGCGGCGGCGGAGCAGGAGATCGCCCGGCTCGCCCCCGCCCACCCGATGTCCCTGCGGGTCCGGGTCCACGGCCCCACGTAGGCCGCCGGGACCACCGCCGGAACCACCGCGGAAATCAGAAGGGGACGAATGAAGGAGGCGGGGCAGTGACGACGAAGCCGTCCAAGGGCAACAGAACGGGTCTCACGCTGTTCGGGCTGGTCCTGCTGGCCGCGGGCGGCCTGGCGCTGGCGCGGGCGCTCGGGGCCTTCGGCGGCGACGCCGCGCGGCGGCCCGTGCTCGACGCGGGGACCACGTCCTTCGCGGCGACCACCCCCTGGTTCTGGCCGGTGGTGGCGGCAGTCGGTGTGGTGCTCGCGCTCGTCGGGCTGGCCTGGCTGCTCGCGCTGCTCCGGGTCGACCGGCCGAGGCGGCTGCGACTGGAGTCGGGCGCCTCCGGCGTGACGGAGGTCGACGCCTACCCGGCGAGCGCGGCCCTGGCCGAGCAGGTCAGCGCGTACCCGGACGTGCGCAGGGCGCACGCCGTGCTGCGCGGCCCCTCCGACGACCCGCACCTCGATCTCGGGGTCTCCGCCGTCGCACCGGCCGACCTCGGGGCGCTGGTCACCCGGCTGCACGAGGAGGCGGTCCCGGGCCTGCGCACCACCCTTGGGCTGCGCCGTCTCCCGACGCTGGTGCGGCTGCGCCTCGCCTCGGGCCGCCGTACGCGGGTGGTGCATTGACGGACAAAGCGGCAGATGTGTAGGTGAAAGTTTCACCTACCGTCACAGCGTTGTGGCTGGTTGCGGTTTCGTCCAGTTTGTCGACCAAATCAACTCATGTTGCGGTCCATGGTCAGGTGTCTATGGTCCGGGTCATGAAGATGCGAATGATCACGGCGAGCCTCGCCATGCTCGGCTCCGTCGCCGCGTCGCTCGTCGTCGGTCAGGCGGCGCACGCAGACACGGTGATCTGCGACAAGTACGGCAGTACGACCGTCCAGAACGGGAAGTACGTCGTCATCAACAACGTGTGGGGCAGCAGCGCCACGCAGTGCATCAACGTCACGAACAACGGCTTCACGGTGACGCAGGCGCAGCACAACAACACGGGCGGCACCCCGGCCGCCTATCCGGCCATCTACGCCGGCTGCCACTACGCCAACTGCTCCACGAACAGCGGCCTGCCTCTCCAGGCGAGCAACAGCCAGTTCAACACGGTGCAGACCAGCGTCAGCATGAGCTACCCGGGCTCCGGGATCTACGACGCGGCGTACGACATCTGGTTCGACCCCACGCCCCGCCGGGACGGCCAGAACACCGGCGCCGAGATCATGGTGTGGCTCAACCACACCGGGTCGGTGCAGCCCGTCGGATCCCGCGTCGGCACCGCCAACATCGCCGGCGCCACCTGGGACGTCTGGTTCGGCAACATCGGCTGGAACGTCATCTCCTACGTGCGGACCTCGCCGACGAACTCGATCAGCTTCGCGGTGCGCAACTTCTACGACGACACCGTGAACCGGGGCTACGGCCAGCGGTCGTGGTACCTCACCAGCGTCCAGGCCGGATTCGAGCCCTGGGTGGGCGGCGCCGGCCTCGCCGTCAACAACTTCTCCTACAGCATCGGCGGCACCATCCCGAGCTCGACGCCGAGTTCGACGCCGACGACGTCGCCGAGCAATCCGGGCAACGGCGGCGGCTGCCGGGTGAAGTACACGAAGAACGAGTGGCAGGGCGGCTTCACCGCCGACGTCACCGTCACCCCCTCCAGCGCGGTGAGCAACTGGACCGTGGGCTTCAACTTCCCGAACGGCCAGAAGATCACCAGTGCCTGGAACGCCACCGTGACCCAGAACGGGTCCTCGGTCACCGCGAAGAACCTGTCGTACAACGGCTCGGTTCCCGCGGGCGGCACCATCTCGTTCGGTTTCCAGGGCACCTGGAGCGGCTCGAACGGCAACCCGACCGGGCTGACGCTGAACGGCACCGCCTGCACCAACGCCTGACGAGACCCCACGCCTGACACCCCCTGAATAGGGAGCGCCGCCGGAGGGACGTCCCTC
>QFZU02000230.1 GCA_003260025.2 Microbispora triticiradicis | reverse complement strand
CCGGTGAGCGACGGCGCCGCGGCCGTGGCCGTCGTGCCGGAGCGGCTGCGCGCGGCGGCCGGCCTGCCCGGCCTGCGCCTGCTGGCCGGGACCGTGACCGGCTGCGACCCCGCGCTGCCCGGATGGGGGCCGGTGCCCGCCGTACGGCGGGTGCTGGAGCGGACCGGGACGGACCTGGCGCGGGTGGCGGCGGTGGAGATCGTGGAGGCGTTCGCGGCGCAGGTGCTCACCGTCACCGACGCGCTCGGTCTCGACCCGCTCGGCGCGGACGCGGACCGGGTCTGCGCCGACGGCGGCGCGCTCGCCCTCGGCCATCCCTGGGGCGCGAGCGGCGCCGTCGTGGTGACCCGGCTGTTCGGCCGGCTCCTGGGGGAGGGGGCGCCGCCGGGCACGCTGGGCCTGGCGGCGGTCGCGGTCGGCGGCGGTCTGGGGATCGCCGCCCTGTTCGAGGTGGTCTGAGTGATCCGGCTGACGGACGTCCACGTGCGGCTCGGGCAGCGGGAGGTGCTGCGCGGCGTCACGGTCACGCTGACCGAGCGCCGGGTGGGGGTGATCGGGGCCAACGGCTCGGGCAAGAGCACGCTCGCCCGCCTGCTCAACGGCCTGGTGCTGCCGTCGTCGGGCACCGTCACGGTGTCCGGGCTCGACACGCGCCGCCACGCGGCCCGGATCAGGCGCGGGGTCGGGTTCCTGTTCACCGACCCCGACGCGCAGATCGTGATGCCGACGGTGGCCGAGGACGTCGCCTTCTCGCTGCGGCGCAAGGGCCTGCCGCGCGAGGAGACCGAGCGCCGGGTGCGGGAGACGCTGGAGAGGTACGGCCTGGCGGACCACGCCGACCACCCCGCCCACCACCTGTCCGGCGGCCAGAAGCAGCTGCTCGCCCTCTGCTCGGTCCTGGTGCTCGAACCGGAGATCCTCGTCATGGACGAGCCCACCACCCTGCTCGACCTGCGGCACTCCCGGCAGGTCGCGGGCGTGCTGCGGACCCTGCCCCAGCAGGTGGTGGTGGTCACCCACGACCTCGCGCTGCTGGAGGACTTCGACCGCGTGCTCGTGGTGGACCAGGGCCGGGTCGTCGCCGACGCCGATCCCGCGACCGCGATCGGCCACTACCGGAAGATGATGGCGTGAAGGGCCTCACCGGCGCCTACGTGCCGGGCGGCTCGCCCCTGCACCGGCTGCCCGCGGGCGTCAAGCTCGCCGGGCTCGCCGTGTGCTGCACGGTGCTCCTGCTGCTGCGCCCGCCCGCCGCACTGGCGGCCGCCGCCGCCGTCGTGGCGGCCCTGTATGCCGTGTCGGGCGTGGGCGCGGCGGCGGCCTGGGCGCAGGTGCGGCCGGTCCGCTGGTTCGCCCTGGCCCTGTTCGGGATGCAACTGGTGGTCGCGGACCTGTCCGGCGCGGTGTCGTCCACGCTCCGCGTCGTGCTCGCGATCGCCCTCGCCGGGCTGGTCACCCTCACGACGCGCACCAGCGATCTCATGGCCTTCCTGGAGCGGTGTCTCGCCCCCGCGAGGTTCGCCGGGCTCGACCCGTTCCGCCTGTCGCTGCTGCTGTCTCTCACGCTGCGTAGCGTGCCGGTCGTCGCGGAACTGGCCACCCGGGTCAGGGAGGCCCAGCGCGCCAGAGGCGTCGAACGGAGCCCGCGCGCCTTCGCCGTCCCGCTCGTGGTGGGCGCCCTGCGGCACGCCGACGCCCTGGGCGAGGCGCTCGCCGCCCGCGGCCTGGACGACTAGACCGGGGGGAGGGCGGGAGCGAGGCGGCGGGCCTCGGCGACCAGGTCGAGGAGGCCGCCGACCAGGGCGGGCGGCGCGGCGACGAAGCTGCGGTCCTCGGGCGGTCCCTCGGCGGACGCCTCGAAGGGCCTGCCGTCGAACCCGCGGATGTCCACCCCGGCCTCCCGCGCGATCAGCGCACCGGCGGGCAGGTCGAGACCCTCGGCGTGGTAGCCGATCATGCCGTCGATGTCGCCGCGGGCGAGCATCGCCCAGCACAGCAGCGGCGCCCACAGCTGGAGCACCCGCCGGGCGCGGACCTCCATCGTCATCCTCAGCGACCGCGCCGCCCGGTCGCCCCGGGAGACCCCGTGGCCCTGCGTCCAGCCCAGCACCGGGCCGTGCGGGAGGTCCCGCCGCGGCGGCCCGGTCAGCGGCCCCGCGGG
>QFZU02000229.1 GCA_003260025.2 Microbispora triticiradicis | reverse complement strand
GCCGTACGGCTCGACCCGGCGCGGCTCGCGGCGATCCCCGACCTCGCCGCGCCGCTGCGGGCGCTGGCCCGCCGGGGCGCCTCCGCCCCGGCGCCCGCCACCCCCAAGAGCGACGAGGGCTCGGGGGACTCCGGCGGGCTGCCCGCCCTGCTCGCCGCGGCGGACGCGGAACGGCGCAGGGTGCTGGTGACCGAGACCGTGCTACGGAACGTCGAGGCGGTCCTCGGCCGGGCGCCCGAGGACGACGCCGGGGAGCGGCGCAGCTTCAAGGAGCTGGGGTTCGACTCGCTGACCGCGGTCGAGCTGCGCAACCGCCTCGGCAAAGCCACCGGCCTGCGGCTGCCGGCCACCGTGGTCTTCGACCAGCCGACCCCCGACGCCCTGGCGGCGTACCTGCTCCGGCGCCTGGTCCCGGACGACCCCGAGCCGGCGGTCCCGGCGCCGTCGGCCGCCGACACCACGGAGGAGATCCCCGCGACCGCGGAGGAGCTGTTCCGGTTCATCGACTCCGAGCTCCGGTCCGAAGGGCGGCGGCATGTCTGACGAGAGGCTGGTCGAGTACCTGCGCTGGACGACCGCCGAGCTCACCCGCGTGAAGAGGGAACTGGCCGCGCTGACGGAGCCCGAGCCCGTGGCCGTCGTCGCGACGGCCTGCCGGTTTCCCGGCGGGGTGCGCTCGCCGGAGGACCTGTGGCGGGTGGTCGCCGAGGGCGCCGACGCGGTGGGGGAGCCGCCGGGCGACCGCGGCTGGGACCCGGCGCTGCGCGACCGCGCGAAGGCCGGTGGGTTCCTCGACGACGCGGCGGGTTTCGACGCCGCCTTCTTCGGCATCGCCCCTCGGGAGGCCGCCGCGATGGACCCCCAGCACCGTCAGCTCCTGGAGGTGTCCTGGGAGGCCATGGAGCGGGCCGGCGTCGTCCCGGCCTCGCTGCGCGGCAGCCGGACCGGCGTGTTCACGGGGGTGATAAACGACGACTACGCCCCGCCGCTTGACGGCGTGCCTCCGGAGGCCGAGGGCTATCTGATGACGGGCAACGCGACCAGCATGGCCTCCGGCCGGCTGTCCTACACCTTCGGGTTCGAGGGCCCCGCCCTCACGGTCGACACGGCGTGCTCGTCCTCCCTCGTCGCGATCCACCTGGCCGTCCGGTCGCTGCGGGAGTCCGAGTGCGACCTGGCGCTCGCCGGCGGGGTGACGGTGATGGCCACCCCCCGCGTGTTCGTGGAGTTCGCCCTCCAGGGCGGGCTCGCCGCCGACGGCCGCTGCAAGGCGTTCTCCCGTACGGCCGACGGCACCGGCTTCGGCGAGGGTGTGGGCATGCTGGTGCTGGAGCGCCTCGGCGACGCCCGGCGCGCGGGCCACCCGGTCCTCGCCGTCATCCGCGGCTCGGCGGTCAACTCCGACGGAGCGAGCAACGGGATCACCGCGCCGAGCGGCCCCGCCCAGCGCAGGGTCATCGAGGCCGCCCTGCGGTCCGCGGGGCTGTCCCCGGCGGACGTGGACGCCGTCGAGGCGCACGGCACCGGCACCGCCCTCGGCGACCCCATCGAGGCGGGCGCCCTGATCGAGGCGTACGGCGCCGCCTCCGGGCGGCGCGAGCCACTGTGGGTCGGGTCTGTGAAGTCGAACCTGGGCCACACGCAGGCCGCCGCCGGAGCGGCCGGAGTGATCAAGATGATCGAGGCGCTGCGGCACGGCGTGCTGCCGGCGACGCTGCACGCGGAGGAGCCGTCCGAGCTGGTCGACTGGGCCGAGGGCGGGGTGGCGCCGCTGACCCGGCCCCGGCCGTGGCCCCGCGGCGAACGGCCCCGCCGCGCGGGTGTCTCCTCGTTCGGCATCAGCGGCACCAACGCCCACCTCATCGTGGAGGAGGCCCCGGAGCCGTCGCCGCTCTCCGGTCCGCAGCCGGAGCCGTCGCCGGTTCCCGCGCCGCAACCGCAACCGCAGCCGTCCCTCGCGTCGCAGCCGGAGCCATCGCGGGAGCCGGTTTATCACGCCGGTGAGCCCGCCGGGGTGGCCGCTCCGACGGCCCGGGCATCCGCCGCGCCGCCGGCTGGGGAGTCCGCCGCGCGGCCGGCCGGGGACGCGACCGATGCCGAGGATGTCACCGATGTCGTCGAAA
>QFZU02000228.1 GCA_003260025.2 Microbispora triticiradicis | reverse complement strand
CTCGGCGGCGCGAAGGTCGGCGGCGCGAAGGTCGGCGCGGCCCGCGCCGCTTCGCCCGGCCGCGCCCGCAGGGGCCGCGGCCAGGCCTTCGACCCCGAGCCCGAGGGCTACTTCGAACCCCGCGTGTACGGCAAGGCAGCCGACGAGTAGGCCGTTCGCACGGCCGGTCGTCCGTGTGGGACCTCAGGCAGGCGTGTCTACCCGGCGCGCAGGTCGCGGCGCAGTTCGTGGGGCAGGGCGAAACGCATGCTCTCCTGCACCGACTCGACCTCCTCGACGTCGGCGAAGCCTAGGTCGGCGAGCTTGGCGAGCACGCCCTGCACCAGCTCCTCCGGCACCGACGCGCCGCTGGTGAGGCCGACCGTGCGGACGCCCTCCAGCCACTCCTCCCGTACGAAGGAGGCGTCGTCGACGAGGTAGGAGGCGGCGGCGCCGTAGTCCTTGGCGACCTCGACCAGCCGCTTGGAGTTGGACGAGTTGGCCGAGCCGACGACGATGACCAGGTCGGACTCCGCGGCGATCTGCTTTACGGCCGTCTGGCGGTTGGAGGTGGCGTAGCAGATGTCGTCGCTCGGCGGATCGATGAGGTTCGGGAAACGCGTACGCAGCCGGGCGACGGTCTCGGTGGTCTCGTCCACCGACAGGGTCGTCTGGGAGAGCCAGACCACCTTCTCCGGGTCACGGACGGACACCTCGCCGACGCCGTCGAGGCCGTCGACGAGCTGGATGTGCTCGGGGGCCTCACCGGCGGTGCCCTCGACCTCCTCGTGCCCCTCGTGCCCGATGAGCAGGATGTCGTAGTCCTTGGCCGCGAACCTCTTGGCCTCGTTGTGCACCTTCGTGACCAGCGGGCACGTGGCGTCGATGGTCTTCAGCCGGCGACCGGCGGCCTCCTCGTGGACGGCGGGGGCGACGCCGTGGGCGGAGAACACGACGATCGCGCCCTCGGGGACCTCCTCGGTCTCCTCCACGAAGACGGCGCCGCGCTCCTCCAGCGTCTTCACGACGTGGGTGTTGTGCACGATCTGCTTGCGTACGTAGATGGGCGCGCCGTACTGCTCCAGCGCCCGCTCCACCGCCTGCACCGCGCGGTCGACTCCCGCGCAGTAGCCGCGGGGCTTGGCGACCAGGACACGGCGGTTCGCTGAGGTCTGCACGTCCATGTTCCTATGCTATGTGGAACGCGAGCCGCCTCTTGACCCTGGTCTTGCGAGACTGGGCGTATCTATACACATCTCCCCGGGAGCCGAAATGTCCTTCCTTAGGGCTATAACAAAACCTCTACGCGACGCGATGGAGAGCCGGGAGCGGCTGCGGGATCTGCCCGTGCTCATGCTCCAGACCGCTCTGAACGGCGTCGGTCAGGCGCTGCTCATCGGCGACAAGGTCAGGTCGCGGATCGTGCGCCTCGTCGTCGGCGAGGAGGAGCGTTCCGAGAAGACCGAGGCCCCGGACACCGCCACCCGCGACGAGGAGACCCCAGCGGAACCGGCCGCGCGCAGGGAGCCCGTCATCTTCGCGCCCCGCCCGAGCAAGGCGGAGCGGGACGGCGAGAAGACGGCCGCGAGCGCCCCGGCTCCCGCTGCCACTTCCCCCACTGCCACTCCTGCGCCCGCTCCGGCCGAGACGGAAGCGGTACCGGCCCCCGAGGCGAAGGTCCAGGAGTCCCTCGGCACACCCAAGCCCGAGACGGCGCCCGAGGCCGTGACAGCAGAGGCCCCGGCCACCGAGACGACCACCGCCGAGACCGCGCAGGTCACGGAGGCTCCGCAGCCCGCGGAGGTCACGGAAGCCCAGCAGGCTGCGGAGGTCACGGAGGCCGAGAAGGCCGTCCAGACGACGGAGCCCGCGGAGCCCGCGCAGGACACCGAGGCCGCCACCGAGGCCCCCACCGAGGCACCTACCACCGAGGGCCCCGCCACCGAGACCGCAGCGGAGACGGCGACGGCTGAGGCCGCCGCGCCCAAGCCCGCCAGGACCCGCAGGAAGACCGCCGCGAAGACCCCGCAGAGCGCCGCCGAAGAGGCAGCCGCGACCCCGGAGGCCGCGCCCGCCACCCAGCCCGCCGCCGCCGAGGCCGCGCCCGCCGCTCAGCCGGCCGCCGACACCGCAGCCGAG
>QFZU02000227.1 GCA_003260025.2 Microbispora triticiradicis | reverse complement strand
GGTCCCCGCCTGCGGAGCCGCGCCGCCGCCGCTCCCGGCGTCCGCGCCGCTCCCGGGACGGGCGGCTTCGATGCCTCGGGCGGCGGCGGCCAGGGCCCGGGCGAGGTTCCCGTCCAGGTGGTGCCGCAGGGCCACGGCGTGCCATCGGACGAGCGGGCGCGTCGCGGTGGCGGCGGTGATCCGCAACTGCTCGCGGGCGGGGCCGAGCGCGCCCAGCCGTACGGCCGAGGCGGCGGCGGTGAGCCGCAGCGCCGAGGACGCCGCATGCCACCCGCACGCCGCCAGCTCGTCGGCGCAGGACACCAGGTCGGCGATCAGGCCGCCGCCTGGTCCCGCCTGGGAGCCCGGCTCTTCCTGGGTGCCCGGTGGTTCCTCGGCGCTGAGTGTTCCCCAGGCACGCGCTGTCTCCCGCGTGCCTGCTGTTTCGGGGGCGCCGGGTGTTTCCTCGGCGTTAGGCGTTTCCTCGGCACCGGGTGTCTCCCGCGCGCTGGGTGTCTCCCGGGTGCCGGGCGCTCGCGAAGCGCCGGGAGCCGAGCCGCCCGCCGGAGGGGTCAGCCCGTCCTGTGGCCGGCCGGTCGTTTCCGCCAGGCGGGCCCGCAGGACGACCTCCGTGGCCAGGGGCAGCCAGGCGGTTCTGCCCTGCGCGGCGAGCTCCGCGTGCGCTGTGCGCGCGGTCGCGCCGGCGAGCCGGGCGTCCCCGGAGAGGAGGGCGGTCTGGGCGAGCAGCAGCCGCGCTCCGGGGATCGCCGCGTGCGCCTGGGCGGCTACCAGTTCGGGCACGGCCTGTTCGAGCAGCGTGCGCGCCTCGCCGGGCAGCCGGGCGGCCACCAGCGCCTCGGCGAAGTCGGTCCGCATCGCGGCGAGCCGCTCGGGGAAGCCGAACAACGTCTCCTCCGCCGCGCGGTACCGCGTGAAGGCGGCGGCGATGTCGCCCCGGCGGGCCGCCACGAACGGCAGATTGCCCTCCGCCAGCATCACGAGATGGTCGAGGCCCGCGTGCCTGGCGATGCGGGCGCATCGGGCCAGGTCGGCCTCGGCCGTGCCGTACCGCTCCAGATAGACGTGGGCGAGGCCGCGGTTCAGCAGCGCGCCCGCCTGGAAGAACGGATCTTCGTCCAGTCGGCTGATCGCCCGGTCGCAGTGCCGTGCGGCCTCCGCGTGCCGCCCGAGCAGCATCAGCGCGACCGACCGCTGCACGTCCAGCCTGGCCAGGTCGGTTCCCGTGAGATCCCGCTCGGCGAGATCGGCCAGGCGCAGCCCGCCTTCGGGATCGCCGAGCTGGGCCCGGACCGTGACGAGCGACATCCGCGCCTGCGCCACCCGCAGCGGATGCCCCCGCGCCGCGCCGGCCGCCTCCCGCAGCCGCTCCTCGGCCAGCTCCAGGTCGCCCAGTTCGCGGGCCGCCAGCGCCGACGCGCGCAGCGCCACCGAGGCCGCCTCGCCGTACGGCCCGGCAGGCTCGGCCCGCGGGGCCAGCTCCAGTACGGCCCTCGCCTCCGACAGGGCCAGCCGGGGATCGGTGCCCGAGAGCCGTACGGCCGCCTCGGCCCGGCCGACCAGCCGGTCCTGGCCCTGGTCCTGGTCCCGCTTCTGGGAGGGGCTCGTGCTGTGGCACGGTCCCGCGGGCTCCGGCCGGTGGGCGTGCTGCCGTGACATCACGGGCGTACGCGGAGCCAGCGGGTGAAGACGGGTGCCTGGCCGGGCCGATGGCAGACCACGCTGACCCATCCGGGCGGCAGGCCGGTGACCGCGAAGTGGCCCGTCTCGGAGAGGACGCGGACCTTGCCGACCTGGGGCGTGCGCACCTCGATCCTGGCGTCCGGCCCGGGGGCGGGGGACACCTGCCCGGCCACCTCCATCCGCCCGCCCACGATGGTCGTCTCCAGGTCGATGACCAGGCCCGCCGCGGTGAACCTGCGGACGTGCGTCCCGTCCCGGCCGTCCGCGGTGACCGGCCGCCACGACGCGCCGCCCGCTCCGGCCGCGCCCGGCTCACCGGCCGCGGCATCCGTGCCGGACGCGGTGCCGGACGCGGTGCCGGGTGCGGTGCC
>QFZU02000226.1 GCA_003260025.2 Microbispora triticiradicis | reverse complement strand
CGGCGTGCCGGGCGCGGGCCCGCTCCGGGCCGCCCCGCGCCGCCGCCGCGAGCCGGTCGCGGAGCTCCGCCACCAGGCGCTCGTTCGCCTCGGCGTCGCGCTTGTACGCCTCGCCGCCCGGGTCGCACCGGCTCTCCAGCACCGGCCAGTCGCTTGTACTCATGCTCGAATGTTAGTCATCGTTAACTGACTCCGTCTACCATGGTGCCGTGAAGTCCCCTACCCGCAATCGGCGGGCCGAGATCCTCGACGCGGCCGCCGCCCTGTTCGCGGCACGCGGTTTCCACGGCGTGTCCATCGAGGACATCGGCGCCGCGGTGGGCGTGTCGGGGCCCGCGCTCTACCGGCACTTCAGCGGCAAGGAGGCCCTGCTCACCGAGATGCTGCTCGGGATCAGCGAGCGGCTGCGCGAGCAGGGGGCGCGGCTCGCCACCACCGCCGACCCGGACACGGCGGAGGCGGCCCTGGACGCGCTGCTGGCCGGGCACATCGAGTTCGCGCTGCGCCATCCGGCGCTGATCCGGGTGCAGGAGCGCGAGCTCGACAACGTGCCCGAGCAGGCCAGGCGGGCCATCCGGCGGCTCCAGCGGCTGTACGCCGAGGAGTGGGTGGCCGTGCTGGCCGAACTGCACCCCGACTGCCCGCAGGCGCGGCTGCGCGCCGCCGCGCACGCGGTCTTCGGCCTGCTCAACTCCACCCCGCACAGCGCGGGAGAGCTGTCCCCCGAGGCCATGGCCGGCCTGCTGCACACCATGGCCCGCGCCGCCCTGTGCCGGATCGGCTGACCGGCGGCTCTCCCCGCGATCAGGTCTCGGAGCGGCCCCCTGTTCAGGCCCTTCGATCAGCTCCGGGTGAGGAGGGCGCGGGCGGCCTGCTCGATCTCGGCCTCGGACAGCAGCACGGCGCCGGCCGCCGGGCCCAGCGGCACGAAGCTGTCCCGGGAGGTCACCCGGGTGATCGGGCCGGTGAACCCGTTGTCGAGCAGCGCCGCCATCACGCCCTCGGAGACGCCGCCGCTGCGCCGGGTCTCGTCGGCGATCAGCACCCGGCCCGTGAGGTCGGCCGCGCGCATGAGGTCGTCGACCGGCAGGGGCGACAGCCACCGCAGGTCGAGCACCCGGCAGCCCATGCCCTCCGCCGTGAGCCGCGCCGCCGCCCGCAGGCTCATCCGCAGGCCGTTGCCGTACGTGACGATGGTGAGGTCGCGGCCGTCGCCGTAGGAACGGGCCCGGCCGACCGGGACGTGCGTCTCCGCCCAGCGGGCCGGCGGCGCGTACGGCGCGAGCCAGCCGTCGTCGCCCTCCTCGAACAGGTCCCGGGCGTGGTAGAGCGCGATGGGCTCCAGGAACACGCACACACTGCCGTCCACGCGGGCGGCGGCCAGGCAGGTGCGGAGCATCGCCGCCGCGTCGTCGGGCCGCGCCGGAGACGCGATGATCAAACCGGGGATATCGCGCAACGCGGCAATTGAGTTGTCATTATGGAAATGTCCCCCGAAGCCCTTTTGGTAGGCATATGAGGCAACTCGTACGACCAGGGGATTGCGGTACGCGCCCCGGGAGAAGAACTGCATGGTCGACGCCTCGCCGCGAATCTGATCAAGGGCGTTGTGCAGATAGGCGAGATATTGGATCTCGGGCACCGGCAGCATCCCCGCCAGCCCGCTGCCGAGCGCGAGCCCGAGGACGGCCTGCTCGTCGAGCAGCGTGTCGAAGACCCGCTCGCCGCCGAACCTGCGTGCCAGCCCCCGGGTCACGCCGTACACCCCGCCCTTGCGGGCCACGTCCTCCCCGAACACCAGGACCCCGGGGTCGGCCGCCATGGCGTCGGCGAGGGCGCGGTTGACGGCCTGCGCGAGGGTGAGCCCGCCCTCCGACTCCGGAGGCGCGGCGAAGGCCCGGTCGCGCTCCCGCGCGGGCGCCGCCCACAGGGCCCCGGCCGCCACCGCCCGCGGGTCGCGCGGCG
>QFZU02000225.1 GCA_003260025.2 Microbispora triticiradicis | reverse complement strand
GGGAGGGCCGAGTTCGGCGACCACCTCGCCACCGGGCCGCAGCAGTTCGCGGGCCCGCCGCAGCAGTGCCTCGGGGTCCCCGCGTGCCCGCTGACGCGCTCGGTCCACGTGCAACCGCTCGCGCCGTCCCCGCCGTCCCCGCCGTCTCCGCCCTGCCGCCCGCTTCCCCCGCCCTCGCTCCCCTGGCCCCGCGCGGGCTCCGGGCGGGGCGCCGCGCCGAGGAGGTCGCGGATCTGCGCGTCGGTGAGGCTGCGGCAGGCGTCGGGGACGGCGGCGAAGCGCCCGCCGCCCTCGTCCCGTCCCGACGTCAGGAGCCAGGCGCCGAGTCCCGCCGCCAGGCCGGTCACGATCACCAGGGCCGCCACGACGGCCAGACGCCACGACCGGGCGGACCGTACGGCGGGGGCGGGCGGCGCGGCGGCGGCGCGCAGGGCCTGCCGTACGACCTCGGGCGGCGGGCGCCGCGCCGGGTCCTTGTCGAGCAGGGCGTGCACGATCCAGGCCAGCACCCGGGACGCCCGCGCCATCGGCGGGGGCTCGTGGAGCAGGACGGCGGCGACGAGCGCGGCGGCCGTGGGACGGTGGAAGGGAGTCTCGCCCTCGGCCGCCGTGTAGAGCGTGGCCCCGAGTGACCACAGGTCCGAGGCGGGCCCGTCGGGCTCGTCCCGGAACCGCTCCGGCGCCATGTAGGCGGGCGACCCGGCCGAGCTGCGCCAGGAGGCGCCGCCCTCGCCCATCGGCGCGGCGATGCCGAAGTCGGTGAGCAGGGCCCGGCCGTCCGGCCCGATCAGCACGTTGGCCGGCTTCACGTCCCGGTGCAGGACGCCCCGCGAGTGGGCCGCCTCCAGCGCGTCGAGCACGGCCAGCCCGATCTCCGCGACCCGCTCGGAGGGCAGCGGCCCGTACTCTCGAATGATCTTGTCGAGGGAGCGGCCGGGCACCAGGTCCATGACGATCCACGGCCGGCCGGCGTGCCCGACGACGTCGTGGATCGTCACGATCGAGGGGTGGCTGAGCCGCCCCGCCGCCCGGGCCTCGTCGACGGCCCGCCCGAGGAACTCGGCGAGCCGCCGGTCGTCCAGGTCCGGCGGGACGCGGAGCTGCTTGATCGCCACCTCGCGGCGCAGCAGCTCGTCGTGGGCGCGCCAGACCGTGCCGCCGCCGCCCTCACCGAGCCGTTCGGTGAGGCGGTACCGCCCGGCGAGCACCTCCACGGCTACGCCAGCCCGCTCAGGCCGCCCGCGGCCGACCGGGCCGTCGCGACCGCCTCGTCCCGCAGTCCGGCCGGGGACGTCACGTCCAGGTGGGCGTACCGCAGCACGGCCACGAGGTCGCCGAGCCGGAAGTACACCCAGGCGGCCTTCGCCGTGCCCTCCGGCGTGGTGACGTCCACGGCGAAGGCCTCGTCGGCCAGCCCCGGCACGTCCCGCGCGGCCGACTCGATGACCTGGGTCTTCTGGTTGAGCCCGACCTCGTACCAGATGAGGTCGCCGTCGCGCGGCCCCGAGGCGTACTGGCGGCGGAGCCCCTGCATGAGCGTCCGCGCGGAGGCCAGGTCCAGCGCCCAGGGTTCCGGGGTGTCGGAGTCGGTCTCGGCGCCCAGTTCGACGCCCGCGCCCGTGACGGCCCACTGGCAGCCCGCCTTCTCCGGGTGCGGGTCCGCCGGGGCGCCCAGGAACCGGCGCACCTGCGCGCCGGACAGCGCCCGGCACAGGTCCACGGCACGGGTGAAGACCGGCGAGACCCGCGGCGGGGGCGTGCCGGGCTCGCCGTCCCGCAGCGCGTACGCCGTCAGGGGCACCGCGGCGGCCGCCACGGCGAGGGCCACGGCCGCGATCCACCACCGGCGGCGGCGTACGGGCCCGGCGGGGGCGCCGGC
>QFZU02000224.1 GCA_003260025.2 Microbispora triticiradicis | reverse complement strand
GGGCGGCGGGCTCGGCCGCGGCGTCGCCGCGCCTGCGCGCCGCCGCCACCGCCAGTTCGGCGCGCGCCGCCTGCTCCGGCTCGGCCGGGCGGGTCCAGTACGGCGGGGGCGGGTCCAGCAGGCAGCCCTCGGTCTCCACGCAGCCGCCGGTGAGGGGCAGCACCTTCCGCAGCTCCGCCTGGGCGGCCTGATGCCCGCGTTCGGCGGCCCGCCGGAACCAGTGACGTGCGCCCTTCAGGTCGTTGTGCTCGGAGACGAGCAGCGACCCGAACCGGTACGCCGCCTCGGGGTCGTCCGCCGCGGACCGCCCGAACCAGTGCGCCGCCGAGAGGCGGTCGTCCAGCCGCAGGCAGACCAGCCCGGCCATCCGGGGTGCCTCCTGGCTGCCCGTGTGCGCGGCCCGCTCGAAGCAGGCGAGCGCCGTGCGCAGGTCGCCGCGGGTGAGCGCGAGATCGCCCAGCCGGAAGGCGGCGCCGGGGTGGTCGGCCCGGGCGGCGAGCCGGTAGAACCCCTCCGCGCCCTTCTCGTCGCGGGCCGTGTGCAGGAGCAGGGCCAGGTGATAGGCCGCCTCCGCGTGGCCGCCGCGCGCCGCGTACTCCCACCAGTGCGACGCCTCGGCCTCGTCGCCCGCCGTGTAGCCGAGGAAGCCGAGGTCGTGGGCGGACCGCAGGTCGCCGTCCAGGGCGGCCCTGAAGTGCCAGCACCGGGCGCCCATGCCGTCACCCTGGTCCTCGCACAGCAGGGCCAGCCGCCGGGCCGCGTGCCGGGAACCGTTCTCGGCGGCCCGCTCGAACCACAGCCGCGCACCGGCCGTGTCGCCGCGCCGCTCCAGCAGTAACGAGGCGAGGTTGGTCGAGGCGTCCGCGTCTCCGGTGCCCGCGGCGGCCTCGAACCAGCCGACGGCCTCCTCGGTCGTGCCGTGCATCCGGTGCCAGAGCCCCAAGTTGTAGGCGCTGTCGACGTTGCCCGCCTGTGCCGCCCGTTCCCACCAGTGCCGGGCGCCCAGCCGGTCGTCGCGCTCCGCGCACAGCCGGCCCAGCCGGTGCGCCGCCTCGCGGTCGCCGTCACGGGCTCTGCCGAGCAGATCGGCCTCGCTCGGTTCCAGGGGTCCGGGGATGCGCGAGACCGGTGTCCCGATCCACGCGGTCGTCTCCGCTGCTCCCACTAGTGTCATGCCAGACAGGGTGACACGTAACCGGGACGTCACGGAGCGTTATCGGGAAGACGTTGACGTCAAGGGACGCTCGAACTCGATGAAGCCCACGTACATCCCCATCCCGCAGGCGTAGCGCAGCCGTCCCTCCGGCCGTGCGGGCAGGCGCACCGTACGCGCGCCTGTCACGGGGAGCACGACGTCGCGGCCGTCGACGGCGACGGCGCGGGTGCAGCCGCGGTCGCCGGAGGTCCTGAAGACGATCTCGACAGGCCGACCGGCGGTCGCGACGGCGACGCCGGGCCGGAAACCCCGGTCGGTCGCCCAGACCGTGAGCCGCTGGACCCCGTCCGCGCCGATCGACGCGCGGGCCGCGGCGGCGGCCGGGGACCCGATCTCCGGGAGCCAGTCGCCGAGCCGCAGCCCCGATCCGGCGGTGAACAGCCCGGCGGCCAGGGCCGCGACGCCCCCGAGGGCGGCGAGCCGGGTCGTGGCGAGCCCGCGCAGGAGCAGCCCGAGCGCGGCGAGGGCCGGAGCGGTGCCGAGGGCGAGCCCGG
>QFZU02000223.1 GCA_003260025.2 Microbispora triticiradicis | reverse complement strand
GGCCGCTCGGGGACGGCCAGGAGGCCAGCCGCGCCGCGGCCGGGGCGGCGGCGGGCACCGCCGACGCTGAGGCGCCGCCGGCCGGAGCGGCCGTCAGCGCCATCCCCGCCGCCGAGGCGGCGACGAGCGCCGTACGGAGTCTTGCGAACGTCGTCAATGCACACTCCAGTGAGGGACACGGAGGCGAGGCCGCCGTGTGCGGTGGTGCCGGCCGAGGTTCCCCGGTCGGCTTGTTCGCGGGTGTGAACCGTACGCAGATGGAGGAACAGGCTGGAGAACGACGGATCCGTGGATCCGGTCACCTGTTCGCCTCCGGTGCTCGCGGCGCGGCGTTACCGCCCGGTTCACACTGATCGAGCCGTGGACATGACGATCCAGGCACGTGAAACCCACGGCCCGCCGCGTCGCCGGACGCGGCACGCGTGCCACTTCCGGCGACCCCCGCCACCACCACCGACCAGGCAGGGGAGCCGTCTCGGGACAGTGTGAAAACGACCATGAAAGGTGTCAAGGCACGGAAAGCCTTCGTGCGCTCCGCCGCTCCCGGCGCGCCGACGGGCCGGGGCGACGGGCCCGGAAGCCGCACTGGTACGGCGCGCGCCGGGCCACCGGTGTGCGGTGGCGGGTCCGCCCCGCGTCGCGGGCCGGTCCTCTGGAAGTTTCAGGGATCTCCGCCCGGCCGCCGTCCCAGGCTGGGCCCGCACGCGCTCTCTCCCGGCCTCCGGGGAGGATAGGTTGGCTCCCGATCATGTGCGCGAGGCTGGGAGGTGCGGGACGTGGTGCCGTCCGTGCTCGGCGGTCGTTACGAGCTGGAGGGGCTGATCGGCCGGGGCGGGATGGGCGAGGTCTGGCGGGGCCGGGACCTGCGGGCCCACCGCCCTGTCGCGGTCAAGATCCTCGCGCCGCAGGTCGCCGGGGTCGCGTCACGGGAGCGCTTCGCCCGCGAGGCCCGGGCCGCCGCCCGGATCGTCCACCCCAACGTGGTGACCGTGCTGGACGTCGGTGAGGAGGACGCCCGGCCGTACCTGGTGATGGAACTGCTCACCGGCCGCAGCCTGGCCGATGAACTGGCCGACCGGGGCCGATACTCCGTGGCGGAGGCGTGCGACCTGACGAGCCAGGCCGCCGCTGGACTGGACGCCGCGCATCGCGCCGGGGTCGTGCACCGGGACGTCAAGCCCGCCAACCTGCATCGGACGGCGAACGGCGCGCTCAAGGTGGTCGACTTCGGCGTCGCGCAGGTCGCGACGGAGGCGGCGCGGCTCACCGCGGTGGGCGCCGTCGTCGGCACCGCCGCCTACCTGGCTCCCGAACAGATCGAGGGCCGGGGCGCCGGGGCGGCCTGCGACCTCTACGCGCTGGGGTGCGTCTGCTACGAGTTGCTGTGCGGGCACCCGCCGTTCACCGGGTCGGCTCCGGAACTGGTGTACCGGCACATCCACCAGGCTCCGGTGCCGCCGAGCCGGCATCGGCCGGAGATCCCCGCCGAGCTGGAGCGGCTGATCATGGCGCTGCTGGCCAAGGACCCCGCCGCCCGCCCCGGAGCGGAGGTCGCGCGCCAGGTCCTTGCCGCCGTCGCCCTCACCGCCCCACACCCGGCCGCGAGGCCCCCCGCCGCCGGGGGCGGCGCCCGCGCGGGGGACACCGCGCTGCTGGACGTGCCCTCCTTCGGCGGGCCGCCGTAC
>QFZU02000222.1 GCA_003260025.2 Microbispora triticiradicis | reverse complement strand
CCTCGGGCTTTCGCGGCGAGTTTGAGCGGGCTTGATCGTTTACATGAGAAAAGTGCCTTTGAGCTGGGAGGATTGGGCTTGTCTAAGGTCCTGTCCGCACCAGTTCAGAAGGCACTTTCCGAGTGAAGACTACCGCGTCGCAGCGCAAGATCGTGGTGTCCGCAGACGGTCCGGGAATCATCTCCCAGGCCGGTGGGCTGCTGTTGCTGGAGACGTTGCGGGTCACCGGCCTGGGCAGAGAACTGTCGGCGCAGTTGGAGCGGTGGCGGCCGGTCCGTGCGATCCATGACCCGGGCAAGGTCATCGCCGATCTGGCCCTCACCCTGGCGCTGGGCGGGGACTGCCTGGCCGACGTTGCGATGCTCCGCGCCCAGAGCGAGCTGTTCGGCCCGATCGCCTCCGATCCCACGGTGTCCCGGCTGATCGACCGCCTGGCCGCCGACCCCGTCCGCGCGTTGAAGGCGATCCGCGCCGCCCGTGCCACCGCCCGCCAGCGGGCCTGGGCCCTGGCCGGTAACGCCGCTCCGGGCGCTGGCGGGGAGCTGATTGCCTTGGACATCGACGCGACCATCGTCATCGCCCACTCCGACAAAGACCAGGCCGCGCCGACCTGGAAGAAGACCTTCGGGTTCCACCCGATGACGGTCTTCGCCGACCATGGAGCGGGCGGGGGCGGGGAACCTTTGGCCCTGCTGCTGCGGCCCGGCAACGCCGGGTCCAACACCGCCGCCGATCACATCACCGCGACCCGGCTGGCCATGGCCCAGCTTCCTAAGCAGCGGCGCCGTCAGGTGCTGATCCGCACCGACTCCGGCGGCGGCACCCGCGAGTTCCTGTCCTGGCTGACCCGGCCCGGGCGGCGGCTGTCGTACTCGATCGGGTTCGCCCTCACCGAGGAGGCCCAGACCGCGATCCTGGCTTTACCGGCCCACGCGTGGACGCCCGCCTACGACGCCGAGGGCCAGGTACGGCCCGGCGCCTGGGTCGCCGAGCTGACCGGCCTGGTGCAGCTGGAGGGCTGGCCGAAGGGGATGCGCCTGATCGTGCGCAAGGAGCGCCCGCACCCGGGCGCGCAGCTGCGCTTCACCGACATCGACGGGCACCGCTTCACCTGCTTCGTCACCAACACAAAGCGGGGTCAGCTCGCCGACCTGGAGCTACGCCACCGCCGCCGCGCCCGCTGCGAAGACCGCATCCGCGCCGCCAAGGACACCGGGCTGCGCAACCTGCCCCTGCACGACTTCACCCAGAACCAGATCTGGTGCGAGATCGTCGCCCTGGCCTGCGAACTCATCGCGTGGATGCAGATGCTCGCCCTGCACGAGACTCCTGCTCGCCGTTATGAGCCCAAACGGCTGCGGCTGCGCCTGTTCGCCGTCGCCGCCCGACTGGTCCGCGGCGGACGGCGTCTGCGGCTGCGTATCACCGCGTCCTGGCCCTGGGCCGGCCAGCTGATCACCGCCATCACCAGGCTCCAGGTGCTCCCGGCACCGACCTGACCAGCACAAAGCCGCCCCAACGACCAGGAAGGACACCTCCGCGGGCCTGTGGAACCCCGCCCACCCGGCGCGACAGCCGGGCCACCAGGCTGACCACGGCCGCGATTTCACACTTCAGCCGAACCGATCAGCCAGCCACCGGATGAGCGCGAAAGATCGAGG
>QFZU02000221.1 GCA_003260025.2 Microbispora triticiradicis | reverse complement strand
GCCGCGGTGCACGCGGGCGGGCCGTCGCTCGACCCGTCCCGCGTCGTGCGGCCCGCGGTGGCCGCCGCTGCCGCCGCGGCCGTGCCGGTCACCACCGGCAGCCCCGCCCCGCTCCCCTGGAGCGGCGCCGTGGCCGCGGCCAAGGGCGACGTCACGGGTGAACGGGTCTTCTCCCTGCCGCAGCCGTCCGCGCCGCCGGCGGATCCCGCCCGTTCGGACGATCCCGAGCGGGACCGTCACCCGGACGGACCTCCCGCCGGACGGGAGGACAGCGCGGTCCACGACAGCAGCGTCCACGACCGTGCGATCCACGACCGTGCGATCCACGACCGGGCGGTCCACGACACAGAGTCGCAGGGCCAGGACCAGGGTCAGGGCCGGGGCTGGGATCGGCGGGCGCCCGGCGCGAGCCCCGCCGCCTCGGAACCTCACTCGGAACCTCACTCGGAGTCCCACTCGGGCACCCATCCGGTGCCGCCCCTCGGCACCGAGACGCTGCGCCGCCTGCGCAGGCTCGCCGCCTCGGCCGAGCCCCGCTCTGTACGGCCCGCCGACCCGGCGTTCTTCACCCCGGACCGGCACGACTCAGACCGGCAGGACTCGGACCGGCACGACCCGGACGGCGAGCGGGCCGGTGACCCGCCGGCCGCATCGGCCGTTCCAGAAACCACCCGGGCAACCGCGGCAGAGACCACCACAGGATCGGCCGCAGAGACCGCCTCGGAGGACGCTCTGAGGGCGGCTTCCGAGCGCGACGAGGCCGCACGGCAGCATGGAACAGCGCTAGGCGAGAATGCGGAGGCCCGGCCCCCGGCCGCCTCCGTCGCTTCTGCCGCCCCCGATTCGGCCGACGATGAGCCGGCCGACGATGAGTCGGCGGACGCCGAACCCGTCGCCCCGCAACCCGCCGCCTCCGACCCGGGCACGGGGAGGAGCGAGGCGCCCGCACGGCGGGACGACGCCGACGTTCTCGCGCAGCACCGCAGGGGGCGGCCGCCTCGGCTGGTGCGGCCCCGTGAGCAGAGCGGAGCGTCCGGAGAGGCCTTCCCCGCGACGGCACAGGCCCAGACCCCGCCCGATCGGCCCGCGGACATCGCGGCGGACGTCGCGGACGTCCCGGAGAGCGCCGAGCCGGCCGACGGGACGACCACCGGGCCGGTCCGGACGGGCGCGACGGCCGCTGCCGGGCCTGCGAACGCCAACACCAACGCCAGCACAAGCGCTGGCACCGACGCGGACGCGGACCCGGCCGGTGAGGTCTCCGCGCCGGTCGCGCAGCCGATCAGGATCCGGCCGCCCTACTCGCAGCCCCCCGCCGCGCACCGTTCCGAGCCGCAGCCGCCCGGCGGCCAGCCCGGTGATGCGCGGCCCGGTGACGCCCAGCCTGGTGCCGGTCATCGGGAGGGGCCGTACGGCCTCGGTCCGGGGCCGGCAGGACCGACGGGCAAGGGGAGCGTCACGCCTCCGGCGGGTCCGGCCGGGGTGCCGATCCGGACGGTCCCGGCCGGGCCCCGCCACGCGGCCCCGTCCGGTGCGCGGCCCGCGCTGCCCGCCGCCGGCTCTCCGACCGGCCGTCCGGG
>QFZU02000220.1 GCA_003260025.2 Microbispora triticiradicis | reverse complement strand
GTGTTCGTGGCCAATGATCATATGGCGATGGGGGTGTTGCGGGCGTTGCGGGAGGCGGGCCGGCGGGTGCCCGAGGACGTGAGTGTCGTGGGGTTCGACGATGTGCCGGAGGCGGCGTACTTCTGGCCGCCGCTGACCACGGTGCGGCAGGACTTCGGCGTGCTCGGCCGGCAGGCGTTCCGGCTCCTACTCCAGCGCATCGCAGGCCGGGACGTCGAGTCGGCGCGCCTGGTCGAGCCCGAACTCGTGGTCAGGGATAGCGCGGCCGCCGCGTGACCGGCCTTCCGTAGCCTGCCCGTCGCCGGTGGGCCTGCCGCCCATTCAGCCTGTGCGGCCTGTGCCCGCTTGCCTGTCGCGCCGCGCACGTGAATGCGTGCCGCTTCCAGAGGTCGGCTATATCAGCGCAATGAGGCTAAATAGGGATATTCAATTCGCTGGTCTGCGCCCTTCGCCTGTAGCTCCAGCAAATCTCAGCGCGCGGTTGTTGCCCGGTGCCGGTTCGTGGAAGGATTAGTACAGGATTTCGAATCGGCGAAGAGGGCGTGATGGATCTGTCTGGCTTCGGCCCTGGTCACCCCAGTGATTCGCATGCCGCTGACGACTGGTGGGATCGCCTGGTCGCCGGCTCGCCCCTTTGGTCGTCAGAAGGTTCGCTCGCCCGCGAATTTGTACCGATCGCCGATTCCGAAGGGCGGAAGCACGCCGGCCGGTTCGACACCCCGGCGACTTTTCCCTTTGTTCGAGCATTTACGACACGTGCCGGTACTGCCGTTGACGACTCCATCGGCGACGAAACCGCGAATGGCGCTTCCCCCGATGGTTCTTCTGCCGGCGGCCCCGTTGCCGACGGTCCCGTTTCCGGCGCCGCAGCCGGTTCTCCCTCGGTCGCCGGTCACCCAGGAGGTGCAGCCGGCGGCGCCCGCGGTCCCGCCGCTGCCGGCATCAACGCCCCGGAGACCCCGGACGCCCCGGGCACCGACGCCGGTGGCGCATCTGACGGCGTCCCTGCCTCCGACCCGCGTAACGCCGACCAGGACCAGGATGCGGGCCGAGGCGCCACCGACCGCGATCGGGATGCCGGTCGGGAGCATTCAGGATGTCCGGGCCCAATCCACGATGCGGGCCGGGGTGACGCCGACCGTGGTCGGACTGCCGGTGGTGCGCCCGGTGGTGCGCCTGGTGGTGCGTCGGACGGTGCGTCCGGCAGCGCGTCTGAGCGTGGCTTCGGTGGTGCTTGTGATGTGGGGTCGTCGTCGTGGGTGGCGGTGGCGGCTGTTGGTGAGGCGGCGCGGGCAGTCGCGTTGGTGCCGGTGCCTGAGTCGGCGGAGGTGTGTCTGGCCGAGGCGGAGGAGTTGCTGGCGGCCCGGGATCGGATCACCTCGGCGTTGGCCGCCCGGGTGGGCCGGGTCCACCGGGCGGGAGAGGCGAAGAACCACGGGCATGCCTCCACCAAATTGTGGCTGCGCAGCGTCGGGGGGATGACGATTCCGGGTGCGGGCCGGTTGGTGACGATGGGCATGGAGTTGGGTCGTCTGTCGCGGGTGCGTGAGCGGTTCGCCGAGGGCAGCCTGGCGGA
>QFZU02000219.1 GCA_003260025.2 Microbispora triticiradicis | reverse complement strand
GGTACGCCCCCGGCGCGCCGCCCCCGGGCCGATGGCCGGGCGGCCCCGCCGTGCCGCCCTGGTACGGCCCGCCCGGCCCCGGCGGCCTTCCCCCTGGCGGTCATGCCCCCGGCGGTCTTCCCCCCGGCGGTTATGGGCAGCAGCCGCCGCAGGGCGGACACCGGCCGAACTGATCCGCCGGCCGCGGTTGGCCCGGGCGCCTCGCGCGTGTTTCAATCATGGTGCGCGGTGGCCACTGATGGGTGGGCTCAGGAGGGCGTGCGGCGATGCCGCACGCGTTCTTCTCGTACGACAGCTCAAGACGGCGCGACCTTCCTCCCCGAAGGCGTGCCCGCCCATCAGAGGAGAACCCCTGTGAGATTCCTGCCCCTGCGAACTCCGCGGTTGAGATCCGGGCGCAACCTCGCCGTCCTCGCCGCGGTGGCGGCCCTGCTCGCCGGCGTCGTCGCGATTGTGACCCAGACCGCCGCCGAGGCCCACGGCGCGCTGCAGGCCCCCGCCAGCCGCACCTACGCCTGCTACACCGACGGCCTGACCGGTGGCCAGATCATCCCCAAGAACGCCGCCTGCAAGGACGCGGTGGCGGCCGGCGGCACCCAGCCCCTCTACGACTGGTACGGCGTGCTCCGCTCCGACGGCGGCGGCCGCACCCGGGGCTTCATCCCCGACGGCCAGCTGTGCAGCGGCGGTTTCAGCAAGTACGCCGCCTACGACGCGGCCAGGACCGACTGGCCGACCACCACGGTCAGGGCCGGCGCGACGTACGACTTCGTCTACGGCGCCTGGGTGCCCCACCCCGGCGGCTTCAAGCTCTACGTCACCAAGGACGGCTACGACCCCACCAAGCCGCTGACCTGGGCGGACATGGAGGAGCAGCCCTTCCTGACGGCCGACCCCGAGCCCGCGGTCACCAACGGCGCGTACCGCTTCTCCGGGAAGCTGCCCAACAAGAGCGGCCGGCACATCATCTACGCCGTCTGGTACCGCTCCGACAGCCAGGAGACGTTCTACGGCTGCTCGGACGTGGACTTCGTCGGCGGCAACCCGTCGCCGAGCGCGTCCCCCAGCGCGTCCCCCAGCGCGTCCCCCAGTGTGAGCCCCAGCGCCAGCCCGAGTGCCACGCCCAGCCGGAGCCCCTCGGCGTCCCCGACGACCGGGAACCCGTCCTGCACCGCCACGGTGAAGCTGACCAACACCTGGCCGGGCGGCTTCCAGGGTGAGGCCACGATCAAGAACACCGGCACGAGCCCGCTGAACGGCTGGTACATCCAGTGGCAGCTGTCCAACGGCGCGACGGTCACCCAGGCGTGGAACGGGACCTCGATGCAGAGCGGGCCGTTCGCGATGATCCACGCGCCGACGTACAACAACTCGCTGGCCCCGGGGGCCTCGGCCACTGCCGGGTTCCTCGGCTCCGGGTCGGCCGCGCCGACGATCAGCGACATCAGCTGCGGCTGAGCGGCGCGCGACGGTGAACTGAGTCCGGATTCGCGGGAGACGCCCGGGGAGGCCGCCGTGACGGCCTCCCCGGGCG
>QFZU02000218.1 GCA_003260025.2 Microbispora triticiradicis | reverse complement strand
GCCCGCGGCAGCCGCGACGGGCCCCCGGCGGGCGGCAGGCCCGCGGGGACCGGCCGGGCGTGCAGCAGCGCGAGCAGCCGGCCGCCCTCCTCCCACGGCGTCGTCCCCGCCTCCACGTCGTCCATGGTCAGCGGCTCGCCGGCGGGCCAGGTCGTCACCAGGCGGCCGTCCAGCCGTTCGAGGCCGAGCGGGGCGAGCATGATGCCGTCGAGGGCGCGGGCCGCGTCGAGCCGGGCGCGCAGGGCCCTCTCGTCGGTGCCGGGCGGATGCGCCTTGACGACCACGTCGCCGGCCCGGACCACGAGCACCTTGGTCCGCTTGAGAGCCATGGTCTGCTTGAGCACCGTCACCGGCCCGTCGCGCCCCGCCAGCCGGGCCAGCTCGCCGGCCTGTAAGCGATGATCGTCCACGGCGGACACCCTAGTGTGCGGGTATGAGGATTGGATTTGCCGTGCCGGTGTCGGGCTCGTGGGCGACGCCGGAGAACATGAGGCGGATCGCGCGCCGCGCCGACGAGCTCGGCTACCACGGGGTGTGGGCGTTCCAGCGGCTGCTCTACCCGGAGGGCCACGCGATGGGGCCCGTCTACCGCAGTGTGCAGGACCCGGTCGTCGCGCTCGCGTACCTGGCGGGGATCACCGAGCGGGTGCGGCTCGGCGTGGCCGTGCTCAACCTGCCGTTCGTCAGCCCGGTGCTGCTGGCCAAGCAGCTCTCGACCCTGCAGCAGGTGTCCGGCGGCAGGCTCGACGTGGGCCTCGGGCTGGGCTGGCTGCCGGAGGAGTTCACCGCGTCCGGCGTGCCGATGGAGCGGCGGGGCAGGCGCGCGGAGGAGTACGTCGGCCTGCTGCGGCGGCTGTGGACCGAGGACGTCGTCGAGCACAGGGGCGAGTTCTACGAGGTGCCGCGCTCCCACCAGGACCCCCGGCCCGCCACGCCGCCGCCCGTCCTGCTGGGCGGCACCGCGCGGGTGGCGCTGGAGCGCGCCGGGCGGATCGCCGACGGCTGGATCAGCTCCAGCCGCGCCGACCTCGGCACCATCGACCAGCAGATCGCCATCGTCAAGGAGGCGGCCCGGGGGGCCGGACGCGACCCGGACGCGCTGCGGTTCGTCGTGCGCGGCGTCACCCGCGTCCGCCCGGCGGACGAGGGCCCGCTGACCGGGTCGTACGACAAGATCCGGCGGGACGTGGAGGAGCTCGCGGCCAGGGGCGTGACCGAGGTGTTCCACGACCTCAACTTCGACCCCGAGATCGGTGACCCCGAGGCCGACCCCGGAGAGTCCCTGCGCCGCGCGGAGGAGGCCCTCGACGCCCTCGCCCCGTAGCGGGCGCCCGCCCGCCGCGCGCGGGCCCGGGCGGACGCGTCGCCCGCCACCGCCCGG
>QFZU02000217.1 GCA_003260025.2 Microbispora triticiradicis | reverse complement strand
GGCGGCCCTCGCCGGCCTCCGCGCGACCGAGGGCCTGGCGGATCGGGTGGCCGAGCTGCGCGCGGCGGCCGGCGCCGCCGCGGAGGCCCCGGCCCCCGGCCCCCGTGACGAGCTGGTGGCCTACTTCGACGCCGCCGACGGCAGCACGGCCGACCCCGAGCGGTGGGTGGGCTGGCTGTGGCCGCTGTCGGGCACCGACCTGGAGGCCACCCGCCGGCACACCACCACCCTCGGGTTCCTCGGCTACCCCGGGGTGGGCGCCGACATCTACTGGAAGGCGGTCGCCGAGGACGGCGACCCGGCCGCCGCGGGCGAGGAGGACCTCGCCTACCTCACCGGCCTGCTGATCGAGGCCCATCAGGACGAGCGGGTGGAGAGCCTCGCGGCCCGGCTCCCGGAGACCGCCTCCCACCTCGCGCTCGCCCGGCTCCACCGCGCGCGTGAGCGGTGGGAGGAGACGGCGGCCGAGGCGGAGCTGGCCGTCGCCAACGGCGGCGGGCTGGAGGCGCGCCGCCTGTGGTCGGGCGCCGTCCAGCAGCTCGGCGACAACGCCAAGGCGGCCGAGATCCTCAAGCCGCTGCTGGAGACGGGCGAGGCCGAGGAGGAGGACGTCTGGCGGGTCATCGTCATGTCCACCGCCGTGGAGGACTGGGCGACCGTACGGGCCGCCGCGACCGGGCTCGGCATGCCGATCGAGCCGGGCGAGGGCCCGATCGAGGAGGAGTGGCACCTCGTCCGGGTGATCCTCCCGGCCCCCGACGGCAGCCAGCGGGAGGTCCTCGCCGTACGGACCGGCCCGGCCACCGCCCGCCTCGCGATCCCGCAGCCGCGGGGCATGGAGTACAACGCGGGCGACGTGGTCGTGATCGACCCCCGGCCGCTGGAGCCGATCCCGGAGGGCGAGGAGGAGCGGGAGAGCTTTGTGATCCCCTTCGCCGGGGTGACGATGCTGCGTCCCGGCGGCTACACGAGCTGGTTCTTCGACGGCGCCGCGCCGACGGAGGACGAGTGGACCGAGTTCAACGAGGTCCTGGCCGAGCGCGGCTGGCCGATGTGGGTCTACAGCGACGAGAACTACCGCGTCACCCACCCGGCCAGCGGCGAGCAGCTTCCCGGCGTGTTCGGCTGGATCGCGATCCCGCCCGCCGTACGGCCGGCGGATCTGGACGCCGTCCTGGACGACGTCACCGAGCAGTGGTCCCACCCGCTGGCCTGGCTCGACCTCGCCCGCGAGGTCGGCATCGAGGCCGAGCGGCACGAGCGGATCTCCAAGGAGTACGGCCTCTGACATCCCGCTCACCGGCACGGCCGCGCCCTCGTGGGCGCGGCCGTG
>QFZU02000216.1 GCA_003260025.2 Microbispora triticiradicis | reverse complement strand
GTCCCACAGCTGCACCTGGGTGCCGTCGGTCTGGCTGGCGCCGGTCACGTCCACGCAGCGGCCGGAGGCCACACCCTTGATCGGCCCGCTGCCCCCGCCGGACGTCGGGGTCGTCGACGGCGTCACCGTCGGCGTCACGGTGGGGGTGACGGTCGGCGTCGCGGACGGGGAGGTGCTCGGCGCGTCGAGGCCGAAGAACCGGATCGCGTAGATCCCCATGCCCTGGTGCGGCAGGTCGTGACCGGCGCCGGAGATGGTGTACGCCTCGACCTGACCCGAGCCGAAGCGCCGCCGGGTCCAGCCGGACTGCGGGGTGTCAGTGGAGGCGGGCGTCTGGCTGATGCCCCACACGTTCGTCCACTGGTCGACCTCCTCCTGCAGCATGCTGTAGTTCAGCACCGAGTCGTTGGTGCCGTGCCACGCCTGCACGCGCGGCCGGGGTCCGGTGTAGCCCGGGTAGGCGTTGCGGGCCAGGTCACCCCACTGCTGCGGCGTCTTGTCGCCGCACCCGGCCGGGCCGAGGCAGCCGTAGGGGACGCCCGAGAACGGCGCGCCGGCCTTGAACACGTCGGGGTAGGTGGCGAGCAGGTTGTTGGTCTCCATCGCGCCCGAGGAGAAGCCGGTGGCGAACACCCGCTGCGGGTCGCCGTTGTAGCGCTGCTGGACGTAGTTCACCATCGACACGATCGAGCCCGGGTCGCTGCCGCCGCCGTGGCGCAGCGACTCGTTCGACCACACGTCGAAGCAGTTCGACATGCCGTTGGCGCTCTTGTTCGCCTGGGGATAGATGACGACGAAGCCGTACCTGTCGGCGAGCGAGGCGAACTCGGTGCCCTGGTAGAAGCCCTGCGCCCAGCCGTTGCAGCCGTGCATCGCCACCAGGATCCCCGGCCTGGCCGCCACGTTGTTGGGGACGTACAGGAACATCCGGATGTTGCCGGGGTTGGAGCCGAAGTTCGTCACCTCTGTCAGCGTCGCCGCCGACGCTCCCGGCACCGGTCCCACGAGCATGGACAGCGCCGTGACCACCGCCGTGAGCGCGGCGGCGAGGGCGGTGCCGACGAGTTTCCTGAGATGTCGTCTCATCGTTCTGCTCTTTCTGAGGGGTTCTTTCGGGGGTTCTTGCGGGAGTTTTCAGGGGTTCTTCAGAGGTCGTCCGGGGGAGTCGTCCGAAGGGCCCCGGCGCGGCGGGCACGCCGCCCGGGGGGATCCCTTCGCATCCGGGACTATCTGGTCCAGGTCCACTTCTGGTTGGTGCCGCCGTGGCAGCTGTAGAGCTGGAGCTTGGTGCCGTTGGCGGTGGCGGCTCCGGC
>QFZU02000215.1 GCA_003260025.2 Microbispora triticiradicis | reverse complement strand
GGCACGGCCCGCGCCGTACGGCGGTCGCCGGGACGGCGCTCGCGGCCCTCGGCGTCGCGTGCGTGGCCCGGCTCGGCCCGGACGGCTCGTGGACGGCCACCGGCGCGGCCTTCGCCCTGGTCGGCGCCGGGTTCGCGGCCGTCATGGTCACCGCGACCGGGACCGTCGTCGGCGACGCCCCGGCCCGGTACGCCGGAGTCGTCGGCGGGCTCAAGCAGACCGTGATGAACATCGGCCCGAGCCTGGGCATCGCCGTGGCCGCCGGGGTGACGGCCGTGGAGGCCCCCGCCACAGGGTCCACCCTGGGGTCCACCCTGCCGGTCATGGCGGGGCTCGTCGTCCTCGGCCTGTTACCGGCGTCGCTGCTGCCCGCCGGGCCGGCCCCGCGCCCCACGGCACAGCCGGCCGCGGAGGCGGGGGACGCGTAGGCCGTCTCACCGCGCCCTCACCGTGCCCCGCGGGCGGGACTGGGCGCCGTCAACCGGACGAGGAACGACTCGGCCCCGGCGATCCGCACGCGCTGGAGGTGCACGGGCGTGAGGCCCTGACGGAGGGCGAGGGGCAGGTCGCCGACGCCGGGAAGCAGGACCACGGCGGTCCCGCCGGGTGTGAGCACCCGGCGCACCTCCGCCCACCACCGTGCGGGGGACGCGGCGAGCAGGCCGCCGGGAGGGACCTGACCGCCCCAGGGCGGGTTGGCCAGCACACGGTGGGCGACGCCGTCCCGCACCGGCAGCCGTCCGGCGTCGGCGCGGCCGACGGCGACGGGCAGCCCGGCCGCGTTCTCCCGGGCCGCCGTCACCGCTCGCCTGGCCAGGTCGAACCCGTACAGGCGGGCGTCCGGACACTGCCCCGCCGCCTCGATCAGCAGCGTCCCGGCGCCGCAGCAGGGATCGAGCACCGTGTCGCCGGGCTCGACGCCGGCCATCGCCACCATGGCGGCGGCCAGCGGGGGGTGCAGGGTCCCCGGGACCGACTGCCGCTTGTACTCCCGCCGGTGCAGGGGACGCGCGGCGATCCGCAGCAGGAGCGTGGCCCGCTCGCCGTCCAGCGTGACCCGCCAGCCGCTGTGGCCCGGCGGCGGCGCGCCCGCGCCGCGCCGCGAGTGGTAGCCGACCCCCAGCCGGCCGGCCAGGACGCGGCCCACCGCGTCCTCCACGTCGTACCTGGTGAAGGTGCGCCTGCCCAGGAACGACGCCGACACCTCGACGCCGGTGAGCCCGCGGGGGCCGCCGTGGTCACGGCGCAGCCGCGCCAGCGCGGCGAGGTCGGCCGCGCCGGCGAGCCCCGCGAGCGCGGC
>QFZU02000214.1 GCA_003260025.2 Microbispora triticiradicis | reverse complement strand
CCGCGCCGCCGACTCCGAGTCGCAGCGCGCCGTCGCCGCCCTGCAGGCCCGGTGCGAGGCCCTGGAGATGAGCCTCGCCGGAGGCGCCGACGGGGCCGCCGCGCTGCTCGGGGCGGGCCTGCCCGGGGTGCTCGGCCCCGTCGCCACGCTGCTGGCCGTACGGCCGGGGGCGGAGGCCGCCGTCGCGGCCGTGCTGGCCGTGGACGGCGTGGCCGTCGCCTCGCTCACCGCCGCCGTGGCGGCCGTCGAGCATCTGCGCGAGGCCGGCGCCGGCCGCGCCGCCCTGCTCGTCGCGGTGGACCGGAACGAGGCCTGCGACCGGCCGGAGCCGCCCGTCGCGGGCGCGGAGTGGGCGGCCGACCTGGTGACCGTGCCGGACGAGCTGCGCCCGGCGGTGGAGGCGCTGCTGTCCGACGTGGTCGTGGTGCCCGACCTGCCGGCCGCGCGCAAGGTCGTGGACTCCCATCCGGAGCTGCGGGCCGTCACCACGTCGGGCGACCTGCTCGGGGTCCACGCGGCGCACGGCGGCTCCGGCGGGGGGTCCTCGCTCCTGCAGATGCGGACCGCCCTCGACGAGGCCGCCGCCGACCTGGCCACCGCCAGAGCCGGGGCCGAGCGGCACGCCGAGGCGCTCGCGGAGGCCGTGGCCGCCGAGCGGGAGTGCCAGCTCGCGCTGGAGGAGGCCCAGACGCGGGTGGCCGAGGCGCAGAGCGGCGTGAGCGCGGCTCAGAGCGGCGTCAACGACGCCCAGAACGGGCTGAACGCGGCGCAGGCGGTGCTCGACCGGCTGCGCGGCAGGCAGCGGGAGGCCGACCAGAGGGCCGCCGCCGCGGCCAAGCAGCTCGCCCGGCTGGAGGCTGCCGTCAAGGCCGCCCAGGACGAGGCGGCCCGGCTGGGCGGGTCGGTGCGTGACGCGCAGGAGGCCCGCGAACAGGCCCAGGCCGTGGTGGTGGAGCTGGAGGAACAGCTCGCCGAGGCGGAGTACGCCGCCGAGCTGGAGGCCGAGCCGACCACCGACACCCGTGACGAGCTGGCCGCGGTCTGCGGCGTCACCCGCCAGGCCGAGATGGAGGCCCGGCTGACCGTCCGTACGGCGGAGGAGCGGGCGCGGGGCATCGCGGGCCGCGCCGACGGCCTGCTCCGCGCGGCCCAGCGGGAGCGGCAGGACCGCGCGCGGGCCGCGGCGGACCGGG
>QFZU02000213.1 GCA_003260025.2 Microbispora triticiradicis | reverse complement strand
GGGGCCGCCTGGGCCGCTGCCCGAACCGTGCGCGCCGCCACCCGCACCGCTGCCGAGGCCGCCGGGTCGCCGGACGGGCCGCCGCACGACGACGTAGCAGCCGTCGGCGAAGCCCGTCACCCGGCCGCCCTCCGCCATCAGGCCGCCGAGCACCTCGCGTACGGCGTGCCGCCACGCCGCGGCCGTCGCGGGGTCGCGGCGGCGCAGCGTCTCCATGTCCGCGGGCACGGCGACGAGCACCGCCGGGGCGTCCGTCCGCAGGATCAGGGGCCGCCCGTCCCGTTCGATCAGCGCGCGGCCCGCGCCGTCCGCGCTCGCCGGCCGGTACGGCACGCCGGCGCAGGCCCGCGACACGGCGGGAGAACCGAGCCGCCAGACCGCCAGGAGCCGGTCGGACTCGTCCCCGGCGTTCAGCGCGTCGCCCATCGGGCCGTAGAAGTCGGGAAGGTACTCCTCCGGCCGCGCGGCGAGCTTGACCAGGTTGAAATGGGCGTTGCGCCGGACCAGCGGATCGAACGTCCAGGTGATCCGGCTCAGCCCGCGCCGCAGGGCCCAGGCGCGCTGGTGCAGCTTGAGCGCGAAGCCGGCCCCCGGCCGCACGGCGCCGGTCACGTGCGAGTGCAGCACCTGTCCCGCGGGCGCGGCGAGGAAGCCGACGCACGCCCCGACGAGATCGGGTCCGTCGAACGCCCCCGCGACGTATCCGCCCGCGTGCGACAGGGCCCGCATCAGCTCCGCCGTGACCGGCGGGTTCCACGGCTCGGGATGCCAGATGTCGTCGAACAGCTCGACCACCCGGCCGAACTCGTCGTTCGTGTCCAGCTCGGCTATTCGCAGGCCGCCGCGCGCCGCCGCGGCCCGCGCCCGGCGGCCTGCGTCGGCGGCGCACCCGGC
>QFZU02000212.1 GCA_003260025.2 Microbispora triticiradicis | reverse complement strand
GGGTGACCGGGCCGCGGCCTCGTTCGCGACGGGGGTGGTGCTCAGCTGGAGAACAGCATGCCGACCCAGCTGTCACGGCGGTGGCCGTGGTGGCCGTGATGGCCACCGTGGTGGCCGCCCCAGGCGGGGCCTCCGTGCGCCGGCGGCGGGGGAGCGTAGGTCTGCTGGGCCCACTGGGCCTCCATGCGCGTCAGCGTCTCCAGCTCGCCGTAGTCCAGGAAGACGCCGCGGCAGTTGTCACACTGCTCGATGTGGACCCCGTTGCGGTCGAACGTCCGCATCCGGCCACGGCACTTGGGGCACTGCATGTACGAACTCTCCCTCATTCAGGTCCCGGCACGGGCGGCCGCGACGATCCTTTCGCAGGCGGACACCAGGGCCTCGGCGGCGTCGTCGGGTGGTTTCCCGGCTCTCGCCCCCGCGGCCACCGCCGTCGCGGCCAGCTGAACGGTCAACGCCCGGGCCGGCGCGTCGAGTTCCCGCCACGGATCGTCCGCGGACACCGCGGTCCCGCCCGCCGCGAGGTAGGCCGTCAGCAGCCGCTCCCAGTCGTCCGGGGCGAGCAGCCCGGCGGCGAACCAGGCGGCGGGGCGGGCCAGGTCCCAGGCCGGGTCGCCCGCTCCGAGGTCGTCGGGGTCGATCAGCAGCCAGCCGCCGCCGTGCCGGACGATCTGGCCGAGGTGCCAGTCGCCGTGGGTCAGCGCGCCGCCCTCCCGGGCCGGCGGCAGCGTCGCGTACGCCTCCAGGATCGGGGCGGCGACGGGGGCGGGAACACCGGCCGACGCCAGGTCGGCCATGGCCCGCGGCAGCCGCGACGGGCCCCCGGCGGGCGGCAGGCCCGCGGGGACCGGCCGGGCGTGCAG
>QFZU02000211.1 GCA_003260025.2 Microbispora triticiradicis | reverse complement strand
GTGCCGGGCGTGCGGGGCGGCCGGACGCGTCGCCGGACCCGGGATCGGACGGGCGGCCGGGACGGCCGGGTTTCTGCGGTCCGTCCTGACGGGAGGGCCGTCCCGGGGACCCCGGGTCACGCCTGCCGCCGCCCGGGCCTTGGCCGCCACCACGCCCGGTGGGACCCCCGCGGCCGGGACCCGGGTTCCGGCCGCTGTCTCTCACCGGTCCGTGCCCTCCTCCGTGCCCGCCTCCTGGCCCTGCTGCCCGGCCGTGCCCTCGCCCGTCGTGATGAACCGAGGGGCGGAGCGGTCCTGCTCCAGGCCCTGCCCACGACCCGCCTCGTCCACCGCGCCGGGCTGGCTCCACGTGCGGAGCAGGTTCTCCTGCTCGGCGGCCTGCCGGTGCAGGTCGTCGATGCTCGACCGCAGGTCGGTCAGCTTGAACGAGTCCTGCGCGAGGACCGTGTTGAGCAGCAGGAGGGTCACCAGACCCCCGCACATGAGACCCACGACGAGCAGCACGAACGGCGCACGCGGAGGCCGCCGGAACGCTCGCCGCGCCATTCTGGCACGTGGGGACGTCGCCGGGGAGGCAGCGGCGCCCGCGCCACGCCGGGCGCGTCCCGGCGCGGGCGCGGCCTCGGCGGTGTCCCGGCGCTCCCGCTCCGGGCTCTCCCGGCGCGGCGACTCACGCTCCGGCGTCTCCCGGAGCGGCCTCTCACGGAGTGGCCTTTCACTGGGCGGCGCGACACGGCCGGCCGCGGCCGCCCGTACGGCGTCGCGCTTGGGGGCCGCGGCGGATCCGGCGCCGGTCTTCGCCGGGGCCCTGCCCTTCCGGGGAGCCGCGGGCGCCTCCTGCCGGG
>QFZU02000210.1 GCA_003260025.2 Microbispora triticiradicis | reverse complement strand
CGGCCTGGAGAGAGCCCGGCCGAGCGCCCGAGGGCGGCGGTCATGGAAGACGTCGCGGAGCTGGCGGGGGTGTCGGCGATGACGGTGTCGCGGGTGCTGAACGCTCCGGAGAAGGTGCGTCCGGAGACGCGGGAGCGGGTGCTGGCGGCGGTGCGGGAGCTGGATTACCGGCCGAATTCGGCGGCGCGGATGTTGGTGACGGGGCGGTCGGGGGTGTTGGGGGTGGTGTGTTTCGACACCACGTTGTATGGGCCGGCGTCGACGTTGTTCGGGGTGGAGCAGGCGGCGCGTGACAGTGACTATCTGGTGAGTATCGCGAGTTTGCCGGTGCTGGATCGGCGGTGGATCGGGCGGGGGGTGGATCGGCTGCGGTCGCAGTCGGTGGACGGGGTGATCGTGGTGGCGCCGCATGAGTCGGCGGCTGAGGGGGTGCGGCAGCTTCCGGCGGGGTTGCCGGTGGTGGTGGTCGGTGGGGGTGGGGATGTGCCGGTGCCGGTGGTGGCGGTGGATCAGCGGGCGGGGGCGGCGCGGGCGACGCGGCATCTGCTGAGTTTGGGGCATCGGACGGTGTGGCATGTGGCGGGTCCGCCGAACTGGGTGGATTCGCGGGGCCGGGCGGCGGGGTGGCGGTCGGTGCTGGAGGCGGAGGGCCGGGTGGTGCCCGAGCCGTTGGTGGGGGATTGGACGGCGTCGTCGGGTTATGAGCTGGGGCGGCGGTTGGCGGCCGATGGTGGGGTGACGGCGGTGTTCGTGGCCAATGATCATATGGCGATGGGGGTGTTGCGGGCGTTGCGGGAGGCGGGCCGGCGGGTGCCCGAGGACGTGAG
>QFZU02000209.1 GCA_003260025.2 Microbispora triticiradicis | reverse complement strand
GACCTGGCCGACATCGACATCATCCGGGTCGGTGACACCTACTACTACTCCGCCTCCACGATGCACTACTCGCCCGGCGCGCCGGTCCTGCGCTCCTACGACCTGGTGCACTGGGAGTACGCCGGCCACTCGGTGCCCAAGCTCGACTTCGGCAACAAGTACGACCTCAACGGCGGCCGCGGCTACGTCAACGGCATCTGGGCGTCGTTCCTGAACTACCGGCCCAGCAACAAGACCTTCTACTGGGGCGGCTGCATCGACTTCAGCAAGACCTACATCTACACCGCGACCTCCGTCGAAGGCCCGTGGAACCGGCACACCACGATCAACAAGTGCTACTACGACGCCGGCCTGCTCGTCGACGACAACGACACGATGTACGTCTCCTACGGCAACACGCAGATCAGCGTGGCCCAGCTGTCGGCCGACGGCAAGAGCGAGGTCCGCAGCCAGCAGGTGTTCTCCACCCCCTCCAGCGTCGGCACGCTGGAAGGCTCGCGGATGTACAAGCGCAACGGGAACTACTACATCTTCCTCACCCGCCCGGCCAACGGCCAGTACATCCTGAAGTCCACCAACGGACCCTTCGGCCCGTACGAGATGCGCCAGGTCCTGCTGAACATGTCCGGCCCGGTCTCCGGCGGCGGCGTGCCGCACCAGGGCGGCCTGGTGCAGACCCAGAACGGCGCCTGGTACTACATGGCCTTCCAGGACGCCTACCCCGGCGGCCGGATCCCCGTCCTGGCCCCCGTCACCTGGACCTCCGACGGATGGCCCACCATCACGACCGTCAACGGCGGCTGGGGCGCCTCCTACCCC
>QFZU02000208.1 GCA_003260025.2 Microbispora triticiradicis | reverse complement strand
GCCGCTGCAGCAGCACGGCGGCGACGATGATGACGCCCTTGGCGACAAGCTGGTCGGCGGTGTTCAGCCCGTTGAGGATGAACAGGTTGGTGATCACCGTGAAGATCAGCAGACCCAGGATCGAGCCGATGATCGTGCCCCGGCCACCGGTCAGCAGCGTGCCACCGATGATCACCGCGGCGATCGCGTCCAGCTCGTACAGATCGCCGTGCGTGGAGGAACCCGTCGTGGTCCGCGCCATGATCAGAACCGCCGCGATCCCGCAGCACAGCCCCGACAACGCGTACAGCATCAGCGTGTGCTTCCGCACGTTGATACCGGCCAGCCGCGCCGCCTCGGGGTTACCGCCGACCGCGTAGGTGCGCCGCCCGAACGTCGTGCGGTTCAGCACCAGCCACCCGATCAGCACCACCAGCGCGAACACATAGACCAGCAGCGGCAGCCCCAGCACCCGCGTCGTGGACAGATCCACGATCATCGAGTTGTCCGGCTGCACCAGCTGCGTCCGCTGGTTCGACATGCGCTGGGCCAGACCCCGCGCGGCGACCAGCATCGCGAGCGTCGCGATGAACGCCACCATCCGCCCGTAGGCGATCAGGAACCCGCTCAGCAGTCCGGCGCCGGTGCCCACCAGCAGCGCGCACACGATCATCACGACCGGCCCGTAGGCCTGGGTGGCCAGCGTGGTCGCCCACACCGACGCCAGCGCCATCACCGCACCGACCGACAGGTCGATCCCGCCACCGATGATCACAAAGGTCATCCCGACCGTGATCACTCCGATGGTCGAGGCCAGCGCCAGAATGCTCACCAGGTT
>QFZU02000206.1 GCA_003260025.2 Microbispora triticiradicis | reverse complement strand
GGTTCAGCCGGGCCGTGGCGGCGAGCCCGAGCAGCGCGCCGAGCGCGTTCGCCCCGGCGTCGCCGAGCATCGCCCGCTCGCCCAGGTCCTCCGGCAGCAGCGCCACCGCCGCGCCGAGCGGCACCGCGGTCAGCGCGGCGGCCTGCCGGGAGCGCGGGCCGTACGGCGCGGCGATCGACGCGGCCAGCAGCGGGACTCCGGCGAGCAGACCCACCTTGACGGCGCGGCCCGGACGCAGGTCGAACAGGTTCGCCAGGTTGGCGCTGCCCGCGATCAGCGCCCCGTCGACGAGCGTGTCGGCGGACCATCCCAGGGCTCCGCGCCTGGAGCGTGCCGGGACGCCTCCGTTGGACGGGGCGAGCGCGGCCGCCGCGAGGCCGGTGGCGCCGATCCCGAGGATCTTGACGGCGCCGCTGGTCACCTCGCCTCGCGCGAGGGCGGTCAGGTGTCCCTTGAAGCCCTTGGACGAGTTCGTGCCGAACAGGTCGTCGTAGGCGCCGAGGACCCCGCTGCCCGCCCCGGCCAGCACCGCCGCCGCGCGGGCCCGCATGGACAGGCCGGGGGCGAGAGCGGCCGCGGCGACGGCGCCGGCCGCGAACGCCGGGCCCTCCAGCAGCGTGACCGGCTCTCCCCGGTGGTTGACCCGCGTCCAGTACTCGTCGGCGGTCTTCTCGTCGCCGATGGGCGGCTTGCGCCGGAAGGCGGCGAAGGCCGCGCGGGCCGCGACGGCGCCGAGCACCGCACCGACGGCGGCGCCCGCCGCCGCGGC
>QFZU02000205.1 GCA_003260025.2 Microbispora triticiradicis | reverse complement strand
CGCCGCGGCGGCCGCGGTCACCCTCGCGGTGCCGCCACCGGCGGACGCCGCCACGGCGCACCGCCATCGGCCGCGCGCGGCCGCGGCCAAACACGGCCACAGCGTACGGCAGGTGGCCCGTGGCTCCCGGACCCACGTGAGGGCCTACCGGTCCGGCAACGGCCGATACAACCAGAACCTCCTCGGCGTCTACACGCCGTCCTTCCTGGGCGGCCCGCAGCAGAGCACCGTCACCAACGCCGGGCAGAACAACGTGCAGAACGCCTACGGCGGCGGCGACGTCTGCCAGTTCATGCGGTGACCACGACGGCGGCCGGTGGTCGCCCACCGGCTCCGCCGGTCAGATCCGGTGCCTGCGCCACCGCTGGTCGGCGTCCGCCCAGGCCGCGTCCCACTCCCGGTAACGGGCGCGGTCCAGCCGCCGCCGCGTCAGGACGAGGCAGGTGGCGGCGAGTGCGACCGCGGCGGCCATGACGCCGGAGGCGGCGAGCCCCGCCCTGGCGGTCATCTCGGCCCGATGCGGCGGCGGCGTGACCGGCCTGCCCTCGCCGTCGATCCACAGCCGGGCGCGGGGCCCGTCCCGCAGCAGGAGGGCGGCCGGCACCATGCCTTCGCGGACCCCGCCGTCCGGCAGCGTCCAGCGCGCCGCGGTCGCCCCCAGCAGGACGTGCGCGTCGGCCGCGCTCGCGGTGGCCTCGCCCGTAAGCGTCGCCTCGACCAGGTGCCGCGCCCCCGGCCCCGCCGCGGGCCCGCCGCCGT
>QFZU02000204.1 GCA_003260025.2 Microbispora triticiradicis | reverse complement strand
GACTTCGCGCCCGGCGCCAAGGGCAACCTCAAGCCCGGCCTCAAGAACCAGAACGCCTCCCACCAGTTCGGCCCGTCGTCATCGGTGCGCGTCAACATGTCGTACGCGCTGTACAAGGCGAGTGGCGGCTACATCAGCTGCGGCTTCGACGGTTACGTCCACACCTCCGGCCGGCACGAGGGCATCGACATCACCCGCAGGGTCGGTTCGGCTGTCCACGCGCTGACGAGTGGTCAGATCATCAACGTCGTACACGGGAGCAACGGCGGCTCGGGGCTCTCCACGATCGCCGTCTACAACGCCTCGCTGAACAAGACGATCATCTACCTGCACTCGGCTCCGCTGTCCTCGCTGCGGGTGGGCCAGCAGATCTCCCGCGGCCAGGTCATCGCGGAAGAGGCGTGGCACGGGGTGTCGTCCAGGAACAAAGCGCACACCCACGTCGAGATGCGCCGCGGACGGCAGACGCGGGCCGCCAAGAGCGTCGGCGACTCGACTCTGAGCAACCCGAACCCGAACTCGTTCTGGGTCTCCCAGGGCTACAACGTCCGCTAGCGCGCCGGGACCCCTGATGAAGCACCGGGATCTCTGATGAGGAGGAAGGCAACTGTGTCTCCGCGAACTGCACGGCTGATCTCGCCCCTGGCCGCGGTGGCCGCCGCGGCGGTGCTCGGTGGGACGGTGCTGGCCACCGCCTCGCCCGCCTCGGCGGCCACCCGCAACGGCGTGTGCGAGACCGGCGAGTTCTGTTACTACTT
>QFZU02000203.1 GCA_003260025.2 Microbispora triticiradicis | reverse complement strand
CTGGTGCGCGGGTTGTACCGGGACCCGGCGGTCGGGGTGGTCAACAACCTCTACGGGCCGACCGAGGACACCACATACTCCACGCACGCGGTGACCGACCCCGGTGCGGAGCGGACCCCGCTGGGCCGCGCCCTGCCCGGGTCACGCGTGCACCTGCTGGACGGCGACCTGCGACCGGTGCCGCTGGGCGCGATCGGCGAGGTGTACCTGTCCGGGAGCGGGGTGACACGGGGCTACCACCAGCGGCCAGGGCTGACGGCCGAACGCTACCTGCCCCTCCCCGACGATGAGGGTGGGCGGTTGTATCGGACGGGGGACCTGGCCCGCTGGCGCCCGGTCACCACCGCGGACGGTGGGGTGGAGTTCTTCCTGGACTACCACGGCCGGGTGGACCATCAGGTGAAGCTGCGGGGGTTCCGGATCGAGCCGGGCGAGGTGGAACACGCCCTGCTCCAGCACCCGGCCGTGTCCGAGGCGGTCGTCACCGTCCACGGCGACCACCTGATCGCCCACATCGCCACCAGACTCCTCGGCCACCTTCACCACGACGATCCGCATCACCATGGCGACGGAGGCCGGGGCGACCACGCCAACCACAGTGACTACGTCGGCACGCACGATGTGCACGGTGACCGGTTGGGCCAGGAGCATGGTGGCCGTCCTGCCGTTGCGGCGGATCACGGTGACCTTGCCCTGTGCGATGCGGATTGCGAGCAGATTCTTCTGCGGTATCTGCGGGG
>QFZU02000202.1 GCA_003260025.2 Microbispora triticiradicis | reverse complement strand
GGGCCGGCCGGGGCGTCGACGGTGTGCCCGCGCACCCGCGTCCGGCACGGCCCGCGTCCGGTCGCCGCCCGCACGGCGGCGGCGGCGACACCGAGCTCACTCCCGGCGCGCCGAGGCCTCGGTCATCGGCGGGTCCGCGGCGGTCTGGCGGTCCCCGCCGCAACGCGGTCCAGCGCGTGGACCAGCTCGACCCGGCCGCCGATGCGCAGCTTGCGATAGGTGTTGGTCAGATGCAGCTCGACGGTCTTGGGAGTGACGAACAGAGTCTCGGCGATCTCGCGATTGGACAAGCCTGTGGCTGCCAGCTCGGCGACCCGGCGCTCTGTTGAGGTCAGCGCGGTGGCGCCGGGCCCGGCCGAGGCGGTCCGGGACCCGGCCGCCCCCGACATGGCGTCCACGCGCTCGCGCAACGGGGGACAGTCGCACTGGGCCGCGAGCTCGGCGGCGTCGTCGAGCAGTTCGCGCGCCCAGCCGCGCCGGCCTCGCCTGCCCGCCGCCGCGGCCAGGTCCACCAGCGCCTTGGCGTACTCCAGCCGGGCAGGCGATCCGGCGAGCACGTCGACCGCCTCGGCCAGCAGCGGGAAGCCGTCCCGTGCGCCGAGCACGACGCCGGCGACCCGCAACGCGCGGCCCAGCGGCCGGGGCGCGCCCCAGCGGCGGGCCAGGGCCACCTCGGCCAGCGCGAGCT
>QFZU02000201.1 GCA_003260025.2 Microbispora triticiradicis | reverse complement strand
TCGGTGATGGTGTCGCTGGCGGAGGTGTGGCGGTCGGTGGGGGTGGTGCCGTCGGCGGTGGTGGGGCATTCGCAGGGGGAGATCGCGGCGGCGTGTGTGGCGGGTGCGTTGAGTTTGGGGGATGCTGCGCGGTTGGTGGTGGCGCGGGGTGGTCCGATCCGGCGGGTGTTGGCGGGTCGTGGGGGGATGGTGTCGGTGGGGTGCTCGGCGGGGGAGGCCGAGGTTTTGGTGGGGCGGTGGGGTGGGCGGTTGGTGGTGGCTGCGGTGAACGGGCCGCGGTCGTGTGCGGTGTCGGGGGAGTTGGCGGCGCTGGCGGAGTTGACCGCGTGGTGTGAGGGGGTGGGGGTGCGGGTGTCGCGGGTGGCGATCGAGTATGCGTCGCATTCGCCGCAGGTGGAGGCGGTGCGGGAGGACGTGGCTGAGGCTTTGGCCTTTGTGGAGCCGCGTGCGTGTGGGGTGGGGGTGTATTCGACGGTGACCGGGGGGTTGGTGGGTGGGGAGGAGTTGGGTGGGGGGTATTGGTTTGAGAATTTGCGGCGGCCGGTGGATTTCGCGGGTGCGGTGGGGTCGTTGCTGGGTGATGGTTACCGGTTGTTCGTGGAGTGTGGGGCGCATCCGGTGCTGGGGTTGGGGTTGCGGGGGGTTGTCGAGGAGGCGGGTGTCGAGGCGGGGGTGGTCGG
>QFZU02000200.1 GCA_003260025.2 Microbispora triticiradicis | reverse complement strand
GCGATGTTCTGCTGGTAGTTCGACGGCGGGTTGCCGAAGTGCGACTGCAGGCCCACGCAGTCGATCGGCACGCCACGCGCCTTGAAGTCCTTCACCATGTTGTAGACGCCCTGCGTCTTGGCGGCGGTGGCGCTGTCGATGTTGTAGTCGTTGTAGCACAGCTTCACGTTCGGGTCGGCGGCCCGCGCGGCGCGGAAGGCCTCCTCGATGAAGCCGTTGCCGAGCTTCTGGGTGAAGATCGAGTCGCGCAGCGTGCCGACCGCGCCGCCGTCGGCGAACGCCTCGTTGACCACGTCCCAGGCGAAGACCTTGCCCTTGTAGTGGTTCATGACCTGGGTGATGTGGTTGGTCATCGCCGAGCGCAGGTCACTGGCCGACATGTTGTTGTTGATCCAGCTGGGCAGCTGGGCGTGCCACACCAGGGTGTGACCGCGGACCTTCATGCCCTTGCTGACCGCGTGGTTGACGATCTGGTCGGCCGAGCCCCAGTTGAACGAGTTGCGGGACGGCTCGATCGGCCCCCACTTCATCTCGTTCTCCGCGGTGACCCCGTTGAACTCCCGGTCCCACGTCGCCACGTAGGTCGAGTCGTTCAGGTGGCCGGCCGCGATCGCGGTGCCGAAGTAGCGGCCGCTCTGCGCGGCGGCCGCCCCGAGGGTGCTCGCCGCGGC
>QFZU02000199.1 GCA_003260025.2 Microbispora triticiradicis | reverse complement strand
GGCCCCGGTCTCCTATCTCTGACCCACGGTGCAAAGTAGCTCCGGTGTCTGGCCGGGCCCCGTTGCTTGGCGCCCTCTCGCTTCGTTACGCCGAATGAGGAGACGGCGGAGGGGTGGGAGCGTTCATGCGCCGGGAGTGGTCGCCCGAGGATGTGGTGGCGTGCTGGACCTTGGTGGGCAGCGACTGGGACCTGATGGCGAACAAGTCGGGTCCGACCCGGCTGGGCTTCGCGTTGATGCTGAAGTTCTTCGAGCTTGAGGGCCGCTTCCCCCAGCTCATCGAGGAGTTCCCGCAGGCCGCGGTCGACTACGTGGCCGACGTGGTCAAGGTGCCGGCGGAGGACTTGGCGAAGTACGACTTGGCGTCCCGCTCGGCGAAAGGTCACCGTACGCAGATCCGGGAGGCGCTCGGCTTCCGCCCCGCGACCCGGGCTGATGAGGAGCGGCTGACCGCCTGGCTGGCGGCGGAGGTCTGCCCGGTGGAGCTCGTGGAGGAGCGGCTACGTGCGGCGGTACTGGTGCAGTGCCGTAGTGACCGCATCGAGCCGCCGGGACGGATCGAGCGGATGGTGGCCGCGGCGCGGGCGCGAGCCGACCGGCAGTTCTGTGCCCAGACCGTCGCGCGAC
>QFZU02000198.1 GCA_003260025.2 Microbispora triticiradicis | reverse complement strand
GTCATCGCCGACACCCCCGCCAGCTCCGCGACGTCTTCCATGACCGCCGCCCTCGGGCGCTCGGCCGGGCTCTCTCCAGGCCGGACCTTCGTCATCCGCCGGTTCCCCGCTCTCGATGAGGTGTTCTGCATGTTAGCGATAACACAACACGTGTCAACCCCGCTGTTTAAACCGGTTTCATAAAGGTGTTCGCCGGTGCCTCGCATGGGCCCTCTGACCGGCGACGTCACCGATGACGCACAGGCAAGGCGGGGAGACGCCGGCCGTCCCGGGAAAGCCGGAAGCCGGCCCGCGCGAGACTCGCACGGACCGGCTTCGGCGGGGCGCCTCCCGGAAGGGAACGCCTGGGTGGTCGGGACCCGGGTGGGGGCCCGGTGTGGGGGACCAGGGTGGGTCAGACCGGGGACGGGGTCAGACGCGGGTCCACTTCTGGTTGTTGGCGCCGGTGCACGACCAGATCTGCACCTTCGTGCCATTGGCGGTGCCGCTGCCCGCCACGTCCAGGCACTTGTTCGCGCCGACCGCGGTGATCGTGCCGTCGGAGTTCAGGCGCCACTTCTGGTTGTTCTGGCCGTTGCAGTCCCAGATGATGACCGCGGT
>QFZU02000197.1 GCA_003260025.2 Microbispora triticiradicis | reverse complement strand
CCGGCGGCCGCCGTGGCGGTCCGCGCGGCCGTCGCCGCGGCGCCGGGCACGGCGGGTAAGGCGGCGAGGACCATGGCCCCCGCGATGGCCCCCGCGGCCGTGACAGTGGGGGCCGCGAGACGTCGTGCCGAGGGGTGCATGCCTACCTCCGTGTCGGGATGTCCTGACGCGGGAAGGTAGCGACGCCTCCGGCTGGATTTCTCACGATCCGCCTATACGGTTATGGGCAGATTCCGGCATAGATGTACTGGTTTCTCCACCGCATCGGCTGTTCCGTACGGCGGAACGGAAGGGCGACACGGATGCCGTCGCGGTTGTCGTCTCGGCGACAATGAGGGAATGAGCTCCCAATCCTCGCCGCAGCCCCGGTCAGTCGTCGTGCTGGGCTCTACCGGCTCCATCGGCACCCAGGCCCTCGACGTCGTCGCCCACGCGTCCGGACGGTTCCGGGTGACCGCGCTCGCGGCGGGCGGCGGGCGGGCCGACCTGCTCGCGCGGCAGGCGGCCGAGACGGGGGCGGAGACGGTGGCCGTCGCCGACCCGGCGGCCGTGCCCGCGTTGCGGGAGG
>QFZU02000195.1 GCA_003260025.2 Microbispora triticiradicis | reverse complement strand
GTTCATCCTCAACGGGCTGAACACCGCCGACCAGCTTGTCGCCAAGGGCGTCATCATCGTCGCCGCCGTGCTGCTGCAGCGGCAAAGCCTCAAATCAGCGACCTGACCCCCGAACTCCGCCTGGCCACCGCCCCACGGCCGTGGTCCCGGCCTCTCACGCCCTTTGTCAGCACGTCCATCCCCACTGCAAGGAGAAAGAAATGACGCAGAACCCCGGCCGCCGGGGCTTCCTCTTCGGCGGAGCCGTCATCGGCGCAGGCGCCCTCATCACCGCCTGCACCAGCAACGAGCCGGCCGCGCAGGCCAGCGCTCCGGCCGCGGCGCCGGCGGCGGCGGCCAGCGGCGGCAACGACGCCCCCGGCGACAAGGTCGTCATCGGCTTCTCGGCCCCGGCCGCCGACCACGGCTGGATCGCCGCGATCAGCAAGAACGCCGCGGACGCCGCCAAGCAGTACTCCGATGTGGAGCTCAAGGCGGTCGAGCCGACCAACGACATCAACCAGCAGATCTCGGCGGTGGAGTCGCTGATCCAGGCCAAGGTCAA
>QFZU02000194.1 GCA_003260025.2 Microbispora triticiradicis | reverse complement strand
CCCGGACGCACCACCTGACCGTCCAAAACCACCCGCCCAGTGGCCCGCCGCGCCCCGTAGATCGCCTCCACGATCTCACTACGACCCGACCCCACCAGACCCGCCAGCCCGACGATCTCCCCCGCCCGGATGCTGAACGACACATCCGCAAACCGCCCCGGAAGCGTCAGGTTCTCCACCCGCAACACCTCATCGCGCCCCTCATGCGCCCCCACCTGCGGGCGCGGCGGGAACACATACTCCACGTTCCGCCCCGTCATCAGCGCCACGATCTGCTGCGTCGGCGTGTCCTTGGCCGCCAACCCCACCGCGACCGTCCGCCCGTCCTTCAGCACCGTGACCCGATCCCCGATCTGCCGGATCTCCTCCAGCCGATGCGAGATATAGATCACCGCCACCCCCTGCGCGGTCAGATCCCGGATCACCCGAAACAGGTTGTCCACCTCGTCATGAGCCAGCGCCGCCGACGGCTCATCCATGATGATCAACCGCGCCGAATGCGACAACGCCCGCGCCATACTCACGATCTGCTTGTGCGCCGG
>QFZU02000193.1 GCA_003260025.2 Microbispora triticiradicis | reverse complement strand
GGGAGTCGGAGGTGGGTTGTGGTGGTGAGGCGGTTGCGGAGTTCGACGGCGGTGAGGGAGTCGAGGCCGAGTTCGATGAGGGGGCGGTCGGGGGGGATGGTGTGGGGGTCGGGGTGGCTGAGGACGGTGGCGACCTCGGTGCGGACCAGGTCGAGCAGAGCCGCGCTCCGCTCCTCGGGGGTAAGCCCGGTGAGCCGGGCGGTGGGGGAGGAACCCGCGGACGCCGCGCCGCGCGCGGCGCGGCGGGCCTGCCGGACGACTCCCCGCAGCAGGGGTGGCGGCGCCTCCGCGGTGGTCGTGAGACCGGTCGGGACGACCAGGGGCAGGCCGGCGTCTCCGAACGCGGCGGCGTCGAAGAGGGCGAGTGCCTGGTCCGCGGTCAGCGGCCGGAGCCCGGTCCGCCTGATCCGCGCCTGGTCCACCGAGGTGAGTCCGGCGGTGAGGGTGCTGGTGTGGGCCCATAGTCCCCAGGCGAGGCTGGTGGCGGGGAGGTTCTGGGTGTGGCGGTGGT